>JBBRMR010000069.1:0-27756 GCA_038230735.1 Cytophagales bacterium
AGACTATCTATCATTTGATATACTAAATGAGGCTGTCGAAACAATTATGAATCAAATTGGAAAAAAACTTAACATTGATTTCAACGAACCTAAGCATTTCACAGAATTCAAAACGACGTTTAATTAGAAACAATTACTTACATTTTAGAGATAAGAAAAAGTATTCATAATTGATTTATTTAAGATTTAAGTAGAAAATTATTTTATCCAATCCGTTTCTTGCCCGACAAATCCACCGCCCGTCCAACCGAGCCAGCTCCGTACCAATCCCGTATATTATCCATCGCCTGATATAGAGGAGCGAGTTTGGCACTTTTATCAAAAAGGTTTAATTGTTCCATGCCTCGAACTAATTTGGTGAATCTCACCCCCACCAAGCGAATCAGTAAACGTCTGTCGTAGAGTTTTTCAAACAATTCGAGGGCGTGATTAATTAACACGTGGTCAGCCGTAGTAATGGGGATATTCATTTGTTTAGAATGCGTGTCAAAATTGGAATAGCGTATTTTCACCGAAATACAACCCGTGCAATGGGTACTTTTTCTTAAATCGTAGGTAAGTTGCTCCGTCATATTAACAAACAGAGCTTTGAGCAATGCCACATCTGTGGTATCACGCTCAAAAGTGATTTCCTTCGACATCGACTTCTGTTCAGAATACGGAATCACAGGACTAAAATCAATGCCATTGGCTTTCTCCCAGAGGGTTTTGCCAACTTTTCCAAAAGTCTTTTCCAACAACTTCAAAGGCATCTGACTAAGCGTACCCACCTGCGAAACCCCCATATTACGTAATGTTTGAGCCGTAACATTCCCAATCATCGGAATCTTCGCCACCGACAAGGGAGCTAAAAAGGAGCGTTCATCGCCCCGCAGAATCTGCATCTGTCCAGCGGGTTTAGCTTCATTGGTGGCCACTTTGGAAACCGTTTTGTTTTCCGAAAGCCCAAAAGAAATACTCAATCCTGATTCTTTCATAATCTTTTGTCGGAGTTCGGTGGCAAACTTATAGGTGCCAAAAAACTTTTCCATGCCCGTCATATCCAAGTAAAATTCATCAATGGAAGCCTTTTCGACCAGAGGAGCATTCTCCGTAATAATTTCCGTAACGATAGTAGAATGCTTAGCATACGCCTCAAAATCACCTCGTAAAATGATGGCATCGGGGCATAATTGACGAGCCATTTTCATCGGCATTGCCGAGTGAACGCCAAACTTTCGAGTCTCGTAACTACAAGCTGCCACAACCGCACGGTCAGATTGTCCACCCACGATAACGGGTTTGCCGACTAATTGTCTATCCCGTAACCGCTCAACGGAAACGAAGAAGCTATCTAAGTCCATGTGAACAATTACTCGGTCTTGCATAGTAAATTTGGATATATGTAAAATAAATCTCAAAAAATGAGATAAATATTTTGTTATTTTAATAAAAATCCATGAAATTTACATAAATTAATTTTATCTTCTCAAAATATGGAAACTATTTTTAGTCAAAATTTACGTTTTTTACGTAAACGCTTAGCAAACCCCATCAATCAGGCGAAATTTGCGGAAGAGATGGGAATTCATAAATCAACGTATAATCATTACGAGTTAGGCAAGACCGAGCCGAAGTATGAAGAGTTGGTTAGATTGGCAAAATATTTTGAAGTTTCCATTGATGATATGCTCACGGATGTCTTAACGGAAGAAACCTTCAAGCCTAAATTCTCCTCGCAAGCTAATGTGAGAATTTTGGTTACTACCGTAAATTCTGACAATGAGGACAATATTGAATTTGTTCCCATCAAGGCAATGGCGGGATATTCCAACGGTTACGGTGATTTAGAATACATTGAAAATTTACCTGCATTTAATGTTCCTTTCTTGGATAAAAACAAGAAATATCGGGTATTCCCAATTCAAGGAGATTCTATGTTACCGATGCAAGAAGGCTCAAAAGTATTTGCAGAATATATCGAAGATTGGACGAATATTAAAAGTGGAACGATATGTATTGTGGTAACAAAAAATGAAGGAATAGTCTTGAAAAAAGTGTATAACTATTTGACGGATAGCGATTTGTTATTATTAGAATCT
This sequence comes from Cytophagales bacterium, assembly GCA_038230735.1. GTDB lineage: Bacteria > Bacteroidota > Bacteroidia > Cytophagales > Spirosomataceae > Arcicella. Next base: position 2,082 of record JBBRMR010000069.1, read on the forward strand.
AAAAATGAGCGTTACGACCCCTATCCCGTAAAGGCGGAAGATGTGCAGGAAATATGGAAATTTGCGGGATTTTATTCGCCTGATTTTCCAGAATAGTTTTCTGTTAAGATTAGCCTAACGTTTACTGCCCAGCTAATTTCTGTCTGGGCATTTTTTTTGTGGGTACTTTCACATCCAACTTTTGAGTTTCAGCCAATTTTACCAATTGCTCACACTGCACATTTGCCTTAAACTCTATTGAAGTATTCAATTTCTGAATCACATTATTGCTATACTTTTCCCCTAATTTCAAATCTTCATTAAAATCCTTCTGAATGGGTCGTATAATTTCGGCAATTCCTTGTAAGCCTTTTTGATTAATGGTAAAGGCTTCTACTCGCTTCATATTGTTAAAACTATTCTGCATCATCACTTCCACTTGCGTTTCTTTGTAGAAGGATAGTTCCGATTTCTTTTCGTTTGGACCTTTAAAATTGTCGATGTATTTCACCAAATCCGCTCCTAATTTTGCCATTATTTTAGTTTCGCCCTGCGGTAACTCAATCCTTACTCGCACCGCTTTTTCTTCCGATAAAAGACTGGTTTCAACTTTCAGTTTTGAGAACAATGTTTTCTCCGCATTGGGAATACTTGAAAAATCCAAACTACCCATGAGATTAATATTCATTCGTTGTCCAGCGGGGTCTTTGTCATTTGCTAAGAGAATCTGTTGCGGTTGATATTTATCCACAAGGTGCTGAATATGAATCATTTGCTCTTTGGAAGGTAGCCCCGCCGTAGAAATATACAACCTTGATTCTCCCGATGCGGGCGGGTATAATTGATGAAAAGAAGATAGGTCAATATCGGATTCAAAGACAATTAATCTATCCACATTTTTGGGTAAGGGCGTTATCTTAGCATTATCCAGCGGCTCATTTGGATTCAATTTTAGCAAAGTCCCCTTCGGAATTTCTACCCTATTTTCGTTATAGATGACTTCTTTACTAACGCCAAACGTCACCACATTCGTCAAAAATAAACCCTCACCAATTTGCCCTTTGCCATTTTTTCTGAACCCAACGTTTCGATTTGTTACGTTATTTATTTCCCCTTCTCGGTCAAATAAAGGGGCGGCAATATTGGAATAATTGACCTTAGATTCTTTGTTGTAATAATGGGAATTCTTGTAAATTCCCTTCATTTCGGGCGAATAGATGGTTTCTTTCAACAGTCCTCTGGATGCTAAATAACCATAATCGCTCAATTCTTGGAGTCCGTTTCTGAGTTCTTTGCGGAGTTTTACGATTTCTTCTTCCGATATTTTCTTGAAATCAAAACCATTTTGTTTGTTCTTAATTTTTACCACCTCCGTATTTTTTCTGACCAAAAGCCCCCCGTCTTGATATTGTTGCAAGAGCAATGCTGCTTCGTAAAAATTATTGAGTCGGTTGGTATTGATGGCGAAAGTGAAAATATCGCCGCCTTCTCGTTTATCGAAAACGCTGAAATAATTGGTAATGCCCGTTTTATCATGTTTATAAACCACGTATTTTTCCGTACCGTCTTCGTTTTCCAAAAAGGCGTATCTGGCAGTGGACTTTTTAGTGTTAATTGTCAATCCATTATAGTCTTGGGCAAATGATAGAAAATCAACGCCCGATAATATTTTATCTTTGTCAATCATGCCCACACGGTTTTGGCGTTCCAAGAAATTGGCTCTCGTAGAAATTAAATCCGTCACCTTTTTGTCCTCTCCTAAACGAATGGATAGCGTTTCAGTATTGGATTTATTAAAATTCTCCCAATGTTCTTGCATCGCTTTAGGCAAAACCGATTTGTCAAAAAACAGAATATCCAAGGCAATTTTATTGTTAGCTTTTGCCTCCTGTTTTTGAGTTTCATTGAAACCTTTGTAGCCCTTAATGGGCGTATCAGCGGGGATAATGACTCCTTGATAGTTCAATCCCTTGGACAAAACCATCTCTTTTTTTTCTCCGTTTTTCATGGATGCCACTTCGTTTAGTTTTTTGATTTCTTCCGTGATGTATTCGCCACCGTTAGCAACATCAATGGCTCGGCGATTGGCAAAATGATTTTCCATGGAAATAATGGGCAGATTCATGTCAGCTTCTTTGGTCAAGATTTTTCCCTTCTGAATTTGCTGAAAAACCTTCTCCGTTTTCACCCCTGCGATTTGATAGGTAATCTCCGTAGCACTTTGCCCCCGCCCAAAATTCATGTGTCCTTTTTTCATTTGTTCTGCTAATTTTTCTAAGCCCAAAGCCGTTGCCCCACGACTAATGAAAAAATTGGCAGTCGTTTCCTCAAACTTCTTACGATTGACATTTTCAGGACTCACTAACAATTCCAAACCCCTTGAAATTTTGGCGTAATTCAAATACAGTTCGGAGGCTTGACTTCCCACTACGGCAAAGACTATCCCCGAATTTTGGAGAACCGCCAAGTATCTTTCTTGCTCCTTTGTAATCATTTTGTCATTTATAATATTTATAAAAATAACGAATTAATTTATATTATTTATAAAATGTAAAGAATAATTTGGGAGAAATTTATGGTAGATTATAAGTCGGATAAAAGAGAGTAGAATTTTGATTTTTACAAGGTAACAGGATAGTAAAATTTTGTATCAAACCGAATAGTCGTCAAAGACCGTATAAAATCTACCCACGTCTTCCAGCCCACGATTTTATACCGCCTTTGACAATTTTTGTATCACTGCCCTTGCCAAAAAAGGCAAAAGCAATCAACTGAATAGGGATATTACCCGAATAGACTGATTGAAATAAGCCTTGCCTAACCCACCGCTTGAATCAGCCTATTCGGGTAATATGTTTGTATTTTACTGAATAGAAAGTGTTTATTTTACAGTGTTTTACCGAAGGGATCAAAAGGTTTAATGTATTGATAATCAATGATTTAACTACGTTTTTAGCTTGTTTAAACTACCTATTTCAAGTATCTTTACAGAGTAATTAAATCAATAATTCATTTATAAAATTTAACAAAATGGCTCACGAAATTGACACTCAAAAAGGGTTTGCAGGATTCGCTTCCTTGAAACAACCCGCATGGCACGGCTTAGGAACTGTCGTGGAAGAACGCATGACGATTGCGGACGCATTACAATACGGAGGATTGGACTTTGAGGTATTGAAAGCCCCCAACGTTCACCGTTTCCCCGATGGTAAGGAGAAGATTAGTAAGGAATCGTTTTTCACGTACAGAACCGATACTAACTACATTTTGGGCGATAAATTGGGCAAAGGTTATACCGTAATGCAAAATAAAATTGCCCTTGATTTGGTGGACGAATTGGTGAGTAAACAAGCCATGACCATCGAAACCGTGGGTTCATTGGGCAACGGAGCAAAGGTTTTTGTAACGCTCAAAAACGAAATGCCCATTGATTTAGGAAACAATGACCTTACGGAACAGTATTTAGTATTACTCAACGGACACGATGGAAATACTGCCATTTCCGCCTATTTTACGAATGTTCGGGTAGTTTGTCAGAATACGCTCAACGCTTCGTTAGGAAGTTGTACCAATAAACACACGGTTCGGCATACCGCAACCGCCAAAGACCATTTAACGGAAGCCTTAAAAATTATGGGCGTAATCCAGCAAAATGCCGAGGACGATAAACAGGCGTACCAACGCATGAAAGCCAAACAGTTTACGGATAAAATGTTCTCTCATTATTTGGGAAACGTCTTTTTCACCCCCGAAGAAATGGCGAATTATAAAAATGGCGATACGGGAGTAATTTCAACAAGAAAGAAAAATGTAATTGCCGAGGTAGTAAATTTTGCCCACACGGGAATCGGTCAGGATTTAGCGGGAGAGGGAACGGCTTTTTGGGCGTACAATGCTATTACAGGCTATTTTTCTAATCAAAAAAAATACAAAGACACCGAAGTTAGAATGGATAATTTACTTTGGGGTACGGATGCACAAGTGATGAATCGGGCGGTTCAATTGGCTTTGAAGCCTGAGAAAATACTTAATCTCGACAGAAATCTGATAGCAAATTTAATGTTGAATTGAGTAAACGTATAGTTTAAAGCGTTCATAATATTTCATTCATTTTTAATTTAGTATTACATTCAAAATTTTATTTAAACCGAGCTTTTAGGCTCATAAATCAATCAAAAATCATGGAAAATATCCTAATTATCGAAGGAATTATTGGTAAAATTGAAACCAAAGCCTTCAAAAACACCACGGTTACGAACTTTTCAATTGCCCACAAAGAACAATGGAAAGACAAAGAAGGAATAGAACAAGAAGAAACGCATTGGTTCAATTGTGAACTCTGGAACGCCCCGCAAAAGTTAATCGACAAAATGACCGTAGGCTCATTAGTGCTATTATTAGAAGCCAAAATGAAGACAAAGAAGTACAAAAACAAGAACGATGAAGAAGTAACCACGTTCTTTATTGCGGTCAATAAGATTAGGATTTTGGCGGAGAAAAAGAAAGAGGAAAAGAAGGAAGAAAAGAAGGGGAAATAAAACCTCAATTAAAATTAATGAGTGATTCAATTCGCTCATTTTTTGTAGAAAACTGAATAGAAATAAAATTTATATTTTACTGAATTGCAAAGATTCTTACATCGAAAACCAGAGGGTTTAAAAGTTTAATGTGTTGATAATCAGTTATATACAGTTTCTATTTATTTGAAATAAACACATAAATTTTGTATCTTTATAAGGTATTCAAAGCGAAAAAATACCTTTAAAATCCCTTCAACCATGTACTCTTTTCAAAATTTAAACGGGCGAAAGTTTCGCACGAGTTATTGTAAAAATGAGGTGTTAGCGTGTCATGTTCAGTTTTTTGCCATTAATGAATCGACGGGTGATGCCGAAGCGATTAAGCCCTCCGAAGTAGATTTTTCAACCTTTGGAATCTTCAAAGCACGAAGACAAAAAATTAGTTTTATGCAACAGTTTTAGATTCATCTTTTTACATTTTTTTCACAATTCTTAACATTAAAAATCATGAAGAAATCAATTTCGGGCATTTTTGCCCTCCAAATCCTTATGTCTATGAGTGGCTGTGCAACGCTTTCCAGCCTCTCGACCAATGCCATTCCACATACAAACGTTAGCGTTTCGGGTTCAAATGGGTACGTGAATACGCCTTATGGGAGTGTGAACACGCAAAGTAAGAAACCTAATCCTACCCAATTAGAAGGACAGTTTTTGAGAAAATCTAAGGACACGACTTTCATTATTACCCTCCAAAAGGTGGGGATTCATTACAAAGCTACCTTTACCAAAGCAACCGATTTAGTGGATACTTTGAAGGCTTTTTATCCATTGTCCACTTATCAAATTGGTAAAGACTTTGCCTTTTTGGATGCTAAAAACAAGGTAGTTTTAAAATACGTTTCGGGTTATCCAAATGGTATTCAGTATAATGGTATGTTTTATAAACAGTTTATTATTAGATAGTTATGAAAGTTATACAGGCGATTTTTGTTGATGTCATGGCTCAAAAGCTATCTTTTGTTGAAACGCCCAACACTACCAGAGATTATAAAGATTTGATGGATTATTATTTTATAGATGGCTCGTATGTGGATAGTAAAACGTATTGCTATTATGATTTATACGGTGCTTTGAAAGATTCAGTTGGGTTTTTTATGTTCTCAAATATTCCAAGACTTTTTGTGGGTAACGCCTTATTGGTCGGTATTGATGAAAATAGTAAGGATGTTTCAGTAATGCTGAGTTTAGAAGATGTACTTCGAGAGATTAAATTTATTTCACTAAAAGAGTTTGAAGAGGTTACTTGTAATCCTTGAAACTCTGTAATTCTAATCAAAATGGAAAAGATTAAAGCTATTTTTATTGATGTGGTCGCTCAGACAGTTTCGGAGGTTGAGACCACCAATATTAATTCTTCCTACAAAGCCATATTGGGTTACGACTGCATTGATGGGGTGTATTTGGATGAGAAACGGTATTGTTACGTTGATTCTTATGGTCTTTTAAAAGAACCCATGCGTTTTTTCAGATTGGCTAATTTCTCACGACTATTTGCTGGAAATGGCTTATTGGTTGAAATTGATGAGGGCAAAGATATTTCATCAACTTTTGATTTGGAAGAAGTCAAGAATGGTATTACTTTTTATGAAGTTACAGCGGTTAAATCAGCGTTGAGTTAAAAACTTTATTTTACTAAAATATCACACAAATATCTAAAAATCAAATACTTATGAAATTAATTAAAGCCTTTTATATTGATGTGGAGAATCAGCGAGTTTCTGAACTCCACATCGCTTTGAGTCGGGATAATTTGAATTATTTTTTAGGAGGAGATAAAATTTCACTTTGTTGTTTGGGTGAAGAAGCTGAATTTATGCTGTATATCAACCCCCTAAATTTCAGACGAAAGAAAGCGGGATTTTTTAAACTTACTGATATTTCAGAAGAATTATATCCAGGTAATGCTTTGTTATTTAGTATTGACATCAATTTTGATAAATCCTTGGTTTTTGAAGATGTCAGTATAGAAATTGAATATTTCTCAAAATCCGTTACATTTTTTCGCCCTAATCAAATCAAAGAGACTGATATTAAGGCGAAAGCAAGATAAGTTTTTCAATTCATTTTCAAACAAAAATTAAGGCAGATTATGTACCAGTTTAGCACAAAACAGGGCGAGAAGTTTTATACTTTTTATAGCCCCAGCGAAATCCGAAAATTTTATTGTTTTGACTGTTTTGATGATTTTGGAAATAGTAAAGTGTTGGAAACCCAAGAGATAGATTATTCGAGTTTTAAGTATGATAGGTGTTTTTGTAAATTTGTAAACATGAAAATTAACTGAGGTAAATCCCTCAAAACAAGATAAATATGGAAATCTTAGAATATGTTTCAGATAATAAAATAGCCCAACTGATTGATTTAGAGGGCTTAATTGAGCGAGGGAATTGTGGTAAAGACGAAATCAAAACGGGTATTGATTCGCTAAGTTTTAAGGTAAATCTTAATCCTTATTTTACCCACTTTGAAATTGAAGAAAATAGCGACAAAACCTTTGATTTAGTCTTTTATCTGAAAGGAAGAAATGGCTTGGACATTGTGGATTTAGAAACCGATGTTCCCAAAGAATCCCTAAAAAGAATTGTAGAAGAACGCATTTTGGGCATTTAAAACCAAAAAGAAAATCACCGCTTAGACCGTGATTTTCTTGTATCAACTGAATAGAAATGTTTTGTATTTTACTGGATAGAAAGTGTGCAAATGTTATCTTTGTACTAAGAGGGTTAAAGTTTCGCAAAACATTCTATCAGTAAATTTTTGACATGAACCAATTGATTTATACAGACTTCATTCGGGAAGTTAGAGAACATATTATCCGTAGTCGTTATACGGCGGCTCGAATGGTAAATCGTGAGCAACTATTGCTGTATTTTTTGATTGGTAAACGATTATCAGAGAAAGTTTCCTCCGAAAAATGGGGGGCAAAAGTCATTGAGCAAATAGCGGTAGATTTACAAAAAGAATTGCCAGGATTGAGAGGCTTTTCTTATCGGAATATGATGAAAATGATGCAATTTTCAAATGAATATTCTTCTGCGCAATTTATGCCGTTACCAACGGCATAAATACAAAGTATTGATAATGAGAATATTACAATTAGCCAGTTATCAACTGGCTTAATTGTGCAGTTGCCAACTGCACAATTAGAAGGACTTACAACTAACTTGTTTTTTGGGTAGGATTTACCAATCACATCATACGTTTGAACAAGTGTAAAGACTGGCAAATGTGTTTGTTCTATCTGAGAAAATCTATTGAAAATAGCTGGACGGGCGAAATGCTTGATTGGCAAATTAAAGCCAATTTGTATCAGAAAGTAGGGAAAACTATTCAGAATAATTTTGATAAAATGCTATCACCAGCACTCGTAGAAAGTTCGACTTTGGCATTTAAAGATGAATATTTATTAGATTTTATCAACGTTGAAAGCGATGATGAACGAGTGGTTGAGAAAGGGATTGTGAACAAAATTAAGGAGTTTATTATGAAAATGGGCAAAGGCTTTTCGTTCATTGGCAATCAACACCGATTGTTAGTTGAAGAGGATGAATTCTTTGTGAATTTACGTTTTTATAACCGACTACTGAAATGTTTGGTGGCTTTTGAACTCAAAAAAGGCAAGTTTAAACCTCATGATGCAGGGCAATTGAATCGCACGGGCGACCCCGTTTTATTTGAATGTCTTGAACGATACTGAAAAACTACCCGATGAAAACCCCGCAATTGGCATTATACTTTGTAAGGAGAAAAATGACAAAACCGTTGAATACGCCTTTCAGCAAATTTCTAATCCGATGGGCGTAGCGGTATATCAACTATCAACAAAACTCCCCGACCATCTAAAAAATATATTGCCCGATGCGGGTGATTTGATTCAGTAAATGAGGTGATGAATTAAGTGTATACGAGCCTTTATATTACTGTTACGTCAATGGGTAAGTTGAGATTTGAAACTTTTAGAAGAGTAAAAATTTGCAAAAAAGTATCAGTTTGTAATACCTTTTGCAAAAAAATACTTTCGTGAATTTTTTGTAAAAGACTCAGATTTTTAAGGAGACTTTTTCGGATTATTATGAACTGAAGTAGAGAAAAACTATAATATTAATATGGCTTATTAGGTTGATTTTGAGAGGGTTTGAAGTCAATTTGTTGGAGTGAGTGTCAGGAAAATGTCTTTACTTCCCAAAACTATTTGATTAGCCATAAGTTTACCATTATGTTGTATACTCCGATGAAAGAGGTTCTTCGTCAATTTTGGTGAAAAAGAATTACAGCATTTATTTTGAATTTTCGCCAACCTCTTAAAACTGTCGTAAGCGAGTAAATACTTTGCATTATTTTATAAAATAGTTCTATACAAAAATTCAAATCAGAGTTTTCACCAAAATTGACGAAGAACCAGTTTCACCGCAATACTCACAATGAAGTCATCAATGATGAAAACAAAAATATTAAAGGGTTTGCCAGAGGTATTCTAAAGCGGGCGGCTTTTGCCTTGGGTTTAGGAAGGTTTTATCTCAAATTGGAGTAATGGACCAGTCGAAGGACAGGTAAATAGGCTCAAAAATATCAAGCGCCAAATGTATGGGCGTGCAGGTTTTGAACTTCTCAGGAAGAGAGTGGTAATTATAAGTCAAAAATAGCTTTTCACCAAAATTGACGAAGAACCAGTTTCACCGCAATACTCATATGACCCAGATTCTGGTAAATTATTGGCTTCTCATATCGGAAAACGTAATGACTCATCTTGTAAGGCAATAATGAAAAAACTTAGTCATTTACAAATTGATTCTCACCGAACCGATGAGTGGAAATCTTACAAAAAACATATTCCGCTCGAACAACATATTATTGCCAAAGCCAAAACTACTAACATTGAAAGACGAAATCGAGAGATTAGCCGCAATAGAATTGAACGCATCTAAAAAGGCTTTGCCGAGAAACAGTTTGTTTCTCTAAAAAAGATGATATGCACTATGGAATCATCAAGGCTTATATTTTTCTTAGGAATAAGTTCGGCTCACTTGTAAAAGCAGAGCATACATTTTAAATTAGTACCAAAATTTGATCAAATAATTTAATATAATGTAACCTTAAATGTTTCTTTTTTTCTACTACTAACAAAAGAAATAAAATAAACTCCTCTCGGTAATCCCTTGACATTGAAGGTTATTTTTTCTCTAAATGTTGTATTATAGACTTCCTGTCCAATTGAATTATACATTAGCAATTGGACGGGAAGTTGTACGTCCGTAACTGCTGTTATTCCCTCGGTAGATGGATTTGGATAAACTAAAAAATCGGAGTTCGATTCTTTTTCGATACCTAAAGGACTGAGTATATTTATCTGTATTGACGCTGTATTCATACATTGATTATTGTCGTAGCCCTCTAAAGTATAATTTCCAGCATTTTCTAAAGTTAGCTTTGTAATGATAGGATTTTGCTCTGTCGACGTAAACTTATTAGGGCCTTTCCAAGCATAAGTTTTTCCACCATCGGCAAACAATTGAATTCTATTGTTCAAGTAAGCCTGTTCTTTTAACGAAGCCGTAATTTTAGGTAATTCATTAACCAAAAGCCTTGTGCTGATAGTTGTGCTACAACCGAAGGTATTTAAAGAGGTTACTGTGTAAACCCCCGAAGTATTTGGTAAAGCATTATTGAATACCAATTCTAAATCATTAGATTTGAATCCTCCTACTCCTGCCCATTGGTAGGATAGCCCTAATTCACCCTTCACATCTAAGTAAGCCGTCTGACCAGAACAGACAGTATCTCCTGTTACTCTAATTTGAGGTGCGGCAATTATAACCAACTGAGTAGAATCTTTTGAGGTTGTAGAGAGGGAACTACTTTTAACTTTCAACCAGTATTTTTCGCCTACTAAGCTTTTGGTATCAACTAAGAGACGAACCCCTGATGAATCAGTTTGAGCATTGGCGTTCAACTCTACCATTTGTCCTTTACTATTGACACTCTGTACTTTAAAGGTATTTCCTGAGTTAAAACTCCCTTTCGCATTTGCATAAAGTTCGATTTGTTCTCCTTGACAAATTTGATTCTTTGAGAGCGTTTTGATATTAATAATCGGGACAACATTAATAGTCAGTGAAACGGCTTTGCTTGTGCATCCTTTTTGTTCACAACGTGCTTGAAACACTGTTTGGCTGGTGGGACTAACATTTATTTGGTTGGATGGGCTATTGAACTCTGTTTTCTTTTCACTAATACTTTGCCAATCCCAAGTTGAACTCTCACACCCTTTTGCGGTAAGTGTTACGTTTTGACCGTATTCCACCGTGGCAGAGCTTTGCTGAACCCCAGTTGGTGGATTTATAAAGTCAAGGCAAGGTTTGAAGAGAACAACACTATTATCATATTGAAACCAAAAATTTTTATTTGCATCAATGAACATATCTTGTAGTTTGAGATTGGCTAAAGGACACTCTGTCAATAAACTCCAAACTTTTCCATCAAATTTAAGGATACGGTTTTCGTCATATACATAGAGGTTTCCTGATTCATCTTCGCATATCTCCTGGGGCTTAGAGAATAAGGTTGTGTTTGCAACAAATGATTTCCAAACTTTTCCATCAAACGAACTCATACTATTGTATCCCATTGCCCAAAAAAGTCCTTTTTTATCAATATAAAAATTTTCAAACTCCACATTCAAATTACTGAGTTCTTGCTTAGTATAAATCGTTCGCTTATTTGTCAAAAAATCATAATGCCATAATTCATAATCGTCAGAGGCATTTCGATACATTTTTGCCCATACCGCATTTTTGCCCAAAACTATCTTACCAGACCTACTTACTCCCGATTGATTTTCTCTCATTACAAACTTAGTTACCAATTTATTACCTTCGACTCTTCCAAGTACATAATCAGACTTTCCAGATGAGTAACCGTACACTAAATTGGCTTCACTATTGATGTCGTAAGGGTAAATGTCATCAACATTATTGAACTCTTTTGATTCAACTAATGCTCCTGTTCTTAAGTCTAATCTACGAAATGCGAAGTTTCTGGAATTACCATACGGACTGAGTTTTCCAATAGGTTGTAATACCGTGGCATGAAAACTATCGAAATCGGTAGATAGCCCTAAATATTCATTAGCAATAGCACCGTTTGTGTTATCTCGGTCGAAAACATTAACGGTCAGTTTGTTTATATCAATACTAACCACACCTCTACTATTTTGAAAAATAGCTGAGTTTTTATTGAGTACCAACTTAGAAATTTTATTTTCAATTTCAGGATAAGTATCTTTTGTAAAGAAAATCAGATTATTAGAACGCTTTTTCTGGCCTACGACGAAGCTTTTTTTGATGGAAGAAAGAATACCTTTCGGAATACTCCTCATATAGTCATGTGCGTAGAGAATCTCTTCTACCTTCGCATAATAGGTTTTCCCTGCGACCAAGTTTTTGGGTAAGTAAGTGAAACTTCTAATGGGGTTTTTGGGAGGCAAAAAAGCTTTTGATTCTATAATGTTACTGAAATCCTCTTTGTCAGAAATGCTGAAAACAACACTCAATTCTGCCGAATTAATGTTCGTTTTTTCATACTCTAAAGTGGTTACAATATTGTCATTCGCACCATAACCAATGGCTAAATTATTATTAGAACCATTAATGAATATCCTAATTACTTCTGACCATGCACTTTTTTCTGAGTTGTTAATGGCTCGTACTCGACACAGAATTTCTCCAGACCACGGGATTTGCACAGCCGTTTTATTAGTACTTACGGTTTCTGAAATTATGGGGTCATTAAAATCAAAATCAAAAGAGTAAGTAAGTTGTATTTGATAGAAATTGGCGTTTTTCTCAGGGCTAAATTCAAAAGCTATATCTTTATTATATGGTAGTCCCATAACGAAAGAATTTGGTGTAAGAATTGTTGGGGATAATAAAGCGGTAGAACTGCTTACAAGGCGACTTACATTACTCCAACCAGATTGACCAAACTTATTAACCGCTTTGATTCTCATAAAATATGATTCTCCCGCTTGAACATTCTTAGTGTATAATGTATTGGTTGCAGATGTATCTACAACCACATTTTGCTGAAATTTAGAGTCTTTCGATGTTTCTATGATGTAATAATCTGCATCGTTTAAAGAAGTCCATACCAGTAACTTAGAATACTCAAAATTTATCGCATCAGGTAGTTTGATTGACTGACTAAAAGTCTTCTGTTTCTGTAAATATTGCTTAGCGTGTTGTTCAATTACGGCTTTACACATTGGATGAAAAGACGCAATTTTGGCACTGCAATAACTCATAATCGTACCTGCCATATTTTCTGTAGCTCCATCATAACAATTACCTTCAGAGTTTGTACAATAATCTAAAGGTCCACCTGGCCAGTTACAACTTTGTGTATGAGCAGAGCCAAGCGTATGACCGAGTTCATGGGCTAACAGAAAGTTGTTGTAACTCCAAGGAACAACGCATTCTATGTTAGAGGCTACACCACTTGCCCCTCCCATATTCTTTTTAGATATATAAACAATCTTGTCATACGAATTTCTTAGAGATACTAATTTCGCATTAGACTAAGTGACTCTCCTCTTTTTTGCTTTGAGGTAATTGAGATTTAGCGTTACTTAATAATTCTGAACTTTCTATTTTATTTGCCCTTTCTAATAACCTATTTCTTAAAATTTTACTCCTAATATACTTGACAGAAGTATAGGTAATGGTGATTCCTAAATCTGCACTTATTTTATGAGCAATATCAATTGATAAATAGGTCTTATTTAAAAACCAATCCTCATAATAATCAAATAATTTGTAATATCTATTTCTAATAGATTTCTCAAATGCAATTATAATATCCTCTTTTTCAATATTCATTTCAAAATAGTTGTCAAAAATAGTAATAATAATTTATATATTTTATAAATTTAATAAAAAATTTACTCATTACTCGTTTAGTAGTCTGATATTATTCGTTTAGTATTCGGATGTTACTCGTTTAGTAGTCGGATAGTATTCGTTTAGTAAATTATCTATCATTTTTACTCAAATATGGCTTATTATAATTTTATTTACCATCAAGTGGTTCAATGAAAAGGAATTTCTAAATAGGCAAGCGGTGTTATTGTTATCACAATAACGGCTCACAAGTTCGCCACGCTTGTTTTATGACGGCAATTTTATTTATTTTAAATATAAATTATTTTACATGATTATTTGAAAATATGGCAGCTCCTAAAAAAGAAGATAAAGAGAAGTACCAAAAAGCAATTCGGGTGAAGTTACTGGATATTGAACGTTCTCAGTTAGAAAAATTAGTAACGGAATCGGGACATAATATTTCAGAAGTAGTCAGAGAACTGATTATGAATGGCTTAATTATTCCAAGGTTTTCAGAGTCAGATTTACAGATAATTCTCTCGCTGACGGGTATTGCCCGAAACCTAAATCAAATTACGCATCAAGTACATTTGGGAAATAATTTAAAGATTGAAGGAGACTTAAACATACTTATTCAATTCATTACGGAATTAAAAAATACTTACCGAAAAAGCTACCATGATAGGAAAGATTAATCCCGCTGGTGCTTCGTTTAGAAGTGCCGTTGAATACAACTTTCGTGCGAGAGATACGCAGGAAAGAAAAGATAATACCGTAGTGCTTTGTAGTAATATGGGAACTTTGAATCCAAAAGAATTAATAGAAGATTTCCAAGAACAAACAAGACTGAATAATAAAGTTAAAAAACCAGTTTTTCATACTTTTTTGAGTTTTCATAAAGATGATTCGGAACGATTAGATAAGGATATTTTTCTCAAAATAGTCTTGGAATACGTTAAAGAAATGAGATTGTCCAACACGCAATTCGTGGCTTTTTTACATACCGATACGCAACATCCGCATATTCATCTGTTGGCGAATCGGATTATGAAAAATGGTACTCGTTTTAATGATTCAATGGAAGGTTATCGGGGGAAACAGGCTTGTCAGAAGATTACGGCAAAATACCAATTAACACCCGCCGACCATTTGACGAGTAAATACGGGATGGATGATACCATCGTAAAAGGGACAAAATATGATTTGAACCCAAAAGAAAATTTTAAGAAGCGGCTCAAACCCATCATTCAAAAATTGATTAAAGAGTCAAAATCTTTGGAAGAATTTAAAGAGAATATGAAGGCATTGGGCATTGAAATGAAAATTAAACAAGATGCTAATGGTCGAAACGTTGGCGTATCATTCGGAGAAATTCATGAAGATGGTACTTCAATGTGGGTAAAAGGTAGTGAAATTGACCGTCAGTTTTCAGCCAAAAATCTGACGAACCTGATTGAAAATAAATTCGAGTTCCAACCAGAAAGTGTTGGTAATGAAAACGTTGGGCAAGAAACTTTTTATGACAATGATGAAATTGAACCTTCTTTTTTTAACGGAATTATCTCCGAAGATGGCAGTTCTATCAAAGCCATGATTGAGGAACTGAAAGCCAGAAATAAAGACAAAGCTATTTCAAGGGCGATGAATCGAAAATTCCGTAAAAAGCTCTAAGAATTGAATGGGTAGGTCAGCATCATTGACTGAATGATTCAATACTTTTTCAATTTGAGAAATGTCATTAATATTACTGAAAATATCCTCAATTTGTTGAGTCGCCATTTGAAGTGTTATAGTCTTGATTTTGACTTGTTTGAAATCAATTTCATCCGATGTATAGTTGATAAAACCATAAAATTGTGCATCGGTTAATTGATGAATCATGGCGAGGAAATTTCCATGTTCATCATAAGCGGCTTGGTCTTTCCAAAAGATTTTCATGTTGCAAGAATGTTAGTACATTGAGTTAATAGCATAAAATTATTGCTACATTAAATCATATTAAAATCCATATTTCGTTTAAAAGGACGAACCCCCGAATTATTAGGACTAAAAACCAAACCTCTTATGAATCACTTAAACAAAATAATCGTCAAATCGTTAGTAATTTATCGAGAATATGATATTTCTATTTCCGTAGGACAAACTTTTACTGATGAAATTGTTAACCTCTTGAAGCGGACAATCTACGGAACAAAAGGACCAAAATATCAACATACGGGTCAGGAAATAAAATTGGCGAATCTGAAAAGCCCAATCTTTTTTACCTTGAAAAATAAAGAGGAAATTATTGGATTTTACTGCCTTTGTGAACGTGAGGTCAGGGTAGGAAAGGAGATTTTTTTGGGGTACTATGGACGATACTTTGCGGTAGATGAACATTTTCAAGGCAATAATTATGGTACACAGCTAATAAAATTATCCACCGAATACTTGGAGTTTAATTGTAAAAGCCAATCTATTTTATACGCATACGTTGAAGAAAACAATACTCGATCCTTAAATGTTTTTCAAAATTTGGGCTTTGATTCTATTTCAACGCTTGAAACCATCATTTTTTCACGGCTATATCCAAAGGGAAATTCTAATATTTATCGCCTGAATCCAACCGAAATTTCCACTATTTTATCCAAACTTGAATCACACAATTCTACTACAATTTTAAGGACTTTTGAGAATATTAATTATCAAGATAACTACTTCGTTATCAGAGATAAAGGCATAATCGTGGCGGGTTTGCAAGCTAATCCTACACGCTGGAAAATTAAAGAAATGGAAGGTTTTAGTGGTAAAATATTACTGAAAGTATTACCCCATATTCCGATTTTGAAGCGGCTGATTAATCCTGAAAAATACGATTTTTTGGCAATTGAGGGACTTTTTATGGAGTCTGGGTATGAAGAATATTTGTATGATTTGCTCGAAGGAGTATTACATCAGTTCGCCATGACTTCGGCATTAATTCAGTTGGATAGCAAATCTCTATTCCTAAAATTATTCAAAGAAATGGGGAATTTAGGCTTGCTTAATACCATGAAAAAAGATGTCAAAACCCACGTAATGATTAAAATAATTAATTGTGATAAACTCGTTATCAAAGATGGAGAAGTCTATATTTCATCTTTTGATTTTACCTAAAATATGGAAAATAAAACAAGTCTGGAAGCCGCCAGAACCAAACTGCGAGTGACTTTCAAAAATAAGCGGGTCTTTCTGATTATTTATCTGAATTTGACCTATTTAATTTTATGCCCAGTTTTCATAATTTCAGAGAAAATGGGGTCGGAGCATTTTGTGCCTCATCCGTTATTGGGATTTGTATATGCTTTCGTTTGGACGGCTAATTGTTCATCAATGATTTTCAATTTGAATAGAATTGGCAAAATCAAAATTCAATTATTCAAAAGTTTAGAAAATGCGTATGGAATAGATAAAATAGAGAGGTATTTATGTTCGGTAAGCGTTATTTCACTAATGGCGATGAGTTTTTTGAACATGATTGGCTTCGGAAATCCCTCCAATGATTCCCTATTGACTGATTTTGCCTTCGGACATTCTCTTATTATTATTACTATCATTTTGCTTGGAAAAAGATCGGCTTTCATTTGGTTTTTTATCACCTTGACAACGCTTTTATACGTTTCATTAAGTCGAGGAATGGATTACAAATATCATTTCTTAACATTAAAAGAAGCCAAAAATTACGAAGAAAAATTGCTTAAAAAAGACCCCGTGGCATTAAATCGCCAAGTAGAGCTAAAAACAGCGGGGTTGAATCCACCCAATGTAAGCCGTTATTTCAATGTTTGGCTGGTTATGATTTTTCAGGCAATCATGGTGGCTTATTTTTTCAATGGAATATCTCGAGATATGCTCAAAGTAATTCCAGAAGTTGAAGAAGATATTGATAGAGCTATTAAAGACCAATACGAAATTATTAGATTGAATGCTCTTTTGCAGGAAGAGAAAACAAGGGGAGAATTACACTTTTTGAAAGCTCAGATGAATCCGTATTTACTCTATAATACCCTAACACATTTTTATGCTAAAGCGGAAGATCTTGACACGGATTTAGCCAATGGTATTTTGAAGTTATCCGAAATTATGCGGTATAGTCTGACGGATTCCACCGATGATAAAGTGTACTTAGAAAGTGAAATTGAACAAATTGGAAATCTAATTGACCTTCATCAGCTCCGATATTCAAACAAATTATTCATTGATTTGGAGGTTGATTTACGCACTAAAAATGTAGAAATATATCCACTTCTCTTACTCAGTTTTGTTGAAAATGCCTTGAAGCATGGACAATTACAAGATAAGAATTTCCCCTTAAAAATATCTATAAAAACGTATCAAGACACGCTAATTTTTAAGACCGAAAATAATAAAAATAATGCTTCAAAAGTGGTTTCTACCAATATTGGCTTACCCAATATCCAAAAGAGATTAGAGATTCTGTATCCTCAAAATTATACATTAACCGTTGATAATGAGGGAAATAAGTATATTTGTTGTTTAACCTTAACCTTAAATAGTGATGAATCAAAAGATAAATTGCATCATTCTTGAAGATGAAGAAATGTTGCTGCAACAACTAAAAAGATATGTGGAGAAAGTAGATTTTTTAGACCTTCTCGCCACTTTCCTGAGTCCCACGGAGGCGTTGAGTTTTCTAAATAATTCCCCCGTTGATTTAATTTTCTTGGATTTACAAATGCCTAATGAAGACATTGAGGGCTTGGCACTGATGAACATTTTAGATGCCAACCAACATTATATCCTCACAACGGCACATCCGCAATATGCTTTGCAAAGTTATGAATTCAATGTGATTGATTATCTGCATAAACCCTATCCTTATGAACGTTTTTTAAAAGCTGTCCACAAAGCCCAAAGGCATATAAAAGGGCATAATTTGAACGTATCAGACGATTATCTTTACATCAAAACCAACAAAATCTACCAAAAAATTAAACTGTCGGAAATCTGTTGGTTTGAAAGTCTCCGAAACATCGTGAGGGCATATACCGAACATGAAGAAATCTCATTCCAAATGACGATGGAAGATTTAATGGCTCAATTACCCCCAAACCAATTCCTCAGAATTCACCGTTCTTTCATAATTTCTATTGAAAAAATCAATTTGATTCATGATGAATATGTTGTAATTATTAGGAATGGAGAGGATAAATCTATTCGAATTGGAGAGACTTATCGGGCTGGGTTGATGGGGATTTTAGAGGGTAAGGTTCTGAAAAATCTTTCTAAAAAGTCAAATTTGGACTCATAAGTTCAATCTAAAATTTCAATTTTAAAAGAAAAATTTTAAAGCTGAAAGACTCATCTATATCCTATTTGTATAGGTTGTTTACCTTCAAAGCTGGTGATACTCCCTTTCAGCATCCAATTTTTTAAATTATCAAAACCTATTAAAAAAGATGTAATCCTGCCACTTTTGAGGGAAGACTTTATTTTACAAAATTAAACTACCATCCAATACACTGATAAAAATTCCCGAAACCTTGTTTCTATTCAAAAAACACCTTTGTATTATCTTTTGCTCCTCCATATACTCAATTAACTTAACTCATAATTTTAACTGTCAAATTAATTTAAATCTTCTTATTAATAACAATTTTAGCATCATAAATACAATGGTTGCATAAAATCGAGTCATTGAAAATGGCAAAATAATGATAAGTAATTAGCAGGAAAATATCATGCAGTTATGAAGTGAAAAAGTGATGTAATTGAGCAATTGATTCAATTAAAAAAGTAAAATTTTGATTCTTAAATAATAAATACTTCAAATAGTAATAGTAACTTTGATAAAAAGTCAAACTTTAATTTTTTTTAAAGCTATGCTATTAAAAGAACTTTTGAAATCGAAAGGAATAAAGCAAAATTGGCTCGCTAATCGGATGGGCGTTAGCGAGGTAACTTTGAGCAATTGGGTTAAAGAGAAGAGTATTCCCAGCAAAAAACATCTATATAAATTAGGCGAACTTCTCAATGTTTCTGTCGTAGAACTAATAAATTAACAATGATTGAATCCATAAAATACGATTTTTCCCTTACTACTGCCTCTCTCCGACTTCAAGAAATGATTTTGGTTGCTCGGGCATTCGTGGATAATAGAACCATTGACAATACCAATGAATTAGGAAATGGTAAATACGCAACGGGCAGAAAGTTATTTGGAGAGTTCAAAAAAAGAATTAACCGATTGACCCCAGAAGAATTGAATGTATTGATTAACGGAGATTTAACTTCCCAAAAACAAATTGCATTTTTATCCATTTGTAAATCATCTTACTTTATTCGAGACTTTATCTTAGAGGTTATTCGAGAAAAGTACCTAATTTTTGACTATCAAATAACGGAGGGCGATTATATTTCGTATTACCGAAGAAAGTATGAGATACATCCTGAAATGGAGAAATTAACCGAAATTACAGAAAAGAAAGTAAAGCAAGTCATCTTTAAAATTCTTGAACAATCGGGTATTATCAACGATATTAAATCAAAGATAATTCAGCCGCAATTATTGGATGAAATGCTTATCAATGCCGTTGTCTTAGATAATCCTAACTGGTTGAAATTATTATTCATGAGTGATAGAGACATTGCCAATTTAACAAAATAATATGGAAGACGTTACTAATAAATTTACCAACTTATTCAATAAAATTTCCAGTCCATCTTTCCTTAAAAAAGAAGGGCTTGGCGGTGAAATCTCCTTTTATATTTCAGCTTATGACCCCTATCAAGAATTGGCGATTCAAGAATCAATCAAAAGGCTAATTAAAAAACTTGAAAATAGTGGCATTAAAGTCTTGGAATTGAACCTTTATGATTTGACTTGTGAACTTTTAGAAGAAAGTATCGGACTTGAAGTTATGTTCAAACTGGAAAAGAACAAATCAAAAGAGCAATTCATAAAAGCCATCCAATCGTCTCTAAATATTCATGAGGTATTGATGCCCAGTATTTCCGAAAAAATAAAAATGGCACAAGCTCAGGTCTATTTTCTCACGGGGATTGGTTTGGTTTATCCCTTTTTTCGATCTCATAATATTCTTAATAATCTCCAAAATATTGCCAAAGAAGCCCCAATGGTGGCTTTTTTTCCTGGTGAATACAATGGAATCTCACTCAATTTATTTGGCTTACTAAAAGACGACAACTATTATCGAGCCTTCAACCTTAATACAACCGAAACCACAAAATGACCGTAAAAGACTTTTTTGAAAATGATATTAATCGCAATATCGAAACCGTAATTAAAGCGGATGACAAAGATAATATCGCTAATGAAGTGGAAGAATATGTTGTTACTAACGAAATTTCTAAGAAAATATCCGATTTTTTCAGTGCCTATAACGGAAATGGGTTTGCCAATGGCGTTTGGATTTCGGGCTTTTTTGGAAGTGGAAAATCCCACTTACTTAAAATAATTTCGTATGTTTTGGCATCCAAAAAAGTAGAAGAAAAAGGTGAAATTATTGACTGTGGACAAATGTTTGCGGATAAGATTCAAAAGGATGATATTTTGAAAGGGGACATTCTTCGTTCCCTCAAAATTCCTTCTGAATCCATTTTATTTAACATTGATCAGCACGCTCAAATTACGGGCAAAAAAGATGATAATGCCATTCTGTCGGTTTTCTACAAGGTTTTTTATGACCATTTAGGCTACTATGGTTTTCAACCGCACATGGCAGAGTTTGAAATGTGGCTGGATTCATTGGGGCAATACGAGATTTTTAAGACAAAATTTCAAGAAAAATCAGGGAAAAATTGGGTGGATTCAAGGCGACACTATTTTATAACCGAAACCATCACCGAAGTTTTAGGAGAAATTAATGGAAAAAATCCTTCCGTTTATGAAAATATCTTAAGCGAAATTGAAAGCAAAACCAAACAATCCATTGAGGATTTTTGCATGAAAGTTCACGAATACATTAAATCAAAAACCGCCAATTTTAGATTAAATTTCTTTGTGGATGAAGTGGGGCAGTACATCAGTGATAATACGAAGTTGATGCTCAATCTCCAAACTATTGCTGAATCCCTTGCCACTAAAACCAAAGGATCTTCTTGGATTTTGGTTACGTCTCAAGAGGACATGGAAAAAGTGGTTGGCGACATGAGCAAAAGCCAACAAAACGATTTCTCAAAGATTATGGGGCGTTTTAAAGTGAAAATTTCACTCACTTCAGCCAATGTTGAAGAAGTAATTGAGAAACGTTTATTGAAAAAAACTGCTGCCGCAACGCAACAACTCACCGAGGTTTTCAAGCAGGAAGGTACGCATTTAGATACACTTTTGAGTTTTTCGGACGTGGGAATGAGCTTCAAAAGTTATAAGGGTAAAGACGATTTTATCAATAAAATTCCTTTTGTTCCTTATCAATTTGACCTCTTTAAATCTTGTAGAATTGCCTTTTCAAATCAAAATGCTTTTCAAGGAAAACACGAATCTGTAGGAGAACGCTCTATTTTATCGGTCTTTCAACAAGTTTTAAAGAGTATTTCAGATAAAGAAGAAACCGCTTTGGTAAGTTTTGATATGATTTTTGATGGAATGAGTGGCGATTTACGGAGTGAATTTGTAAATGCTATCAACTTTGCTAATAATCATTTGGGAGATAATCCCTTTGCTATAAAAGTATTAAAATTATTATTGATGGTTAAATATGAATCAAAATTCAAAACGACCAAACGTAATATTTCGGTTTTGATGATTGATGACCTCAATATTGATTTGGCAAAACATGACCTAAAAATCACCGAAGCCCTCAATCTCCTTGAACAAAAAAGCTATATCCAAAGAAATAATGAAGTTTTTGAGTTTTTGACCAATGAAGAAAAAGACGTTGAAAAAGCAATCAAAAACACAGACCTTGATTCTCAGGCGGATTTAAAACAATTGGGTAGTATTTTCTTTGAAGAAATAATTAAAGATGTTAGACTGAAATACATCGACAATAAACAAGATTATGATTTCTGTGGCAAAATTGACGGTTCGATATTGGGACGTGAAAAAGAATTGGAAATTGAAATTGTTACACCCCTTTATCACTCATACCAGAGCGATAGCCTTTTACTTTCGGAGTCTTCGGGGCGAAATGTCATGAGATTAATTATTGCCCAAAACCCACTTTTTTTCAAAGATTTGAGACTTTATTTGCAGACGGAGAAATATGTAAAACAAAACCAATCTACTTCCAACAGTGAAGGGGTTAAAAGAATTCTACACGAAAAAGCTCATTCCAATGCCCAAAGAAAGCGGATTTTGACCGTGATGACCAACAAGGCGTTGGCGGAGTCGAAAGTAATAATTAATGGCAGCTTTATAGAATTGAGTGCCACTACCGATGGGCGAACGCAAGTAATCAACGGCTTTCAGCATTTAGTAAAAACGTGTTTTCCCAATTTAAGAATGTTGGGAGGAACAATATATAGTGAAGAAACCATTAAGAATACCCTTAGAACCAATTTGGATGATTTGTTCAAGCACGATGATAAAACGATGTCGGAAGCTGAAAATGAAATTATCACGATTATCAAAAGAAGAAAACAACAATCTGATAGAACCTCTTTGCTTGATTTGCGAACCCATTTTTCAAAAAAACCTTTCGGATGGTATCAAAATGCCCTTTGGACTTTGGTAGGGCGATTATACAAAAGAGGTAAAATTGAAATTAAAAAAGATGCTAATATTCTTGAAAATGAGGACCTATTGTCTGCTCTTTTAAACACGGCAAACTATGGAAATACACTTCTGGAAGTACAGCAAGACTTTGATAATAAAGCGGTTAAAGACTTAATTAAGATTTATAGTGAGGCTTTTAATGAAACCTGTTCTGCCTTGGAAGCCAAAGAAGTTGGGAATGGATTTAAAAATAAACTCAAAGAATTGCAAAGTGAATTATTGCCTTTAATGGCCCGCAAACGAGAATATCCGTTCTTGAATATCTTGGATGATTTTATGGAAAATATTGGGCAATGGGTCAAAAATGATTACAGTTATTTTGTAAATAATCAGACAGCATTTGCCGATAAATTGTTAGATACAAAGGAAGATTTAATTGACCCCATCAAACGATTTATCAACGGGGAACAAGCCAGTATTTATGATGCCATCAAAAGAATGATGGAAGACGACCGAGCCAATTTTGATTATATCGAAGGGGCAGAAATCGGTATATTGAAAACTCTTTTGACCAATCCGAAACCCTTTGCAGGAAATTTTATTCGGGAAGCCAAAACTGCCAAAGACCAATTGACCCAAAAAGTTGAAACAAGGGTAAAGGAAGAGAAAAATAAGGCTTTGGAAGCGTTTGAGGCGGTTATAGAAGATTTAAAATCTAAGCCTGAATTTCAAGTCTTGGATGAAACCAAGCAAAATACCATTCTCTTACCTTTTCAGGAAGAAATAACAAAATTGAATCGCCAACAATTTATCGCTACTATCCGTGACATCAGGACTAATAATTTGGAAAGATTAAAGTCTCAACAACTCAATGAAATGATGCGTTTAAGCACGGTTTTGACCAATAATCAAGAAGGAAATGTCAATGAACCCGTGCCGCAGTACGTTCGTAGGAATACGATTAATATTCATTTTACAAAATCTGAACTTCAAACCGAAGCCGATGTAAATGAGTATGTGGAAGCCCTCAGAAAGGCATACATTCAACAAATTAAAGATACTAAACGGATTGCTTTGTAAACCCCATGAACACTAATACCCTAAAAAAATTCGCTCAGGAGACTCGTAGAAAATTGATGGAACAAGTGGCAGCCAGACTTGATTTGGTGCTAAATACTGATTCCTCTGACCTACGAGAGAAAGCCGATGCCATTAATAAACTGAGGACTCTTATCGCAAAGACTTCCAAAGCCCAAGTGATTGACCGTGTTACCTACACGTGGTTTAATCGGTTTATGGCTTTGCGGTTTATGGATGTCAATTGTTTTCAACAAATTGGTTTTCAGGTACTTACGCCATTAGAAGGGCGTGTTTTGCCCGAATTATTGGCAGAAGCAAAACAGGGGAATATTCCCGAAGATTTACGGATAAAACCACAACGTATTTTTGACTTATTGGATGGTAAAATTCCCAGTACGAACCCTGAAAATGAAGCATACAAGGAATTATTGATTGGGGTTTGCAACCATCTAAACCAAACATTTCCCTTCCTTTTTGAACGCATCGACGATTTTACGGAGTTGCTCCTGCCACTTGATTTAACATCTGAATTATCGGTGATTCACCTCATTCGTGAGGGCATGACCATTGAGGATTGCCAACACGTAGAAATCATCGGTTGGCTGTATCAGTTTTATATTTCTGAGAAAAAAGATGAGGTTTTTGCGGCTAAATCTGCCGTGAAAAAAGAAGATATTCCTGCCGCTACGCAATTATTTACGCCCCGTTGGATTGTGGAATACATGGTGCAGAATACCCTCGGAAAATTGTGGTTGCAGAATAAACCAAACTCTAAACTGCGGGATTTCATGCCTTATTTCATCGAATCGCCTTCGATGACTTCGGAAGATTTTTTGAAAGTTAATTCCGTGGAAGAAATCACTTTGCTCGACCAAGCCTGTGGGAGTGGGCATATTTTGGTGTACGCCTTTGAATTATTTACCAAAATTTACGCCGAAGAAGGCTATCAACCCGCTGAAATTCCGCAATTGATTTTAGAAAAAAACCTCTTTGGTTTTGAAATTGACGACCGTGCCGCCCAATTGGCAGCCTTGGCATTGATGATGAAAGCCCGTGGGGAACATCGTAGATTTTTTAATAGAAATGTAAAACCCAATATTCTTTGTTACCAAGATTTGAAGTTAAACGCCTACGGTTTAGAAGGTTACAAAGAAACCATTGCCATCAAAAATAATACGCCCGAATTGCTCAATTATTTGAAATATAATTATGTTTTGGCTCAGGATATTCTGCGGATAGATTTGCGAATGTTTAAGGATAAAGATACTGGAGAGGCAATTAAGGTTAATAAAGAAGATATTTATGTAAACAAAGGAACAAAAGCCTCGGAGTCTTTAATGGACTTAATTAAAAGTTTTGGCGGTGATGAAATTCTCTTTTACCGTGATGAAATAAAAGATGGTTTTAGATTACATAATTTACCATTGAACCAAACCCTGCACCACGACCTTTGTTTGATGACGCAGGCGACTAATTTTGGCTCTTTAATTCTCCCAAAAACC
>JBBRMR010000070.1:0-26597 GCA_038230735.1 Cytophagales bacterium
TGTTTTTAGTAACAGCCGCTCAAACGCAATTATTGTTAGCAGAAGCCGCTCAAAAAGGTTGGATAATGGGGACTACTGCCGAAGCGTTTTTTAGCCGTGGGGTAAAATTGCATTTGGAGCAAATGGCGATATTCGATGTTAATTCAGCAGTTTCTGCATCGGCAATTGATGCTTATCAAAAAGCAAATCCTTATAATGTAAGCATGGCTTTGGAGCAAATTAATACGCAATACTGGATTGCTTCTTTCTTAAATGGACCCGAAGCATTCGCTAATTTTCGTAGAAGTGGATTTCCAAATTTATCGCCAAACCCATACCCTGGTAAAGGCATAAAAGGAAATTTCATCAGGCGATTAACCTACCCAACTTCTGAAATATCGGTGAATAATAAATTAGTTGGTGAAGCAATTACCCGAATGGGTGCCGATGATTTAGATACGAAGGTGTGGTGGGATAAGTAATTCAAGGCAACTTCCCGAAAGTTGAATACCCGTAATGGATATTATTTCGGGAAGTTAAAATTGCAGATCACGTAAAAACTCATTCCAAAGAATCAAAAATCCTGAAATAATAAAGATAGTTCCCGCTAATTGATTGATTCGTTTAAGCACCTTCGGCGTTATGATGCGTTTCATTTTGTGGGCATAAAATGCAATTAGCGATTCTGCCAGCATGGTTGCCATTAAACTGAATCCGAAGAAAACAATTCTTTCATTAAGGTCAAATCCTTTGGCAATCAAATAGGCGGAAGTTGCAAAAACCGCCACATAATTGGATGGATTCAAGAGATTTAATAATAATCCTGACGTAAAATAATAGACAAAAGAACCTAACGTTGAGGTTGGATAAACGATTTGGGACTGTTGCTTGAAGATGCTGATGAATCCTAAAATAAAGAGTAAACTTGCCCCTAAGAGCGATACATACACGCCAAGATATTTGATTTCTGGAAAATAGCTTGTTCCAAAAAGGGCAATGAAAAACAGAAAAGCATCCGCCATTGTAACGCCAAAGGCTATGAGAACTCCCCGCTTAACGCCCGTATCAATACTGGTTTGAATTAATCTAAAAAAAGCAGGACCAAAGGTAAAACATAATAGAAAACCGTAAAGGAATCCAAAAATAATGGCTTGTGTCATAATGATAGGTTTAAATTCCTTTTAAGCGTGCCACTTTCAAAATAGTAGCAATACTCAATGAATCAGTGATTTCTGAGTCCATAACCATACGGACTGCCTCTTGTAAACTAACTTTTTTAAGGGCTAATATTTCAGTATCGTCAGGTTCGGATTCTCCAAAAGTTAGATTTTCCGCCAAATATAAATAACCCACTTCATCCGTAACTGAATTTGAGGTATGAAGGTTACCAAGCGAAGTCCAGAGATTGGCTTCCATGCCCGTTTCTTCTTTCAACTCTCGTTTGGCGGCTTCCAAAATATCCGAATTCAAAGCACCTCCACCCATCGGGATTTCCCAAGAATATTCATCCAAAGTATAACGATATTGTCCAACTAACCACGTATTGTTTTCATGGTCGAGGGGCAAAACTGCCGCCGCAAAGTTCTTGAAATGTGCCATCCCATAGATGCCAGGCTCACCATTTGGTTTAATTACTTCTTCGTGATGCACACTCACCCACGGATTATCATATACTTGTTTGGAGGAGATTTTTTTCCAAGGATTTTCAAAGTTTATCATTCTACAAAGGTAGGGTATCAAGAGTAAATTTTAAAATTTGAAATGCTTACCTTTGTGGATAATTTACCAAAGAATGAATACAAAATATAAACTTATATTAACTTCTTTCATAGTCAGTTTATTGCTGATGATTGTAAAATTTATCGCTTATTATATCACCTATTCAAGTGCTATTTTAACGGATGCCTTAGAGGCAATTATCAATGTGGTTGCCAGTGGATTTGCATTTTATGCGATTTATTTAGCTTCACAACCCAGAGACTTGAATCATCCGTATGGACACGGCAAAATTGAATTTTTTTCCGCTGGACTGGAAGGCGTTTTGATAGTTTTAGCGAGTATATTTATCGTTTTTCATGCCACCGAAAGCCTAATTTATCCTCAACCTTTTAAAGATTTACAGATAGGTTTGGTTATTATTTCTTTGGGAACTTTGATAAACTATGTATTGGGTTATTTCATCGAAAAAGAAGGAATTACACAAAGTTCTCCAACATTAATTGCCGATGGAAAGCATTTGAAATTAGATGCCGTTAGTGGAATAATTTTAGTGGTTGCAGTGTTATTGGTATTTCTGACCAATTATGCTTGGATTGATGGTTTTGCTTCCATCCTTTTTGCCTTTTTTATGGCTTGGAATGGCGTGAAAATAATCAGAAAATCAATCGGTGGCTTAATGGATGAAACCAATGAGGAGGTTTTGGATAAGGTGGTAAATATCTTGAAATTTCACAAAAAAGACGAATGGATTGATATTCATAATCTTAGAATTCAGGAGTATGGTTCGGACATTCACATTGATTGTCATTTGACCTTGCCCAATTACTGGCGTTTAGAAAAAGTGCATGAAACGGTGCATGAATTTGAGGAGATTTTAGGAAAAGAATTTCCCTCACACGTGGAAATATTTATTCATGCTGACCCCTGTTTACCCGAATGTTGTCATTATTGCAAAGTTGCCAATTGCCCAGTTCGCACGGCTGAACAGACTAAAACGATAAATTGGAACAAATTAAATTTAACACTAAATCAAAAGCATTTTCTTGAAAGTTTTTAAGTATATCATATCAATTTTAATACTCTTTTGTCTGTACGGCTGTGTGCAAAGTTTCAAAACGAGTGATAAATCGGTGGCAGATTATTATAGTAAAAATCCGCCAATGCCTCAATTTGCTTATATCGATACCCTAAATAGAAAAATCTTTTACGCTCATACCGATACTTCTAACAAGCCACTACTCATACTCATTCACGGAGCTCCTGGGGCGTGGTTTGGGTATAAAGAATTCTTTCATGATGATTTATTGTTGCAAAAATTTCAAATTATTGCCCCCGACCGTGCGGGTTATGCCAAATCTGGCAACAAGGAATTGTCCATTGCCCAGCAAGCCAATCTGTTAAAACCCTTGCTTTCACAGAAAAAATATTCTCAAATTATTGTTTTAGGGCGTTCTTATGGAGCAGCAATTGCGGCAAAATTAGCAGCGGATTGTCCCAATTTGGTTAGTAAATTAGTGTTGATTGCCCCCGCTTGCGACCCTGCAAAAGAGAAATTCTGGTGGTTCTCAAAGCCCGTAAACTCAAAATTTTTGAGGTTTTTTCTCCCCAAATACGCCAACCGAGCCAGCGATGAAAAATTTGCCCACCAAGCTGAATTAAAAAAACTCTTATCCGATTGGCAAAAAATAAAATGCCCTGTAACGATACTACAAGGCGGGAAAGACTGGATTATCGACCCCTCAAATGGTCATTTCGTGGATTCAGTTCTGATAAATGCCCCCAAGAAATTTATCTATTTGCCCAAAAATGGACACTTGATTACTTCGGAACGGTATGAGTTGGTTAGGGAAGTTTTGTTGGGTTTATAGCGGAGCATTTTAACGATTTACTCCTACTCCAAAATTGCTCAGTTTTGGGGTAAGAGTAAATCGTTTTTTAGAGAATTATTAAAGTATCATTTCAAAGCCTAAATTAATTATTCTGCCTTCACTTGAAATCAGTCCTAAACTGGGATAATCTCCCGAACGTCTTGTATCACATACAGGTCTGACTATTGGCGTTGAGTTGATAAATTCGCTCATTGAAATACTCAATTTGATGGAATATTTTTAACCCAAAATCTTTCTACTTCATAAAAATCAGAAATGGAATTTTATATTTATGCCACCAAAATAATAGGCTTTGCTTGATTCTGGATTAATATCCGTTGCCACGCCTGAGGTATAACCATTGCCTGGATCGGAATCTCCAACGCTATTTCCTAAGAACAAGAAAGTATAATTAATTTGACTGGTCAGGTTGTTTCCTGCCACGTAAACATCAAAATCAAATTTCTTTGATTTATATTGATAACCAACTTTACTATTTAATAAAGAATAACCTTTCACTGAATTTGTATTAGCAAAATCCGTGAAAACATCGCCCATTATAATGTATGTGTTATTCATGTACAAGCCTAACTTCGTGACGATATCCAAGCCCAAAGTATATTTTTGGGTTGGTACTCCCACCACACTTTTACCCGAATAATCTACAATGCCAGAACCAAATTTTGTTTTGAAATCCGTGTAGGTAAAGTCATAATTTGAATAGGTTAAAAAGGGTTGTAACTTTTTCAAAAACGATTTTCCCGTTCCTCCGTGTGTGTAAGCAATGCTCAATTCAACTCCCTGATTTTTCTGATTTCCAGTATTGGCAAAATAGGTGTAAGTTCCACCATTATTCGGAACAATGCCCGATAGTTGGGTTAGTTTATTGGTAATATCCATCGTAAAAAATGAAATCTGATAATCTATTTTTGTGTCCAAAAGTAAGCCCTGTACGCCCAAATCAATCATTTTGGCTTTTTCTGGTAATAAATCATCATTAGATTTATTGATAGTGCTGATGAAAGATGATGAAGCCGTTGGAGCATTATAGCCTTCACTATAACTCAAATTGACAATCTGTTTGCCAAATACTTTCTGCAAGGCAATATGCGGGTTGTATGAAGTTGAGAATGACTTATTGAAAGATAAATCTTTGGTATAACCCACAATTAAACCCAATCCAGCCAATAAATCTGAGCGTGAATAGTCAATATTATTGGCACTTACCCCCACGATTAAAGCTAAATCTAAGGGTTTTATTGTGGTTCTATTAACGGCAAAATACGCATATTGATTGGAAATAGTTTTGAAGTATGAACCTTTTGAAATATCCTGAACTTTCAATGGATTAGTATCATCAGTTCCTAAAAAACGCCAGCTGGTTGCCAATGAACGGGATTGTTGGATTTCTGTTCCAATCGTCAAATTGTTGGTAACGGTTGGAGAAAAATTTGTCGTCCAATCAAATACAGACCTGATGCCAAAACTCGGATTTTCACTATTGCCATCTGCCCCTGCCGAAACGTTTTTCAAACCTTGGTTAAAATAAAACAAGGAAGTGCGGTTTCTCAAAGCATTAGAGAATTTGTAATCATTCGTAATACTAAAACGGGATGTCAAATATTCATTACGAGCATCTTTCTTTTTATAAGCATCATTGCCTTTGTCTATTCCAGCGTAATAATCAGCGTAAGGGATTTGTCCCGTAACGTTTTCACGAGAAAAATTATGGCTCAAATAGGCAGTCAAAGTATTTTTTTTGCTTAATTTGAATTCGCCCATAAATGTTAAATAATTTTTTAAACTGCTCCCCCTTGGTCGATAGCCGTCTGATTCCAAATGCCCATAACTCAACATCATCGAAGCACTGTCCGTAACCATATCAATCCGAGTGTTAGTCTGTAAAAGTCCAAAAGAACCTACTGCTAATTTTTCAGTAATTGAGAAACCCTTTTCTTCCGATGGTTTCATATAAAAACGGGCAACCCCCCCAACGCCTCCACCGTATAAGGTAGCGGCTGGTCCTTTGATAACTTCTACATTATTGACGATTGAAAAGTCAATATCATCCAAAACCGTAATTCCTTCGGCAGTTGTGATGGGAACGCCATTATAATAAGCTTTTATACCCCAGTTATTAAATTTTTGGTCATTTCCATACCCACGAATTACGATGCGTTGTCCGCCCAAT
The DNA here is from genome assembly GCA_038230735.1 of Cytophagales bacterium. Taxonomy (GTDB): domain Bacteria; phylum Bacteroidota; class Bacteroidia; order Cytophagales; family Spirosomataceae; genus Arcicella. Next base: position 5,758 of record JBBRMR010000070.1, read on the forward strand.
TGAGTACGTTTATCCACCTGCACACCCGCCATAGTTCCTAAACTTTGTTCAATAAAAGCAGGGTTATTACGGTTTAAATCTTCTTCGGTTAATGCCTTCACACTTTGGGCATGGCGTTTGAATTCACCCCTTTCCTTTTCAGTTTTTTTCTTTTCTTTCACAATAACTTCATCCAATTCTTTGGTGGTTATTTGAGCCATAGAAACATTTGAAAAGAAGATAATGGCTAAAATTATGTATATATTTTTCATTTTTTGAGTATTGATTGGCAAATATTTAATTGTCAAATACACGAAATATTATCACCTAAAATACTGAAAAACAGTACCTTACTGAGAATTTTCAAAATTAATGTGCCAATAAGATTAATTAAAATAAATTGAGAAATTATAACACAGTGTCATCGTCATTAGAATCATAATCTTAGGATTCTAAATAACAGAGCATATAAATTCACATACAGGAGATTAATCTAATTCTCTGGTGGTGGGGAGAAGAAGGGTAGTTTTACGGAGAAAAAAATAATTTTGAACTTAGTAAAAATTGGCTTTTCAAGTCTTGAAATTACTTGGCTTTCGAAGCGAAAGATGTGAGGAATTGTGTATTTTAAATTGAGTAAATTCAAGAATGAAACAAGAGTGTTCTTTACTGGTAATTCATCAGAATGTGCTTTTGATATTTGCAAAATCTCTGAATAAATCTCAGTTTCATCATCATCCGTCAAACAGTATAAAATGTGGTATGAACCCTTTATTTCTGAACGGACGACATCGTATAATTTACCATTAAAATATAATTCTTTGTCAATTTCTTGCCAATCAATTTTATCAAACTGGTGTCTTGAGAAACTCAACTTAGTTAAATTTGTATTTGGCAAAAGATGTAAAATTCTTTCTTTAGCTTCTTCCTTAAAAATATCCTGTTGGATTGACAAAAAAGCGAAATATCCCCCAATTTTCATGATGAGTAAACTCAGAAAAATGATGGATACCATTTTTTTCATAGATTCAAAATTATTGATTTGAGTTGATGCGTTAATTTTCCGTAAATTTACTTATTAGCTTTTGAAACAGCGAATACAATATAAAAATTTCTTAAGTCAAAATGAAATATCTAACGCTAATAATGGCAATTTACTCATTTTGTGGTTGTCATAAGAAGAACTTATCACTTGCTTACGAATCCAAATGTAGTTGCATAACCAATTGAAGCTCAATTAAAATCAAACCGATTATTTACTTTTATGAGAAAATAAATCTTTCTAAATCAACTATATAATGAAAAAACTCAATTCAACTTTTAGCTTTTTTCTGTTATTTATTGTACGTACCCCATCAATATTTGCACAGCCCCAAAGTTATTCTATGCAAAATGCTCATGCCCATAATGATTACTTGCACAAAATGCCATTTTCAGAAGCATATTCCTTGAATTATGGTTTGATTGAAGCGGATATTTTCATGCAAAATAATGAGTTAATGGTCGCTCATGAAAGGAAATCAATTAAGCCAGAAAATACATTATCGGCACTTTACATGAATCCTTTGTTAGAAAAAATTAAAGAAAATAAGGGTCGTGGGTATGCAGATGGAAAAAGGCTGAGATTATTGATCGATATTAAAGAAGATGGCGACCAAGTTCTGAGATTATTAGAAAAGCAATTAAAGCCTTATCGCCAATATTTTGATTTGGAACATAATCCCGATGCGGTTCAAATTATTATTAGTGGAGATATGCCAAAAAGTGCCGATTACAAGAATTATGATAGTATTTTTTACTTTGACGGTCGTCCAAGAATGAATTATTCCAAGAAAAGTTTCAAGCGAATCGCCTTAGTTAGCACCAGTATTCTTGATTTTGTGAAGTGGAATAAGGCAGGGATTTATTCCGAAACAGAAATGTTGAAACTAAGAAACTTTGTTGACTCTGTGCATCACGTAGGTAAAATGGTAAGACTTTGGGCGACTCCCAATACTTTAACGTCCTTTAAAACATTGACCGATTTAGGCGTAGATTTTATTGGAAGTGATGATTTGGAATTACTATCAACCTATTTCAAAAAAGAAGATTAAGTATATTTTTAGATTCAAAAATATTGGTACTGTAATGATTTTTGGGGTATTATGTGAGGCGGCTAATTTGACAATAAGGCTATCTGCTTTTGGCGTGATGTTTTCCCGTTGGTTAATCCATTATATTTTCAGCTATAAATTTTTCCGAATAATCTTTTATCATTTGTCTCACTTGTCGGAATTGGTTTAAAATTTCATCTGCTGTTCCTATCGCTTTGGCGGGGTCTGGAAAGTTATAATGAAACTTTTTTGCATTGGTTGGAAAAAATGGACAACGCTCTTTTGCATGATCACAAACGGTAATTAAGAAGTCAAAATCTACGTCTTTATATTCTTCAATGTTGTTAGAAGTATGGTTAGAAATGTCAATTCCATCCTCTTTCATGGTTGATATGGCTTTCGGATTTACGCCGTGAGTTTCAATTCCTGCACTATAAATTTCTGCTTTATCTCCTGCAAAATATCGCAAATAACCTTCTGCCATTTGACTTCTACAACTGTTTCCTGTGCAAAGCACTAATACTTTTTTCATCATTTTGTGTTGGGGGATATACGAACAACCAAATAAATAGATTAACAGCATCCGCCACCTGGCGTACAACAAGCGGTTTGAGATGCTAAACTTGATACATTAATTCTTTGCTTTTTAGTGGGGATACCGCAGTTGTCTTTTGCCAAACAATCGGTTTGTTTGGCAACTAAAACAAAATTATTATCTATAAAATCCAAATTATATTTTCCAATAGTTTCAGTTTGGTACTCAACTTCTATTTCAAAGTTGCCGATTCCTAATTTCTCTTCCGACAATGAAATGATGTTTAAAAGTTTTTGCGGTTTTAGTCTATGTTCAGTATCGTTTGCATTCCAAAGTTGAAAGTTGGCAACTTTTTCAAAACGTTCCGTTCCGCCACAGTCAATAAAATGTTTTGTAACAAGTCCAACTTCAGTAACGTGAAAATGTTCGGGAACGAAATCACCCGTTGGAAGTTGAAAATTAACTGCTTCGGCAGTTTCAAGGTATTTTTTAATTTCTGATATTTTCATTTTCTTAAATTTTAGATTAGCAACAATTTGATTTTTTCTTTTCAATGTTGGTTGAAATGGTTTTGAAATAATCCTGTAAAATTTCTAATGCCGTTTCGTCAATACAATAGCAAATTGCGTTGCCTTCAATATTCCCTTTGATTAGTCCCGCATTTTTGAGTTCTTTCAAATGTTGAGAAATGGTGGGCTGTGCTAAAGGCAGTTCATTGACAATGTCGCCACAAATGCAAGTATCCACTTTTAGTAAAAAGTCTAAAATCGCAATTCTTGCGGGATGTCCCAAAGCCTTTGCAAGTGTCGATATCTGGTTCTGCTTTTCGCTATAATGTTCGGTTTTTGTTGCACCCATTTTTTAAAATATTATTTCATTGCAATATTACGATATAGTTTTTAAATAGGTGAAGTTTTGTCAAATTATTTTTGTCAGTGTATAAATATTGTTGATTTTTGTCTGCATATTAGTGCTTGCTTGTTCCTAACACTTTTCCCAATTATAGAAAGGTGAAGGATGCTGCAATAATCATTAAAACAATTAATTATGTTCACCATCGATGCCCATTTAGATTTAGCGACCAATGCATTGAGTCTCAACCGAGATTTACGAAAAAGGGTGCATAAAATTCGGGATTCAGAAAAAAATCATGACTTGAATGATACGCCCGATAGGGGCAATGGCACGGTTGCATTACCCGATTTACGCCGTGGAAATATTGGTTTAGTTATTGCCACGATAATTTCAAGATTTTCCGATAATGGAAAACAAGTCCCTAATCTAAAACTTACGGGATGGAACTCCCCCGAACAGGCATACTCATTTGCACAAGCCCAATTAGCTTGGTATCGAGTGATGGAAGAAGAAGGTGAAATGGTGCAAATTTCAAATAATATCCAATTAGAAAAACACCTTGAATTGTGGAACGATGAGAATATTGAGAACTTAAAAAAGCCCGTTGGTTATATCCTAAGTTTGGAAGGAGCAGATTCAGTTATCAATCTAAAATACCTCGAAAAATACTATCAAGATGGTTTAAGAGCCATTGGTCCTGCACATTTCGGCTCTGGCAGATACGCCCCAGGGACACACAGCGACGGGAGTGGGCTTACCAAAATTGGCAAAGAATTATTGACTGAAATGGATAATCTCAACATCATTCTTGACACCACACATTTGACAGACAAAGGCTTTTTTGAAGCTATCGAAATTTACAAAGGTACGATTTGGGCAAGTCATCAAAATTGTCGGGCAATCATTGCGGGGGAAAGACAATTTAGCGATGAGCAAATTAAAATTATTATTGAGCGTGGAGGGGTTTTGGGCGGTGCTTTGGACGCTTGGATGCTCTACCCAAATTATCAACGGGGTGCTTTGGGAAATCCCAAATCATTAGGCATAAATCTTGAAAAATTAGTTGACCATTTCGACCATATTTGTCAATTATCGGGCAATTCAAAGCATATTGCTTTTGGAACAGATTTAGACGGACTGTTTGGTATTGAGCAAACCCCGTATGATTTGGATACGATTGCCGATGTTGCCAAGTATGAAAATATACTATCAAAGAGGGGATATACTCATGAAGATATTGAAAATATTTTTTACCGAAATTGGTTGAATCTAATCAAAAAAACTTGGCAATAATTTGTAAAATTACAGTAGGATTTTTCTATCTCGGGCTGTAATCTTCCAATCTTCGCCCGTAAATTCCTCATTTTCAACTACGTACATTCGTTCATGTAAGGCAACGGTTGGGCATATATGAATGGGTACGCCATAAAAAACATCCCCAATCTTGAAAGAATGATTTATGCCAACGTCCAAAACCAAATGCTCTTCGCTATGACTGACAAAAATAGCATCAGTAGCATTTAAGAAAAACACTCGATGAGATAATTGATTTTCGGAAGCAATTGATTTATGTCCTAAATCCAAACAAATTTTATGCGGTTCAGGTAATGAAATAACTCGACTAATCACCAATGCCGCCATCTCAAAGGGTTGTTCGAGCATAGATTCTTGATAGCCTTTATCCCAAAAAACAAATGTCCCCGGGCTACATTCCACTCTCTTATTTTTAGCATGGATTGGAAAAGTCGGTGAACCTCCCGCAACAATTTTTAAATCTTTAAATTCAATGCTTTGTAATAATTTCCAAACAGGTATAAAGGCATTTTGACAGCTTCGGGTTCGTTCTTCAATATCAATTTCATGGATGTGTCCATCGTAAGCGTGCAAGCCTTCAACGTGCAAAAAAGGCATTTTTTGTAAGGTTAAAAATAAATCAAAAGCCTTTTCAGGTAAAATTCCCGTTCGATTCATTCCAACGTTTAAGTCAATAAAAATGAAAAGTTTTTGTTGGTATTTTTCCAGAACATTAACCATCATTTCAGCTACTTCGATGGAATCAACCAAGCATGAAAAATGCGTTTTGGGATATTGCTTTGTCAGTTCAATCAATCTTAATAATTTTGGTTCATTAGGTTGATAAGCCAACAAAACATCCTCCGCAAAAGACATTCCTAATAATTCAGCTTCGGCAATGGTGGCACACTTAAACTTCTGAATGCCCAACGATTGTAACATTTTTACCACCTCCGCACACTTATGCGTTTTGATATGCGGACGTAAACGACTTACATCATCAATGGCATCCACCAATTGTTGAATATTTCTTTTGACAATTTGCGGAAAAACTACCAAAGCTGGTGTGTCGAGTTGAGCAACATTTTTGATTTGGTAAGGTTGAATTGTGTAATTCATTGAGAATTTTATTTAAAAAAAACCATCAAAAAAGCGTCAAAATGATTTTTTGACGCTTTTAATTAAAGTAACTCACCGATATCCTGATACATTTCATGAAATCGTTTAATGACTTTTTGAATAAAAACATCATCAATCATTTCTCTGACTGTTGCTTCGTTAGCATCCATTTCGGAAATTTTGAAGACTTGTTCCAAATCGGGTGTTTCAAATTTTACAAAAAATTTAGCATTCCATTTATATAAAGAAATCTTTAAATCTGGACTCGAACCGCTTAATTCTCCTATGAAATACATCTTTTTGAGTTTATAAGTATAAGGTTAATGAGTTAAAAGTTTACGAGAATTAACTCATGTACTTTAAACTCATAAACTACGCTAAATTTTCTTCAAAAACCGTAATTTTCTGAATTTTATCACCTTGACGAATGGCATCAATCACGTCTAAACCCTCAACCACTTTCCCAAAACAAGTATGTTTGCGGTCTAAATGAGCCGTATTGGCACGACTATGGCAAATAAAGAATTGAGAGCCACCAGTATTTGGTCCACGGTGAGCCATTGATAACACACCACGGTCGTGATATTGATTTCCCCCCGTCAATTCATCGGGGATTGAATAACCAGGTCCCCCGCCACCCGTTCCCGTTGGGTCGCCACCCTGAACCATAAAATCTGGAATAACTCGGTGAAAAGTAATACCATTATAAAATCCACTTCTTGCTAAATCCAAAAAGTTTTTTACGTGGATGGGAGCATCTTGCTCGAAAAATTCAATTACCATTAGACCTTTATCGGTCAGCATTTCAGCTTTTGCCATTTCTATAAATATTTAATTTTCTACAAAATTAGCAACAAAAGCCTTGTTGTCATAGTTCAAATTTTAACTTTCCCCCTCAAAATGTCAAAATACATGATAAAATCGCTCGCCAAACTGTAAAATGGATATTGAAAAGTGGCGGGTTTATTTTTCTCGAAAAAGAAATGTCCAATCCACGCAAACCCGTAGCCAACGAGTGGCATAAACCACAAAAGACGGAATTGTCCCGAAGAAATTCCGTAAATCAAAATGACGAAAAATAGGCTTGTGCCAATAAAATGCAGTAATTTTGAGGTGGAATTGGAATGTTCCGTCAAGTAAAAAGGATAAAATTCTTTCAGACTTTCAAATCGTTTTTGGTTTGCATTTTCCATTTTCTGGTGGTTTTGTGTTGAAATTAAAACTAAATATCGTGAAAATAAATAAACAATTATTGATTCTTATCATTTTTTTCGGGCTAAGTGCCTGTGGTACAGATAAGAAAGAAGAATCCCTCAAATTTTTCAAAAGGGGGAATGTTAAAATCAAAGAGGGTGAATATCCCGATGCCGTTCATTGGTTTGACGAATCCGTAAAACAAGACCCAAAATTTGCCGATGCTTACAATAATCGAGGATTAGCTTATCAAAAAATTGAGAAAATTGAGGAAGCAATTAAAGACTTTGATAAAGCCATTGAACTGGATAAAAAATATTGGGAAGCATATTACAATCGTGCTGAGGCACTTTTTTTGAAGGGTGATTATAATAACTCCATTGCAGATTTAGAAAAAATTGCCGTTCCATTCAAGGACTCTTCTTTTTATTACGTAACTCGTGGCAATGTAAAAACCCAATTACAAAATACTTCGGGAGCAACGGCAGACTATGAAAAGGCGATTTTATTGAACCCGAAAAATGCGGAGGCATATTCAAATCATGGGTACATTTATTTTGAAAACACAGAATATAACTTGGCAAAAAAAGATTTCAAAAAAGCCATTCAGTTGAACCCTAAACAAGATTTTGCCTTGAATAATTTAGCGTATATTTTGGCAAATGAAAATAAAAATGAAGAAGCTCTCAAATTAATCAATCAAGCCTTAGCCATCAATCCAACTCAACCCTATTATTTGAATAACAAAGGCTTGATTTTATTGGGTTTAGGCAAATTGGAAGAAGCCCGAGAAATTATCGAAAAATCAATTCGATTAGATGATAAAAATGCTTTGGCATATCAAAATTTAGGGCTTTATTATCAGAAAAAAGGTGAAAAAATGAAGGCTAAAGAGAATTTGGATTTGGCTAAAAAAATGCAGTAAAAAATTAATTTAGATTTGACAACTTTTTGAAAGTTGTCAAATCTAAATTAATTTTTTACTTTTCTGAACATCGAAAAACGAACATCGTAATTAAACCTTCGTCCGCTGACGACTTTTAAAACCAAACGCAGCCGTATAATTATTTGATTGTTTTGAGTAACAGCCTTGTGCATTATACGGACGCTTGCGGGGATGTTCCTTACACTCCTGTGAACAGGCACCATCCATTTCTAACAAGCAAGTCGGGCAAATAGCCAAATGAGCATTACAATCAGGATTAGCACAATTGACCATCTGGTCTGAAATGGTTTCGCAAATATGGCATTTTGAAACTATGGTATTATTAACAGAATTTACATCCGTCTTCACTCGATTATCAAAAACGTAACATTTACCGTCAAAATCCTCTCCTCCTTCTTCCAAACCGTATTTAATGATTCCTCCGTGCAACTGATAAACATTCTCGAAACCTTGTTTTAAAAGGTATGCAGAGGCTTTTTCACATTTGATTCCGCCCGTGCAGTAGGTAATAATTTTCTTATCCTTCAAATGGGCAATTTCCTCCACGTGGTCGGGCAATTCTCGGAGATTTTCCATATCGAACGTAATTGCCCCTTTAAATCTTCCCACCGAATGTTCATAATTGGAACGCATGTCCACCAAAACAACATCAGGGTCATTTTTAATCATATCCTTAAAATCAGCAGGTTCGAGGTATTTTCCCGTGCGTTCTCGGGGATTCACGGATAAATCTGAATTGACAATTTCATTTTTTACCCGTACATGAAGTTTGGCAAAAGCATTGGTTTCGTGTTGCTCAACCTTAAAATCGAAATTTGTCCCTGCAAATAGGGGGTCATTTTCGAGCCATTTTATATAATGGTTACAATCCTCGGTCAAGCCCGAAACGGTTCCGTTCAAGCCCTCTTCGGCAATGATTATTCTGCCTAAAAGATTATTTTCCAGACAAAATAAATGGTGTTTTTCACGGTACGCCTCCGTGTCCACAATGGGCGTATAGTTGTAATAAAGAATTACACTGTATGGCTTCATCTTCAACATGAGTTACAGGGTTTTTCAATCAATGATTGAGTTTTAGATAACAGAATGATTAAATAAATATTTGGTAAAATTACAAAACCTTTGGCGTTTGTGGAAACATTGAATTATTTATCATATTAATCTTCTGATATTCAAGGTATTAATTTTCAATTTGATTAATTTTCTAATTTCTCAATTGAATTGTCGAGTATTTTTTGTAAAATTTGTGCCAAAAAAATCAAATATCGAACCGTGCGATGGTCGCATCAAGATTCGAACTACGAAACAAATGCACATAGCCATTACAGGAAACATTGGAGCGGGCAAAACGACCTTAGCCACGAAATTAGCGGAACATTTTGGATGGGAAGTTTTATACGAAGCCGTTGAAGGGAATCCCTACTTACCCCCTTTTTACGAAGATATGCCCCGTTGGGCTTTTCACTTGCAAATGTATTTTCTGAAAAGTAGATACGAACAAGTGATTCAGATTCAAAAATCTAACCGTAGAATCGTTCAAGACCGCACTATTTATGAAGATGCACACATTTTTGCGATGAATTTGTATAAATCGGGCATTATGTCAGCCAATGATTATACAACATACCGAGGGATTTTTGACCTGATGATGAAATCCGTAAAAGCCCCCGATTTGACCATTTATTTGAAGGCAGATTTACCCAAATTGATAGCTCAAATCAAGAAGCGTGGAAGGGATTTTGAATCTAATATTACAGAAAAATATTTGTCAGATTTGAATGAACATTACCAAGAATTCACAACGAACTATAAGGAAGGGAAAATGTTGGTTTTAGACGTAAATAACCTTGATTTTGTCAATAATCCAGCCGATTTAGCGTCAATTATTAGTAAAGTTGATAAGGCATTATTGTATGAAAAACCGCCTGAGATTGATTTCAGTAACGACTAGACTAAGAATATAGGCAAATATTTCCTACCTTTAAAAATCATTCACCCAAAACCATTACCCAAAATGATACGTAAGATATTAACTTTTTTATTCACTTGTTGTCTGGTTCAACATAGTTTTTCACAAGTTTTAGTGGTTGGTTCGCCCGAAAGTGTGGGGATGTCTGCCGAGCGTATTAAACGCATTGATGGGCATTTGCAAGACCAATTAACCAAAAAATGGATTCCTGGCACGGTGGCAATGGTGGCTCGTAAAGGCAAAATTGTTTATTCCACCGCCGTTGGCACCAGTGGCATTGGTACGCAAGATATGAAAAAAGATGATATTTTTAGATTGGCTTCCATGACAAAACCCATCGTAACCACGGCTTTGATGATTTTGATTGAAGAGGGGAAATGCCTTTTGGAAGATCCCGTTTCTAAATATATTCCAGAATTCAAAAATCCAGTGGTTTTGAAAGAATTAAACGCCAAAGATTCCACTTTCACTACTGAACCTTCGCCCACTGAAATCACGCTTCGTCATTTGCTTACGCATACTTCGGGGATTGGCTACGGTTTTACTAATCCCAAAGTTTCAGGTGTAATTTACGGAAAAGCAAAATTAGTTGATGGCTCAACCATCGAACCTTTCACGATTGGCGAAAAGATGAAAATCTTAGCAAAACAGCCTCTCCTCCACGCCCCAGGCACAAAATGGACGTATGGATTAGGCATGGACGTAATTGGGTACGTGGTAGAAGTGGTATCAGGAAAAAATCTTTCAGAATTTTGTGAAGAACGAATTTTGCAACCATTGGGCATGAAAGACACCCATTTCTTTTTTCCAGAATCTGCCGAAAGCAGAACTGCCCGTCTATACACAGAACTTCCCAACGGAACGGTGCTAAATGTTTCAGAATTTCCTCAAACAAGGACCTTAAATTATGCTACTCGTGGAGCAAAAACGTACTTTTCGGGCGGAGGAGGAATGAGCGGAACGGCAGATGATTACATGAAATTTATGCAAATGATTTTGAATGGTGGAATTTATAATGGCAATAGAATTTTGAGTAGAAAATCCATTGAATCCATGTCAAATAATCAAATTGGCGATTTATCCATTAGTGCAACGGGGGCAAAATTTGGCTTAGGATTTTCGATTGAAACGCCCCAAAGTTCGTATCATAAATTAGGTTCGCCAGGTCGTTTGGCTTGGGGAGGTTTTTTTAACACAACTTTCTGGATTGACCCCAAAGAACAAGTAATTGCCGTATTAATGACCCAAATTTATCCAACCACGCATCAAAAAGACTTGGTGGATAAGTTTGAAAATTTAATTTATGCTTCAATAATTGAGTAAAGTGTTAAACCTATGAGGTCTCAAAACCTCATAGGTTTAACACTTTACTCAATTACCCATTTAACCCCTTCATTTGTTGCACCGCCATCAATTGCTTCATGGTTTTTTCCATGCCATCGGTTGAACCGTCTAAGAAAATTACGTTACCTTGACCTTGTTCCGCAAAGTGCTTTACGGCTTCGGTCCACATCGAAAATAAGATTAATGAAGAATCTAATTTCGCATCCGCCATCACCTTTGCCGACTCTGCCATACCTCTTGCTACTTCTTCACGGAAAAGAGCAACGCCTTGTCCACGCAACTGAGAAGCTACTTTTTCCGCCTCCGCCGATATTCTAATGGCATTTCCTTCTGCCTCTGCCGCTTTTGTTTTCGTAATTAAAAGTGCCTGTCCTTCGTTTTCTGCGGCGGCTTTCAAATTGTTTGAAGCCACCACTTGAGCCATCGAACGCATAATTGATTCGTCAAAAGCAATATCATTCAACTGTAAATCAATCAAATGATAGCCCCATTGTTCCAAGGTTTCGTCTAATTCCAGTTTCACGTTCTGCACGATTTCTCCTCTCAATAAAAGCACCTCCGCTTGTTTCTTAGTTGCCACAAAAGCCCGAATTGTTCCCTCAACGGTACGAATAAGTGCTTGCATAAAAGAACGTTCGTCCATGTACTTGAAAGCAACGTTTTTGATGTTCACTTCATCCTGATTCAGAACGGCATACACCAACATCGCTTTAAAATTCACATTGGCTTGGTCGGCGGTAATTGCCTGAAAATCAAGTTCCATGGAACGATTTTGGATCGAAATTCTTTTAAAAATAAACTCAATAAAAGGGATTTTAAAGTTCAAACCAGGGGTCATTATCCGCTGGTATTTACCAAAAATCGTAATAACTGCCACCGTACCTTGATTCACTACCACGAGTGATAAAAAGACAACGATTGCACCAAATACTGCCAGAAAAATTAGAAAGCTCATTTTTTGATTATGTTTAAGGGTGATTAAAAAAGACAAGCCCAAAGTACGTAAAACTTTGGGCTTGTCTTTAATTTTTATGATAAATAATTAGCTTTCGATTTTCAACGGTCGGTTTTCAGCTAATTTTATCCATTGGCAGTTGCCGAAAGCTGATTGCCGAAAGCCATTACATCATTTTTATCGAACCCATTCCTCCATCAACGCCAAAAACTTGCCCCGTAATCCAGCCAGAATTATCGGAAAGTAAGAAAGTTGTCATATTAGCAATATCCGTTGAAGTACCATAACGACCAATTGGGTGGCGTTTATTGGAGGCTTCTTTCTTATCGTCAGTTGATAAAAGATTGTTTGCCAAAGGAGTATCCGTCAAAGATGGGGCGATACAGTTTACTCTAATTTTAGCACTCGCTAATTCAGCTGCCAAGGAAATTGTCAATCCCTCAATTGCCCCTTTTGATGCCGCCACCGAAGCATGAAAACCCATCCCAATTTTAGCGGCAACCGTGCTGTATAAGACAATTGAAGCATTATTTGCCTTTTTTAATTTGGGCAAAACTGCTTGAATTACCGAAATAGCTCCTAAGACATTTATCTGAAAATCATTCTTGAAATCATCCTGACTTAAACGATGAAAGGGCTTTAAATTGATAGTACCTGGACAATAAACTACGCCGTGCAGTTCTTCGGGAAGACTGGAAAAAACCGTAGAGTCTGAATTAGCGGCATCCCATGTAATGTGCGTAATACCCACAATATCAGGTTGATTTCGAGAGGCTGAAAATACAGAATACACTTTTGAAATTAACTGGGTGGCAGTTTCATGACCAATGCCTGAGCTTGCTCCGATTATTAAAATATTTTTTGACATGATTTTTTAGATATGAATTATGAGATTATTGCCCAAAGGAAAGCACCTGAGAAATTAACCCCAGATGCTTCTTTTTTGTTTTGGATTGTGAGCTAAAAACTAATCCCGAATCCCTCATTAAATATATTTCAAAAACTCCGCCTTCGTAGCTTCCTCTTGAAATTTACCTCCATAATAACTCGTGATAGTTGTGGAAGTATCGTCTTTTACCCCTCTTGAAGATACGCAAAGGTGTTTGGCATCAATCATTACGGCGACATCATCAGTACCCAAAATTTTCTGTAACTCCTTGGCAATCTGCATCGTAAGGCGTTCTTGAACTTGTGGACGTTTGGCAAAATGCTGAACAATACGGTTCAATTTTGAAAGCCCAATCACTTGACCATTCGCAATGTATGCCAAATGTGCTTTTCCAATAATTGGTACAAAATGATGCTCACAGTTTGAATAGAAAGTGATATTCTTTTCAACCAACATTTCATTGTACTGATATTTATTATCAAAAAGAGCAATTTTAGGCATATTCTTAGGGTCGAGACCACTAAAAATTTCTTTCACGTACATTTTAGCCACTCTTTTGGGAGTACCTTTCAATGAATCATCGGTTAAATCTAAACCCAATGTTTCCATTATTTGACGAAAATGGTATTCAATTTGAGCAATTTTTTCATCATCGTTCATATCAAAAGCACCCGCTACCATAGGCGTATCAATTGAAGTCATAATATGGTCATCACCTATTTCTTCGTCGGTAAAAAGTATTTTGTTATTGTTATCAACCAACAGGGTATTCAACAAAGTTTCGTTCTGTTTCATATAATCTAATTTTTAAGTCAAAATTTGGGTTAATTTTTGTTTTTAATTTGTCATAAATGACGATAGCAATGTTTTCGGCAGACGGATTTAAGTCTTTGAATTCTTCGGTATCAAGATTAAGATTTTTGTGGTCAAACCTATTCAAAACCTCCACTTTTATCAAATCACTCAATACTTTCATGTCCATCACGTAACCAGTTTCTGGGTCAATTTCACCCGTTACTTGAACAATTAAATCATAGTTGTGTCCGTGGTAATTAAAATTATTACACTTACCATAGACACGTTCATTTTTCTCATCCGACCAATTCGGATTATTCAGTCGGTGGGCAGCATTGAAATGCTCTTTCCTAAACACCGCCACTTTTTTTGGCATCATGCTTTGTCTTCTTAAAAGTTGTTGTTGAAAATGTGCTTAATTACGGATAGCTAAGTCGTAATTAAACGAGACAATCATTCGGGGATTTAGTCTCCAAGTTTAAAAGCCGTCTGAAAGGTTGTCAGCAACACTATTAAACTAAATCGGCGTTTGTTATTCAAATATTATAACTTCAATGAGGTAAAAATTGTTCAATTTTGCTTAATTATTTGTTTTAAACCTTAAACAAAATATCATCCTCTATTTATATAAAACATCATCAAGACGTTTAGAGTTCAAGAAAGTCTCGTTGAAAACTTAAATGTTGCTTAAAATTATAGTATTAATTTGTAAATTGTTACTTCACAATGTAAATCATTTCAACAAATTCTAAATCAGCACGTATGCAACGCAGAGATTTTATCCAAAAAACCGCTTTGGCGAGTTCATTATCATTGATTCCCAACATTAATTTTGGCAGTAAACCCGAAGAAAAAAAAGTACGCTTGGGTTTTATTGGCGTTGGACTGCGGGGTAGAAATCATTTAGATATGGCAATGTTTCGGGATGATGTGGAGATTAATGCCATTTGTGATATTGACCCAAATTCAATCGCTGAATCGTTGAAAATGCTCAAAGCAAAAGGAAGAAAAGAACCTGCTATTTATCAAAAGGGCGAAAGAGATTTTGAAAATATGGTTAAAAGAGATGATTTAGACGGAATAATAATCGCAACGCCTTGGGAATGGCACGTACCAATGTCGCTTGCATCCATGAAAGCGGGAAAATATACGGGCGTGGAGGTTTCCGCAACCGTTACGCTTCAAGAATCTTGGGATTTGGTGAATACCTTTGAAAAAACGGGTTCTCACTGCATGATTTTGGAAAATGTTTGTTATCGCCGTGATGTGATGGCGGTTTTAAATATGGTACGTCAAAATATGTTTGGCGAATTAATTCACCTGCAATGCGGCTATCAGCACGATCTGAGGGGTGTTAAATTCAACGATGGTAAAAGTGCTTACGGAAAAGGGGTTGAATTTGGAGCAAAAGGTTTCTCGGAAGCCAAGTGGCGAACCCAACATTCGGTTGATAGAAACGGTGACGTTTATCCAACGCACGGGCTGGGACCAGTGGCTGAAATGCTTGACATCAATCGAGGAAATCGTTTCTTGTATTTAACCTCGATGGCTACAAAATCAAGAGGTTTGCATGATTATATTGTAAAAAATGGGGGGAAAGATCATCCTAATGCGAAGGTAAATTTCAAGTTAGGCGATGTGGTTACGACCTTAATCAAATGTGCCAATGGCGAAACTATCATGATTTCGCACGATACTAATTTGCCTCGACCCTATTCCTTGAATTTCCGAGTGCAAGGCACGGAAGGA
The DNA here is from genome assembly GCA_038230735.1 of Cytophagales bacterium. GTDB lineage: Bacteria > Bacteroidota > Bacteroidia > Cytophagales > Spirosomataceae > Arcicella. Next base: position 21,473 of record JBBRMR010000070.1, read on the forward strand.
ATTTGGATGGATGATAATAAATCTATCTATTTGGATGGCGTTACCAAAACAAATGACCGTTGGGAGCCTTTCAAAGAATACCAAGAAAAATATGATCATCCACTCTGGAAAAATCACGCTCAAAGTGCTGAAAAAGCAGGACACGGTGGCATAGATTATTTCGTTTTGAGAGCATTTATTGAATCCATTAAACGTAAAGTTGCCCCCCCGATTGATGTGTATGATGCAGCAGTTTGGTCGGCAATTAGTCCACTTTCTGAACAATCCATTGCCAAGGGTTCAACACCGATACAAATTCCAGATTTTACTCGAGGAAAATGGAAAACGAATAAAAGGATATTTGCTTTAGATGGAGAATATTAAATTTAGGGTTTGTCATCGAATAAAGTGGCATATAAGAAAAAAAGCTTTGTGCAGGCATGGGATTTGAAAACGTCTGCCCAGAATCGCTGCTGATTGAAAAATAAATGTACAAGAAAAGTTCAGCGATGTTTGTCAAGCCCGGGTTGAAGCCGATAGTGAACAAATAACGAAGCTAACAATGTCCTGCCACGCTTGCTCAAAACCCTATATTAGGTGTATCCCCTTCTTCTCCGTCAGTCGTGTTTTGGTTCTGATAAGTTGAAGTAGTCGCCTTTTGTTTTGTCAAGTGTTGATGAAATTATTTTAAAATTGTCTGATGTGGCTTTAAAGTTTATAAACTTGTCAATGATGGTTCTGTGTTTAAAAATCACAAATGTATTTTCTACGACTGGGTTTATTTTATTTAAGTTTACTTCGCTTTTGGTGTCTGTCATTGAAGGCACAAATGTTAAAGCAATATTTTTTAAGTTGAGTTCAATCCCAATATTTTCTAATTCTTTTTGTCGTGTTTCTTTGTTATATTTTTTTTCATTTCCATAAACAAAATATGCTTTCAAATATTTACTTAGTATCACGCTTTCTTGCTCTAAAAAAGTAAGCCATTTTTTAATGTCGTCCCAATTTGGGTAATTACCAATGAAGTAAACTATTCCGTGAAATCGCCCATACTTACAAACTGGACAAGTTCTTGTTCCTTTGTCTGGACCAAGGGCGTGGTAAGGAGTAAAAGATGGATTGTCTTCGCCAATTTCAAGTCCTGATTGTTTTTCTGTTTTGTTTGTTTCTGGATAGTTTGGAATGTTAAGTCCCAAAATAATATTGTGCTCTCCAATTTGGAGGTCGCTTGAAATTAAAACTTTTAGTACTCCACTACCACCACGGTTTTCAAGAGTTTTTTTTTGCTTGTCAAAAGTTTATCATCGTCAAAAATAAATTCGTCTATGTAATATTCGCTGCCAATATTTGGTTCTTTGATTGATGTGTGAATGTGTGCAGGAATATCTCTATTAGGATATGCGGCAGGTCTTATGGTGTAAATTGAGTATTTTCCATTTTCATCTGTCTTTGCCTAATCCCGAATGTGTCCGTGGCGTTTTGCTTTTTCGTCCATTCCTTTTCTTAGTGAATAATAACCATTGTTATTTGTTTGCTAATAATAAATGATAACATTGGGTGCTGGTGCTGGTGTCTTGCCGTCAATTTTACATACCTTGCTTGTTACCAAAAGTTTCTGCCCTTTTCCTGTCCACCCAACACTTGTGTCTGCAGGTGAAATATTTTTGGCCATTCCAACAAACATAATTTCACAACCGTCACAGCCAGCACCAACTAATTTATTTTTAGTAGTTGATGAATTATTTTGTGTTTGATTATTGTTTTTTGTTTGTCCATTACAACTTGTCAAAACTGTAAATGAAATAACAGAAAGCCCAATATGATAAAGTCTTGTAATACTTGAACGGTTGTCGTTTTAAAATTGCCACCAACGTTGAGGTATTGGCGAAGAAGGGGTAAAAGTATTCCAAATGTTCAGCCTTTGCACAAAAGTAAAATAGCATTCAGAATGTTCAATCAGTTCCGTCCGCCCCTTTTTTGCCAAGACTATGTTGGTGGCAGCCAAGTTTTGTCTAATTCATTATGGCATATTAGTATTATTTCTAATTACCTCAACCAAAGTTGAAAAAATGAGTTACAATTATTTACTTCTTTTCAAAGTCAGCATTTTAAAATCCATGACTTGAGTGCCTGAAATTTTATTAGCTTCCAATATCAATCTACCAGGGCCTTTTTCAAAGTGAATTTGACCTAATTTTAGTGGCTTGAAATCTTTAACGTAAGATTCAATTCTTGGCGATTTATCATGTTCCATCCCTTTTAATGGAGGGTCATTTGTTTCAATAACTTTTCCTTCTATAACGGCACTTCCAAAAGTTAAAGAAAATATTGAACCTATATCTTGTTTAGGGCAAGTATAATAAATGATAATATCAAAATCTCCCTCTTCTGCAACCTCAACATCCCAATATATTTGGTCTTGTATATTTATCCAATTTGTTAGATAGCTGTCATTTGGGTGTTTGCTTGAACGTTTAATATTACCCGTACCGATGGCTTCTCCAGCAGGTAATTGTGTAGTTTTTAAACTTGGATGCCCAATGATAAAAGGACGTAAATCTTTTTTGGGAAGCTCAATTAATACATCTGTAATCCACTCAGTTTTTTTTGATTTAAGTTTTGTGTATTCTTCAACCTTTAATGCAGCAATATCCTGAATTTGATGTGGGTCTTTTTCCATATCAAATAACTGGTCTGTATCAGAAAGCCTATAGTTTTGATTTCGAACACTAAGCTTGTTTTGCCAGTAATGGTACAGGATTCTATCTGACCACTCAGCATTTGAGTTTTGAAGCAGTGGTTTTAAACTTTTTCCATCTAACGGTTTTGGCGATACATAGTTAATATTGGCGAGGTCGCATAATGTAGGAAGTAAATCGATTGCGGAAGTAATCTTATCAATTTTTTGATTAGCAGGTAATTTTTTCTTCCAGCTGATAATCATTGGAGACCTTACTCCACCCTCGTCTGTTGAGCCTTTTATGCCTTTCATGCCCCCGTTCCAACGATTGCCGTTAGGTCCATTATCTGAAAAATAAATGACTATGGTATTATTTAATAGTTTCAAGTCTTCTAATTTTTGCATGATACGCCCAACATTCCAATCAATATTTTCGCTTAAAGCTAAGGCAGCTCTCGTATGGTCTATTTCTTCTTTGTCAGCCTTTGTTCCATGCTGAATGATATTTTTATTTGCATATTTCTTCCACCATTGTTCGGGCACTTGCATTGGGCTATGGGGCGTATTCAATGGTAGGTACAAAAAGAAAGGTGATTTTTTGTTTTTTTCAATAAATGCTAAACCATGGTCAGTAAGGTTATCGGTAATAAAGCAATCACCTTTTACGATTTCGCCATTATGCTCTAACACAGGGTTAAAGTAATTACCCCAGTGTCCGGAACAAAAACCAAAAAAGTCATCAAAGCCTCTTGAGTTTGGATGATAGGGGGCTTGTCCTCCATTGTGCCATTTACCATACGCTGCAGTTTGGTATCCAGCTTTTTTTAGAATATCGGACATTGTTGTTTCATCCAGGTCAAGACGTTCTTTCCCCTCAGCTGTAGAAGAAACCCCACCTCTAACATGGTAACGACCCGTCAGGAGTTCAGCACGGGTTGGAGAACAAACTGGGCTTACAAAAAATCTATTTAGAATTATCCCCCCTTTTGCCAACCTATCTATATTTGGCGTAGCCACACTGCCGTTTCCATTAAAACCTAAATCACCCCAACCTTGGTCGTCACTTAAAATAATGATAATATTTGGTTTTTGTGAATAGGCTTGAAAATTGGATAAAAGGATATTGATTGATAGATATAAAATTCCTTTAAATAGTTTTAATCTCATTGTTTGGGAAACAATCTTAATTGCATACATATTATTTACAGTCTTTTAATTAGCCCTGACAAATCTATTTTTAATTTTTTTAACTGTTTTGTTTTGGTTTCCACCAACGAAAAGGGTTTGTGGTCAGGTGGGGAATTTGAAACTCCTCTGCCCGAACATCCGCCGATATAAACTACTGTTGTTCAATTACTTACAAAAGTTCAATAGGTTTTCGTCAGCCGAAACAAAATGGGATTGCCCGTGCGATACAAAAGAATTACTGATGTTCAATTACTTCCGTCCGCCCCACTTGCCACAAACCCATGTTGGGTGCTGTGCTTTTCTTCGCCAACCAAGTGTCCAAGAGCAAAAGTCCAACCAAATGTCAATTTGCGGATTGTTGTCTCTGAACAGATTTAACAAAGTCTATTATTGTACTTAATGATGTTGCAATTTGCTCAACAGTCAATAAGTTAAGTCCTAAAAGGTTTGAAACTGACTTTTGAAGCTGTCTTTTTTCTTTATTTACCGCCTCAGCATTGCGAGCAATCAAAATTTCCAAAGATGCCTTTTCGTCAGGTGTCATTTTTCGACTGTCTAACTCGTCAATGGCTACTTTTAACCATTCTTAGTCCCAAAATTTGGGGAATTGTGTTGGCTGGGTAAATGTATGTAATGTTCTCATCGTATAAATCAGTTTTTGTAAATCTGTTTGACAATCAAGTTCTTGCAATGTAAATTTATCAAGTTCTACTGTAACAAACGTCATTTGGTGGTCAATTAGGGCGTAAAATTTCATGCGTTGGATGAAACTTGGTGCATCGCCATATTGCATTTCTACGATGAAATGATTTTCGTTTTCATCAGTACAAGCCAAATCAAAAATACCACTTCGTCCGTCTTGCGTTATTCCTTCAAAGGTATTTTTATCAAATTTTACCTCTTTTATAGGAATGTCCGACTTGATAAGTGCCTGTAAAGCCCTACGCAAGTAAAAGTGTATTCGTTTCATTGCCAAAAGTAGCTTTGAAATCTACCATCCAATTGTAAATGTACGAACAAAACTCAGTAACCATGATTGATTAAACATAAACTTGCCAATTATTATTAGGCCAATTAAGATACCAAATAATGGAAAATGTAGTACTTAAGAGCTTAGACATAATTATTTAGTAATGGTAAATGGGTTAAAATTTATAAAGAGTTCCTTACCGACTGCCATTAAAGCAAGTTGTACTGCGTAAGTCAAAGTTTCAAATGAGTAGTAATCTTCGATTGAAATCCAACGTTGTTTCAGTTCATGCCAGCATTTTTCTATAA
>JBBRMR010000071.1:0-26592 GCA_038230735.1 Cytophagales bacterium
CACGGACAAATGGATGGCGATAAACTTGAAAAAGTGATGATGAGCTTCATTGAAGGTCATTTTGACGTTTTGGTTTCGACAAATATCATTGAATCTGGGCTTGATATTCCAAACGCCAATACCATTTTTATCAACCATGCTAATCACTTTGGACTGTCTGATTTACACCAAATGCGGGGTAGGGTAGGGCGTTCTAACAAAAAAGCATTTTGCTATCTGCTCACACCCGCTCTCTCACTCCTCACGAGCGATGCCCGTAAGCGTTTGAGTGCCTTAGAAGAGTTTTCAGACTTGGGGGATGGCTTCAAAGTAGCCATGCGGGATTTGGATATTCGTGGGGCAGGAAACCTATTAGGGGCTGAACAAAGCGGTTTTATTACTGATTTGGGCTACGAACTTTATCATAAAATTTTGGATGAAGCCGTGCAGGAATTGAAAGAAAACGAGTTTAAAGAATTATTTGAGAAACAACTTTCTGAAACCGTTGAAGTATTGAAAGTTGATTGTCAAATAGAAACTGACTTAACGGTTTTAATTCCAAATAAATACGTAAGTTCAATTTCCGAAAGATTATCGCTTTACACGCAATTAGACGATATGAAAAACGAAGAGGACCTGACTAAATTTGAGCGAATGGTGAAAGACCGTTTTGGACCAATTCCGCCCGAAATGCTCGATATTATCGAAATCGTGCGGGTACGATGGCTGGCGGAGGTTTTAGGAATTGAAAAAATATTGCTAAAAAACAATAATTTGAAATGTTACTTCGTTTCTTCTGAGAACGAAAAGTATTATAAATCAGCGACTTTTGGCAAGATTCTTGATTATGTTAAGATGAATTCTCGGAAGTGTTCGCTCAAAGAAGCCAAAGGAAAATTGATATTGATTTTTGAAAAAATCACCGCAATTGATGAACTGAAAGCGATTTTGAAGGAAATCATTGGGAATCAAAACCCATAAAATAATTGATCGGTTAAAGGAGTTTTGAAGCTAACACCCTCAAGAACTCTACAATCAAATCCTCAAGCATCGAAAATCTCAGCCATTCCCGCCAGTTTTCACGCTGATTTACGTAAATTTATAGATTATTTGCATTATTTACTCAATACCAATACTCGATACTTAGTACCTTATCATATTATTCACGACAATCAAATTAATTGACAAATGAAGTTGTCCCTCAAATCAATGGCGATTGTATTCGCAGGACTTGCCTTTGCAAGTTCATGTAAATCAAAGAAGCCATCAAGCGTAAAAATGGGCAAAAACAGTACAGCTACTGGTATTGCTTACAATAAAAAAGGAGGTTTTCAAATTGATAAATCCTTCAAAGGACAACCTACTGGACCAAACTTGGTATTTATCGAGGGTGGACGTTTCACGATGGGTGCTTTGGAAGAAGACGTTATCAATTCACGTGATAACTTAGAGAGAACAGTTTCAGTTCAGTCATTTTATATGGATGAATCAGAGATTACAAACTCTCACTACCTTGAATATTTGAATGGAATTCAAAAGGATTCAGCACAAGAATTCTACGATTCTGCTCTTCCAGATACCTTAGTTTGGAAAAATGAATTGGCATTCAATGATGCTTACGTTGAACAATATCTTCGCTACCCTGGTTTCAGAATGTATCCATTAGTGGGGGTTTCATGGACTCAGGCTTCAGATTATTGTCTTTGGCGTACTGCTGCAGTAAATAATAATATTGCCATGCAAAGCCAAAAAGGTGAAAAGAAGGGAAAAACAAGCGGAAAAGCAAAGAAAGGTGCAGAATCTAACAAAACCGTTGCTCCAGCTTTCTCTTCGGGTGGTCGTTTAAAGATTGAATCAGGAAAAGTGCTTCCTGCCTATCGCCTTCCAACTGAAGCGGAATGGGAATACGCTGCAAAAGCGATGATTGGAACGCAATATGAAGATGAAAATCAGACTAATCAAAGAATTTATCCTTGGGATGGACCTAATATGCGTGCCTCACGTGGTCGTAAAAAAGGAACAATGTTAGCAAACTTCAAACGTGGTCGTGGTGACTATGCGGGTATTGCTGGAAAGTCTAATGATGGTGCCATTATAACCACTGAAGTTTATTCATATCCTGCCAATGATTTTGGTTTATACCAGATGGCTGGTAATGTAAATGAGTGGGTTTATGACTTATATCGTCCGTTATCTTACGAAGATTTTAACGACTTAAATCCAATTCGTAGAAGTGATTATTTAGATAAAGAAAAGAATTACGATAAGAAGAATAACAACTCTTTGGTTGATAATAAATCAAGAGTTTACAAAGGAGGTTCTTGGGCGGATGTAGCCTATTGGTTAGCTCCTGGAACTCGTCGTTTTATTGATCAAGATTCAGCTACTTCAACCATTGGTTTCCGTTGTGCGATGATTAGAGCTGGTACTAATAAATAGTCTATCTTGATAAAAAAAGGGTTGCTGAATCGAAATTTAGCAACCCTTTTTTTATTATTCAGCCGTAGCCATTGCAATAATTGAAACGTTTTTTACACCCACATCATTGAGTGCCAACACGCACGATTCGAGGGTTGCCCCAGTTGTCAGCGTATCATCAACAAGCACGATTTTTCTTGATTGTAAGCCTTCAAAATTTTCAACAAAAAATACATCTTGCATATTTTTATACCTCTGTAATCGTGATTTTGAGATTTGAGATTCCGTTTCAATACCTCTCTTCAGTATATCATCTCTCCATTCAATTCTAAGGCTTTCTGCCAATCCCTTTGCCAGAGAATCTGACTGATTATATCCCCGAACGATTAATCGTTTTTTATGTAACGGAACTGGTAAAACTAAATCAAAATGCTCAGAAAAGCCTTTCTCTCTTAATTCAGACCCATACATTCTTCCTAACATTTCCCCCAATTCTTGATTGTCCCTATATTTAATTTCGTGCATAATTTTCTGAACTTTTCCGCCTTTCACAAACTTCAAGTAGGCGAGTGAATGTTCGAGGTTTACTTTTCCTGCAAATTTGTTAATGAGTTTACGGTCTGGTTCAAGATGTGAATTTGTCCTTGGTAAATCGAACCTGCAATCAGTACAAATGTGTTCTTCATTGAGTTGTAAGGGTTGTTGGCATCCCGCACAAATACGTGGGAAAATTAGGTCGAGAAAAGATTGAAACATTTTGTTTTCGATATTTGATGTTCGAATATCGGTGTTCGATTGCACAGATATTTAGTGGTTTAAAAATATAATATTTTAAAGAATTTTGATTTCGGTTTATAATAAAACTAATTTTTTAGTTAATCAGTTTTTAAAAGTAATTCCCTCAAATTTTAACTTGAATTTCCTGAAAAGAATCATAATCCAAGAGAATGATTAACTTTGTACAAGGAGTTAAAATTAGTCAAAAACTCTGAGTTTTCAATCAACAAAACCAATCATACATCAAATCACCAACCATGGAAAATTTAGCCCAAGAATGGGAGTTATTATTAGATAAATTAGAAGAGTCTTTAGGTAAACGTCCCTCAGACCTTAATGCGGTACTGTTCCTCATGGGCGTTCAGGAGTTGGGCAAAGGGCATCAGTTTTTTACCAAAGAACAAAAACAAGACCTCATGCACATTGCTATTTGCAAGGCGTTGAGTTATAGTGGTGTTTATGAACTGGAAGGATTAGACCAAGATGGTTGGCCTCATTGGAAATTAGTCAATCAAATTCCTTTTGTAAACGTTATAGAACAAGAGAGAATCATGAAAACTCATGTAATTGAGTATTTTGAGAAGGAAGTATTTGCTTGATTCGTTGTTCGTGTTTCGATGTTTGATGTTAAGAGTATACTTGGGTAAAATTAGTGCTTTCACTGAAATAGAGTGCTTCTATGTCATAATGATATTCAAAACACTTCTTTGTAAAAGAAAATTTTTATGAAAATAATCACTTACAACGTCAACGGTATTCGTTCTGCCATGTCGAAGGGTTTTGTGGAATGGCTGAAAGACACAGACGCTGATATGATTTGTTTGCAGGAAGTTAAAGCCGAAGAGCATCAAATTGAAAAGGCCCTTTTTGAAGATTTAGGTTATCAAATTTATTGGCATTCTGCTGAAAAAAAAGGGTATAGTGGCGTAGCTATTTTGACGAAACATACGCCTAAAAATGTAGATTACGGATGCGGATTGCCCATTTATGACCGGGAAGGAAGGGTTTTACGTACTGATTTTAAAGATTTTTCGTTAATGTCTGTATATATGCCTTCGGGTTCGAGCGGGGAGGAGCGTCAGGGGTTTAAAATTCAATGGCTTGCTGATTTTCATGCTTATATTCATGAACTTAAAAAGACTATTCCGAATCTGATTATTTCTGGAGATTATAATATTTGTCATCACCCCATTGATATTCATAATCCTAAATCTAATGCTAATAGTTCAGGCTTTTTGCCCGAAGAAAGAGAATGGGTTGGGCAGTTTTTAGAAAATGGTTTCATTGATACTTTCCGCCATTTCAATCAAGATCCACATCATTATTCGTGGTGGAGTTATCGGGCAGGGGCAAGGGACAAGAATTTGGGTTGGCGGATTGATTATCATTTGGCAACCGAACCCATGCGTGAACGTTTGGTTCGTTCCGTAATTCTCCCCGAAGCCAAACATTCTGATCATTGCCCAGTTTTATTAGAAATTTTGTAGGCTGAAAGCGTTTTTCCCTATAAAAATTTGATTTGGTACATTTGTTGAATGATATTTTTGAACATTAGAAATATAAAATACGATGACAACTTCACCCATTGCTACGCTCTTGATGCGTATTGAGGAGTACAAACACAAATATTACCTCAACAGGCTTATAAAAGGCTCTATTTTCTCGGCGGCGGTTATTCTGTCCGCCTTTTTGGTTTTTAATACCCTTGAATATTTCGGTCATTTTGGCTCTACATTTCGAACTATTCTTTTCTTTTCCTTCTTAGCAGCGTTTCTGATTTCTCTTATTCTGTGGGTTATTAAACCGCTACTGTTTCTTTATGGAGAACAAAAACCGCTTTCCAATGAATTGGCGGCTGACCAAATCGGAAAGTATTTCCCAGAAGTTGGTGATAAATTGGTGAATACACTTCAATTGACAAAAACCCTCGACAATTCTCAGAATGAATTGCTTTTGGCTTCTATCAAACAGAAATCTCAACAATTGGGCTATTTGAAATTTGCCGATGCCATCAAAATTAACGAAAACCGCAAGTACCTAAAATTTGCAGCACTTCCTGCGGGAGCAATCGTTATAATTTTAATGCTCTATCCTGCCTTCTTTTCAAAAAGTACTGAACGCATTGTAAACTTCAAAAATGAATACCAAGAAGAAGCTCCTTTTTCATTTATTTTGGATAATAAAAAAATGCAAGCCTTTAAGAATGAGGATTTTACGGTAAATCTTTCGCTTCAAGGAAATACAATTCCAGAATCAGTTTACTTAGTTTTCAACGACCGTAAATTGAAAATGGAGACTTTGGATAAGAAACATTATACTTATACTTTCTCTAAAGTTCAGCAAGATTTTGATTTCAAATTTCAAGCAGCTGGTTTCAATTCGGGTGAACACGAAGTAGAAGTGGTTAATCGTCCAAGTTTGGCATTTTTTGATGTCAATATGAATTATCCTTCTTACTTAAACAAGCCCAATGAATCCATGAAAAACATGGGCAACTTGACCGTTCCAGAAGGTACTGCTATCGAATGGGATTTCAATGTTACCGACACAGATTCAATCGTTATGGTTTTTGAAGGAGATAAAAGTCGAATGATTGCTAAGAAGAATCTTTTAGGTGGTGGCTTCAATGCAACTCGTCGGGTACGTGCTTCAGGTACTTACAAGGTTTATTTAAAAAATCAATATGCTTCAAATGCCGAAGGAATCAGTTTTTTCTTAAATGTTATTCCTGATAAACATCCACAATTAAGTTTGGAACAATATAAAGATTCGACTTTGTATAATTTTATGGTTTTGGGTGGAAATATCGCCGATGATTATGGAATTAGTAAATTGGCAGTTTTCTATAAAGTTTTGCGTGAAGGCAAACCTTCAACTGCTAATTATGCATCTATTAATTTACCCATCAATTCTTCTCAGACGATTCAGAGTTTTTACAAACAATGGAATTTGGATAGTTTGAAATTGAGTCCTGCTGATAAAATTGAGTATTTTGTTCAGGTTTGGGATAACGATGGCGTTAATGGTGCAAAGTCTACCCGCTCGCAAGTCATGAATTATGCGATTCCTGACAAACGCTCAATCGACAAAGAAATTGATGATTCGATTGATAAAACGGAAGCACAAATTGAAAAGACTTTGGAGAAAGCTCAAAAGCTCCGCAAAGAAATAGCGGCTTTGGAAAGTCGTTTGAAAAATAAGAAAGAATTAGATTTTCAAGATAAAAAATTGGCTGAAGAACTCATCAAAAAGAAAGAAGAATTGATGAATGAAATCAAGCAAATGCAGGAACAGAATCAAAATTTGAATGATAAACAGAAACGTTTTAACGAACAAAAACCTGAAAATCAGCAAAAAATGGATGCTTTGCAAAAGATGATGGAAGATTTGATGGACCCCGAAGCTCAGAAAATGTATGAGGAATTGAAAAAAATGCTCGAACAAAATCCAGAAGACAATAAGATGCTCGAACAAATGGAGCGAATGAAGAACAAAGAAAAGAATATGGAAAAGGAATTAGAGCGAATGAAAGATTTATTCAAAAAACTTCAACTCGACCAAAAATTGGATAAAACCATTAAAGACCTTGAAAAACAAGCTGAAAAACAAGAGCAATTAGCCGAGAAGAACGAACAGACTGAAAAGAAACCTGACAACTCTCCAGAAAAAAAGAATGATACTGATGCCAATAAAAAGGAGCAAGAGAAGTTATCCAAAGAGTTTGAAGATACCAAAAAAGACCTTAAAGAAGCCGAGAAAATGAATGAGGAAATGAAAAGCGAAGAGAAGATGGATATAGATAAACCTGGGCAAGAAGACATTTCGCAAGACCAAAAGGAATCCGAAGATAAAATGGATAAAGGCGACAATAAAGCTGCCGCTGAAAAGCAAAAGAAAGCCGCCCGAAAGATGCGAAATTTAGCTCAGAAACTTGCCCAAGCTAAACAACAGCAAGAAATGAAGCAAAACGAAGAGAATATGGATGATTTAAGAGATATTCTTGAAAATCTTATAACACTCTCATTTGATCAGGAAAGGCTCATGAAAGATTTTAGAGGCATGAATCCATCCGACCCACGTTTCATTAATTTATCGCAAGACCAACTAAAATTACAAGATGATGCAAAGGTAATTGAAGATAGTTTGTACGCTCTTTCAAAACGTGTTTTGCAAATTGAAACCTTTGTAAATCGTGAAATGGGAAATATGAAAAGCTATATAGGGGATGCGGTTAAGCTAATAAAAGATAGAAAATTAGCCATGACAACCTCAAAACAACAATTTGCTATGACATCCATGAATAATTTGGCACTTTTATTATCCGATGTATTAAAGCAAATGCAACAAAATCAGCAAATGATGGCTGGTTCAGGAAGTGGAAAAGGCAAAAGTAAGGGCAAGCAAAAAAGTATGGGAGAAGCTCAAAAAGAATTGAATGAACAAATGGGTAAATCCATGCAAAAAGGCTCGAAAGGGCAGGGGGGAATATCAGAGCAATTAGCTAAAATGGCAAACGAACAAGCTCGCTTACGCAAGATGCTTCAAGGCTTTTTGGATAGTAGTAAAGGCACAGAGAAGTGGCGTAAATTGGGCGATGAAATAAAAGATATGATGAAAAAAATGGAAGAAACCGAAACTGATTTGGTCAATAAACGAATGAATCCAGAGTTGATGAAACGTCAGCAAGAATTATTGACTCGTTTATTGGAATCGGAAAAAGCTATGCAGGAACAAGAAGAAGACCAAAAACGCAAAGCTGAAACAGCCAGACAACTTTTTGAACGCAAAACACCACCACAATTTCAACAATACGTCAAGGACAAACAAAAGCAAACGGAATTATTAAGAACCGTCCCACCAAATTTGAATCCCTATTACAAACGTCAGGTGGATAATTATTTTAAACAGATAAAGTAGAGTTTAGAAAAAAGTTCTTTTTCATTTTTAATCTACTCTAAATTTGATTTTCTTTTTACTTTTTATCACAAAAATAGACTCTGATTAATTTCAGAGGCTATTTTTGTGTCCGTTTCCCCTTTCGGGCGGCAGGGGGATTTTAAATTCCTTTAATAACCTTAAACTCAACTCTTCTATTAATTTCACGCTCTTTTTCGCTATTTGAGCGAGTTAATGGCTTTGAGCTTCCCATTCCTCTTGTTTGTATTCTTTTACTCTCTATGCCTTTATTTATGAGGTATTTTTTGCATGAATTTACTCTATCAAGGGATAGTTTAATATTTTCGTCATAGTCTCCTGTTATATCTGTATGTCCTTCCAATAATATTTCAACGGTTTGATACTTTTTTAATTGACGAACCAACTTATCCATTTCTGTATATGACTCTGGTAATAAATCCGATTCTCCTAATTTAAAAATTACATTCTTTAATCTTATTGTTTCATCTGTCTTTGTGTTTACCGTAATTAATTCGTCTTTTTCTTCTTCTGAAACCTTCTCTTCTTTTTTAACAAAATGATTGCACCCCGCTAAGTCAGTTAATATCCCATTTTGCAAAGTATCAATTTTCATTAAACTGTACGAATCATTTTTCTTAGATGAATAATTAGAAATTCCATCTTTTCTTAATAATAAACTCATCAAACTACCTGACTCATTATAAAACTCAGTAAAATCATTGGTTGGATTAATTTCTGTTTTGGAATACAGTTTTTCAGTTCTCAAAACCTTAGGATTTTCACCTAATGAAACGTACCAAACATTTTCACCTCGGTTTTCTTTAATTACAATTTCATCTTTTTGATTGATATAAAAATTACAACCTTTCTGACAGTTGATTTTATCCCATCCTTTAATTTTAAGATTATCTGTCCAAAGTACATCAACCTCAGCTTTTCTAATATCTATTCTTGCCAAATTCTCAAACGTTGTTGTCATAAAATATAGTTTGCCTTTTGAATCAACTGCCCCTGAAATCCATCCACCGTCTGAATGTGAAGGCAAATTCCATTTGGAGAAACTTCCTTGTCGGTTTTTGGGGTTATACTCATATACGGGTGTACGGGCTGGTTCATCCGCCTTTACTGAATACAATTTATTATTTGTTCCTTTTACTAAGGCATTACATCTAAAAGGGAAGGCTGTTCCAACGTTTTTCACAATCTTATCTTTCAAATCAATCTTTTCAATTTCAAATAGATTACCCGTAACCGAAACGCTATACAACTTGTTATCACAGTTATTGGGAATGCCCGTATTTTCATATCTATCACCACTCTGACGAAGATTATCTCTTGATTGTTGCGAGATGCCTTTTTGTGAAATAGTTAATAAGGCTAATATCACAAAAAGTCTAAACTGTGGCGGAGTTTGTACTTTAATGTCTTTCATATTGGGCAACTTGTTTATCTTAATTTTGGTTTCTTCTTGGTATGTAATTGTGTTGTATCTTTGTATTCTATTTATCAACCATATTCAATAACCATTCCTTATGATTGTTTTTTTTAACGAAGATATTGATTTTAAATTTCAGGGCAAGAATAAATTTAAGTCTTGGTTAAAAAAAGTAGCTGATAAAGAGGGCTTTACGATTGGACAACTCAACTATATCTTCTGTTCGGATGAGTATCTGCATAAAATTAACCTCGAATACTTAGACCACGATACCTATACCGACATCATAACATTTGATAACTCAGAAGATGAAGCAACTATTGAGGGTGATATATTTGTTAGCATTGAGCGTATTCGAGAGAACTCCCAAACCTTAAATACTGTTTTTGAAGAAGAAGTCAAAAGGGTTATCGTTCATGGGTTGCTTCATCTTTGTGGATATGACGACCATACTCCCGAAGATAAAGCTGAAATGAGAAGATTGGAAAGTGAATATATTTTAGTTTTTTAATTTGTAACTATTGTTATTTTTATAAATCACTCCACGTGGAACACTTGATAAAAAATAATCTCTCGTTATAAGATTTTATGCTACAAAATAAGTGCATTTTAAAAAATCACTCCACGTGGAACACTTGATTAGAAATGTTAATTATGAAAGGAAAACCAACCACTACTGAACAACAAAAAATAAGAAAAAAGATGTCGCTAAGTTTGAGGCGATTAATTAGAGGAACAGAAATGAAGTTGGATAATTATGAAGGAAATCAAATACTAAGATATGTATTTCTGAGTAGAACAGATTTAAGGGAATATATCGAACACCAATTTGTGGAAGGAATGAGATGGGATAATTATTGTAGTGAATGGGAAATAGACCACATAGCACCTGCAAGTCTCTTTGATTTGAGTAATATTGAAGAAATGAAATTATGCTATCATTATTTAAACTTGATGCCCTTGTGGAGAAAGGATAATGTAACAAAAGCAAACTCATTATATTACAGTAAAATTGAGCTTGAAAAAAGAATAAAAATATTACCTTCAAATTCCATTCTCAAATTAATTAAAGAGAAAGTTGATAAAGAGGATGATATGATTAATACATACAATTACGATTTAGAGTTTCTAAAATTTTACCATAGAATTAATTACCATTAAAAATATGTATAAAGAATATGATGTAATAGTGGTGGGAGCGGGACACGCAGGTTGTGAAGCCGCACACGCAGCAGCAACGATGGGTTCGAAAGTATTATTGGTAACCATGAATATGAACACCATTGCTCAGATGTCGTGTAATCCTGCAATGGGAGGGGTAGCGAAAGGGCAAATAGTCCGTGAGATAGATGCACTCGGAGGAATGTCGGGGATTATTTCTGATAAGACCATGATTCAATTTAGAATGTTGAATCGTTCAAAAGGTCCTGCCATGTGGTCGCCAAGATGTCAGTCAGATAGAATGAAGTTTGCGGAAGAATGGCGTTCGGCATTGGAGCAAAATATGAATGTGGATTTTTGGCAAGATATGGTATCTGAACTATTAGTTGAGGGTAATAAAGTAACAGGAGTGAAGACCCAAATGGGTATAGAGTTTCAAGCTAAATCTGTGGTTTTGACAAATGGTACCTTCCTAAATGGCTTAATTCACATTGGTGAAAAAAACTTTGGTGGTGGCAGAACCTCGGAGGCTCGTTCAACAGGAATTACGGAGCAATTAGTAGAACTTGGTTTCGAAACGGGTCGTATGAAGACGGGTACACCGCCTCGTGTGGATGGGAGAAGTTTGGATTATTCAAAAATGGTAGAACAACCAGGCGATGAAAATCCGAGTAAGTTCTCATATACCGATACCGAGCAATTGACCAAACAAAGGAGTTGCTGGATTACTTATACAAATCAAGAAGTTCACGATATTCTGAAAACTGGTTTTGATAAATCTCCCATGTTTGCAGGGCGAATTAAAGGGCTTGGACCAAGATACTGTCCATCGGTTGAGGATAAAATAAATCGTTTTGCCGATAAAGACCGCCATCAAATATTCGTTGAGCCAGAAGGTTGGAATACTGTGGAAATGTACGTAAATGGTTTTTCGACATCACTGCCCGAAGATGTACAATATGAAGCCTTAAAAAAAATACCTGGTTTTGAAAATGTAAGAATGTTCCGTCCTGGTTATGCCATTGAATATGATTTCTTTCCGCCGACACAATTAAAACAAACCTTAGAAACAAAATTAATTGAAGGCCTTTATTTTGCGGGGCAAATTAATGGCACAACGGGCTATGAAGAAGCCGCTTGCCAAGGATTAATGGCAGGAATAAATGCTCACCAAAAAGCGGAGAATAAACCCGATTTTGTATTAACTCGTTCGGAGGCTTACATCGGAGTTTTGATTGACGACTTGATCAATAAAGGTACAGATGAACCATACAGAATGTTTACTTCACGGGCAGAGTACCGCACACTATTGAGACAAGATAACGCAGATATTCGTTTGACAGAAAAAGGGTTTGAATTAGGTTTAGCTTCGGAAGAAAGAGTTAAAAAAGTAGAATACAAAAAAGAACAAACGGCAGCATTAATTGAAGAATTAAAAAATACCAAGGTAAGTCCCGATGAAGCAAATGAGCTTTTAGAAAAAATTGGAACGGCGATATTAAGAGAAAAAGTATCACTAATTAATTTGCTCAAAAGACCTAATTTAGAACTAAAAGATTTAATAACTATAACGCCAATTATTAAAACCCAATTAGAAAAATATGGCGAAGCGATTTTAGAGCAAGCTGAAATTAATACAAAATATGAAAGCTATATTGAGAAAGAACAGTTAATGGTTAATAAACTTCAACGCTTAGAAAACCTAAATATTCCAACAGATTTTGATTATACTGGTATGAAATCAATTTCTATTGAAGGTCGCCAAAAGCTGTCAAAAATTCGTCCCGCAACCATTGGTCAGGCTTCCAGAATTAGTGGTGTTTCCAGTTCAGATGTTTCGGTGCTGATGTTATTTATGGGAAGGTAAGTTTTGCCTTCGGTAATAATTATTATATAAATAAAATACAAGAATAAAACGAAGGTAAAGATATAACCCTCACAAGGGTTTTGAATACTTGTAAGGGTTATATAAAAATAAAGCCACAAATAAATGGAACAACTCAAAAATTGTCCAGTTTGTCAATCACAAACTTTTGAAGAATACTTAACCGTAAAGGATTATACCGTTAGTGAAGAGCAATTTAAAATAGTTACTTGCAAAAAATGTGGATTTCGATTTACAAATCCTCGACCAGACAGTGAAGCAATTGGCGAATATTACAAGGCTGAATCCTATATTTCACACACAAATACCTCGAAAGGATTAATCTCAAAAATCTATCAAGAAGTACGTAAGTTTACTTTGAAAGGAAAACTAAATCTTATCAACAGATTATCTCCTCAAAAAGGAAAACTTTTGGATGTCGGTTGTGGAACGGGAATGTTCTTGAATGTAGCTCGTGAAAATGGTTGGAAAGTAAATGGCATCGAACCTGACTCAGGGGCGAGGGCAATTGCAGAAGAAACTAATCAGATAAAAATTAATGATGAAGTATTATCATCCTTCCAACAGGAGACTTTTGAAGTTATTACACTTTGGCACGTACTCGAACACGTCCATAAATTGAATACTACAATTAATTGGTTGAAAGAAAGATTATCAAAAGATGGTTCATTAATCATTGCCGTGCCAAATCATGAATCAAAAGATGCCGAAGTGTATCAAGAACAATGGGCGGCTTACGACGTACCAAGACATCTTTATCATTTCTCACAAAATAGCATCCAAGAACTTTTTGCTAAACATGGCTTTGAACTAAAAGAAACTTTACCCATGAAATTTGATTCGTTTTATGTGTCGATGTTAAGTACCAAATACCAAACAGATAAAATCAATTATTTAAAAGCATTTGTGAATGGGTTGAAGTCGAATTTGTCGGCAAAAGAGAATAACCAAAATTATTCGAGTTTGATTTATGTTTTTAAGAAGTTTTAAACATAATAACACAATTTCCACAACCCTCAGTAGTTTAAGAATTACTGAGGGTTTATTTTTGTTCTCATTTTAATTTCTATAAACCAATTATCTTCAACAATTTTAAGGAAAGTAAATAATTAAGAGAGCGAATACTAAAATAGGAATTAATTATTCACAATGTTTTCAACATATACACATGACATTAAAACACATAGTATTGATAAATTTTTTGAGTTTTATTATCGCAGAAATGCTTTTTAGTTGTGCCCAAATCGTTGCACCAACGGGAGGGAAAAAAGATACGCTTGCCCCAAAAATTGTAAAGACCTTTCCAAATAATCAGTCAAAAGGATTTACTGGAAAATTGATTGAAATACAATTTGATGAATATGTAAGTGTTAATAATATTCAACAACAATTATCAATCACCCCAAATTTGGAAGGAACTTATGAAACTAAAATAATGCCGAAAGGAGCGAGGCTAACTTTTGATAAACCTTTCAGAGAAAATACTACTTATAGTTTTAATTTCAGAAATACTTTCAAAGATATGAACGAAAGTAATCCTGCCAAAAATGTTCGATTAGTTTTCAGCACGGGAAAATATATTGATTCTTTAGAAGTGAGTGGAAAAGTGAAAAATCCACAAACCAATAAACCGATGTTAGATATAAGTGTGGGGCTTTATGTATTTTCAGATACCTTAAATCCAAAAAAGGTAAAACCTTATTATTTTATGAAAACTGATAGTTCTGGAAATTTTAAGATTGAAAACGTAGTGGCTGGCAAATATCGAATTTATGCGGTGGGTGATGACAATAATAATTTGCTTTATGAAGAAGCCAAAGAGATTTTAGGGATAATAAAAGATACAATTATCTTAAGAAGTAGTATTCAGAGTTTAGAAATCTACATGGCAAATATGAATAAAACGTTTAATAAAACATTAAAACCAAGGAGTACTTCCAATTATTATTACCTTGAATATAATAGAGGAATAAAAAAAGTATCTATCAATTTTGTCAATAAAAAAGATAGCATGATTTATCAACAAGTGGATGCCCGAAATGTGAGAATATTTAATACCAATAATAATACAATAGATACGATAAAGGTTAAAATATCAGTAACCGATTCCTTAGATAGAGTTTTTACGCATGATCAAAAGATAAAATTTAAGGTCAGAACTAAAAAAGATACGGTTGGGGTGAAGGAAGAATTTACTTTTAAAACAAATCCATCGAACGGTCAAGATATTGATTTAAAAGAAGCTGGGCATATTTTTACTTTTGCAAAACCCATTAAAAATTATGACTTGGGTAAACTTGAATTTATGAATGATACGCTCATACGTGTGCCTATTACTGAAAAAAATATTAAATGGAATAGTGAAAAAACAGAGCTAAAAATTAAATTAGATGCGAAAAAGCCGAAAGAGTCTATAAGATTAAAAATGTCAAGAGGAGCATTTATTTCGGTGGAGAATGATTCTACTGGAAAATCAATTTCCAGTTATCCAGTGAGAGACCCCGAAAACTATGGAATTATTAGCGGAGAAGTTAAAAACCCCAAAAAGAAAGGATTTATCGTTGAGTTATTGGATGAAGAATATAAGATTATCAAAAAAGTGGACAACGTATTGAAGTATCAGTTCGACTTCGTAAAACCTGGTATTTACTACGTCAGATTAATAATTGATGAAAATCAAAATGCTCGATGGGATGCTGGCGATTTGGAAAAAAATATTCTGCCTGAAATCATTAAATTGACACCCGATAAAATAAAGTTGAAAGCAAATTTTGAACTGACGGGATATGATTTTGTGATTGAGTAACAGTTTTCTGAATTTGGATTCGTGGGATTTTTGGATTTTTTGGGTTGGAGAAAAAGAATTAATATTGGAATACTTTTGAATTAGGAGATTTTGGAAACAGAGAATAATTTAGAAATTTGAAATCCAAGAAATCAAACAATCCCACGAATCCAAATTCAGGCAGAAACAGCTAAAAACAAATCACATTTCAAAAAACCCATGTGGATAACCCTCCAAAATCGACCAATAGCCTGATGAAAAAGTGGATAAGGGTATGATTTTTAGGTATCGTTTTTGTCGATAAGTATTAGGACATTGTGGATTATAAAAATGGTCAAAATGCACCGTGGAAAAGTATAGTAATTATCACCATATAAAAGGTATCGAAAGTAGATAACAAAGTCATTGTGGAAGACGTTGATTAATAGACAATACTTATACACATAATTGAATAAATAAAATAAACTGTCTGTATATCAATCAATTATGTGTTGATAACTCGATATTAACTGTGGATAAAAGAATTAATATAAACATTGGCTCGTGAAAAATATGTTTCACAATAGTATTCCACATATACACAGCATAATAGAAGTAATAGTTTCCTCTTTTTTAAAAAACTTAAATAAAAAAAATGATTTATTATAAGATGTTAATGTTCAAAACTTTTTCAAAAAAAATCTTTCTCTTGGGATTGATGCTTTTTTCAATCGGGGCTTTCGCACAGGATGCTGACTTGGGTATGGAGTACATGAAAGCGGGGGAATATGAAAAAGCGAAAACTATTTTTCAGAAAATTGCGAAAAATAAGGAAATGGTAAAATCTATTCACAAACCATATTTGCAAACGCTGATAAAGTTGAAAGAATATGAGGAAGCAGAGAAGTTCTTGAAAAAACAAATCAAGAGTTCAAATTTTAATGCCGTGTACATTGTGGATTACGCAAGGCTACTGGAATTGAGCGAAAAGAAAGAAGAAGCCCAAAAACAATATAATTTGGCAATTGATAAAGTGAAAGCCGATGAAGTAGGAATAATGGAACTGGTAAATGATTTTTCTCAAAATCAACAATTTGACTTAGCAACCCAAACCATCGAAAATGCAAGAACGTTTTCTAAGTCAGAAGATGAATTTGCGGTGCAGTTGGCAAAACTTTATCGTATTCAAGGCAAAATTCCGCAAATGATTGAGGAGTACCTAAAATTTGGATTGATGGCTGACAATCGAGAAATGGTGCAGTCAATCCTGCAAGACGAACTGAAAGAAGAAAAGGAAATTGAACAATTAGAAAAGGTGCTTTACGCTAAAGTTCAAAAGTTCCCAGATGTGGCTTATTACAGTGAAATCTTGATTTGGCATTTAATCCAAAAGAAAGAATTTTACAAAGCCTTCGTACAAGCAAGAGCCTTGGACAGACGTTACCGCAAGGAAGGCATACAAGTTACGGATTTAGGATTCTTGGCACATCAGAATAAAGATTATGTCAATTCAGGAAAGATATTTGAATATTTAGTAAAGGAATATCCCAAAGGACAAAATTATCCACTTTGGCGACGAATGTTGATAAATGCCAAGGAGGAAGTTATCAAAAATGTGTTCCCAATCAACACTGCCGACATTAGATTGTTGATAACTGAATATTCTAAGATGTTGGAGGAGTTGGGAACAAATCAGAAAACATTAGAAGCTGTCAGAAGCAAAGGACTTTTGTACGCTTTTTATCTCAACGAAAAGGATACCGCTATCGTGGTTTTAGAAAATGCTATCAAATTGGCTAACAATGACCAACAGTTTATAGATCGTTGTAAATTAGATTTAGGGGATGTTTATTTACTGAAGTCTGAGCCGTGGGAAGCTACCTTGATTTATTCACAAGTTGAAAAATCTGAAAAGGATAGTCCGTTGGGGTACGATGCTAAATTGAGAAATGCCAGATTGGCATATTTCAGAGGTGATTTTGAGTTGTCTCGTGAAGTATTGGATATTTTAAAACAAGCTACAACTCGAGAAATAGCGAATGATGCTATGGATTTGAGTTTATTGATTTTAGAGAATACAGGCACAGATTCCACCGAAAAAGCCATGAAAGCATACTCAAATGCTGAGTTACTATTATTCCAACACCGAAACGAAGAAGCCCTGACAAGTTTAAACACTATGGAAAAGGCTTTCAAAGGCGACCCGCTCGAAGATGATATAATTTATCTCAGAGCCATGACATATCTAAAACAAGGGGATTTGGAAAAAGGGATAAGAGATCTAGAAACCATTATTCAAAAATTCCCGATTGAACTAAAAGGTGATGATGCTACCTATAATTTGGCGAAAGCATATCAAGAAAAATTAAATCAGCCTTCAAAAGCGATGAAACTGTATCAAGACTTATTAACAAAATATCCAGGAAGTATTTACGGAGCTGATGCCAGAAAAAGATTCAGAATTTTGAGAGGTGATACAATAAACTGATTTAATTATGAGTTATGAATTAATAATTATGAGTAGTGAAATGAGATAATTCAAAATCCATAACTTATAACTCATAACTGAAAACTCCCTTCCAAGTATTGCATGACAAAAATTTACTTTTAACCACTTTTTGGTAAAACAAAAAACTAATTTTTTATCCACAAAAAGTAAATTTATCCACACAATGGTCATGCTAAATTACAAAATTCCCCTAAGCGTGATTTATTTAAAAACCTCTTTTTTAGAGTTGGGGCGTGCCTTATCCACATGAAGAATTCCTTTTTATTATCAGTGCTTTCTTTTGCAGTAATGTTCCAAACGATGGGACAAAATCAAAAGAAAAAAATCACTTTCGCTTGTAGCTATTTTGGTAAAAGTATCTCCGTACAAGATATTTGTCCACAAATGCAGGGGTATGTATCGGATAGTCATGCCGAAAGGGTTATTAGCCAGTTTGCTCAAAAAATGGGTCAAGCTAATAGTAAATTTAAAGTAATGCAATGTTCTAATACCGATAATTGTTTTGCAACGGTGATTGATGGACAACCGTACATTATTTATGACCGAGACTTTCTAAATCGTGTTGAAGAAACAACGCAAACCGACTGGGGTGCAGTTTCTATTTTAGCCCATGAAATTGGACATCATGCTAATTTTCATACCATTGATGGAACAGGAAGCCGCCCAGAAAAAGAAATGGAAGCTGATTATTTCTCAGGATTTTGGTTGCACGAAATGGGTGCAAACCTCGAACAATCAGAAGAAGCCATCAAGCACTTTCAAGGAGAATTTGTAACAACAACGCATCCTCCACGCTCACAAAGGTTAATGGCAATTGAAAATGGTTGGAGGGCTGCGGATAAATTGCACCCAAGCAATGGAAAATATTCACCACAGCAAAGAACGAAGGTAAATCAACCAATTGGTTTGCCTGCATCCACAGTCCCAAATAACCCAAGAGCGGCAACAACGACTCAACAATCGCCAAGGGTTGAGAAACGTAGAGAAATACAAGAAAATGATATTGAGGTAGAAAATATTACGGTAAATTCTACGAGTATCAGAAGAACAGGATGTGTTTCGGGAGATTGCTCAAACGGAAACGGAATTTTTGTTCATGAAACACAAGGAAGTTATAAAGGCTCTTGGGCAAATGGACGAAGACACGGTTATGGAGTCCAATATTATCCAAATGGTCAAAAAATGTTTGTTGGCGAATATAGTCAAGGCAAAAGACAGGGTAGAGGAATATTTTTCTTTAAAAATGGCGAGAGGTTTGAAGGACAATTTAGTAATGACAAGATAACTGATAAAGGCTCATTCCTCATGAAAGGAGACGAAGAGAGCAATGAAGTTGAATTGTTATACATACGTTCCGATGGTTCAAAAGAAATAATTCGAGTCGAAAATGCAGACGAAGAAGAGTAATGAAAATCTAAGTTACAGTTAAACAAGTAATAACTGGCGACTAAGTCTGAACTTGGAGTGTAACATTTTTAGATGCCATCAAAATAAAAGCCCATTCGAGAGAATGGGCTTTTTGTTTGAAAATAGTAAAAATATTATGCTTGCATACCTTTTTAATTTCAAGCAAAGGGTTTTATATTTGTTGAGAAAATTTAGAACGAAAAATACTAAAAATTGTATTTTATAAAGATTCGTATAACAAAAAACTAAAAATCATTTTATGAAAAGTAACCCTAACATAACCAGAGTATTTGATTTACTGCCTAATTGTGTTTTGGCAGTAAATAGAGACGACGTTTTTTCCAGTAAGGTAAACGGCGAATGGAAAAAATACAGTGCCAGAGACTTAATGGAAAACGTAAACAATGTCAGTTTAGGTCTAATGAAATTGGGAGTAAAAAAAGATGATAAAATTGCCATAATTTCTACCAATCGTCCAGAATGGAACTTTGTAGAATTAGGGGTTCAACAATTAGGAGCTGTTTCAGTACCCATGTACCCAAACATTACTATTGAGGATTACAAATATATTTTCAAAGATGCGGAGGTAAAATTTATCTTCGTGGGAGACGAAGGGCTTCTGAAAAAAGTAAAAGAAGCAACTTCCGACTTAGAGGGAATCCAAGGAATATATAGTTTTGATAAAATTAAGGGTGCAAATCATTGGGCGGAGGTTACTGAATTGGGTAGCAGAGAAGATGTTAATCAATTAGAACCTTTCAAAGCGGCTGTTCAGCCAGACGACCTTCTGACCTTGATTTATACCTCTGGCACAACAGGACAGCCCAAAGGTGTAATGCTAACGCACAATAATATTGTTTCAAATATAGATGGACTGGTTGAGGCAAAAGCACTTGATTTAAAACCAACTGATACGGCATTGAGTTTCTTGCCCTTATGTCATATATACGAGCGAACAGACGTGTATGTATATATGTATTATGGCGTATCTACCTACTATGCCGAAAGTATGGAAACCATTGGCGAAAATCTAAAAGAGGTAAAACCACACGTTTTTGCAACAGTTCCAAGGCTTTTAGAGAAAGTTTATGATAAAATAGTAGCAAAAGGCTATGAACTTTCGGGCGTGAAAAAGCAATTATTCTTTTGGGCATTAAATTTAGGATTGAAATATGACCCCATGAAAGATATGGGTTGGTGGTACAATATTGAGTTAGGAATTGCCCGAAAATTGATTTTTAGTAAATGGAAAGAAGCATTGGGGGGAAATGTCAAAATCATTGCATCGGGTTCAGCGGCATTACAACCACGACTTTCAAGAGTATTTTGGGCGGCAGGAATTTCTGTGGCAGAGGGTTATGGACTAACCGAAACTTCACCCGTTATTTCAAGTAGTATTTTATCAGATTTTAGAGTCGGTTGCGTTGGAACAGTTTTACCAAATATTCAATTAAAAATTGCTGAAGATGGCGAGATTTGTGTAAAAGGACCTTCCGTTATGAAAGGGTATTACAAAAAACCAGAAGCCACTGCGGAGGCAATTGATGCAGAAGGCTGGTTTCACACAGGAGATATTGGCGAACTTTCAGAAGGAAAATACCTAAAAATTACCGACCGAAAGAAGGAAATTTTTAAAACATCGGGTGGGAAATATGTAGCACCGCAATTGGTTGAAAACAAATTGAAAGAATCATCGCTGATTGAGCAAGCCGTAGTAGTTGGAGAAGGGCAAAAATTTCCATCAGCTTTATTAATTCCAGAATTTAGTGCCTTGAAAGATTGGTGTTCAAGAAACGGCATCGAATATTCAGACGATGCTTCAATGGTGAAAAATGAAAAAGTAAAAGCCAAGTTTGATGAAGAAGTAAAGGAATTAATGAAAAGTATTGCTTCGTATGAACAAGTAAAAAAGGTCACAATCTTGCCAGAAGGCTTCACGATTGATAGTGGAGAATTAACGCCGACTTTGAAGCTAAAAAGAAAAATTATACACAATAAATATAAGGATTTGATTGAGGGAATGTATGTGTAGAATTTAAGAAAAATTCCCTAAGAATGTTCTTAGGGAATTTTTCTTAAATTATTATGAAAGTAAATAAGCCTTAAAATCCGCAAACTCCTTACTCATTAAAATAGAAACCTTCTCCTTCGACAATAAAGCTGATAAACGCTCAGGCACTTCAACGGACGTCTCCAAAGTCTCCTCAACTACCTCCAAAAACTTAGCATAATGAGCCGTTGATAGCAATACGCCCGCCACGTCTTCGTCCAAAGTATCGGCATATGATTTCAGACCCAAATAAGCTACGGCAGTATGCGGACACATCACATAGCCCGTGCGGTCAAAGATTTCTTTCATGGCTTTTCGAGTTGCCACATCATCGCTAAAATCTCCCGTAATGTGCGTAACTACTTGCTGATGTGCATCACCAGCCAACAAACGCATCCGCACAAAGTTTGATGGATTTCCTACATCCATAGCGTTGGAGATAGTTTCTTTTGATAGAATAGGCTCATATTTACCCGTTTCTAAATATTTCGGAACAGCATTATTTACATTCGTTGCCGCTACAAACATCTTCACGGGTAACCCCATTCGTTTCGCAATTAGCCCTGCCGAAAGATTACCAAAATTACCACTGGGCACACAGAACACCACAGGTTTTGTATTGCCAGCTCGCTTCAATTCTGCAAAAGCATTGAAATAATAAAACGATTGCGGAATTAAGCGGGCAATATTAATGGAATTGGCGGAGGCAAGATTAAATTTTGAAGATAAATCTTTA
Organism: Cytophagales bacterium; assembly: GCA_038230735.1. Lineage (GTDB taxonomy): Bacteria > Bacteroidota > Bacteroidia > Cytophagales > Spirosomataceae > Arcicella. The sequence continues at coordinate 22,039 of JBBRMR010000071.1, forward strand.
TCCAAAAATGCCGCCTTCACCAAAGCCTGACAATCATCAAAAGTACCATCAATTTCCAAAGCCGTTACATTTTCGCCCAAAGTGGTCAATTGCTTTTCTTGAATAACTGAAACTTTGCCCGTTGGGTATAATATCGTAACCTTGATGCCAGGAGTTTTATAAAATCCCTGAGCTACCGCTCCACCCGTATCGCCCGAAGTCGCTACGAGAATATGAATATCTTTTTGAGATTTCTGTAAAAAATATGACATCAACGAAGCCATGAACCTTGCTCCAAAGTCTTTAAATGCCATTGAAGGTCCATGAAACAATTCCAGAACGAAAGTATTTTTTTCAATTTCCACCACAGGAGCATCAAAATCAATGGCACGATTGACAATCATTTTCAAATCTTCATCCGAAATATCATCGCTCAATAAAGCCTTTGAAACCTCAAAAGCAATGTCAGAAATTGACATTTTATCAATGTTTTCAAAAAAAGAAGCGGGCAAAGTCGGAATGACATGAGGCATATATAAGCCATTATCAGGAGGCAATCCCCTAAAAACAGCTTCTTCCAAAGAAACATCTGGACTCTGATGATTTGTACTGTAAAGTATCATAAACTTATAACTTGAATTATGGCACGCAGGTAACGCCCACAATGGAATTGAGATACTACGTAACGCAGATTTTTGCAGATTTTTTCTTGTAATAATCTACAAGAAAACTGGTGAACTATTAAAATATTGTAAAAGTTAATACTTAAAATTTATTTAAAAATTCTATCCAAAAAAGCAAAGCAAAATAATAAATTTATTAAATTGGCTGATAAATTAAAATCTGCGAAAATTTGCGTTACGTAGTATCTCAATTCCATTGTGGGCGTTATCTGCGTGCTAATTGAAAAACAAAATTAAGGTAAAACCACTAATAATTCTAAAAACCACGATGTTCAAAAAAATCAAATTCTATATTCGAGACTATTTCGCCTTCAATCAATCCGAAACTAAAGGCTTCCTATTCCTCATTTTCCTAATATTTGTCTTAATCGTCTCCGTTTTTATCTTCGATTTCCTTCCCGACAAACAACAAGCCAACAAAACCATCGACCCTAAAAAAGTAGAAGAAATGATGGCAAAAATCAGCGTAAAAGAAGCAGATAAGAAATCAAAATATTACGATAAATACGAGAATAAGTATGAAAAATACGACAACGAAAATAAAGTAGCCAAAACCATAAAACTGTCCCCATTCGACCCAAACCAAGCATCTCAGGAACAATTGGAAGAATTAGGCATTTCACCTTGGATGGCAAAACGCATCATCAATTACCGTACAAAAGGTGGTCGATTTCGTAAAAAAGAAGACCTCCAAAGAGTCTATGATTTCCCTGCCGATTTATACACAAAATTAGAGCCATACATCACATTACCCGCAAAAGACGGCAAACCCTTCGCCCCATTCATAAAACCCGAAGAAAATTCAGAAGTTAACATTACCACTACTACCGCCCCAACCAAAGAATCCTTTAAACCCACCACCTTCGACTTGAACCGTGCCGACACCAACGACCTCAAAAAACTGAAAGGCATCGGCTCAAAACTATCCGCCCGTATCATCAAATATAGAGATAATTTAGGCGGTTTTTATTCAGAAAATCAAGTCAGGGAAGTATTCGGCTTAGATTCTGTAGTAGTAGAGGAAATTTTAAAATACGCAACAATCAAAAATCCAAATTTAAAGAGAATCAAAATCAACGAAGTAAGCATCGAAGAATTCAAGCACTATTACATCCGTCCCTACATCGCAAAATCCATCATCGCCTACCGCCAACAGCACGGTAATTTTACCTCAAAAAAGGATTTTGAACCCATCAAATTATTAGATGCTAAAACTTTGGACAAGATATTTCCTTATTTTGAGTTTTGAGGGGCTTTTTATCAGATACAAATGCTACAACAAATGGAAATAATCATTGAATCAGCTAAAATTACTCATTACCTTCTTATTCCAAAAGACAAAAATGACAAATCAAAATTTTTGAAAGAACTTGGTTATACCCTTGAAAACTGGCAAGAATTAGAGTTTGATATTCGCAAAATTGTTCTTGAAAATGAGGCAATTTTTCAAAAAGACGCTCCCTTTGATGGAAAATTATTTGAAGGAAAAAGGTCAATTGCGTAATTTAGAAGTAATAACCATCTGGTTATTGTTAGAAAGTCCAACTATTTTTAGATTTGTAACGTTATTTCCTAATAAATCAAACAAATAATCATGCAACAATTTCCATTATATTCACAGGTTATTTTAATCAAAAACTTCCCTCAATCTGGATTTTTGAGAGGAGACGTTGCAACCGTAGTAGAGTTTATAGAACCAAGCGGTTATATTTTAGAAATATTTGATAATCAAGGAGATACACTTGATATATTACCTGTTTTAGAATCTGACATATCTTTTCCAAAGCCTCATACAGTTGTCAATTACCGTGAATACGCCATTAGTGCTTAGATTTTTGTAAATCAAATAACTAAAATTACACCCACATAATGTATATAGACTTCCACACCCACAAGCCCATTTACTCAAATGACAAAGAAGTCATAGAAATCATTTCTGCCCACAAAAATGTAAAATACGAAAACGAGTATTATACAATCGGACATCATCCTTGGTGGACAGAAAAAGCCCTCAATAACGATGAAATCAGTAATCTAAACCAAAATCTACAAAACAAATTTTGCCTCGGAATAGGCGAGTGCGGTTTAGACAAATTGAAAGGAGCTTCCAAAGAAATTCAAGAAGAAGTATTTTATCAACAAATTCAAGTCGCCAACGAAAATAACGTCCCCCTAATCATTCACTGCGTCAGACAATACGACCAAATTCTTCACTTCAGAAAACAATATGGAAAAACCCCTTGGGTAATTCACGGATTTAGAAGAAACCAAATATTAGCAAAATCCCTTCTCGACCAAGGCATTAAACTTTCTATAAGCCCCCTTGAAAACATGAATAGCAGTTTCAAAGAAATGCTCGAATACATTCCATTAAACGGTTTTTTCATAGAGACAGACAGTGAATATTCCCTAAATATCAAAGAAAGATACACTATCGTGGCAAAATTGAAAAATGTAGAATTGAGTGATTTACAAGTTGTAATGGTTCAGAATTTTGATGAGTTTTTCAAATGGAAGAAAGGAGATTTTGAAGAGTTTATCAATTGACTCCTACTTTAATGTTCAGTGTAATAATTTTAATAGGGAAAATTTAAGTAACGTGTAAATAATAAGTTGGTCTAATTAATTTTCAAAATATTGTATCTTCGTATTCAATACTAATTTTTAGTCATATGGAAATCACTCTCGAAGAACTCAATTATTTCAATCAATTAGATGAACGCCAGCAACGCTTATATGTTGGATTAAAGGCTAAACTACTTGGCTATCATGGTGTCAGTTTAGTAAGTATTGCCTATAATGTTAATGTAAAAACTATTAGAAAAGGTAAATCTGAATTATCAGATTTATCCCCAATACCAGTTAAACGGATTCGTAAAATAGGTGGTGGTCCTAAAAAAAAATTGAAGCCCATCCCGAGTTGTTAAAATCATTTGATGCCGTTTTAGAGATGACTATTGCAGGCTTGCCCCAAGACAAGGACGTGAAATGGACTCATTTAAGCGAGCGTACTATTGGTGATAGTTTAGCGGCTAAAAATCATATCATAAGTCGTTATCATGTTAAACAGATGCTCAAATTTCGTCAATATAAAAAGCGAGCATTGTTGAAAAAGATAGCTTTAAAAGATGTCGAAGGCAGAAATGAGCAATTTGAAAAAATTGAAGCCTATCGAACTTCTTTCACCAATGAAGGCTTACCTGTTATTAGTATTGATACAAAAAAGAAAGAACTTTTGGGCAATTTCAGCCGTTCTGGTACTGCTTATTCTACCTCAGAAAGACACGCTAATGACCATGATTTTCAGAGTTCTGCTGAAGGACAAATAGTACCTCATGGTATCTATGATGTCAATGAAAATATCGGTTATGTGACACTTGGTCTTAGTAAAGATACCTCTGAATTTGTTTGTGATAATCTGAGTAAATGTTGGACTGAAACCTTGCAGTATAAATACCCCGATGCTGAAACCATGTTGTTACTCTGTGATGGAGGCGGTTCGAATGCCTCGGCACATTATATTGTAAAACAAGATTTAGTAAAATTAGCTAAATCTTTGAATATCAATATTTTGGTAGCCCATTATCCGCCCTATTGTTCTAAATGGAATCCTATTGAACACAAATTGTTTTCACAAATAACTCACACTTGGTCTGGTGTTCCTCTGAAAAATGTAGAGTACGTTAAAAATTTAACCAACACGACAACAACTCGGACAGGTCTGAAAGTAACAACATGTATCAACGCAAAACAATATTTAACTAAAAGAGAGGTCTCTCAGACATTTAGGGATAATATCGAAAACTATGTTACTTTTGATGATAAAAGACCCAAATGGAACTACCTTGTAAAAGGTAGAGATTGACCAACTTATTATTTACACGTTACTAAG
>JBBRMR010000072.1:0-26252 GCA_038230735.1 Cytophagales bacterium
ACAAGGAGTTACGATTTGATATGGAAAAATTGAAGGCTTGGAATTATCAAAAACTGGCAGAAATTAAATTACCTTAAAGTGTTGATAATCAGTAGATTATGAGGCTTATTTTATTTTTGGCCCAAATGGTGATTCCAGCCCATATTTACTATTCCAAATAACAGTACTAATAAAATTATCTCTCCCAAATATCTGATCCATTAATATTTTACAATAGTGAACCTCTTTATCGTCTAAACTAACCCAAATACTTCCATCATCCTTTATCAATTCCCTCGCAATTTCCAAGCGATTTTTCATAAAAGTCAGCCAAGTAGAATGATTAAAATTGTCATTATAAGTGAATCCATCTTTCCCAGTATTATACGGAGGGTCAATATAAATCAACTTTACTTTACCTCTAAATTCTTGTTTCAGACAGTGCAAGGCAAGCAAATTATTCCCTTTTATAATGAGATTATCTTTAATCGTTCCGTTTTCATCACGGGTAAAACCGCTTAGCTTTTCTTCTCCCTCTTTAGTAAATCTTTTGATATTTATAAAGGATTTGGGTTCTAAAAGGCGGTCTATTTCATCACGGGCAAGTATTTGGTTGAAAAACACTTCTTTCCGTTTGGCTTTTTTCTCCACGTAGTTGCCCTCTTTTACATCATATTCAAAATAAATATCACTCCCTTCTTCGGTACTTTGTCCGCCTTCCAAAATGCAATCTTTATACGGAAAATTCAAGACTACATCCGAAGTTTCACGCAACAATCTACTCCCAAAACTCAGCCCTATTTTGTTCTCAAATTGGGTGTAAGAATTGTCTAATTTATTTTCGTCTAAGAAAAACTTAAAATTATTCAGTTTGAAGACATAAACTTCTTTGATTTTCAGAAAGAACATTTCACGGGTTTGTGAGTCATTCAACAATAATTCAATTAGTTGGGGGTCTAATTCGTTGGCGTATTCATGCACGAGGTTTTCACGCAAATCGCCTTGTTCATCAACTAAACGGGCATCTTTTTTGAGTAAATCAATCAGTATTTCTTTGAAAGGGAGAGTGGGCATTTCGGGTTTGTTTTCAGATGGAAAACCCCGAGGTTCGGAGGGTGAAAAGAGCAAAAAAATAGGGCGTGAACCTCTGCTATTATTAGAAGCTGGCTTGAAGTACGGCAATACTTTCCACAACTTATAAAACAGCAAGAGGACACCCCCATAGGGAGCATCCGCCTCAACTGTTTCTTTGTGGATTTAAAAATTTGCCGTTTTCAAGCCAAAGAAACTGTTTAGCAACGCTAATGTTTATGTATTTTTAATGTTTTATGTTTTCGATAATTTTCGTTTTTAAGATTCTATACGGAACTATATACTTATTAATGCAAAATCAAAAATTAGGTAAAAATAGGCGATTATGTAACCCTCGCAAGGGTTCAAAACCCTTGCGAGGGCTTATTCTACCGAAATAATCAACTTGCATTAATAAGTACATAGTTCCGATTCTATAATTCATTGATTTCACTTTCAGAAAGACCCGTTGTTTTTATGATAATGTCCGTTGGTACGCCATTTTGTTTTAGGGCTTTTGCTATCTTCATCCTTTCGTCCATTTTCCCCTCATCAAAAGCCGTTTCTTTGGCGTAATCAAAAGTATTTTTATTATCTCTAAAAACTTTTAAACTCTGTTGATAATCATCCATTTCATCAGCATTATATTTTGCAATTTCCGCTTTTTCAAAGGCTTGTATGAAAATAGCATCATTAAACATTTCTGGAATATTTTGAAAATCTTCTAAATGTTTGATAAAATATAACCATTTATCTAAACGTGTTTCAAGTTCGTGTTCCTCTTTTACAAAATGAGGCATTTCTAAATACACAAACTTTAATTTCTCATAAAATATTTGATTGTTTTGGTCTTTCAACTGAACGGTATGGATAACTTCGCCTTCTCCCGACTTCACTTTATCATCAAATTTAAAGTCCAGAATACCCACACAATACACAAATTTCAATTGATAATTCCAGTTTCCTTTCTCCGCTTGATTTTGGATTGGGAAGGTGGCATAATAAACCGTTCTATCTTTAAAATAATTCTGTTTGACCTTTTGTAATTCTACAATTATTCTTTCTCCAAAACTATTTTCACAGTATATATCATAGACTGCTTTCCTATCATCTTCGGTATTTCCATTTTGGTCTTTATCCTTAAAGGTCAAATCTACGATATTACTTTCGGGCAACAGACTGGTCAGGAAGTCTATCAGCATGGGTTTGCTGGCTTCTTCACCAAAGATTTTCTTAAATCCAAAATCCGTAAATGGGTTTACATATTTTGCTTTCATTTTATTTGAAATTGTTTAAGATAATTTAATTCTTAACTATCTCTTCATCATCTGTGCCATGTTTGGCATTTTCATTTTGCCATCTTGCACATTATTCATCATTCGCATCATTTTTTTCATGCCTTCAAACTGTTTCAAAAGATTATTCAATTCTGTAACCGTTGTGCCTGAACCCGCTGCAATCCGTTTCTTGCGAGACATATCCAAAATATCAGGCTTCTGGCGTTCTTTCAAGGTCATTGATTGAATAATGGCTTCGATGGATTTAAAAGCATCATCTGGAATATCAACGTCTTTCACCGCTTGCGACATTCCTGGCACCATGCCCATAATATCTTTCAGAGGTCCCATTTTTTTAATTTGTTGCAATTGCGAATAGAATTCTTCAAACGTAAACTGATTTTGACGAATTTTCTTGTTAATACGCTCCGATTCTTCATCGTCAAACGCCATTTGGGCTCTTTCTACCAAACTCAACACGTCGCCCATACCCAAAATACGGCTTGCCATACGGTCGGGATAGAACTGGTCGAGGGCTTCCATTTTTTCACCCGTTGAGATAAATTTGATGGGTTTATCCACGATATGACGAATCGAAAGAGCCGCCCCTCCCCGTGAATCACCATCCAATTTTGTCAGTACGACACCATCAAAATTCAGGCGGTCATTGAACGTTTTGGCAGTATTTACGGCATCTTGTCCCGTCATCGAATCCACCACAAAAAGGATTTCCGAAGGCTTGATGGCATCTTTTACCGCCGCAATTTCATTCATCATTTTTTCATCCACTGCCAAACGACCCGCAGTATCTACGATAATAACACGCTTGCCCATTTTACGCCCATAAGCCAACGCATTTTGGGCAATTTCAACGGCATTTTTATTGTCAGGTTCAGCGTAAACATCCACACCCACTTGCTCGCCAAGGACTTTCAACTGATCAATTGCCGCTGGGCGATAAATATCACAAGCTACTAAAAGTACATTACGACCCCCTTTTTTGAGGTATTGAGCTAATTTTCCAGAGAAAGTTGTCTTTCCCGAACCTTGCAAACCTGCAATCAAAATCACGGCGGGGTCTGGTTTCAGGTTGATGGTCTGCACCTCCGAACCCATCAATTTCACCAGTTCTGCGTGAACGATTTTTACCAACATTTGCCCAGGATCCACGGCAATTAGGATTTTTTGTCCCATCGCCTCATCCTTGATGTGGTCGGTGATTTCCTTGGCAACTTTATAGTTTACATCGGCATCCATCAAAGCCTTTCGGATTTCTTTGATGGTGCTGGCTACGTTTACATCGGTGATACGTCCCTTACCTTTGAGGGTACGCATTGCGGTGGTGATTTTACTGCTTAAATTTTCAAACATTGATTGTGCTTATTTTTTATGCCATTCAAATACAAAGGTACAAAAATAAAACAGAAACAGGTTTTGAAATCGGACTGATTTCGCTTAAATTCAAGGATGAAATCAGTCCAAACGCTCAAAATAATCACTTTATTTTATTTACTGCTTCCCTCTATCCTGTTTCTTTTGACTTGGATTCACCTCTGGATTGGGATTCCGTGTACATTAATCATACTTTTTTATGTTTGGAAAACTTGCCAGCCTATTCTCCAAAATCCTGCTGAAAAAGTAATTTCATCGTCTATAATTTTAACTTGTTTAGGATTTTCAATTATCATAAATTTCTTATTAGGAATTGGAGAATTTCGCCCACAAACTTATGATTTTCAGGCAAATAACTATAAATATTATGACCTCATTACGCATGATTTACCCGTCTATTACGCCCAACAAAAAACCTATCTTTGTTATTATACAGGATATTATTTGCCAACTGCACTTTTAGCCAAATTTTTTGGCATCGCTTCGGCTCGGTATTTTTCTTTTATTTGGAGTGTTTTGGGGCTTTGGATTATATTACTTTGGATAGCCAATTTTCATCAAAAAAAACCTTTACTTTTGATACTTTTTGTTACCCTTTTTTCTAATGCTTGGGTGTTAATAAAACTGATGATAGAGTTTAAATTATTCCAAGAATATATACAACCGTATTATTTCCAAATCAATCTATTCAAACTCATCAACGAAACCTTTATCAAAAATTACGCTTGGGCTACGCAACATACTTTACCCGCTTGTTTGGGGGCTTGTGTATTGATTAATATTTTCAGAGAAAAAGATACTTTCAAAGACCTTAAATATGTGTTGATTATTTTGCTTTCTACGATGTTTTGGAGTCCGCTAACTGCCATTGGACTATTTCCTTTTATAGGATTTTTATTTCTGAATAATGCTCAAAAGCTACTTTTACAAGCAAAATGGCAAGATTTAGGTTTGATGATAATGTTAATAATTTCATTCTTACCACTAATGTTATACTTCGTCAGTACGGAAGGGATTCATGCCAAGAATACTGAATTTATATGGCAAACGGGAGTATCTCAATGGTGGATTTTGTATCTAATTTATGTCTTTTTAAATTTTGGAATATGGGGAATTGTTCTTAAATTTTATAAAAATTCATCTTATGCAATCTGGACTATTGCTGTTATATTTCCCTGTTTAATCGCTTTTTATAGAATTGGTATTTATAATGATTTCAATATTCGAGTAGCTTTTCCTTCATTCTTTATCCTGTCCATTTTAGTAGGAATTACTTTGATTGAGAATCTACGATTTAAACCCATTTTGAGTTCAATAATTGCGGTATTTATTGCCCTAAATTCCATCACAAACTTCAATCAATTATACAAAGGAATTTTCAAGGAAAAACTCTTAACCACGATTGAAAAACCGTTTATTTTCAAAGCCCAGAATATGCTTGAATTTCAGCGAGTTGCTTACGGAGACGAAGAGGCAATATTGGAATACTCTTTAAAGAAGGATTCGATTTTTGAACGATATTTTTTGAAGAAACCTTAATATTTTTCTATTCTCAAAAATAATGAACTTCCAAAGAATCCTTTTTTCAAAATCTTTTCCTCAATTTTCACCACTTTATAAAATAATTCATTCAACCAAACAGGCGGAACGCTCACATCTGAGACTAACTTTGAAGTATCAATCAGACCCAGTTTTAACTGTACTTGTTGAAAAATTCGGATGGATAAAATCAAAGGAGAAAGCGTCCAAGTCCAATAAGAATAGTCTTGAATTTGGAGCGGAGTATTTTGTATAAATTCCTGAAAATCTTTTAACGTAAAACGCCATTTCCCACCTACGGCTATATCATGCGTTCCGTAGAAAACATTGAAGGCATTGTTATTGGAAATGAAAATTCCGTTAGCTGGTAATAATGAATAAATATTTTGTAAAGTATTGATTATCTGTATTTTATCTAAACAATAAAAAACATCATTGCAAATAATTACTTCAAATTTTTGTCCTTCAAACAAGTCCAAAATATCATCAATATTCACTTTTTGGACGTTAAAAATTCTGGTTTTTGAGAAATGAATGGAGGCATCAGAATAATCAATTCCTTGAAGGTTTTGGTAATTATTTTGTCGTAAAAAATGCAATAAACCACCCGTTCCGCAGCCTACATCTAAGATAGAAATATCTTTTCTGAGAGCAAATTTTTGTTGAATTTCTGCCAATACTTTTTCGTGAAGAATTCTGTACCACCAAAGTTTTTCTTCGGCATCGTACATCATTCTAAATTCTGATTCACTACTATTGAGCATTATTGATTTTTGAGATTTTGAGAGAATATTGAGGCATTTTACTTTGTGTTAGGAAGGTTTTTCCGATGTATTCACCCACAATACCAATGGAAGTTAGTTGTACACCACCAAGAAAAATTACTGTGATAATAATTGGATGGTCAATGATTTTTAAGATCTCAAAAATAAGTAAAATAAGAGCTGTAAATGTGGCAAATAAACCTAAAAATAAGGCTAAACGCACAGGCAGAAGCGAATATCCAAAGATTATATTCAAGAATAAACTGGCTAATTTTTTAAAATTATAATTCGACTCCCCGTGATTTCGGTCATTGTGGAGAACCGTAACTTTGCCAATATTATCCGTAACATTAAAAATTAAACCGTCAATATAAGGATAGGGTCCTTCATATTGACAGATTTCTTCAACGACCTCTTTTTTGATAATTTTGAAACTTGACAAGCACAAATCTGCTGGTTTATTGAACAATGAAGTAGTGATTTGACTAACCATCCAACTGCCAAAATTGCGAAAATCAGTGTGCTTCTTTTCATCGTATTGTCCATAAACTACGTCAAAATCGCCATTTTGGGCAGTTTCTAAGAGTTTTGTAATTTCGGAAGGAGGGTTTTGGAAATCATCGTCAATGATTACTGAGTAATCTCCTTTGGCATGATTCAGTCCACACATCACAGCGTTGAATTCACCAAAATTTTTACGAAGTGATAAGAAAGTAACGTTGTTGAATTGTTCTGATAACCCTAAACACACCTTTTCAGAATTATCTTTGCTGCCATCATTAATCAAAATTATTTCAAATGAGTACGCACGCAACTGTTGTTGCACATTCTCAACGAGTTGTGTAATTGTGATAGCACTATTATATACTGGTATAACAACAGAAAGCATCATTTTTAAATAAGTGGTATTTTGAAAGAGTTTAGTAATTATTCACAACACTAATAATGTAGCTAATTTCTTCAGCAGTGAGGCTGGTATTGAGGGGCAAACTGACCACAGTCTCTTGTAATTTTTCAGTGATGGGCAATGGTAAATTGACCCAATTTTTATACGCTAATTGTTTGTGCGGGGCAATGGGATAATGTACATCCGTACCAATGCCATTATCTGATAAATATTTTCTGAAATTATCCCTTTCTGATACCCTAACTACGAAAAGGTGCCAAACATCATTCTCTACTGAATTACTGGGCGGAAGAACTATTTTATCATGCTTAATTTCCGATAGATAACGCCTGGCAATATTTCTCCTAAATTCATTTTCAGCATCTAAATAGGGTAATTTTATGTTTAAAATTGCCGACTGAATTTCGGATAATCTGCTGTTATACCCCTGATAATCAAACACATACTTTTCAGAAGACCCATAATTTCGTAAGGCTTTAATCCGCTCGGCAATGGCATCATCATTGGTTGTAATTGCCCCAGCATCGCCCATTGCTCCTAAGTTTTTGGAGGGGTAAAAACTGAATCCTGCACCGTCAGATAAATTACCCGCTCTCTTACCTTTATACGTTGCTCCGTGGGCTTGGGCTGCATCTTCAAAAACTTTTAAATTATATTTTTTTGCGATGGCATTAATTTCATCCATCTCACAGCATTTACCGTAGAGATGAGTTACCAAAATTGCTTTTGTTTTTGGCGTAATACTATTTTCAATCGACTGATAATCGATTAAGTAAGTACCTAAAAAAGGCTCAATTGGAATAGGAATAAGGTTGGCATTTGACACCGATAACATCGTGGCAATATACGAATTGGCGGGAACAATTATTTCTGAACCTGCGGGAAATTCTGAGGCTTTTAAGAGTATCGAGAGGGCATCTAAACCATTGGCAACTCCGATACAGTGTCTTGTACCACAATATTCAGAAAATTCCTCCTCAAACTGTTTTAATCTATTTCCCAAAATATACCAACCCGAAGCAATTACTTCCGTAATGGCTTTGGTAATTTGCTCTTCATAAACCTGATTAGTTGCTTTTAAGCTAAGAAAGGAAATATTCATTTCAGATATTTTCTGCTAAAATTGCTTGTTGATACGGCTCAAAGATATAATCATCCTTATCGTACTGGGTATTTGCCAAAACAAGCAAGATTGAACCCTCCTCAAATTGATCCATCACGTGCCAATCTTCGGGGGCTAAGAGTAAACATTTTTCGGGAGAATTGAGGAGATACGATTCTTGATTTTCTTGATTATCCACTGCCACTCGACAACTGCCCGAAATGCAGATTAATGCTTGCCAAGTACGCAAGTGTCGATGTCCACCCCTTTCATGTCCTGCCTGTCCACGGATATAAAAAATACGCTTAATTTCGCCTGGGAGTATTTTTTCAAAAACGGTTAAGTCGCCCGCATCGGACTCAAAAGTATCTAATTGTATCAATTTTGCCATGAAGTATAATTATAGAGTCAGTAATTGTATTTTGTAAAGATAACAGTTTTTGTGATTTGAGGGAGTGCCATATTACAATTTTTAGCTGTAAACGAAAAAAAGGTAATCAATGCGTAAAATTAATCATTATTTTGTCCTTTATCCATTCCTCTCAAAATCTTCAAAATGACTTTACCCAGTTTTGATTTTCATCAATAGGTATATAATCTCGAAAAGTATTTACAAACAACCTTAACGACTTATCTTTGTGTATTAGCTCTCAACATCTTTAAAACGGTACCAGATGCACAAAAAATTTCCATTTTTTATAACAAACTTAATACTGATTGGGTGTTTCATCACGCAGTCGCAGGCACAAACCCTTAGACTCTCAGGAACAATTCAGGATTATCATACCCAAAAACCCGTTGCTTTTTCTACGGTCTCCGTCAAGAAATTAGTAAAACGAGTCGTTAATGGTGATTATACCAATATCAGGCTCGATTTCAAGGATTTTATTGCCGATAGTCTCGGCAAGTTCTCACAGGAATTACCTTCGGGAGATTACATCGTGGAAGCTACGGCTGTGGGATATAGCAATAAATCCAAATACGTCAATTTGAAAAAAGAAACCGATATTATTCTTGAACTTTCAGAGAAAAATAATCAGTTAGACGAAGTGGAGGTAAGAGCCAAAAGAGCCGAGGATAATATCAAAAGTACGGAGTCGGGGGTTATTAAACTGAATGTCCAAAACCTCAAAAAACTGCCAATAGTCTTCGGAGAGGGCGATATTATCAAAGCCTTGACGTTACAACCTGGCATTACGACCGTGGGTGAAGGGGCGGGAGGCTTCAATGTTCGTGGTGGGAAAGTGGACCAAAATTTAGTGCTTTTGGACGATGCACCGCTTTTCAATACTTCCCATTTATTAGGATTATTCACCAGTGTAAATGCCGAAGCCGTTCAAAATGCAACGCTTTACAAGGCTGGAATGCCCGCCATGTACGGGGGCAGACTTTCTTCGCTTCTGAATATCACGACCAAAACCTCTACCACCGAAACCAAAAGAGCCGTTGGCGTGGGACCCATCAGTAGTAACGTCTTATTTCAAACGCCTTTCGGTAATGGTAAAGGCTCAATATTGTTATCAGGGCGACTTGCTTATCCAAATCTGGTTTTAGGGGCCTTACCCAAACGATTAGAAGGAAGTTCTGCCTCTTTTTATGATGCTAACGTTGCTTTTCAGTACCGCCTTTCCAATAAACATACCATCAAAGTAACGGGTTATCAAAGCAATGATGCCTTTAAATTTCCAGAAGATACTTCTTATTTTTGGCGTTCAACTGCCGCTACGGTGCAATGGAGTGCTTTTTTGAGTGAAAAATTCTCTTTTAGCGTTAAAGGGATTTTGAGCCATTATACGTATGGCGTAAACGGGTTGACAACTGGTTTAGAATATCAACTAAAATCCGTGAACCTACATCACGAAATAAAAGCAGATTTTCTTTATCAACTCAAAAATCATAAAATTGAATTTGGTGGAGGGACAATATTTTACCGTTTTTCTCCCGCCAGTATTACGCCTTCCAATACCAGTTCTTCGGTGGTTTCTAAGAGCCTTACGGACGAATTGGGACAAGAATCTTCCGTTTATTTGAGTGATGAATGGAAAATTGGCAAACGATTTTCCTTGCAAGCGGGTGTGCGTTACGCTCAATTTATGAACACCAGCGAAGGCACTATTTTTCAATATAAAGAAAACCAACCTCGCAATGTAACTTCTATTACTGATACCCTAAAATTTGCTGACGGAAACGCCTCCGCAAGCTATGGTGGCTTTGAACCACGATTATCTTTCAAGGTTGAGCTATCTGATAATCAGTCCATTAAAGGAGGATTTAACCGAACCAGACAATATATTTCTCTTATTTCAAATACCACTGCCATTTCCCCAATTGATTATTGGAAATTGAGTAATCGTTATATTCAACCCCAAGTTGCCGACCAAGTTTCATTGGGATATTTCAGGAATTTCAAAGAAAATACTTACGAAGTTTACGTAGAGGGTTTCTATAAAAAGATGAATCAGTTGGTGGAATACAAAGATGGGGCTTCGTTGTTACTCAATAATCATTTGGAAACGGAATTACTTTCTGCCAACGGTAGGGCGTATGGTGTGGAGTTAAGTATTCAGAAAAATAAAGGACGGTTTACAGGCGGTTTGAGTTATACTTTGTCAAGGTCTTTGGTAACGGTGCAAACGCCATACATTTCGGAGCAAATTAATCAAGGGAAAGAATATCCTTCTTTGTATGATAAACCGCATAATGTCAACCTCTTAGCTCAGTATTATATTGGTGAAGGCTGGACGTTTTCAACTACTTTAACCTATCAAACGGGTCGCCCAATTACTTACCCCGACGGGCAATACAGTTATAATGGAAGTTTGATTTTTAATTATTCGCAACGCAATGCCGACCGTCTGCCCGACTATCACCGTTGGGATGTATCACTTTCCAGAGATAGCCGCAGGAACAAAACCCAAAAGAAATATAATATCATCAATGTTTCGTTTTATAATCTATACGCCCAAAAGAACCCCTATTCCATATTTTTCAAACAATATTTAGAAACAGGTCGAGCCTATCGTTTGTCGGTTTTAGGGACAATTGTTCCGTCTATTACGATAACTAAATATTGGTAATTTAAGGGATAGGATTGGGTTTTTACAACAATTTAATTTTCAAATGAAATACACAAGAAAAATAACAATATTGGGGTTCATCGGTAGCTTCTTTTTAGTGTCTTGTCTTGATAAGATAGACGTTACCTTACGTCAAGAAACGCAAAAAATGGTGGTGGAAGGATTAATCACGAATGACCCCAAATTTGTGTCATTAAGATTATCCCAAACGGTTTCATTTGGCACATCCAATAGTATTGAACCTATCAAAGGGGCATACGTGGAAGTTTCTAATTCCCTATCAGAAAGCACCATTTTTCGGGCTGTGCCTAATGATATAGGGCTTTATAAACCCTCGAATCCTAACTGGGCGGGTAAAGTGGGCGTTTCGTACAGTATTTCGATTAAACTTCCCGATGGAAGGATATATCAGTCAGTTCCTCAAAAAATGCCCACAACCGTTGCCGTAGAAAATATGAATGCCACTTTTGTAGAAGGAGGCAATCCAGGCTTTGAGACTTCCGTAAGTTTCAAAGACCCCGCCGAAACGGAAAATTATTACCGATGGACAGCCACAGGTTTTCATATCAGACTGTCCACGGGAGTAGTGGTTGGCTTTGGGGGTTCTCGTTGTTGTAATAAATGTTGGGTTTTGAAGGAAGAAAAATCCATCAACCTCTTCTCAGACCTTTTAATAAATGGTAGTTTAGTCAAAAATCGTCCCGTATATCTTTCGCCTTTTTATGCCGTTGGTAAACATTTGATTGAAGTACAGCAATTTACCATTTCAAAAGATGCCTTTCTGTTTTGGACTCGGTATAAAGACCAACAGCAACGGACGGGTTCAATTTTCGACCCTCTGCCCGCTTCGTTGACGGGTAATGTGGTCAACACAACAAATTCACAGGATGTGGCTTTGGGCTTTTTTGAGGTATCGGCAATTGCTCGTAAACGGATTGAACCCAATGCCACTACGCAATTAGCCTTAGCCAGTAGTTTCAATAATCCTTTATATGTACCCGAAGGCGATTGTATGAAGGCATTTCCATTCTCAGTATTTGCCACCGATAATCCAGCGGGTTGGTAATTTTTTAAACATAAAACCAGTGAAAAAACTCTTATATCTGTCTTCATTATTGCTAATCTTCGTGATGTCCTGCGATAAATCAGAGGAGATACAGTATTACAAAAAACTAAGCGTTTCCATCGTGTATGCCTATTCCATGACCAATACCGTTGGGGAAGCAAATGTGGCTATTTCCGAAGTCTCTAATCAAGTTGATGAGATTGGAATTGTATGGGCAACCAAGAGTAATCCCACGATTGCGGATAATCGCCAGTCGGTTAGTGGTAGAAGTAATGTTCAAACTTACGCCTTGAAAATGAATAATTTAACGCAGGGAACTGCCTATTTCCTAAGAGCATATTTTATCTATCAGGGCGTAACGACTTATAGCTCGGAGGAGATAGTTTTTACCCAAAACTATGACCCAAATTGGGTGCATTTACCTTCGCCCGTGATAGATTCAGAACAATACATTCTTTCGAGTGGTGGTGCTTTTTCGGGTAGCGGTGGCGGAGTTGTTTATTACGCCGTTAATAAAAATACTAACATCGCCAAAAGTATTTATTTCTACCCAGGAAACGATGATTGGGAATTAAGATACTATAACCGAGATGTCGTCAAAGATGCACCCATGCGTTTTGAGCCATTCAGAGCCAATTATATTTTAAAAAATGATAAACTTACCCCCGTAACGCTCACGGGAGGAGGGTATTACAAGCAAGCCAACGGAAAAAGGTTTTTCCTAAAAGATTTCAGAATTGAGAATATTGATGGTTACACGTTCAGTCCCGCTTACCCAGGGATTGATGCCGTAAGTAGTAGTTTTGGGATTGATGGCAATGGCTACGTTTTGGAAAATACCAGTACGGGAAGGCTCTGGCGATATGCCACTAAAAACTTTCAATGGGAAGCAATAAACACCGTTCCCGTTGCTAAAGAAGCCAAATTTATCCCTTTTGAAGTGGGCGAAAGAGTCTTCATCTTGCCCGAATCCAATGATTGGAATGATAATTTGGATGCCCTATACGAATATTTACCCACCAATCAATGGAAACAAGCAGCCACTTTCAAAGGAGAAAACCGAAGGAGAGGTCTATCTTTTGTCCATAATGGAAAATTATACTACGGGGCTGGGCAATCAACCAAAACATTGAGAGGATTACGAGATATTTGGGAATATAATCCAGCTACGGATGTTTGGAAACAAGTTGCCATTTATCCAGGGTCGGGAACGATTAATCTCATTACGCTGATGGTTGGGAAAACTCTGTATATCGGTTTCGGGCAGCAAGCCATTCCTAACGATAGTCAAGGAGAAAGTTTTAATGATGTAACAGATTTTTGGCGATTTACCATTCGGTAATTAAGATTTTTATTTTCATAAACCCAAATCCAAAATCCATACCAACAAACATTATCCACTAACCCAAGAAACCCAAGTTTGGGAGATACGGTAATCTTTTCAAACTATTATGAACCCCAAAGGACGAAAACATCTTTGAGATTCATTTTGGAAGTGAAATTTTATTTAAAAGGCAGTCTTGATGATTGCCTTTTTTATTGGATTTTGTTCCAAATCCAAAACGACTTTTAATTGTTACTGATTACTCATAATTTTCATAATCCAAAAACTAATTTATCGAAAACAAGTATATAATATGTGAAGAATCATTTTACTACTGTTTCGGGAAAAACCTTAAACCAAAGTCTATTATTTAATTTTTTCATCCATTTAACATTCATCAAATGAAACATTCACTATCACTTTTTAAGACCTTTACCTTGGCATTGATTTTAACAATGGCTGCTACTATTTTAGCCCAAGCCAGTAAGAAAAGGGAATTTTACGAAATTAAAATCTATACTATCAAAAGTGTAGAACAGGAAAAAACGCTTGATGCTTATTTAAAAGACGCATTTATACCAGCAATGCACCGCCAGGGTATCAAAAATATTGGCGTATTTAAGCCAAGAGCAACCACGGAAGATTTCGGAAAAAAAATCTATGTTTTTATGCCTTTAAGGTCTCCAAGTCAGGTATTAGATATTTCAAAAAGTCTTGATAATGATGCAGTATATCAAAATGTAGGGAAGGACTATCTGGATGCCAAATTTGATAATAAGCCCTATGAACGGTTTGAAACCATCATTTTACGGGCTTTTTCTGAAAATCCACAAATGGCAGTACCCAATTTTTCAAGTGCTAAAAAAGATAGAGTATATGAACTGAGAAGCTATGAAGGACCTACCGAAAAATATTATTTGAATAAAGTAAAAATGTTTAATACTGGTGGAGAGGTAAAACTCTTTCAAAGTTTGGGCTTTAATGCCGTTTTTTATGGTGAGGTAATCACGGGTAGCCATCAGCCCAACCTTATGTATATGACCACTTTCGAGAACCAAGCCAGTCGGGATGAGCATTGGAAAGCCTTTTCGGCATCTCCCGTATGGTCAGTATTAAAAAGCGACCCGCAGTATAGCAATAATACGTCTAAAAATACGCAGTATTTCCTGTCTCCTACCGATTATTCAGATATATAAATAGTTACGGTGATTTTGATTTAAGAAGCTGTCATTCAGCGAATAAGGGCATCTTTAAAATAACTTTTAGAGATGCCCTTCACAATAGATAAATTTGAATTTCCGTAAATTCACAACAAACCCAATACCATGAATCACTTTTTCAACGTAAAAATCATCATCCCCTTCTTGCTAATTGCCCAAATGGGTTTCAGTCAAGACCGCATTACGGGCAAAACTTTTGCCACTCGCACGGAAGTGATGGCACAAAATGGCATGGCTTGTACGAGTCATCCGCTTTCGACCCAAGTAGCCATCGAAATCTTGAAATCGGGCGGCAATGCCATTGATGCCGCCATCGCTGCCAACGCCATGGAAGGCTTGGTAGAACCTCACGTAAATGGCATGGGGGGCGACCTTTTTGCCATTGTTTGGGATGCGAAAACCCAAAAATTGTACGGACTAAATGCTTCGGGACGTTCACCGTATTCTTTGAGCTTGGCAGAATTCAAAAAGCGGGGTTTGAAACACATTCCCGCCCTCGGTCCACTACCTGTAAGCGTACCAGGTGCGGTGGATGGTTGGTTTGAGTTAAACAAAAAATTTGGTAAAATGAGCATGGATAAACTCCTCGCTCCTGCCATCAAGTACGCCCGTGAGGGCTTTCCCGTGCATGACGAAGCGGCAAATTCTTGGTCAAAAGGCGTTCAAACTTATGGCAAATTTCCTAATTATATGGAAACTTTTACCACAAATGGTGAAGTGCCAAAAAGGGGCGAAATTTGGAAGAATCCCGCCCTTGCCAATACTTTTGAAAAGATTGCCAAAGGAGGTCGTGATGCTTTTTATAAAGGGGATATTGCCCGTTCCATTGATACGTATATGAAAAAAGTGGGTGGATTTTTATCGTATCAAGACATGGCCGACCATACTTCGGAGTGGATAGAGCCAGTTTCGACCAACTATCGGGGCTATGATGTGTGGGAATTACCCCCGAATGGACAAGGAATTTGCGCTTTACAAATGTTGAATATTCTGGAGGGATATGATTTTTCTAAAATCCCATGGGGAAGTACCGAACATCTGCACCTTTTTACCGAAGCCAAGAAATTAGCCTTTGAAGACCGAGCCAAATATTATGCTGATCCAGCCTTTGCCAAAATACCAGTAAAGTCTTTAATCTCAAAAGAATACGCCAATGAAAGACGAAAACTAATTGATCCCAAAAAGGCTTCGGCTCATTATGATGCGGGTAATCCTGCCCTCAAAGATGGTGATACTATTTACCTTACCGTGGCGGATAAAGATGGTAATATGGTGTCTTTAATTCAGTCAAACTATCGAGGTTTTGGTTCAGGAATGTGTCCCGATGGTTTAGGATTTATGTTGCAAGATAGAGGAGAATTGTACTCGTTGGAAGAAGGGCAAAATAATACGTATGCTCCCCACAAACGACCTTTTCATACCATTATTCCCGCTTTTATGACCAAAAATGGCAAGCCTTATTTGAGTTTTGGCGTAATGGGTGGCAGTTTTCAACCTTTGGGACATACCGAAATCGTAATGAACATGATTGACTTTGGCATGAATGGGCAAGAAGCGGGTGATGCCCCCAGAATAGACCATCAGGGCTCGTCTGAACCCACGGGTGAAAAAATGGAAGGCGTTGGGCTGATTACTTTGGAATCGGGTTATCCTTTTGAAACCATTAGAGGATTAATGCAGATGGGGCATAAAGTGGGTTTTGCTCCGCCAGGTTCTTACGGTGGTTATCAATCAATCCGTTTTGATGCCGATAAAAAAATCTATTTTGGAGCATCAGAATCAAGGAAAGATGGGCATTCAGCGGGGTATTAGATTTCGTTTTTCGGAAATATAAATTATCTGTTGCTAAGAAAAATTGACCGTAGATTTTACGGATTTGTTCTGGGTTTAAATCAAAAGTGGTATATCATAAAAACTTATGGCATACCACTTTTGACTTATTACACAACCTCAATTGATACTGATTTATTAATGCGAAGAGCCTGAAACTTAATCCTTTAAAAACTCCCCAATGGTTTTATTCAAAAATTTACCATCCTCGGGGTTACTGGCTGCCCCTGCGGTATGTCCCCATAAAGATGGAATAGGTTTAAAAGTAACACCGTTAATAAATTTTGCTTCGTAAGTCGCATCGCCGATGGGAAAATACAGGTCTGTTTCAGAGGGCATATACAAGAATGGCACTTTGATAGAACGCAATGCCGCTTCCACATCACCGTTAAAACCCTTGGTTTCGCCAACGTTATGATATTCCCAGCTACGCATTTGTAAAATTAAATTATTGGCATCGGCACCCGAAATAAAATTGGTGCGATAATTTTTCAGCACTTGCTCAAAAGTAGTTTCTGGCTTGGCTTTTGCCCGCCATAGTTCTTTACGCCACCACTCTTGAGAGTATAACCAGCCCGTCCACACGACGCTAAACGCCTCAATGCCTTTAACGGGTGGAGAAGTATAATTTCCATTATTAAAAGTTGCATCGGCTGTCAGTGCCGCAATCTGTCCTTCTAAACGCACAACGCCATGTCCATAAGTTTTTGCTGTGCCAGCAGTAGCCACAATTCGGTCAGCAAAATTTGGGTAGCTAACTGCCCATTGAAAAGCCTGTTGAGCACCCATCGAAAAACCGATGATAGCTTTTACGTGAGAAATTTTTAAATCTTCCATCAGTAAACGATGCACCGCTTCTACATTATCCCGTATTCTCATTACGGGGAAATTTGGACCATGAAAAGGCTCGGGTGTATTGCTTGGGGAAGAGGAATTGCCATTGCCAAAAAGTTCAGTAGTTACCAAAAATACTTTGCTGGTATCAAGTGCTTTGTCAGCACCAATGAGCCATTCGTAGCCATGTCGGTTAGCCATATAGTGGGATGGCAGCAATATCGCATTGCTACGTTCCGCATTTAGATGTCCGTAAGTACCATAGACAATACGGGCTTCGGGCAAAACAATTCCATCCTCGGTGGTAAAGTTTTTGATGATAAACTCGTGCCTTGGTACTTTGTCAACTGTTTGCTTATTTTGTGCAAAAATCTGTTGCGATAATACTAATAAGAAAATCAAGATATTTTTCATTCAAAAATTGTTTTAAAGATGATTTAATTTGATTGTTGTTATTGAATCATTTAGTTTCCTTTTATCCGTGGCTGGTGTCTCACTGGGACGCACAGTCCAGTCCACACGAGCAAAAGCTACTATTTGACTGAATTTAGCACTGATATTTTCTCAGCTATCAAATCTTGATAAACTTTTTGAAACGTTACATCGCAAAAGCTAACATTTGATTCACCTTATACAGACTAAAGTTGGCTTTACTTTGTTGTAAATCACGAACAAAAATGTAAATCCACGCCAGATTTTGAGCAAGGTCAATTTGTGTTAGTCCTAAATTTCCCCTTTCCCTTTTACAAACTGTGATATTTTTATTATCAAAAATTATACCTTATCGGGTATAATATGAGCGTAATTGGTAAAATTATACCTTATCGGGTATAATATTAAATTGCTTAGTTTAGCTCTTCTGATAAGGATATCCAAACCGTTTCAACTTATCAAAATATAAATCACTGTACCTCTTTTGACTTTCTTCAAATAGAAAAGAATGAGCTATCAATTGATGAGTTAGGGGATAGTCTTTTTGAAAAAAGTTAATAATCTTCTCTACTCTTTTTTGAGCTATTCCGATTTTTATGCCAAAAGCCATGAAATCATCTAAAGCATAAGAGGCATTGGCTTTGAAGGATTCGGTTTCAAAATCATCCGAAAATAAACCGTCTGCCGTTGCCATATCTGAATCGCTCACGTGCAGACGAGTACAAAGCAAATCATACGCTGGAGACAATACCATGTCGCCATTGGGCGTTTCAATGAGAGAAAAATTCTTTAGGTGAGCATCGCCATTCGAGAACAAATAATTAAACAATACCAACCGAAAAAACTTTTCCATTTCCACCAAATAAGCCGCTACATACTTTTTGATTAGATTTGCCATATCCTCATAACTTCCCTCGTATTTTAGCGAACTCCCTCCTTTTAGCGTTGATATACCTGATAACGTTGCAAAATCTTCAACCATCAATTTTTCCTTGTTCTGTTGATAATCAAACCTTTTGGTTAGATAGGCAGGACTTTCATCTGGAAAGAAAACCAATGTATTTTCTGAGGTTTCAATTTGATAAACTTGTTTTGCAATTTGCATAGTAAGATGCTCATTGGCTGGTATTTCATCAACCGCCCTAAAACGGCTATTGGGAATGGGTTTCAAAATATACTGCCCGTGTTCATTATCTTGAATCAAGCGAAGTATGTTTTTATCCAACAAAAGCGATATTTTTTCTTGAACTCCTGAGATAGAAATTCGCTGAGTTTCAGCCATGTTTTTGGCGGAATATTCTAACGAAAAAGATAGAATTGGGCTAACTTTCTTCCCATCAAACAATTGTTTGAGAGCCGTTGGGCTAAAGGTATTAAAGCCTTGTTTGAGGGTTGAGGGACAATATTTCAAGGAAAAATCAGTCATTGATTGGCGTAATAGTTATTGCTCCGATGGTATCGTATTGAGCGGCAGCGAGTAAAAGTCCGAAGAAATCATTTTCATCAATTCGTAAAAGTTGGCAAAGCGTTTCTTTGTTATAGCCTTCAGGCAACATATTGAAGAAGACAGGGAAAAGCGAAGGATGCGTATAAGTCTGTTGAGTTTTAGGCAAAGTTAAACTGATGGCTCTTTGTGTAGGATTTTGGAAATAATCATCATCATATCTAAACTCAAAGCCAAGCTCGTTTTCTGATAAAACTCCTGCTGGAACTTCTTTAAAGTTTACGATTGCCTTTCTCATAATTTCACATTCAATTGAAGTTCCATGCCCAACACATCCGCTAT
This sequence comes from Cytophagales bacterium, assembly GCA_038230735.1. Taxonomy (GTDB): domain Bacteria; phylum Bacteroidota; class Bacteroidia; order Cytophagales; family Spirosomataceae; genus Arcicella. The sequence continues at coordinate 19,601 of JBBRMR010000072.1, forward strand.
TTTGAGTAAAGTTTCCAAAGAAGGATTGCCTTCGCCACGTTCAATCGTTACGATGGTACGCAAAGCCACATCCGAAATTTCAGCTAAATCTTCTTGCCGAACTTTCAATATTTTACGTCTTTCTTTGATTTTATTTCCTAATATTTCCTTATTCATTTGTGCATTATGTTACGTTTTATGGTGTAAATATAGGTAAATGTTCTTTGATAATACAATGATATGCAATTTGATGCACTTTTTAATTTTGTACCTGTGGATGGTGTCCACACGAGCGACAGCAATTTATGTCCGAGCTTACACCAATGTGGACTGGACTATGCGTCCCAGTGAACACCAGCCACGGATCCAAAACCTCATCATCAAAACAAAAATCCAATATTCGGCAAAATCACTTCACGCCTAACACTTTCATAATCTCTTCGCCAAACTGACTGATAACTCTTACCGCTATTTTTTGCCCTTTACTTTTCACTTCAATCGGGTGCGAAATGTGTCCGTATAGGCGGTCAAAGGCTTCATCGTCTATTTCAATTTTTAGGGTTTTTTCTACTTTCTTTTTAGTAGTGTCTTTCGCTAAATTGTCTAAACCTTTACGCCATTTATCGAATTCCGACTTTTCGCCACCGCAGAAAAATACTTGTTTTACCACAAAATTACTACCGTCATAATCATCATCAACCATCCAATAGGCAATGTCAGCCACGTTTCTGGACTTCACAACGTCTTGGATGGGGTCATAAATATCTAATCCTTCAATAGTTACCAGTAGCCAGTTGTTAGTGGTCAGTGGGAGTTGCTCAGGGTTGAGTGTTTTTATTTTATTGATGATTTTAACCCATTCAGCATTTTGCCCACTTCTTGGCAAAGTTGCATCGGAAACTGGATGTGTTCCACTGTTATCAGGTTCAGTCGCTGACTGATTAATAGTTGTGTTTCCAGTTCCGATAGCGACCCCTGTGCTATTCCCAGAAATTGCCGAAATTCGCCGTTGGAGTTCCGTGATTGCCCCTCGGCGATGTTCGATGGAATACTGACTGCTGCCCGCCTCATTTGGCTGGTTAGTCCGAATAGTTCCTCTTTCGGAAATGATTTTGTTACTTGATAGATGTTCTCCACCAAGTCCATTGATTTCTGCCAAACTATCAAGTCCCGATAACTTTTTGAATTGTTCATACGTACATATTTGGTTGTTTGAACTGTCAACTAACCACTGATTACTGACTACTGATATATCGGTTTCGCCAATGGTTACAAAACTTGCCGCTGATTTGGCGGGTTTCTTCTTTAAACCTTCCTGCAATAAATCATCGTGAATCCTGACTTTATCCACCCTAAAAGTTCCCATGTTGGTGGTTTGTGAGCCGCCTTCAATGTCACTCTCGAAACTGAAACCCAAAATAACCAACCATTGAGCATCGCCTCTGGAACGACACTCCTTCACTGCCTCATTGATTTGCTTTTTACTGACCGTGCCAAATTTAGGACCGATATGAAAATAGGCTTTTTGTTCGCCCTTTTCGGTATCATAAAAACCTTCTAAATGCAATACTTCACTGTTCAAGGAACGAATGTCGGGTTTTAGGCTTACCATTTGCCCTTTTTCACCATTTTTAATCCCCGCACCTTTCAAATGCTCTTTGATGACTTCCTCAAAAGCTCCTTCTTCTTCGTTTATTCTGATTTCATCATCCTTTATATATGTTTGTATTGTGCCAATCAATATATTTGCTATTTGGTAAATCCATACTTCTATGAGGAATTACAAATAAGTTTTTGCCATGATATTGATAGTATTCTTTACCATTTTGAAATTCTTCTCTAATTCGTGAACTAATCTCAACTTTTAACTCGTTGGTAATTGTTAAATAGCCACTATCAAAAAGTTTATGCATATCAGAACGTAATAATAACCCATTTGAGATAAAATGAGGACCAGAGTCTACATATGGCTTAATATGAGCCGCTTCTAGAACAGGTAATGTTTTTTCCCCAGTAATTGCACACTTTCGTGAATAAGCATCAGTAACGAGAACTCTAAATGCTCCTTGACCCAATCTTACTTTGGCTAAAATTGATTTACCATAAGCGGGTGATGCAGGTTCTTCCAATAAAATTTGACTTTTACCCTCATCAATCGAATCTATATTCAAGTACTTTTCTAGTAGTTTTTCGACCTTCGTCCATATACTGTTCCCTACATTATCTTCTGAATCATATGATTTACCTTGAACTATATTGTTACCCCAATCAGAAGGTGTTTCAATCCAATCTTCTTTTTTGAAAAATATCGGATTTGTTAGTATTATACATCCTATCTTGGGATTAATATTACTTTTGTCTTTTCTATAATTCAATATCATCCTACTAAATTCAGAATAAGTTCTGCACCCATTTCTATCATTAAAAGTATCCCAAGCAATTGACATTGGAAGAAAAGTATGGCTTGAAAAAAAACCAATTCCACCAATAGCATTAAGAGGACTTTTTAATTTGAATAAGAAAGGAGCACCTGATTTTAAGACTTTGAAATTAACTGTACCGCCTGGCTGCCAGAAGTTAATATCTTCTGGATTTATTTCACTCAAATAATTAAACCAATTGTTATCTGTCACTCCTAGATAAAATTTCATATTTATAGATTTTAGATTTTTAAAAATAAATTAGGCAGTAATTTCACATCACGGTTATTGAGTTTTATTTGCCAATTACCACCATATTTAATGCCGTAGGGAGGGTCAAGATAAATGGTTTGCACTTGCCCCGCCATGCCTTCTCGTTCCAAGAGGCTCGCCATCACGAGGTGGCTGTCGCCCTGGATAAGTCGGTTTGTCCAGCCGTCTTGGTGTTGGTAATATTCCGAAACTTTTTCTATTTCATCTTTTTCCAAAGCATTGCCAAAAAGAGCGTTTGTGTTGGCAAACATATCTAATTGACTGCTCTGGCTACTAACAACTGAATACAGGCTACTGATAAGATTTTCGGGGGCAATGTGTTCGTGGCGGTATAGACTACGGATGTCCACCTTCAAGAGTTCATCACGGTCGTCGTTGCCATATTTATTGAGCCAATACAGTTCAGGGTCTTGTCCACGGTGCGTTACAGGGTTTTTGGACAGTTCCAAAACTTTTTTGCCAGTTTGTACTTTGTTATTAGCGTCTTCATAGCCAGCTTCTTCTTTTGAGGGGATATGCGGGCGAGTGGCGGCAGGGTGTTTAATAGATTCGACTTGTTTGGGCATGGTTTATATGTGTTGAATTTTCTCAATCAGTTGATTTTTAATATCTCTAATATCATTTGAGATTTCGATAAAATGCCATTCTGGGTATTGATATTTATCTTTTAGGGCATTCACGGCAGGAATCCATCGGTTTTCGACAAACCATTTTTTCTCGGCTTTGTCATTACTCATTCCACTAATTTCAATCATTAAGTTTACAGTTTTTAATTCTGATTTTTTCGTTTCTATGCCATCAACTGAAAACTGACTACTGAAAACTTCTTTTTTCACTCGTGCCACAAAATCAGGAAAATACTGATGGTCTTTCCCTTCTTTCACGTAGGGAACGGTTAGCCCCAAGAATTGATTTTTGACGTAGCATTCCACCGTTTCAATTTCTTCCAAGGTTTTGGCACAAATTCCTTCCCAACCACTATCCATCACCACAAAGTTGACGTGGCTTTTTTGGGTAGGATATACTTCCTTGACGGTGTTGCCATTAACGTATTTTGTACTACTAAATTTGTTGTAATAATTAAAAACGGGTCTAATAAATTCAGAAGTATTGATTTCTGGGTTTATGCCCCTAATGATATGATTGGTAATCTTTTTGGGGTCATCAAAGAACAATAATCGTTTGAAACGCTGGTCTGGAATATTGAGCAAAACAACTTTTTGATGATACCAAACTTCCACAATTTGTTTCAGTTTATTAAACTTATGAAACTGAGAATTCTTTTGGTTTTCATCACTGAAATGGTGTTTGATTAACTCTTTGGTGATGGTAAAAATTAATTCGTGGTCTCGTTTTTCTAAAACGGATTTTACTTGTAATTTCTCTTCATTGGCAGAAATCGGACTTGCCATCGTGGTTTCAGTCGGAAATTTAGAACCATCAATTTCATAGTTTTCGATATTGCTGAAATCGTATTTTATTTCACCATCATAATTTTCAACTCTATAACCGTTCACATTCGGAAATTCAATTTCCATCGTAGCCTGTCGGGCAGGTATGGCAGCAATGTGCGTTAAATCAACGGGTTGTGGTGGTGGCTCAGTTTTTCCACCTTTAAACATCTTGAAAGGAACCCCAATAATATGAGCATATTCAGGCGGAAATTTCTCAATAACCACCTTCCGTTTATCATCCGTTGGATTACCTTCTTTATCATATCCTTGTAAAATGTAGCTCATTCTCCGCAAGGCTCTACCAGCCACCTGTTCACATAATAATTGTGAGCCAAAAGCCCGCAGACCCATAATGTGCGTAACAGTATTAGCATCCCAACCTTCCGTAAGCATAGAAACCGACACTACACAACGAATATGCGAGCCTAATTTTCCTTGTTGCCCAACGGTATTGACAACCTCCCGCAAGATTTCGGCATCCGTTATTTTCTCGGTGCTGCCCTGTCCATACATACGAGCGTAGTCTTTTTTAAATTCTTCAATTTCGGAGGAAAATATTTTCTTAAAATCATCATTGATTTGCTCACTATTTTCCAAAGCATCGCTGTCAATTAATAGCGTTGGCGGGCGTTTGAGAGGTCTATTGGTGGATATATCATAATTAGAAAACAAATCTTTTGCCCCTTGCACCATGATGGTTTCTCCCTTTTCGTTTTCATATTCATAGCCCGCAATGTATTTATAAATCTCTTTGGAAACGGAGGTATTATTGCAAACCGCAATAAAAACGGGTGGAGCAGAAAATAGATTTGCTTTGGCTTCACGGTTTTTTCTGATTCCTAAATCATAATCAACGTAATGGTTGTAAAATTGGTCTAATGCTCCTTTGACTAATGGAGGAAGATTTGGAGGGAGTTCCGAGATTTTTGAACCTTCGGCAGTTGCTTCTCTTTTTTTAGTACGCTGTCCTTTTTTGGGTAAATCATCCCGTACATGGTCATATAGATTACGCAACATAGGTGTCGTTAATTCTTGGGTATTATCGCTTTCGGGCAAGAAAGGAATTTTCACTAAACCCGATTCGATGGCTTCAATGAGTCCGAAATCAGAGATTACCCACGGGAATAAACTGTATGCAGGATGCCCAGAACCCGTGAGATAATAAGGCGTTGCCGAAAGGTCGTAAACAGATTGGAGTTTAAATTTTTTGGCAATTTCCCTCAATCCACTAAACCAAACTGCCGCACGTGCGTTTTCATCAACTTCTTCATTATCAGTAGTTTTACTGTTTGATTTTGGTAAATAACAATGGTGAGCCTCATCGTTTAAAATCAATACTCTACTACCCGATTTGAATTTTCCCAAAGTCCTTTTCACCACTTGCGAGAAATCTTCTTTATTATCGGTATCAACTTTTTCACCTTTTAGATTTACTTTGCCATCAAAAGGACTACGTTTGTTTCCCTGTAATATCTTAGGCTCGAAAGTATGATAATTGGTAATAACCAAACGAGCGTTTAGGTTTTCCAAACGGTGTTCCATATTATTGGGAATCAACCCACGAACACGGTAATAATCGCTAATATCTTTGGGATTTTTATTTTTTGTATCAACAAACAAAACGCCCAATCTACTTTTGATGGTAACGCCAGGAGCAACTATCAAAAAATAATCCGCAAAGCGAGTATCACTTCTATACTCTTGTCGGTTGAAATAATGGTAACAAATTAGGCAAGCCATCACCACCGTTTTTCCAGAACCCGTTGCCATTTTAAAGGCAATGCGGGGTAATTGGTCGGAAGGGCTTTCACTTACTGTTTGTTGTCCTGCACGCAGCAAATTCAAAATATGTTGCCCAGCGTTTGATTTTTCAGCCACTTCATTGAGCCAAACGGCAGTTTCAACGGCTTCTTGTTGAGCAAAAAATAGCTTTTTGGTAACTAATCTTTCAGGATTATCAAACCAGAAGGTCAGTAATTCTTTGGTGATACGGGTAGTATTAGGGTATTTAGCGTTTCTCCACAAACCCACTTCTTTTCGACATAGATTAATGAGGTGCGTTCCGTATTGGGCTGGGTCATCGTTCCATTCAAAAGCCTCTTTTTGTCCAGTTTGTCTTGTGGGAATAACGGCAGAGTCTGCTTTAAAGATTCTTCTACCTTGACAGATATTGGTATAATCTAAACTGCCTTCGCTGTTGGTATCATAATGAAGTTTAGGTTCTTGGTATGGACTATTTAAAATTGGATTATCGGTGTTCATTGTTAATACTATGGTCAAAGTTTATGGTATAGCAATTTAGGTATTTTTTCATTAAAACTGGTTAAACCTACCACAAAAAAGCCAACTCTGTGATACAGAATTGGCTTTTGTTATTAAGTGTATTACTTGAAAGCACATTAAATTTAAAGGTATAAAAAAAGCCAAACCCACCAAGTAGAATCAGCAAAAAACATCATGTTGAAAAAAAGCTAATAAACAGCAAAAGCACCCATTTCTGAGTGCTTTTAGCGGTCTGGACGGGAC
>JBBRMR010000073.1:0-25556 GCA_038230735.1 Cytophagales bacterium
ACTTTGACTTACGCAGTACAACTTGCTTTAATGGCAGTCGGTAAGGAACTCTTTATAAATTTTAACCCATTTACCATTACTAAATAATTATGTCTAAGCACTTATTTCGTATTGGTTAGCAATGGGCATTTGCGTAAATGGCATAAAAACCATGTAGGGGGCAGAACCAAATTCTGTGGTAATGGTTAAATTTGTTCCGTTTTTTTCGTGAAGTGCTACAACTTTATCCCACCATTTCAGATGCATTTTCAAGACCAATGATACATTTATTCAAAGAAGAATAGAGAAAACTGAAAAAAAAGGAGCAAATCGAATTAACATCGAAAAGTATCTGAAAATATAAAAAATAATTTATTCAACTAATTTAAGTTACATTTGAAGTTTAATTAATCAAGGACTATTTTTCATGAAAAAGCTATTTATTATTTTCTCTCTTTTAATAATATCATCCGCAATTTTTGCTCAAAATGAGTATGATATTATCCCAATTCCTCAAAAATTAGAAGCACAATCGGACGTTTTTGTCGTTAATGAAAAAACCACTATTGCAGGGAATTCTAAGGTTCAAGAAGTGGCTGAATTGTTAAATATTCAACTAAATAATGCAGGTGGTTGGAATAAAAAAGTGATTACAAACACGATAAAAAGCATCAGTAATTCTATACAATTTGCTCAGGATGAAAGCATGGCAGAGGAAGGTTATAAATTAGAGGTTTCGCCAAAACAGGTTTTGATTACCGCCAAAACTGCCAAAGGAGCATTTTATGGTGTGCAGAGTTTACTGCAATTATTGCCAACAGAAGTTTTTAAAAATGTAAAATCGGAAGGCATAAAATGGACAATTCCTTGCTGTAAAATTGAAGATGCTCCAAGATATTCATATCGTGGAATGCACTTGGATGTTGCTCGTCATTTTTCACCCGTTTCATTTATCAAAAAGTACATTGATATGCTGGCTTTGCATAAATTTAATACTTTTCATTGGCATTTGACCGACGACCAAGGCTGGAGAATTGAGATTAAAAAGTACCCTAAATTAACCGAAATTAGTTCAAAACGTAAGGAAACTTTGATTGGGAGAAATAGAAAAATACCGAAATATGATGGTAAAGAATACGGTGGAATTTATACCCAAGAAGAAATTAAAGACGTTGTTGCCTACGCCCAAAAGAAGTTTATCACCATTGTTCCAGAAATCGAAATGCCAGGTCACGCCCAAGCGGTTTTGGCAGCTTATCCAGAATTTGGTTGTAATCAAGATAAAATCTATGATGTTTGGACTTCATGGGGCGTTTCTTATGATGTGTTTTGCCCGAGAGAAGAAACGTTTACTTTCTTAGAAAATGTTCTTTCTGAGGTTATAGCCTTGTTTCCGAGTCAATATATCCACATTGGAGGGGATGAATGTCCGAAAGAACAATGGAAAACAAGTCGGTTTTGTCAGGATTTAATGAAACGGGAAGGTTTGAAAGATGAACATGAATTACAGAGTTATTTTATCCGTAGAATTGATAAATTTGTAACCTCGAAAGGCAGAAAAATTATTGGTTGGGATGAAATTTTGGAAGGTGGAATTTCGCCCAATGCAACCATCATGTCGTGGCGGGGAGAGGCTGGAGGAATTGCCGCCGCCAAAGAAAATCACGAAGTTATTATGACACCTGATAGGTTCGTTTATTTGGATTATTTTCAAGCGGGACTTAAAACGGATTCCATGAATGTTGGGATATTTTTACCCCTCGAAAGAGTCTATGGCTACGATCCAGCTCCCAAGGAATTAACGGAAGAACAACAGAAAAAAATCATTGGTTTTCAAGGAAATGTCTGGACAGAATATATGTGGGACACTGACAGAATAGAATACATGGTTTATCCTCGTGCCTGTGCGATAGCAGAAACTGCATGGTCGCAAAAGAGTGCCAAGAATTTTGCGGATTTTGAAAAGCGTTTAAAAGCCCATGCAAAACGCTTGGATATCTTGAAGGTTAATTATTTTAAGGGTTCTTTGGGTAGATAAAAAGTGGAAAGGATAAATTTTAAACAAATGATTTAATTCAAGTTACTGTACCCGAAGATTTTGTTCTTGAAAACAAAAAGGCTGAACTTTGAGCTACCAAGCATCAAACCAGCCTTTAAGGATGAAACAAATCATCAAAGACGAATTGGATCGCCGAAGCGATTATAAAATTGTTGGATAAAATCCCATTAGCAAAGAACTTAGCAAGGAAAAAATTTATATCATCTTTTCTATTAGGTTTATTAGATAGCAAAAAAGTGCAATTTCAAGAAGTCGCACTTCACATTGAATCAAATGCCCAACTTGAATCAGTTGAACGAAATATTCAATCTTTTTTCAAGGGTTTTAATTTTGACTATCAACAGGTTTGTCTGTTACTATCATTCTTTTTACCCAGAGGAAAATTACTTTGTCTGTTGATAGGACAGAATGGGATTTTGGTCTTTATCAGTGCAATGTTTTAATGATAGTTGCTCAAAATGGCTCTGTCGGTATTCCTCTTTATTGGGAATTACTGGATAATAAATCGGGTAATAGTAATTTTCAAAATCGCCAAGATTTACTTATAAAACTTATCCAAGTCATAGGAGTAAAACGAATCAGCGTAATTGTCGGTGATAGAGAGTTTATCGGACAAAAATGGATTAAGTATCTCAAAGACAACCATATATCATATTGTATGCGTGTTCCTAAAAGTCATTTAATTACGCTTAAAAATGGGAATGTATTTTCAATAGTAGAACTGTTGGAAAATTGTGCAGAACGTTATTTTCACGATTGTATGGTTGATGGTGTTTGGTATAATACGATGGTAAAACGGTTAGAATCGAATGATTTTTTATTCTTGATAAGTGATTTACCTGCTAAAATAATAGGAAGTGTTTATCGCAAACGCTGGTGTATAGAGGTCTTGTTTCAAACTTTTAAAGAGCGTGGATTTGATTTGGAATCAACTCATTTAAAATGCCCCAAAAAGCTAAGCAAATCATTGGTTTTTGTAAGTATTGCTGTGGCTCTCTGTGTTAAATTTGGCGAATACTATCACAGAAAAGTACAAAAAATAAAGACTAAATCTCATGGATATAAAGCCAATAGTTTTTTCAGAAAAGGATTGAACGTTATAAGAAGAGGATTAAAAAATCCCACTAAAATCTTTGTTCAACTCTGGTCTGAATGTATTAGCGTATTCACAAAGTGGATAAATGTACAAACATTTTATAATCAACACTTTATAGAAATCTTCGGGTAGAGTAAAAATTTAGTTATTGTTTAGTAAAACTTGTTGAAGTTTTACTAAACAAAACTACACAAATCTTTTTTGTTATTGATTAGTTTTTCTAATCCTTTTCCCCCTAAAACCGCCTAAAAGCCATCTCCGCAATCGTCTGACCGATTGATAATGAGGCAGTTGCGGCTGGTGATGGAGCATTGAGGATATTGATTACTTTATTGTCTTCAATGATGGCAAAATCGTCTAAAAGTCCTCCTGTACGGTCGCAAGCCTGAGCCCGCACGCCCGCACCGCCTTCGATGAGGTCAGATTCTTGGATTTCGGGAATCAATTCTTGCAGGGCTTTGGTGAAGGCTGTTTTCGAGAAACTTCTGTACATTTCGCCCAAACCCATTTCCCAATATTTTACTGCCACTTTCTGAAATCCGCCCCAAGTTAGCGTTTCCCATAGTTCTTTGGCGTTGATGTCCATTTTTTTATAACCTTCTTTTTTGAAAGCCAAAACTGCATTCGGTCCTGCCTCCACGCCGCCTTTCATCATGCGGGTAAAGTGTACGCCCAAGAAAGGAAAATTGGGGTCTGGCACGGGGTAAATTAGGTTTTTTACTAAGTAATGTTTTTCAGGGCGAATCTTGAAATACTCCCCACGGAAAGGTACAATTCGCACATCAATCGGGCTATCTTGCGACATTTGAGCCACTTTATCAGAATATAATCCCGCACAATTTATCACCAATTTTGTCTCGTAAACATTGTGTTCAGTTTTCACAATAGTTAGCGTATTTCCTTTGGTAATGCCCGTTACTTTTTCGTTAAATTGTAAGTCAGCACCCAAATTACGCAGTTTTTCTGCCATTTTCTGGCTCATCACTTTATAGTCCACAATCCCAGTCTGTGGCACCCACAACCCCTCCAAACAAGAAACATGAGGCTCATATTCTTTCACCTCGGCAGCCGATATTTTTCGCACGCCTTCCAAACCGTTCTGTTGTCCACGAATATACAAATCGTCCAATTGTTGACGTTGCGATGCTTGGGTTGCCACCACCACTTTACCCGTGATTTCATAGGGAATATTTTCTTGCTGACAAAATTCTATCAACTGATGATAACCCTGAATACAATTGGTTGCCTTCAAAGACCCAGGTTTATAATACAGCCCAGAGTGAATCACCCCAGAGTTATTTCCAGTTTGGTGAATGGCTACTTCACGTTCTTTTTCCAGTACCAAAATCTTCAATTCGGGACGTTGTTCCTTGATTCTGAGGGCAGTAGCCAAGCCCACAATTCCTCCGCCGATGACAATAATATCGTGTTGCATATTTCAATTAGGTGAACGGGTGAACGGTAAACGGTGAACGGTTTACAGCGAACGGTTCACGATAAATCATTTAAAGTAAAATTTATAAAACACTGAAAATTAGTTAGTTGTACATAAATATTGAACTCAAAACCGTTCTCCGTTCTCCCAAATCTCCCAAGCCTTTTTCGCCTGTCCGTGCAGCATTTCCAGTCCAAAATGTACACCTTTTACTCCGTGTTTCAACCCTTTTTTTAAGAACATGGTTTCTAAAGGATTATAGACAATATCGTATAATAAATGCTTGTCAGTCAAGAGATTATAAGGTATTTCTGGAAAAAAATCTACCTTTGGAAACATCCCTAATGGCGTAGTATTGACGATGAAAAGATGCTCTTGCATGACTGTCTGTGAAAGTTCATCGTAAGTGAGAGTATCTTCTTCTTTTTTTCGAGAAACATATTGCGTTTCCAGTCCCAAATCTTGCAGGGCTTGGATGATGGCTTTTGCCGCTCCACCTTTACCCAAAACCAAGGCTTTCTTAGGTTTAATTTCTTGAAAATCAGCCCATTGTTCCAACGTCCACCTAAAACCCCAATAGTCAGTATTAAAGCCTTTTATTGTGCCATCTTCCATGATTTTAATGGTATTAACTGCCCCAATTTTCAAAGCCGCTTCATCCACAGCATCCAAAAAAGGAATAACGTTTTGTTTATGCGGAATTGTTACGTTCAAGCCCCGCAGATGAGGAGATTGTGCCTTCAATAAGGCTGGAAAATCGTTGATATTTTCCAACTCAAATTTCTCATAGACGTGCGTATCTGAGATGTTCATTTTCTCAAATTTTTCCGTAAAATATCCCTTTGAAAATGAATGACCCAAAGGAAAGCCAATTAAACCGTAAATGTTCATTTTTAGATGTTCGTGGATTCGATGTTTTATGTTCGTTTTTCGATGCGACCGTTGCTCGGTTCGTTTTTTGTTCGAATTCCGAACATCGAATCACGAATCACGAACATCGAGCATTTCCATATAAGATTGTAAAATAATAGTCGCTGATATTTTATCAATATTGCCTTTTTCACGGCGGTCTTTTTTGGAATATCCACCCGAAATCATGGCTTGTAGAGCCAATTTGGAGGTAAATCGCTCGTCGTGCAAATGTACTGGAATGTCAGAAAATGTTTTTTTTAACGTCTTCACAAAGCCCTTTACGTGAGAAGTATTATTGGTATCTTCACCGTCTAAATTTACGGGCATTCCCACCACAAAAGCCTCCACTTCCTCTTTTTCAAGGTATTCGTTTAAGAAATTTATAATGTCTTTGCTATGAACGGTGTCCAAAGCCGAGGCAATGATTTTCAAGGGGTCAGTAACTGCCAAGCCAACCCGCTTCGTTCCGTAATCTATGGCTAATATTCTCATTTGCTTTCGATATTTGTTTTTCGAGGTTCGATGTTCGGGATTGGAGTTCAATTTTTGCCCTGAAAGACACTAACCTCGGGGCGGAATACCGAACATCGAACATCGAATCCCGAACATTGAATAAACAAAGTTACAGCAAAAACGTTGGGGAGAATCCAGTTTTTTGTAACTTTAATATCCATTTCCACAAAATATAGATTGCCATGCAAAACGAACAAAGCCCTAACAACAATTCGACAGTCGTGAAAATACCCATTTGGATTGCCATTGCGGTGGTAGGAGGCATTTTATTAGGTGCCAATTTTTTTGGGGGACAAACCAGAATGAACGATGTTTCGAAGAGCTATAATAAATACCGTGAAATCCTTTCTTTGATTGAAAGTAGCTACGTAGATTCGGTAAATACGGATTCTTTGGTGGATTTTTCTATTAAAAAAATGCTTGAGAAATTGGATCCACATACGGCTTATTTTTCCACGGAAGAAGCGGGTTCGGCACGTTCACAGTTGGAATCGGGCTTTGATGGCATTGGGATTGAGTTCAATATGTTTAGTGATACCGTCTATGTCATGAACGCCATCATTGGTGGACCTTCCAATGCAGTAGGTATCAAGAGTGGTGACAGACTTTTAAAAGCGGATGGATTTTCTTTGACGGGTTCGAAAGTTACTAATAGTTTCATTTTCAGTAAGTTACGGGGCGTTCGTGGTTCGGAAGTGAAATTGGAAGTATTAAGAAATGGTGAAAAAGGCATTAAAAAGTTTACCGTTGTTAGAGACAGAATTCCGTCTTACTCCGTTTCGGCGGGTTATATGATTGATGCTCAAACGGGTTACATCAAGGTAGATAGATTTACGGAGTCAACTTTTGAGGAATTTAGAAACGTTTTGACAAACCTAAAAACACAAGGTTTGAAACGCCTCATGCTCGACCTTCGGAATAATCCTGGTGGTTATAAAGACCGTGCCGAGAAAATGGTTGATGAATTGTTGGCGGGGGAGAAAATGATTGTTTATACCGACGGAAAAGGCACAAAATACGATACCCAAACTTATACCAGAAGAGACGGAATTTTTGAAAAAGGGGCGGTGATGGTCTTGATGGATGAAAACAGTGCCTCAGCAGCTGAAATTGTAGCGGGGGCTTTGCAAGACAACGACCGTGCTTTGATTGTGGGCAGACGTTCATTTGGAAAAGGATTGGTGCAAATGCCCGTAAATTTGCAAGATGGCTCAGAATTACGCTTGACTATTTCCAGATATTATACCCCAAGTGGTCGTAGTATTCAGAAGCCTTACATGATGGGGCAGGAAGAAGATTACGAAAAAGACTACGACAAACGTATGAAAAGTGGCGAATTTTTTAGTGCCGATAGCATCAAATTTAACGAAAAACTAAAATTTAAAACTTTTGGTGGACGTACTGTTTACGGAGGCGGAGGCATCACACCCGATGTATTCGTAGCCCGTGATACCACCTATTTCACCAAATATTTAAGCGATTTGTGGGGCAAAAATATCATCCGTGAATTTGCCTTAAATTATACTAACGACAACATAAAATCCTTAGAAAAACTCACTTTCAAGGACTTTAACAAGTTTTTTGTGGTAAGTGATGCGATGATGCTCGAAATTCAGAAGTTGGCAAAACAAGCCAATGTGAAGATGCGAGTGAGAGATTACGAGCGTTCGATGCCCTACATCAAGGCACAATTGAAGGCGTATATCGCCCGTAATGTATGGCAACGCAAAGCATCAGATGGTTTAAATAATGAGTACGCCCAAGTGATGTCTCAATATGATGATACTTTCCAAAAAGCCTTATTGCAATTTGACAAAGCCGAAAAAATGGCAAGAGGAGAATTGGTGGAGACAATTTCACACTCGGTGAAAAAGTAGGGAAACGTATTATCATAGCCGCCATTGGCTAAATCGAACTCAACGTCATTCCAGATGGCATGATAGCCAAAGGGCGAAGAGAGTCAGAAATTCCGTACTTCTGTTTTTAAGAGTGCAACGTTGCTTGGTATAAAAAGGGAATCGACCCAAACGGGCATCCTGCCGCACAGGCATTAGGGGGAATGTTGGTTGGACAAAGTCTGAACGACAATAAAAGCCCTATTTATAGTTGTTAGGTAATCGGAAAATTTTGGACATTTATGGCTTTAGATGGTAAAAATTACGCTTTGAGTCAGGGATATGATGCAACGTCTGATGAAGTTTTAACAATTTTTCATATTTTATTGAGTTTGAAAAGTATTGTCAAAGAGTTGGCAGGTGTGTGATTATTACGAGATTAGAAAATTGGCTTAATCTTATACATCTAATTGAAATCCGTATCTTTGCGAATTAAAATTTGTAGATAAAAAATACTTGAAAACATACCTTCGCATTCTTGCTTATGCCCCCATCAAGGGCTATTTTTTCCCTTTCCTTATTGCATCCATTCTTTCCAGTATCTTCGGAATTTTGAATTTTGCTCTGATTCAGCCTCTATTGGAGGTACTTTTTAGCGAAAAAGCCGTTACACTCGTTGCCAAGCCCGAATATCATTTTTCTATTGAATATTTTATTAATCTTTTCAATCATTATTTGACCACAATGGCGATTAAAAAAGGTAAAATTCAAGCCCTCTGGTTTGTGGCGGGGGTGATTTTGGGGTCGGTATTTTTAGCAAATTCTTTCAAATTCTTATCCGCCTTAGTGATTGAAAAATTTAAAGGAAAAACCGTTTTAGCGATTCGTAAGGCTGTTTTTGAAAAAACATTACACCTTCATTTAGGCTTTTTTACGAATGAACGTAAAGGCAATCTTATCTCTTATATCACTACCGATGTTCAAGAAATTGAAAACTCGGTGGGTCGGGCATTTTCGGCACTTTTCAAGGAAATTTTTACTTTCATCGGCTTCTTTTTTGCCTTATTTTATCAATCTACGCAACTGACCTTATTTTCCTTAGTGATTATTCCCGTGGCGGGATTATTGATTACTTCGGTCAATAAAAAACTCCTTCAAGATGCCCAAGAAGTGCAACAGAGACAGAGTAATTTATTTACCATTTTGGATGAAACCCTCGGTGGAATGAGGGTAGTCAAGGGATTTAATGCCGAGAATTTCATCAAAAAACGCTTTGCAAACGAGAATCAGGGCTATTTTGCTTCTTGGCTAAGAATGAGTTACCGCCAACAAGCCCAAATTCCATTGACTGAATTTTTGGGGGTTCTCACCGTTACGGGCATTATGATTTATGGCGGTTCGTTGGTGTTGGGAGGTAATTCTACCATGTCGGCATCGGGTTTTATTACCTATATTATTTTGTTTTCGCAGGTAACTCGCCCCGCCAAGGAAATTGCTAATGCCGTATCTGGAATTCAACGGGGCGTGGCAGCTTCCGAACGTATTTTAGGCATGATTGATACGCCTACAGACATCCAGGATTCACCACAATCTACTGAAATTCAAGTATTTAATCAAGAAATTGAATTCAAAAACGTTTCCTTTCGGTATGAATTAGGCACGAAGGTAATTGATAGCATTATCTTCAAAATTCCGAAGGGCAAAACCATTGCTTTGGTGGGTTCGTCGGGTGGTGGCAAATCAACCATTGCGGATTTAGTACCCAGATTTTATGATCCTACCGATGGGCAAATTTTGATTGACGGAAAAGACCTTCGGGACATCACTCAGGAGTCTCTCCGTAACCTCATGGGTATCGTTACGCAGGAGTCTATTTTGTTTAATGACACCATTGCTAATAACATTGCTTTTGGCACGCAACACACTGAAAATGAGATAATCGAAGCCGCAAAAATTGCCAATGCCCATAATTTTATCATGGAAACTCAAGACGGATATAATACCTTGATTGGCGACCGTGGGGGAAAATTATCGGGTGGACAACGCCAACGTTTGAGCATCGCCAGAGCCATTTTGAAGAATCCGCCCATCCTGATTTTGGATGAAGCAACCTCGGCTTTGGATACTGAATCAGAGAAATTGGTGCAGGAAGCCCTTTCTAATCTTATGAAAAACCGCACAACTTTAGTCATTGCCCACAGACTAAGCACGATTCAGAATGCGGATGAAATTTTAGTGATTCATCAAGGCAAAATCATTGAAAGAGGCACGCACGAAACGCTGTTGAATTTGGAGGAAGGTTTCTATAAAAAATTGAGTAAAATGCAGGGGTAAACTTTCAACTATTTATCAACTTTCGCTTCAATAATCGCCTGAACATCAGTAGGAACGTTTGATAAAAAATCAAAACCCGTCAGTGCTTCTAATTCATCAACGGACACTCTATATTTCTTCCAACTATTCGCCCCGACTGAATTTTGATTGGGAATATTTACGGCAATAATACGGGTATTTTCGTTAATTCTCTGCACATCATTTTGTCCGATGGGCAACACCACAATAATCTTCCAAAGCGATGCGGGAACGGTGATATTATTATTCCTTCCGATGGTATTAGCAAAACCATTTGCCCCTGTGCCGCCCTGTCCAATCGTTCCCGCCATGATATACACTTCATTGCCTTGTTGGGTCAAAATTCTGCCGTAATCTTCTAAGATTTTCCAAATTCCACGATTGTGGTCGGGAGCTTGGGGAGTCATATTGGTCATAAAAAATGTTTCTTGATTATCCTCCAAACCGCCATCACGGTCGTCTGAGGGGCATAGATGTCCACGGTCGAAACCCGTATCGGCATAATCTCTTGGATTTACTTCGTACCAATTATTGGGTAAAGATGAATCAGGACGGAAATCATTTTGGCGTGCCGTTTCACCTTTCCAAGCCGTACTCAAATGCCACGAAACCCAGTTGGCAGTACCCTTATTTTTGTTGTAAGAAAGGGTATAGGCAGTTTTTACCATCAAAAAATTATCCGAAGAAGAAGTATTTTCAAGGGCATTTGATGGATTTCCCAAACCCAAATTATCATCCCTACTTGCTACATTTGAACCATTTTCAACGGGTGTAGGCGTATATCCACCACCATTTCCATAAGTTATTACCGTAATATCATCAATATTTAACCGATTTACTGAACCATCGGTTTTACGAATTTCGATGCGGACGGCTTGGCTTATATCTACATTAAACAAGGCATCACGTAAAGCTTTTTCGGATGCCGTTATGCTGTTTCCAATCTGTTGCCAAGAATTACCAGCATTAGTCGAAATCCATAATTCAAAGGTGCTGGATTTGTCCAATTGATAAACTCCGTACTTGAAACGCACCTGTTGAATACCGTTGGGGCAGTCAAAATTCATGGTCAATTTCGCCGTTTCCTTCATTCTGACCGCTTTTGTACCATTCTTTTGGTCATTTTCAGCCCCGCCCATAATGGCATTGTCCAAATACCATTGTCCCGACGAAACGGTAATATTCCCCCCTTCATAACGACTTTTGGAAGCCCCATCGAAGCCTTCGGGGAAGTTGGAGGCTACTTTGGTTTGCACCGCTGGTGAGGTAGGTCTGGGTATGGATGAACCCGTGTTCGTGGAAGGCACATATACGCCTACGCATGATGAAAGTGGTAATGAAATACTGAAAAAGAGGACTATTTTTTTGAACATGGGTGGTTATGGTTTAATTTATTTGCGAAGATACGAGGAATATAAAGCCTTCATAAAAGATTAAAATTTTATTACATTTTGTAAAACTACTTTTGAGTATATTTTTATTAAAACTGCTCAATTAAATGGGTATGATTGCTTGATTTTCAAATCTAAATTACTAAAAACAAGTCAAATGAATCGGTGTAAATACATAGAAATTTCTAAAAAATAATTAAAATATTCATGAATAATTTACTTGACCAACCTTATCAACTTACGCAAGAAGCCATAGATTTCTTCCAAAAAAACCGATACATCAAACTCAAAAATGTGTTTGATGCCTCTACGTTAGCCTTTTACGGCAAGGCAATTAGCGATAAAGTGGCAGCATTAAACGCCCAAGAAAAACCCCTTGACCAAAGAGATACTTACGGCAAAGCATTTTTGCAGATTTTTAATTTGTGGCGAGAAGATAAAACCTGCAAGGAATTTGTTTTCAGTAAACGATTGGGTAAAATTGCCGCTGATTTGATGCAAACCGAAGGCGTAAGAATTTACCACGACCAAGCCCTTTTCAAAGAGGGTGGTGGTGGTATTACTCCGTGGCACGGCGACCAGTATTATTGGCCCCTTGCCAGCGACAAAACCATTACGGCGTGGATTCCTTTGCAAGAGATTCCCTTGGAAATGGGACCTTTGGAATTCAGTGCGGGTAGTCATCAAATTGTGGAAGGTAGGGAACTTTCTATCAGCGATGAGAGTGAAAATATTATTCAGCAAAAACTGCGAGTTACCGATTTTAAACACGTTGTTGAACCCTTTGATTTGGGCGAAGTTAGTTTTCATTCGGGCTGGGTTTTTCATCGGGCGGGAGCAAATAAAACCACAGAAACCCGTAAAGTAATGACCGTAATTTTTATGGATAGCAACATGATTTTGCAAGAACCAGAAAATGAAAATCAACAAAAAGATTGGGAAGTGTGGTGTCCTGGGGCAGAGATTGGGAAGGTGATTGATACTTATTTGAATCCTGTTATTTATCAAAATTAATATGGTTTTACTTCAACCCTCACCTAATCATGTTACCCAAAAAATTAAACAATTATAAATACATAACGTTCTATCGTAGCCTAAGTTTTCAGGCATTAAATAATTATTAACTCATTCCTAAATTAGAAAAAAGTATGAAACAAATGAAAGGGTTATTGTTGCTATTGGCAACAAGTTTTTTTGCCATGAATGTAATGGCACAAGATGTAGTTGATGTTGCGGCGGGGTCAAAAGACCATACTACGCTTGTTGCGGCGGTGAAGGCAGCAAAATTAGTGGAAACGCTAAAAGGTTCGGGACCGTTTACAATATTTGCCCCCACCAACGCAGCGTTTGACAATTTGCCCGCAGGTACGGTGGATAATTTATTGAAACCAGAAAATATGGTAACATTGGGAGGAATCTTAACCTACCACGTGGTTTCTGGAAATTTAGATGCCGCTTCGGTAATGTCAGCCATCACGGCTGGTAATGGAAAAGCGAGTTTGCCAACCGTTGGCGGTGGCACATTGACGGCTTCTATTATAGATGGCAAAGTAGTTCTGATGGATGCAAAAGGTGGAAAATCAACCGTAACGGCAACAGATTTGAAAGCAAGTAATGGCGTTATTCACGTGATTGACACGGTTTTGATGCCTAAGTAGTTTTGGAGTTGATGAGTTTAGGGTTGATGAGTCTATAAGTAAAATCCTTACTTTTACTCATGAACTTTTTACTCATCAACTTTTTACTTCTTCAAAACAAGTAAACCGCCCCATCCTTCCCAACAGCAACTGCTTTTCCCGAAGAATTTATCCGTAAATCATTGAAAACTGCCGTCTCTGGGGTTTCAATTTTTGTCCATTTTACTCCTGAATCTTCAATTTTATACAACAATGTTTTACCTTCATTTTCAACAATAGAATAGCCCAAATTCTCGTTTTGAAAAGCTAATTTTAATACATTTCCTATTACTCCATTTTTCAGAATTGTCCAGTTTTCTCCACCGTCAATGGTCTTCAAAAACGTACTATTTTTCCCTCCCACAAAAGCCTTTTTATCATTGATTAAAAATACCGAAAGCAAACTTTCTGTAACGGGACGGACGGGATCGATGTAGTCGTAACTCCCATCAGATTTTATGTTTATGACGTAAATTAAACCATAAGTTCCGACTAACATTCCGATTTTTTCCTTCAAAAAATGCACACCACTCATGTAGCCAAAAAGGGTTTCATATTTGGTTTGGGCTAAATTGGAGGTGTTTACATAGTGCAGTTCGGTATATTCTCTGCTGTGAAAAGCGTCATAAAATTGCTTTAAGACAAAGCCCTCCGTATTTTTGGGATAACTCGCTTGGGTGGCATCGGTGGGTCGGGAAATGACTTGCCAAGTTGCCCCGCCATCGGTTGTTCCCAATACGTTTTTACCACTCAAAACGCCCATTTTTGCATCCTTAAAATTTACCGAACGCATCACAGCATTAGTGCTATTAAAATTTATTTCTGCCCACGTTTTCCCTAAGTCTATACTCTTGAAAAGATAACCTTTTGTGTTGTCATTTCCGAAGGCAAAAAGCGTTTGGTCATCGGCAAAACTGAGCGAGACTAAATTGGCTTTTTTCATCACGGGGTCGTTGAAAAATGATACGGTAGGTTTTGGCGTGATGGGGTCAATTACTGGCGTTGCGGTCGTGGGCGTTGCAGTTACAGGCGTTGTTGGTGCGGGCGTGTCTTTTTTCTCGGAACAAGCCATCATGCTGATATTCAACAGACCAATAAATGCGATGATTTGAAAACTTTTCATGGGATTGCTTTTAAAATAATAACGTGAAATAATGGGCGGATTATTTTGTAAGCAAAGGAAGGAATCACAAATTTCTGAAATTTTAATGATTTATCAAAGCGTGTGGTAATTATGAGTTACGATGTATGGATTAATTTTGAGCCAAACAGTATAAGAATAACCAATTTTGTGAAAAATTTGGTTTATAAATCGTTTCGGAATATTGGTTAAAAAATGGGATTAAATATGTAAAAATGTCAAGGAACTTATGCGGGATTTAGCTTCAAATGTTTTAATTTTACGTAAATCCTTACTAAAAAAATGAAACTTTCCCTCATCGTAGCCGTTGCCGAAAACGGTGTAATTGGTAATAATAACCAGCTAATTTGGCATTTACCCAATGATTTGAAGCAATTCAAACGCCTCACTACGGGGCATTGTATCATCATGGGTCGTAAAACTTTTGATTCCATCGGCAAGCCTTTACCCAACCGAACGTCCATCATCATTTCTCGGAATACTGACTTTCAAATAGAAGGTTGTATCACAGTCAGTTCCTTAGAAAACGCCATTTCAGAAGCGAAAAAGATAGAAACTGAGGAGGCTTTCATCATTGGCGGGGCAGAAATTTATCGTTTAGCGTTGCCCATAGTTGATAAAATTTACCTCACCGAAGTACATTACGCTTATGAAGGAGATACTTTCTTTCCCAAAATTGATAAAACAATCTGGAAAGAAACACACCGTGAAGATTTTGAAACAGACGAAAAACATTCCGTTAAATATTCTTTTGTGGAGATGGAGAAATAACTAAAAATATGATACAAATATCCGCACAACCCATTGATATCCAGGCTTGTATTGATGCTGCCCAGTCGGAGCGAGCAGGAGCAATTAATGTTTTTATTGGTACAGTTCGCAATCATAATAATGCCAAAGAGGTTGTCAGATTAGAATTTGAAACGTATGATGTGATGGCGATAAAGAAGATGCAAGAACTCGCTAATCAAGCCCGTGAGCGTTGGGAAATTGAGAAAATTGTGATGGTGCATCGCAAAGGCATATTGCAAATTGGCGATGTGGCAGTAGTGATTGCCGTTTCCACGCCCCATCGAGTAGCATCTTTTGAGGCTTGCGAATGGTTGATTGATACTTTGAAACAAGTTGTTCCGATTTGGAAAAAAGAAATTTATGAAAATGGAGAAGAATGGTTGGAGGCACACGCTTAAACAATAAAAGACATGAATATCTGGCTTAAAGAAAATCTTAAAGGTGATTACCAAATCTGGACGGTGATTGCGGCTCTTTCTCTCATCAGTATTGTGGTGGTTTCCAGTGCTTCGGGGAAACTTGCCGTGCAGGGCGGGAGTATTGTTTTCATGGTTCTCAAACATATCCTCTACATGAGTATAGGCTTGGGGGCAATGTGGCTTTTTCATCGAATAGACTATCACCGCCTTGCCGCATTTTCTAATATTGGCGTATGGCTTTCCGTAATTTTACTGCTCTATGCTTTCAAATTTGAGCAAGGACACAACCACGCTAATCGTTGGATTCACGTGGGTAATATGACTTTTATGCCTTCTGATATTGCCAAACTATCGCTAATTACCAATTTGGCATTCATGTTAGCCAAACGCCAGCATCTTGATTATACCTTTGCAGATATGATTCCGATGATTTTCAAAATCATCGCTATTTGTATTGCCATTGCCCTCACAAACGTTTCTACCTCACTTTTACTGTTCGCCACTTGCTTTTTATTGATGTTTATTGGTCGTGTGCCAGGCAAGTTTTTAGGCATAGCATTGCTTGGAATTATCTTTGCGGGAGCAATTTTAGTGATATCAGGTAAAGGAACTCGTATCGAAACTGCCCGTAATCGTATCATTAATTTCTCGAAGGGCTTAACAGGAACGAAAGATAAAAAGAAGGCGGCACAGAACGAAGATTTTCAGATAAATAGGAGTTTTTTCGCCATCGCCAATGGTGGTATTATAGGCAAAGGTCCGGGGAAAAGTCTGCAACGATATTTTTTAAGTGAATCAGAATCCGACTTTATTTACGCTATCATCATCGAAGAATGGGGCATGATTGGTGGCATGGTCGTCTTGATACTTTACCTCTGGTTTTTGTATCGAGGGATGAAAGCCGTGGACAGTTCAGGACGAGCCTTCGGAGGGTTATTATCGGCTGGATTAACGTTCAGTTTGGTCATTCAAGCAATGGTACATATGGGCGTAGCAACAGGATTGGGACCGGTAACGGGACAACCATTACCACTATTGAGCATGGGAGGAAGTTCATTACTTTTTACGGGAGCAATGATTGGAATTATTATATCAGTAAGTAAAGATAAAGTGCGAGATTCGGTTTTGTGATTGGTGGGGACATTAACCACGGGGCGAAAACTTCAATAATTCAACAATTCAAACCTCAACAATTGAATTATATGCCAAAAGTCATCATTTCGGGCGGGGGAACGGGCGGACACATTTACCCCGCCATCGCCATTGCCAATGCTTTAAAGGAAATTAATCCTGCCATCGAAATTCTTTTCGTGGGAGCAGAGGGAAAAATGGAGATGGAAAAAGTTCCTAAGGCGGGTTATGAAATCATTGGTTTGCCCATTGCGGGTATCAACCGTTCTGATTTGTTGGCAAATTTGAGTTTCCCCAAAAAACTCATTGCCAGTTTGTCCGAAGCCCGTGGTATTATTAAAGATTTCAAGCCCGATGTAGCCGTGGGTGTAGGCGGATATGCCTCTGGACCGATTTTATTGGCATCTTCCATGATGGGAATTCCTTATCTGATTCAAGAACAAAACTCGTATGCGGGGGTTACGAACAAATTTTTAGCCAAAAAAGCCCAAAAAATTTGCGTTGCTTATCCGAATATGGAAGCCTTCTTTGCCAAGGAGAAAATCAAAATGACGGGTAATCCCGTCAGGAAAGATATTTTGGAAGTTCGTTCCAAACGTCAGCAAGCTATTCATCATTTTGGCTTGATGTCGGGCAAAAAAACGGTCTTGGTAATTGGGGGAAGTCAGGGAGCAAAAACCATTAATGAAGCCATTGATGCGGGATTGACTAACTTGATTGGGGCGGGTTATCAGGTAGTTTGGCAAACTGGAAAATTATACATTGACCGTGCCAGAAAAACGGCAGAAGTATTTGATGGTCAGGTGTTCGTCTCTGATTTTATTTATGAAATGGACTTAGCATATTCCGTGGCGGATGTGGTAGTTTCACGGGCGGGGGCATTATCCGTTTCTGAATTATGCCTTGCCGCCAAACCTTCCATTTTAGTACCCCTACCAACGGCAGCCGAAGACCACCAAACCATGAATGCCACGAGTTTGGTAAAAAACAACGCTGCCCTGTTGGTAAAAGACTTTGAAGCCCGTGAAACCTTAGTAAAGGCTACGATTGCTTTACTACAAAATGCTGATAAACAGGCAATTCTAAGTAAAAATATCTACCAATTAGCTAAACCAGAAGCGGCAAGGGAGATTGCGGAGGAAGTGTTGAAATTGGTGAAGAATTAACGTATCGGCACTGTTACCTGCGTAGTGTCCCAATGCAAAATCATATCAGTTCCACCTACTTGTTCAGCGAAATCAATTTTAAATTGTTCGGCAGAATCGCTGGTTTGAGTTGAAGGAGCGGGGACGCTCAAAATGTTTTTCTTTTCGTCATAAGAAAGTCCCCATTGTCCTACTTCTTCGTTGATAATAACTGACCAATTATCTTTCTGCGGAATAGTAAACAAGGTATAAGTACCTGCCTTCAAGGGCTTTCCGCCAAAATTTACATCCTTAGAAAACTTAATCACGGTGGCTTCATTTGCTCCTGTACGCCACCATTTGCCGAAAGGGACTAATGCCTTTGCTGATTCTTCCCCAAAAATCATACGACCTTTTTTAGAAGGCTGACAATAATCTACCGTAACTCGCAAACCATTTTTATCAAACTCTGCCGTAGAAGATGGACTAAAAGTTTTAGTATAATAAAATCTAAAAAATACAGCTACGGAGGCTAAAACAGCCAAAATGACGAGTACAATTCTAAGGATTTTCATGCTTTTGCTATTCCTTCATACCCACCGAAGGATTTTGTTTTGATTTGTGATGTCTTGGGTTAGGGCGTAAAAATAATGAAGTTTATGGAAGGTTCAAAATATATTATTGTGAATGGTAATTGGAAGATTTAACGAATCCAAATTCAGGCAGGGTCGCCCAGACAATTTCCAACAAATCAACTCGTAATTTCAACTTCTAAATTTTTTATTAACGAAATACTCCCTAAATAATCAAAAAATATCCTAATTTGGTACAAAATTACTAAAAAAATAAAACCATGAAATTTGTCAAAGCCCTTCTTACGCTTGCCTTTACGGTTGCTCTTTGCTATGTCCTCAATACCAGTATTAAAGGTGCTCCCGCCTTTGGTTCGTTCCTCAATCCATTTACGGGTTTTTGGGTAAACGGTGAAAAGCCCAACCCTGAAGGAGATGCCACGGAAAGTTCCTTAGAAATTCCTGGTTTGCAAGACGAAGTTACCGTTGAATACGATGAGGTAGGAATCCCCCACATTTTTGCTAATAATGACCATGATTTATACTTGGCTCAGGGCTACGTTACGGCAAAAGACCGCCTTTGGCAAATGGAATTTCAAACGCATTATGCAGCAGGACGTTTAACGGAAATTGTGGGGGAAAAAGCCTTAGAATCAGACCGTTACAATCGCAAAATGGGTTCGGTTTATGGTGCTGAACGTTCCTTGGCGGGCATGATGGAAGACCCCAAAGCGAAGGTGTCATTAGAGGCATATTCTGATGGCGTTAATGCTTACATTAACCAACTAAAACCCCGTGATTATCCCGTAGAATATAAATTATTGGGCTACGCTCCCGAACCTTGGTTGCCTATCAAAAGTGCTTTATTTTTGAAAAATATGTCCTTCGTATTGGCTTCGGGAACGGATGATTTGCGAATGACCAATATCCTCAGAAAGTACGGTAAAAAAACCGCCGAAGAACTTTTTCCCAATTATCCTTTTGAAGAAAGCCCGATTATTCCACAAGGTACTTCTCGAGATTTTACGCCCCTTCCTCTGCCCAAAGCACCCGCCGATTTTGTGGGAAGAGGAAGCCTAAATGCCTCTCAGGAGCGTGATAAAGGCATTGGTTCGAATAATTGGGTGGTTGATGGTTCAAAATCTAAAACTGGTTTACCGCTTTTAGCCAACGACCCACACCTCACTTTGAGCTTGCCCTCAATCTGGTATCAGGCTCAGTTGGTGGGTCCCGATGTTAATGTTTACGGGGCTACGATGCCTGGCACGCCCAACGTGATTGGCGGTTTCAATCGTGATATTGCTTGGGGCGTTACCAACGTGGGGGCGGACGTGGTGGATTGGTACGAAGTGAAATTCAAGGATGCCAACATGAATGAATATTGGCACGATAGCCAATGGAAAAAAATTGAACGCCATATTGAAATTTTCAAAATAAAAGGCGGCAAAGACGTTCAGGATACGGTTTTATTTACGCACCACGGACCGATTGTGTATTTGGATAACCAAAAACCTTTCAAGAAAAACATTCCTACGGGTCATGCTTTGCGTTGGATTGCCCACGATAAATCGCAGGAATTGGTTACGTTTTATCAGTTGAATCGTGCCAAAAATTATGCGGATTATGTAAAGGCTTTGAGCTTTTATTCTGCCCCCGCCCAAAACTTTATTTTTGCCAGTAATCAAGGTGATATTGCGATGTGGGTAAACGGAAAATTCCCCTTGAAAGCCCGTCAGCAAGGAAAATATATCTTGGATGGCTCGGATAAAAATGCAGATTGGCAGGGTTTTATTCCGCACGCCCACAATCCCCACGCCAAGAATCCGTACCGAGGTTTTTTGAGTTCGGCAAATCAGTCGTCCACCGACCCCGCTTACCCTTATTATATCAACTGGGAATTTGCCCCTTCTGAACGTGGCAGACGCATCAATCAGCGTTTGGAGCGAATGACGAGTGCCACCGTGGATAGTTTGCGAGAATTGCAGAATGACAATTATAACCTAAATGCGGACGGAATTTTAGCCAATATGATTGCTCTGGTGAAAACGCCAACGCCTCCGCAAGCGGCTGCCATCAAGGTTTTGCAGGCGTGGAGCAAGAAAAATGACCCCGCCGAAATTGCTCCGACCATTTTTGAAACGTGGTCAAATAATCTCTATGAATACACTTGGAAAGATGATTTTGGCTACGATGTAAATATCCCGATGAAATATCCAACGATGGATAAAACGGTGGAATTGATGCGAAAAGAGCCAACATCTAAATGGTTTGATGATGTTTCAACGAAGGACAAGGTGGAGACCTTGGAGGAATTGACAAGCCGTGCTTTGACGGCTTCTTTAGATAGTTTGAAGATTTGGAGAAAGTCTGAAATGAGTTCAGCATGGGCTTGGGAAAAACAAAAGTCCACCGGTATCCGCCATTTATTAGACCAAGACGGCAAGGCATTGAGAGCATTGAGTACCAATGAAGTAAATATTGGCGGAGGCACGGGCATCGTAAACGCCACAACTGCACGCACGGGACCATCGTGGAGAATGGTGGTGCAATTGGGCAAGGGCAACACCGTAAAAGGCTACGGCGTATATCCAGGCGGACAATCGGGCAACCCAGGAAGCCCGCATTACGCCGACATGATAGAAACTTGGCGACAAGGAAAACTAAACGAATTGCTATTCCTACAAGCCAAAACGGACAAATCGGAAAGGATAAAAAAGGTTTTGAAATTGGTGAAGGTGGTGAAATAAAAAATGGAGCTGAGTCTTGGACTTGGCTCTTTTTTTTCGAGGTTTGTCCTCAATAAACTTATTTGGTTTTGATAGGTAGGTATGTTATGTTTGTATTGGTAAGCAATATTGTTGACTCAATTTTTCTTAATCTAAAAGAGTTTGATACGAAAACTTTGTCTTTTGAAATTGTAAAATATCACAGTCGTAACAATGAATACGAGCTACCGATACTGACTTATTTGCCATACAAGGATTAAAAGAGACATTATAAAATTCAAGAATTAAAATTAGATGCAAATTATACACAAAATAGACGACTTTTTATTTACTATATTTCCTGAAATAACGAAAATGGGGGGGGGTAATATACTGATTATCAGCATATTACAAGAATACTACACTTATGCACCCTACAAACCAAAAGTAACCATTGAAAATGATTGGGTAAAAATAGAAATTGACATCCCAACCATTATCTCACAGGAAGCCGACTACAAAAAGACTGTAGCCCTGTGCGAAAAAGGAAAATACGCTGAGGCAAAACCAATCCTAAAAAATCTTATTGCAAAAAATCCAACAAACTCGGAATACCACCGAATAATGGGACAAATACTATCCGACGAAGGAGACCAAGAAGAAGCCATAAACTATCTAATTGATGCTTTACGCTGGGATTCCAAAAACGGTTGGGCTTTACTCATGATGGGAAACATCTTTGCCAAATTCAAAGAAGATGTTCCCACGGCCATGAAGTATTACGACCAAGCACTCATCGCCAATCCCAAAGACTACATCACCATTGGCAATATTGGCATCCACCTCATGCAACAAGGCAAGTTGGAAGAAGCCAAAAACTATTTTGAGAAAGCCCTAAAAATTAACGACCAATACCCCAATACCCATCTCGCTTTAGGAATGATTGCTGAGTTGGAATCAGACTTACAACCTGCTTTCAACAGTACCATTCAAGCCATCAAACTAACCAAAAACAAAGATGCTTTTTACCAAAACGCTGTCAAACAAGCGTTTGATATTGCCCAAAAAATTATTGTAAGCGATATTGGCAAGAAGATTTTTACCGAATACCGCCATAAACTTGAATTTGCGGGAGATAGAATCATTGACATCGTTCAAGATGAAGAAATACCTGCGGCCGCTAAAATTGAATTTGCCGAAAACTACGATAGAGAGACCCACATCGTCAGGTATAAACCCAAATATGCTGCCGTCGAACACCTCATTATGCACGAATTGGTGCATTTAGATTTTGTCATCGAAGCCAGAAAAGTGGACTTAAACCAACTCTTCACTTCAACACAACAACACAAATCCGATTTCATCAAAGAAATTCAACCAACCATCAAGAAATTCAGCACCATGGGAATTTCTGATCAGTACCTTGAAGAATACTGTTCAAAACTTTTCCAAGGCATGAACAGCCAAATTTATAATACCCCCATCGACTTATTCATTGAGAACTTTCTCTATAATGAGTATTCAGACCTCAGACCTTTCCAATTTATTTCACTGTACACTTTGTTGCAGGAAGGATTGAAAGCCGTTACTGACAAAAAAATAGTTGACTTATCCCCCAAAGACCTTATCGCTAAAAGTAAAGTCTATAATCTTTTAAACGCAATCCAATTCAAAGAACTATTCGGTGTAGATTTTATCAAAGATTTTAAAGCTACCCCAAGCGAGTTAAAATTGGCGACCGATTTCTACGATGAATACCTGCAATACCGAGAAGACAAAGAACCCGCAGAAGAGTACGAACTGGTTTTGCACTGGGCGGAAGATTTAAAAGTTGACAAGAACTTTGAACTCATCAACGAAAATGAGTACCGAAACAAAAGGACAAATATCGACAACCTCTTAACGTCAATCGAGAACGACCCCTACGATTTAGAATCCAACGACCCTTACAAGCAAAGGGAGTTTGATAAATTCCAAAAATCAGAACAAGAAATTGGGGTAAATATGGCGGTCGTCATGTTCATGGTTGAGGCACTACAATTCTTTGAAGGTAAACCAAAAGCAGAAATCCAGAAAATCGCCTTTGAAATAGCCACCCAAGGCACGCAAGGCTACAATCCCAATAAAGACGGGTACCGAATAAACTCCATCAAAAGCAAAACATTTTCAGGCTACCACATCCTCGCCTACTACTATGTGAGTTGGGCGTTGGCAATTCCTGATATGCTCCCTCAACTTCAATTGCCTTATGATAATGAATACAAATTGGCTGTAACCATGTATTCAACAGGGATTTAATAATAACCCCGAATGCCCAATATAAACCATAATCAATAACAACCATATAAGTTTAAACCCTTAAATTTACCTCCATAAAATATTAACCAAATCTAATGAGTGAAAATCAAAAACAAATTTTAGAGCAACAACTCTGGAATATTGCCAATACGCTGCGTGGCAAAATGGATGCCGACGAATTCCGTGATTATATCTTAGGTTTTATCTTCTACAAATATCTGAGTGAAAGAATGGAGTTTTTTGCCAATGATATTCTCAAGCAAGACAAAGTAAAATTCCGTGAATTAACGCCTACGGCAACCGATAGCAAAGAATTATTGGAGGCTCTCCACGAAGAGGCGCTTGAAAAATTAGGCTATTTTCTGAGACCTGAAGAATTGTTTACCGAGGTTGCAAAACGTGGCAATGGAGGAGAAGATATATTTGATGCTTCAAATCGTAGCGACGACCGAACCCACTTCATTCTGGAGGATTTACAAAAAATCCTGACTAATATTCAGCTGAGTACGATGGGGACTGACAGCGAAGAGGATTTTGATAACCTCTTTGAAGATATGGACTTGAATAGTACCAAATTGGGCAGAACGCCCGAAGCCAGAAACGAAATTATTGCCAAGGTGCTTGCCTACCTTGATAAAATTGATTTCAAACTCCAAGATACTGAACTGGACGTTTTGGGCGATGCTTACGAATATCTTATTGGTCAATTTGCGAGTGGTGCAGGCAAAAAAGCGGGTGAATTTTATACGCCACAACAAGTAAGTACCATCCTTGCCAAGATTGTTACCACGGGCAAAACCAAACTTAAAAGTGCTTATGACCCTACTTGTGGCTCGGGTTCGTTGTTGCTCCGTGTTGCTAAAGAGGTAAAAGAAGTAACCAATTTTTACGGGCAGGAAATGAACCGTACTACCTATAACTTGGCTCGGATGAACATGATTTTGCACGGGGTGCATTATCGTAAATTTGACATTAAACAGGAAGATACCCTTGAGCGGCCACAACATATTGACCTCCAATTTGAAGCCATCGTTGCCAATCCTCCTTTCTCGGCTCAGTGGAGTGCCAACCCTTTATTTACGAGTGACGACCGTTTTAGCCAATACGGCAAACTTGCCCCAAGTAGTAAAGCGGACTTTGCTTTTGTCCAGCACATGATTCATCATTTGGCGGAAAATGGTACAATGGCGGTGGTTTTGCCACACGGTGCCTTGTTTAGAGGTGGAGCAGAACAACATATCCGTAAATATTTGATTGAAAACCGTAATTACTTGGATGCCGTGATTGGTTTGCCCGCCAATATTTTTTATGGTACCAGTATTCCAACGTGTATGTTGGTGTTTAAAAAGTGCCGTGAAAACCCTGACGATGTCTTATTTATTGATGCCAGTAATGATTTTGAAAAGATAAAAACGCAGAATGTTTTACGCTTGAGCGACATTGACAAAATTATTGATACTTACCGCAACCGTACCGAACTGGAGAAATACAGTAAAAAAGCAAGTTTAGCCGAAATTGTCCTTAATGATTATAACCTCAATATCCCTCGTTACGTGGATACTTTTGAAGCGGAGGAAAGTATTGATATTGACGGCATTACCGATGAATTGGTGGCACTGGATACCGACATGGAAGCCATTGATAAAACCATTGCCAATTTTTGTAAAGAACTCAACATCAAAACACCTTTTTAAAGTATGGAAAATCAAAAAAATAAACCAACCTTGCGATTTTCTGAGTTTAAAGGGGATTGGGAAATGAAGAAATTGGGGGAGGTACTAAAAATTGGTAGTGGTAAAGATTATAAACATTTAGGTTTAGGAGATATACCCGTTTTTGGAACAGGGGGATTAATGACGAAAGTAGATAAATTTTTGTACGATGGAGAAACAGTTTGTATTGGGAGAAAAGGCACAATTGATAAACCTATGTATTATAATGGAAAAATTTGGACAGTTGATACTTTGTTTTTCACTCATTCATTCAATAATTCGATTCCAAAATTTGTTTATAATCTATTTCAAAGAGTTAATTGGAAGTTGTATAACGAGGCAGGAGGTGTTCCAAGCTTATCTAAAAGTACAATTGAACAAATAGATTTTATTCTTCCAACCCTACCCGAACAA
>JBBRMR010000074.1:0-25450 GCA_038230735.1 Cytophagales bacterium
CAATAATTTTATCACATTTGACTTCGTTGGCATCAACATTAATACGCCACAAACCCTAAAATATCAATACTTTTTGGAAGGCTTAGACCAACAAAATTGGAGTGCGATGTCGAACGGTTCAGAAGCAACTTATGGCAATTTACCCGATGGAAACTATA
Source organism: Cytophagales bacterium (assembly GCA_038230735.1). Taxonomy (GTDB): domain Bacteria; phylum Bacteroidota; class Bacteroidia; order Cytophagales; family Spirosomataceae; genus Arcicella. The sequence continues at coordinate 159 of JBBRMR010000074.1, forward strand.
CCTTGAAAATCAGAGCCATCAATGACGATGGGCAATTGAGTAAAGAGTTAGATTATCAGTTTACTATCCGCCCTGCTTGGTGGCAAACTTGGTGGGCATACCTGATTTATCTGTGTGCGTTTGTTACCTCAATCTTTTATTTCATTCAATTTAGAGTACAATCAAAATTACAGAAATTCAAAGAATTGGAAGCCCTCCGAATCAATATTTCGAGCAACTTACACGATGACGTAGGCACGATTTTGTCGGGGCTTGCGATGCAGTCGGAAATGTTGGCTTTAACGACCAACAAACCCCAAAAAGCGAGCCTTTACGAAATTAGGGACATGAGCCACGATGCGATGGAACGGATGCGAGATACCGTTTGGGCGATTGATAGTCGAAAAGATAAATACGAAAATTTGATTGACCGAATGAGGGCGTTTACCGAAAAAAATCTCAATTTGAAGCACATTAAGCATACTTTCAAGATAGAAATTGAAGACCCCAAGAAATTTATTGACCCCGAAAAACGCCAGAATATTTACCTAATTTTAAAAGAAGCCATCACCAATATCTGCAAACATTCGGATGCCTCGCAGGTCAAGATTTTATTAAGAAACCAAAATAGTCATTTTTATCTGGTGATTCAAGATGATGGAAAAAAGCCCTCAAAAAGTAACTCAGACGGAACAGGGCTAATTAATATGCAAATGAGAGCCAAACGGATTGGGGCAGTTCTGAGCATTGATAAGTCAAATGGGTTTAGGATTACGTTGGAGATGGAGGGTAATGACAATAAGATGTTTTGATAATGCTACAAAAAAATGTATTTTTGGTAAAAAGAAAAGGGTATGCTCGAAATCATTGAAATAAAAAAGAAAATCCGTGTGAAAATGACGGAGGATGCGTATTTGGATAGAGAATTGGCTAATGAAGACGATTCTACGGAGCGGTATGAGTTCTTAAATGGATATATTAGAAATATGGGTTACGCAACGGACATTCACGAATTATTAGTCTTGAATTTTAGTTTTTTTCTGAATCAATTTTATCGTAAACTTGATTTTAAAATGTATGGAAGCAACCGTTTGCTATACGTTGAAAATGGTAATCGGTATTTTTATCCTGACTTGCAAATGGTTGAGGGTGAGCCAATTTATAAGATTTATAAAAAAACGATGAAGGCTACACTGAATCCAACATTGCTGGTTGAAATAATCTCAGAATCAAGCGAAGAATACGATCATGTTGAAAAGTGGGAACGTTATCAAACGATTCCCACTTTAAAACAATATGTCATAGTTTCTCAAAAAGAAATGAAAGTTGAATCATACAGACGAGTTGAGGATGAATGGCTTTACGTTTCGGTACATGGCGAAAAGGCTTCAATCAAAGTTTTAGATTGTGAAATCTCTTTGGCTGACTTGTATGAGAAGGTGATTTTTGAGAAACTTTAAACCTCTCACCTCGTCAACCGATAAATCAAAATTGCCGTCCTCTGAATCAGTTTTGGAAATTCTTTGATATTCATGGTTTCGCCTGGTGCATGAGCGCCTTTACCCGATGCCCCCAAGCCGTCCAGACAAGCCACAAATTTGGCAACGTAGGAAATATCTCCTGCCCCTCTCGACCCTGGATCGCCCGCTTTTACTTCGCCAAAACCTAAATCTAAGTTCACTTGATTTAAAGTTGCTAATACTTTTTCGTTTTCGGGTGTGGGTTCCATCGCTGGGATTCCGTCTTGAAAAGTGATTTCGGCTTTGGTTTTATTGAGGTTTTTAGCCACAATTTCCTTCATTTTTAAGCGGGCATTTTCCTTTTGGGTTTCCGTTAAAAAACGCAAATCACCCGTAACGCTTACTCTGGGCGAAATAATATTGTCTTTGCCGATGGCTTCTCGGTTATCATTAATTTCTGAACCGCCCACAATCAAACCAGGGTTGAAGGTTAGGTATTTTTCGGTACTCATTTGTTCTCTAAAATCATTCAAAATTCGGGCGGCTTCATAGATTGCTCCGTAACCCGCTTGCTGACTAAAAACGGTGGATGAATGTCCCATGATTCCCTTCACGTTCAATTTCCAACCACTCGAACCACGGCGAGCAGTGGCAACGGTATTGAGTCCAATGGCGGTCTCAAAAGCAAGGGCAATTTCGCATTTTTTAGCCCTTTCAATGAAGTCTTTTCTACTTACGCTGGTGGGTTTGCCTGCACTTTCTTCGTCGCCCGTAAAATAGGTAGTCAGAGAAGTATTTTCTAATAAGCCATTGTCTTTCAAGGCTTTGAGGGCGGCTAATAATACGACATCGCCACCTTTCATGTCATTGACTCCTTGTCCCGTAACGGTGGAATCGTTCAGATAAGTGTAAGGCGTAAAGGACATAACTTTCTCGAAAACGGTATCTAAATGTCCAATCAGAAAGAGTTTTTTGCCTTGTGTGCCTTTGCGTTCTGCCACCAAATGCCCCGCCCGATTGAGGGAATCTGGCAATGAAACCCATTCGGTTTTGAAGCCTAAATCGTCAAATTCTTTTCTGAAAACCGCCCCCACTTCACGCACGCCCTCACGGTTGAGCGTGCCGCTATTAATATTAACCACCTTTTTTAAAAGTGCCTCGGTTTGAGGAAATTGGGCATTGACTTGGGCAATGATTTTCTCTTCAATTGGGCTGAGTTTTTGACTAAAACTGATGGACGAAATGACCAATAAAATGCTGAGAGTGATTATTTGTTTTTTCATGTGTTTGTTATTTGCTCTAAATTATCATTTTTTAAGGTAAAATGGAAATGAATTTACGATTTCTGTGTAACTTTAATTAATAGATTAATGGAATGCAAATACCAAAAGCCCAAATCAACAAACCCATGAAAAAACAATACTTCCTCTTTATTTTCCTTTTTCTTTCCCTCAAAACCTTTGCCCAATTCACGATTGAACAGGTTTTATCGGCTCCGTTTCCTACTGAACTCAAAATTTCACCAGTGGGCAATAAAGTGGCTTGGGTGTTTAATCAACAGGGTTCTCGGAATATTTTTGTGGCAGAATCCCCTGATTATAAACCTCGAAAAATTACCAATTATGAAGGAGATAACGGTCAGGAAATCAATAGTTTGACTTTTACTAATGATGGTAATTCGCTCATTTTTATTAGAGGTGGAGCAAACAATTCGGCAGGAGAAATCCCGAATCCGATGCAAATGCAGGAGGGTGTGGAAAGAGCAATCTTCATGGTGGGAATTGATGGTAAAAATCTGCATAAAATTGTCAATGGCACATATCCAAAACTTTCTCCCAAAGGCGATGTATTGGCGTATTTATCTGGTGGACAAGTATTTACAATTAGGTTAGACAGTGTAAAAGCTACGGGCAAAAAACTTTTTCAATCTCGTGGTTCACAAAGTTCAATTCGTTGGTCGCCCGATGGTTTGCAGCTTGCCTTCGTGAGTGGGCGTAATGACCACAGCTTCGTGGGTGTGTGCGATGTGGCGAATAAAACCATCAAATTTTTGGATGTTAGCTTTGATAAAGACATTGATCCCGTGTGGTCACCCGATGGAAAATCTTTGGGTTTCCTGAGAGTTCCCTTCTCAAAAGATGCCTTAATTTTTGGTCCTGAAAGAGAAAGTTTGCCTTGGTCGGTGCGGGTGGTGGATGTGCAAACGGGCAAAAGCCGTGAAGTTTGGAAGGCAAAAAATGGTCGAGGAAGTTCCTTTTTTGAGAATGCTTTGATTGCCGATAATCGTTTATTTTGGACGGCTGATAATTATTTGGTTTTCAGTTACGAAGGCGATAATTGGAATCATCTATACAGCGTTTCACCCAACGGTGGAGAGGGAAAATTATTAACGCCCAACGATGGCGAAGTGGAATATGCGATGCTTTCTACCGATAAAAAATCCATTATTTACAACGCAAATACTGGCGATATTGACCGCCGACATATTTGGCAAGTTTCGCCTGCAAGTGGTGTTGCCAAACAGATTTCGTTGGGACAAGGCATTGAGTGGTTGCCAGCCCAAATGCCCGATGGACAGCTATTTTGCTTGCGTTCAGATGCCCGAACTCCTGCCCGTCCGAGCATTATTTTGGCAGATGGAAAATTGAAAGATTTAGCTGCGGAAATGATTACTTCGGACTTTCCATCTTCACAATTGGTTCAACCACAGGCAGTTATGCTTACAGCTTCGGACGGTATGAAAATTCCTGCACAATTATTTTTACCTAAAAATCACAAGGCTGGCGATAAACACCCTGCGGCTATTTTCTTTCATGGTGGTTCACGCCGCCAGATGCTTCTGGGTTTTAATTATAGCGATTATTACCACAAGGCATACGCCATGAATCAATATTTGGCGAGTCAGGGATATGTGGTTTTGGCGGTAAATTATCGTTCGGGGATTGGTTATGGTATGGAATTTAGAGAAGCCTTGAACTACGGTGCAACGGGGGCGAGTGAATACAATGATGTGGTGGGTGCAGGATTATTTTTAAAAAATCGAGAAGATGTCGATGGTTCAAAAATTGGACTTTGGGGTGGGTCTTACGGCGGCTATTTGACGGCAATGGGTTTGGCAAAAGCACCAGAATTATTTGCGGCGGGTGTGGATATTCACGGGGTGCATGATTGGAATAATGTGGTCAAAAATTTTATTCCTTCTTATGATGCTGCCAAACGGGCAGATTGGGCAAAAATAGCCTACGAATCTTCGCCAATGCCTTATGTAAAAACGTGGAAAGCTCCCGTATTGATGATTCACGGCGACGATGACCGTAATGTGCCTTTCAACGAAACGGTTATCATGGCGGAGGCTCTCCGAAAAAATAATGTTCATGTAGAGCAATTGATTTTCCCCGATGAAGTTCACGGGTTTTTATTGCATCAAAATTGGGTGAATGCATATAAGGCTTCAGCGGTTTTTTTTGATAAGTATTTGAAGAAGTGATTTAATTTGAATTCCAAACCTATAAGGTTTTTGAAACCTTATAGGTTTAATTATTCAACTGAACTAACAGAATAATTCTTCGTAAATAACCATAAAATACTCGGGGCAAATCTTTTTAAATATGTTCCAAAAGTTTCTTTAAAACCAGCAATAATAATTTCATGTTTTCCTGATTTTAAGGCTTTTATCATGGTTGTAGCGCAAACAGTTACGGGAATTCCTGTGGCTTGGTTTACGTCCATTTTGCCATAAGCATTTCCATCTTTGCCAATGGCACTCAACGAAATGGGTGTATTGATATAGCCAGGACAAACCACTGTAATCTGCACACCATCTCGCCAAACTTCTCCTCTTAATCCATCAAAAAAACCTTGTAGAGCGTGTTTAGAGGCACAATACATGGTTCGATAAGGCGTTCCAATTTTTCCGCTAACACTACTGGTTACTAAAAATGAACCCGATTTCTTCTGGATAAAATGGGTTAAAACTACTCTTGTAAGTGCCACAACGCTGGTGAAATTGGTATCCATTAATCGCTGGGCATCTTGGTCAGACATCTCCGAAAATAAAGTTCGCTGACTGATTCCTGCGTTATACACCATCACGTCCACGCCTCCAAAACGAGCGATGATTTGCTGGAATTTATCTGGGAAAGAATCCATTTCTAACATATCCATCGGTAAGATAAGCACTTGATTATCAGTAAGATTTGCACTATGCTGCACCCGTAATAATTCACTTTCTCTGCGGGCCGAAAGCACTAATTTTGCTCCTTCTTGAGCAAATTGTTTTGTTAATTCTTCGCCGATGCCAGAGGATGCCCCTGTTATCCAGATGACTTTATTGTTTAAGTTTTTCATATCCATTTTGTGGTTTTGCATAAATGAAATTACACAAAGGGAATTACTGAAACAAATATTTTGGAAATGAATTTTTGTTAGGTTTTGATTAGTTTATGTAACACAGCGGTGCAACAATTCGCCTTCATTGTCCATGACACGCAATGAGTATTGTCGCTTAAATTTAGCCTTTTGTCGATAAAACACATTCAAAAAGCACGATTTTTAGCCTAAATTCGTTCTTAACAAACAGATAACAAAACACAAAACAGATACTCAAAATATGAAAAAAGTCATTTTATTTGCCTCATCAATCCTTATTATGTCGTCTTGTATAAGCAAGAAAAAATTAGCCGAAGCTCAATCAGAATACTCGACATTCAAAGTTGCCTCAGAAAACAGCATTGCCAAAGCGAGAACGGAACTCCGTGATTGCGATAAAGCGAAGAACGAAATTGAATCAACGTTAAGAAGTAAAGAAGCCGAAGCGGATGCTAAATCCAAGCAAGTCAAGGCATTAGAAGACCAAGTAGATTATTTAAAAAAGACCAATACCAACCTTTTGGATAGAATGTCTGACCTCTCCATCGTGAGTAAATCGGGGGCGGAGAGCATTAAAAAATCTTTGGAAACTTTGAACGATCAGAGCAAATATATCAAAGACTTGAACTCATCCGTTCAACGAAAAGACTCTTTAAATTTAGCGTTGGTAATGACATTGAAACGCTCACTGGCTGATATTAACGATGATGATGTAACGGTGGAAGTGAAGAAAGGGGTAGTTTATATTTCAATTTCTGACAAAATGCTTTTTCAGTCGGGTAGTGCGATGATTAACCAAAAGGCAGAGGTTGTTTTAGAGAAAGTTTCAAGGGTAATTAATGACCACAAGGAGTTAGATATTTTAGTGGAAGGACACACTGATAATGTACCCATTTCAACGGCTTCGATGGTTGATAATTGGGATTTATCGGCAAAAAGAGCGACTTCGGTTGTCCGTTTATTACAGTCTAAATTTGGAATTGCTCCAGAGCGTATGACGGCGGGTGGTCGTTCTGAATATGCTCCCAAGGATGTAAATACCAGTGAATTAGGGCGTAGAAATAACCGTAGAACTGAAATAATTGTAACCCCAAAACTTGACCAATTCTTTCAGATGTTGGCGGGGCAGAAATAAACTTGAAGAAAAGATATTAGAGGAACGGAGAAGGGAAAGAACAGCCCAGTTTCTTTTCTCCATTCCTATCATATCCCTTACTCCTAAAAAAAGGTAAATAAGAAATTCATTTTCTTGTTTACCTTTTTATTTTTTGCACGGTTTTTGAAGGACTAATTTAGCCAATGCTATGTCCCATCATAACCCACGAAAAATTTTATGAACAGAATTATCGTAATTGCTTTTTGCGTATTCCTTGCGTCCTCCTGCGTGAGCAAAAAGAAATTTACAGAATTACAAAATGAATACTCGACTTTCAAAGCCACTTCTCGAAACACCATCAACAAAGCTAAAAATGATTTAAAAGAGCGTGAAAAACTTTTGACCACCTCCGAAGCCAACACCAAATCCAGAGATAAAGAGTTGATGGTTAAAGCAAAGCATATTAAAAATTTGGAAGAACAAACGGAATTTTTGAAGAAAACGAATAATAAGTTATTGGAAAAAATGACCGACCTCACGATGATGACCAAGGCAGGAGCCGAAAATATCAGACAATCAATGGAGGCTTTGAACGAGCAAAGTCAATACGTTGAAAGTGTCAATACCGCTCTCCAACGCAAGGATTCGCTAAACCTCAATTTTATGGTTTCTTTAAAAAGATTGATGAACGATATTCCAGAGGAAGATTTGAATATGAAAGTGAGAAAAGGGTTGGTGTGCATTACTATTGCTGATAAAATATTATACGCTAATAACAATGCTTCACTAAGCCAAAAAGGAGAAAATACTATTGAGAAACTCGCAAAAGCCTTAAATGAATATCGTGATTTGGACGTTTTAGTAGAAAATCATACCGATAATACGCTGGTTTCAGCCGATGGAGTTAAAGACAATTGGGATATGTCTGCCCGAAGAGCCACGACCATTGTCAGGCTTTTACAAAATCGTTTTGGCATTGCCCCCAACAGAATGTTTGCGGGTGGGCGTTCAGAATATCAGCCCAAAGAATACACTGGTGCTGAACCCAGCAAAAAGATAAATCGCCGAACAGAAATCTACGTGATGCCGCAATTAGACCAGTTTTTTCAGGCTTTTGTTTTGGGTGGGCAGGCGAAATAGGTTTTCGATGTTCGATGTACGTGGGTCGATGCTTGATGTTCGTGAGTAGGTATTTATAAAAAAAGGTCAAAGAGAAAATTTCTCTTTGACCTTTTTTGTTTTCCGAAAATCGAACATTGACCTACGAACCTCGAAATTAATTGTTTCCCAAAATAAGCGGCGTATTTCCTTTGCCACCCATAATAATTACCTTTGAATTGGGCGATTTGGCAATTTCAATCTGAGCTTTAATGGCTTCATATTGCAACTGTTTATCGCTCAAACCCGTTGAAAGAATCTTCTGATAATCGGCAATACCTTGGGCTTCCACTCGCTTACGTTCTGCCTCTTGCTTCTCTTTTTGCAAAACGAATTGCATCTTTTGTGCATCCTGTTCGGCATTGATTTTTGACTCAATGGTTTGTTTTACGGACGTTGGAAGATTGATATTTCTCACCAAAAGTTGTTCCAATAAAAGCCCCCTTTGCTTAAAATTCATCTCAATAGACTTAAAAATTCGAGCCTGAAATTCATCCCTTTTGGTTGAATAAAGTGCCACTGCATCGTAATAAACGGCATTATCTCTGATTTTAGTACGGGTGATGGGTCGTACAATTTTGTCTTGATAATCAACCCCAATTTCTCTCAAAACCCTGGGGGCTTCGGCGGGAATTAGACGGTACAAAACGGTTAAGTCAATCACCACTTCCAGACCATCCGCCGTTAAAACTCGAATGGCATCATCGCCTTCTTTGCTACCCTCATCATGGATGGCAGACATAGTGTAGTTTTGCGTTTTAATATCAAAAGTCGTAACGTTTGATAGTGGATTAACAAAGTTCAAACCGCTTGATAAAGTCGATTGACCCACATTTCCAAATAAAGACTGTACGCCCACTTCACCCGCATCAATTTGCTTGATTCCCGAAGATATCATACCAAAAATAATGAGAACGCCACCCACCACTTTCACAGGACGTGAAAAACGAGCAACCGTCAGCGAGGGCGTATTGATGGCGAAACCGACCATCAAAGCCACAATACCCAAAAAGATTAAGAACATAGTTTTGTGAATTAAAAAATTACGTTTTGGTTAAAAAATAAATACAGCATCAAATATTGTCGATTTGATGCTGTATTGTTCAATAATGGGATGAAAGGAAGTTTTTACGGATGATGTGGCAGTTTTGAACGTTGAGGAGGTTTGAAACCTCCCCAACGTTTATTCCCGTATAAATCATAGTTGAACCTCTTTGCCCTAATTCACCTTTATCACCTTCAAAACCTCCCGTTTTTCAGAGCTTTGGAAATTGACAAAATACGCACCCGATGGATAATTTTGTAAATCATATTCCATTTCATTACGCCCTGTTTTTCCTTCAAAATCTCTCAAATCTAAGGATTTTCCTTGAACATCGTATAGATTTAACCAAACGTTTTTCGATTTTGGTAAAGAGAAAACTATTTTGATTTTACCTGTGGTAGGGTTTGGATAGACGGTTATTTTTTCGTCCGTTTCTTCTAATTGTACGGCAGCAATTCTGAATCCTCCACATCCTGGATTAACTTCTTCAAAACAGTCGAGTTCTGCCTGTGTAAAACGTCCCGTACCCGTTAGCCAAGATTTTGATTTAAAATACCCTGCATCATTTTTTGCATAATATTTTGTTCCGCAGATATAAGCCCTAACAACTTCATTACCAAACCACTCGGTCAAAAATTGCCCATTCGTATAATTACAAGAACCACCAGAATTGGTAACGGTTACTGAACCACTACCACTTACCGTACAAGTAGAATTAGTACAAGTGGCAGTATAAGTACCTGCCGCAGTAACGGATATTGAATTGCCCGAAGCCCCCGTTGACCAATTGACCGTTCCCGAACAACCACTTGCCGAAAGGGTTGAAGGCACTGTTGATGAACTGGCAGAAAGTGTGGGTATTGGAGAAGTACAACTGCCACCACCGCCGCAACCCGCAGGACGTGGGTCATTTTCTTCAAAACAGTTTGTTTCTGTGGTAGTAAAACGACCCGTTCCTACCAACCATGATTTAGATTTGAAATCTCCCGAATTATTTTTAGCGTAAAATTTTGTCCCACAGATGTAAGCACTGATAACTTCGTTACCAAACCATGTGGTTAAATATTGACCATCGGTATAGTTGCAAGAACCTCCACCGCATCCGCTTACGGTTACGGAAGCATTTGCTGTTTGGTTTGAACATCCTGATTTTGAGGCAGTTAAAGCATAACTCATCGACCCATTACTGTTTGGCAATGTTACATTAACGGGCGAACCACTATAATTTGAGCTATTGCCACTCCAAGTGTAAGAAACCCCCGAACAACCCGTACCTGAACACGAAGCGGTAAGTTGAGAAGTACCGCCACAACCTACACTACTTGGACTGGTACTTGCCGAAACTGTAAAATTGCAATTTACACTACTCGGTTTTGTATAACTGAAAGGCTGAGTACCAGTACCTACACAATTATCTGAATCTACTCTAAATTGATAATTACCTGTATTTACCGAAGTAGGAACATTAAAATTAACGGTTGAGGAAGTTACGGTGTAAGCACTTGAACCACTATTGGCTATTTCAGTAGCCCCATCCAATAATTTCCATTTGTGCGTAGAAGCACTACAGGAATTAAAAGTATATGAACCAGAATACTGTCCTGCATTTTGATTAGCGGTTATTAAGGTGAAACCGCAATCACAAGCGGGGAGCGTGTTTGGAGCTGGGCAATTGAGAGTTGTAGAGGCAAAATTTACACCAGTCTCACAAATTCTGACCGATACTATATGATTTTGTCCATCTTTCCAACTGGCATTAGTAGCAGGAAATGCGAAGTATCCTTCATAAGATTGAATTACAATTGGTGGTATGAAGTAATAAGGTTTCAAATTTTGTGCATACAATCTTTGAGTCTTTACCCCATCGACAAAAATATCAACCGTTCCAACACCAGGATTTGTATTTGTACTTGCTTTGAAAGCCCAACCAGAAATTTCATTGCAACTAATTACATCCGACCTACCAGTATATGTTCCCCCATAGCAAGGCTCTATACCAACTATTATTGCCTGTTCAATTGGCAAAGCTACCTCCTGCGAAATTACAACATTGCCTTTACTATCCAGTGCATAACATCGCCAACGGTCTGACCCTGTATTTTCTACGGTAATACTTTGCCCCGTCTGCGTTGAGGTATTAATTTTAGCTTCATTTTTTACCCAACGATATGATGAATAGGCACTATTGAGCATAATTATTACATTTGTACCACTTTGCGTTACAGTTACAGTTGGAGATTTAATTGATTCTACTGGAGTAAGGGATAAAATATCACCGCCCTGAGCTGTCTCTCCACTACTTAAAACATTTCCTGTAAAATTCCCTGTATCGTATAATTGAGCTAATTTCTCCAAACCAGTTTTATTAAAGTGTGTACCATCAACTCTATCTGTAATCCTGTCAGAATAATATGCTCCCCAAGTCATTTTACCAGAACCATTGCCTGCATTTTTAACTGCGGCTTGATCATTTAATACATCGCCATTTACAGTTGGAGTTGTACCACTTAGCGTTATACTTGATACTCTTGAAATAGCCCAACTCAAATTATTATTGTTATAATCGTCTCGTGTTTTATTGATTACATACTGTAATTTACCTTGATAGTCACTGGCTGCTAAAATAGATTCGGGAGTTGTTTCTAATCGTAATTTCGTTTCTGCCTCACCTTAATGCCAAATAATACCTCTCGTACCTAACATTTTTGCATAAAAATTTAGGGTATTTTTCAATCCTAAATAAGGTTGCCCTTCAGGTTTTGCATCTAGTCCCCAATCGAAACGACCAGTCTCACAATTGATATACCCATTTTGGGAATTATTCGTTTTAATTGCTAAATTTTCAGCAGATTTTTTCCAATTATCAATACCCGTACCCCCTGCCCCTGCATTGAAAAACATTACTGGTGTTACCACGCTGCTTCTATCAACAATAAGCTTTCCTAATTCTTGATAACACCAAAGTGTTTGGTTTCCATTAGGAGCAACTCTACTAAGTTTATCCTTATCTGAATATACCATTTTATCGAATTTTGGAAATGGATAATTCTCAAATTGATAACACCAACAAGTCTCATTTACTGCAATTAAACAATCGTAATTCACGGTTGCAGAGCCTGGAATAGTTGTTCCTCTATTATCTAAATCAATACCCTGTGCATTTGATTGTCCTGCGGCAACGATTACTTCACCTACTCCCACTTTTACAGAGACAGTATTGCTTGAAAGATACCTAACGCTTATTTTATACCAACCAGTTGGGAGGGTGTTAATATCTTGTTTGTAAAAACCAGTTGCTGAGAGTGCAAGGCTTGTCCAATTGAGATACGTTGAGATGACTATACCATCTTTATTCAACCTTTCAATTTGATATTCTACCGTATTTTGACCTGAATAATATCCTTGAACCTGCCCAGCCAATACAAATGAAGCCACGGAAGAATTATTCTGTTGATATACAATTCTATCCAAAGGCAGACTAATCCGAACCGAGGTTGGAACAGCAATTGCAGTAAGATTATTGACAAAAAAAGAGAAAGAAAAAAAGAAGAGGAAAAATAATAGCGGTATTTTCCGCCTGTTGAAAAGACTTAAACGAGAAGAAAATTCTATATTTAGAATGAATGAATTTAAAATTAGCTTTTTCATAGAATTATTTGTTTTAAAACGTGAAAGATAGGACTATTATTTCTTTAAAAAGAAACGTGTATCAACCAGCGGAATCGTTAGCTTATAATATTGATTAATTGTTTTGATAACCTCATTAGCGATTACCGCTTGACCAAAAGCCGTAGGATAAATACCATCAGCCGAAAAGAAATTGCCTGTTTTCCAATTGGCATCAACTTTTATCCCATCATCTGTTGAATAAGTACCTGCAAAGATTTTTTTATAAAGCGTGTAAATATCTACAACAGGTAATCCTTTTGCTTTTGCAATACGTTGAGTGTTAGATTGATTATAATAAATTGGAGATACCGCAATCCATTCGTTGTTTCCATCTTCTTTAGAAAGTACATCATAGATACTAAGTGGAACCAAACCTTTAAAATCTCCTTTCATTAATTTTTCAACGGTTAGAGTTGGAATTAATTTATCAATTGCTGGATTAAAATCTCTGTAATTTTCTGAACCAATTCTTGATTGAACTCTAATAACCACACCCGTCAGCTTACTAATTTTATCATTTGTAATTTGATTGAAATAAGGTAAATCCATTGCATCGGGAACATTTAGCAGTACACCTTTGGCTTTGCTATTGACTAGATTATTGATTAAGATTGTACCACCTGTTTCAGCCGTTGGGTCAGATCCCGTAATTCCACCGCCGCCGCCTGCCATTATACTTCTTATAATGTCATCATAACCTGTCTCATAGATAAAAAAATCAGGCGATTGATTATTTAATTGTTCATTATTAAAATTAAAGTTGTCTTGCGTATTATTAAAGATTCTGTCAGAAAATTTCCTTCCCATTTTATCTGATACAGAGATTCTAAGCCACGGTGTCATTCCAGGAAAGGCATAACTATCAAGATTATTACCACTAAATTTTTTCAGTTTTTCTGCCTTTCCATCTACATATCCCAAATTATTGGTCACCATCTTAAAAGAGGCAATGGGTTCAGTTCCTGCAAGGGTTTTGTAGCCAGAGCCATTGCCTTCATTGGCATCAAAAAGGGGTTGATAGAAAGGAATATTCATCTGTCGGGCAATTAAATTTGGGAAAGCCGTTAATTGTCCTTCACGGTATAAACCGCCATCTCTAAAACCCGCCGAGAGTGAGCCACCCACAGAAATCATCCTAAAACCGCCTTCCAAATTGGAGGTTATTGCGGTTAAATCTACCTTTTTACCTGTCAATGCGGGCAAAACGTCTTTATCGGCTTTTACTCTAATGGTGGTATCACCAATATTTCCCCAGCCCAACAAATTAGAAGAAGCCTTTATATCGTCAATCAAGCCCGCAGGGCTATCAACAACGGGCGTGCCAGCATCAACTAAATTTTCGATGCCGTTTGTACAAGCAAAACACGTGGAAGAAAATAGGATTAATAGAAATCCTTTCAAAAATGATTTTTTCATAATAATCATAAAAGTTAAAAATGTGAAATACCACAAAGCCCTAACCGAAGGGTTTGCAAAACAAGGGACACAAAAATTCATAAAATGGTTGTATGCGGATGGACAAAAGAAGCGAGCGGCTTAGGTATCCTTGAACTATGCAGTGGTTGTGTGCTGTAAATATAGGAGAAAGGAATGTACAAATCAAGTAAAAGTAGAAAAATAATATTGGAAGGGGATAATAAGTGGCACTAAATTGATTGAGTTCGTTTTTAGACTATTTTATGAAGTATGGTTAAAATAAAAGACTCAAAAGATTCTGAAAAATTAAATAATAATTATCCCTTATCTTTGCCTCGAAAACAAATTATTCCTACCGATAAACAACATGAAAATAGCCATTCACGGGCGAAATTTTAAGGACGAAACTAAGCCTTTCGTACAGGCAATGTTTGATACATTGGCTGAAAAAAATATTGAGTTACAAATCTCAGAATCGTATCAAGAATTTTTGAACGAAATTGGAATAACTCATTCGGCTACCAGTTTTTATACTACGCAAGAAGACCTTTTTGATGCCAAATTTATATTGAGTTTGGGAGGTGATGGCACACTCTTGGATGCCGTTACTCAGGTGGGCAACCGTGAAACACCAATTTTGGGAATCAATACGGGTCGTTTGGGGTTTTTGGCAACGGTTTCACCCGATAAAATTCAGGAAAGTTTGGCGGAAATTTTGGCGGGAAATTATTCGCTTGATGCCCGTACCCTCGTAAGCATTGAGGCACGTTTGAACGATGAACCCTTAGATATTTTTAACGGATTAAATTTTGGTTTGAACGAATTGGGTATCATGAAAACCGATACTTCTTCGATGATTGTGGTGAAAGCCTATTTAGACGGACAATTTCTAAATGCTTATTGGGCAGATGGTCTAATTATCGCAACTGCCACAGGTTCAACGGGTTACAATCTTAGCGTAGGCGGACCCTTAGTAATTCCTACCTCAGATATTTTTCTAATTGCCCCCATGAGTCCGCACAATTTGAATGTGAGACCCTTAGTGATTTCCACCGATTCAACGCTTGATTTTGAAGTAGAAAGTAGGAGTAATAACTGTTTGATTTCTTTGGATGCCCGCTCGAAAGTGGTAGATAGTAACGTAAAAATAAAAATGCACCGTGAAAAATTTGTGGCAAACATCATCAAATTATCAGACAGCAATTTTTTGAATACGCTGAGGAGTAAATTGAATTGGGGTTTTGATGTTAGAAATTAATTTTTCGGTAAAAGGTAAAAGGTGAACGGTACACGGTGACCGGCTGTACAAAAATAAAGGTGAAAGGTTTGTGGAAAATTATCTTCCTCAAGCCGTTCACCTTTTATCGTTCACCTTTTACCGAAAAATTAAGCCACCGCAATCTCTTTCACCGCTGGTTTAATTTCTTCTTTCTTCGGAAGACCTACGTGCAAGATACCGTCTGTGTAGGTAGCTTCAATTTTCTCTCCATCCACATTTTTGGGTAAAGTAAAAGTGCGTTGGAATGAAGTATAATTAAACTCCTGACGGGTATATTTCTCCGTTTTTTCTTCCTTGTTTTCTTCTTGTTTAGTCGAAACGGTCAAACGATTCTCGTGAAGACTCAATTTAAAATCTTCTTTTTTCAAGCCTGGTGCGGCTACTTCAATCTGAAAACTGCCTTCGTTTTCTTTAACATTCACGGCTGGAATGTTATTATAGGCTACGTTATTGAATGATTTTGATGGAAACATGGTGTCTAAATGGTTAAATAAATTGTTAAACTCGGTACCTAAAAATGGGCTTACTGGTTGATTGAATCTTACAAGTTTCATGGCTTTATGTTGTTTAAGTTTTTGAATTAATCTTGAAAATTTGTCTTGAAATCTCTAATTTGGAAGACATTTATCCATTCTTCAAATCCTGTACCAGTTAGTTTTTAATGCCATTATGTCCTACTATGAATGAAATGTCAATCTAAAAACTGACATAATTACCGAAAAATAGCTTTTCATCGTCTTCCCGAAAACCGAGCATCGAAAATTGAAACCCAAACCTCAAATCCTCATTATTTAGTAAATGGTCGATTAGACTTATTAAATGGTCAATATAAATCAAGCAAGCCTTTATACCTTGCATCCATCAAATGCGATATTTTTATCCGTAAACCAATGATTAACAATACGATAGCTTTTTATCGTACATAATCCACAAAATCCATTTAAAGAAATGAAAAATCAATTTATCATCACCTTGCTATGTTTATCACTAACTGGAACGATAGCAAAGGCTCAAACCAAGAAGCCCACAACAACCAGAAAGCCTTCGACAACGGTACAATCAACCGCTCCAAAAACGACCACTAAGACCTCGACCACCACAACGACTACGATTCCGAATTCGACGACAGCTCCCGTGGTAGTTGAGGAAAAAAAGACCACTACGACAACTACTACCACTCCAAATCAAAGTAATTCAATAAATTCTAATGGTTCCTCAAATTCAACAACCATTCAGCAATCATCTGGACCTTCAAAAGGGGGCAAAAAACCTGCTGACCTAAAACCAGATAAAGTAGTTGAACCGAAACCTGAAAAGGCAGTGAAAATGAAAGAGCCAAAGCCTGAGAAGATCAGAACGCCAAGAGCCACTTCAAGTGGTGATGTAGGTACTCATTTTGGAATTAAAGCTGGTGCAAATAACTCTTTCTTTTTGGGTGCAAGTAAACTATCATTTGGCACATCTACTTTAACGCCAGAATTTTCTATTGGCTTTCATGGTGGAGTGGTTGCCAATTTTGGATTAAGTGAGACCTTTGCTATTCAGGCAGAAGCATTATACATACAACAAAGCATTAAATTATCCGAAGGTGCAGACAACGGCACTGAAACAATTTCGGGGATAGAAATACCATTGGCTCTACAATTAAATTTTGGGAACGATACAAAGTTTTTTGTGAATGCAGGCGGATACGCAAAATACGCTTTGAGTGGAAGTTCTTCTTCTTCAATTGGAGGAGTTAAACAATCATTTACTAATAATTACAGTGGAGTAGCCTTTGGAGACCGTACTGACTACGGTGCTATATTGGGTCTTGGGGTTAAGTTTAACCAAGCACTATTTATCGAAGCCCGTGCTAATTACAGTGTAAAAGATGGAACTTATACCGATACGGCTGGTAAAAAGGTTGTACCCATATTTGTAGGATTATCATTAGGATACTTCTTTTAAATGAAAATATTAAAAATCAATATTTGTAAAAGCCCTTCTCATTTATTTGAAAGGGCTTTTTTTTGGTTTAATTATTGCACCAATTTATTGAGTGGTTTATGGATTTTGCTTATCTTTTTATAGCTTGCAGTACAATCCCGCCAATTTCTTTCAATAATTAACCACACGATAACGTTTTCGTATAAACATAATCCGAAATCATGAAATATTACTTTATCATTAACCTACTTTACTTTTCTTTGATTGGAAATATTTCGTTGGCTCAACAAAACAAACCCATATCGCCCAAAAAGCCTACCACAACCGTAAAGATAACAGCCCCCAAGCAAGCAACATCCAAAACAACAATTCCCCCAAAACCTTCAACAACTGTTATTTCTACTCCTCCACCATCTAAGGCAGAAGAGAAGAAACCGTCCAAAATTACCACAACGAGTACTCCAGTAATCAAAACTGAAATTCCAACTGAACAGCCCAGTTCAACCACCATTCAACAATCGTCTGGACCAATGAAGGGAAATAAATTAGAAGAAGAAGAAGAAGAGGTAAAAGAAATGAAGCCCAAAAAGATTAAAACGCCCAAAATTCCCATTGAAGGCAGAGACATCAAATTTGGCGTTAGGGCGGAAATTACGCAACATTATACGCTCAACATGGGCGGAGGAATAGATTTATCGCCTGGGGTAAACATTGGGTTAATGGCTAATTTGCCCATAACTGAAATTGTATCAATTCAGCCCGAAGTGCTTTTTTCGTTGATAAATATTCAATCTTCTACGGACGACAATAATTACGTTAAAAGCGCAATCGGCAATATTTTAGTGCCTTTGATGTTTAATCTTAATTTTGGAAAAAGCTCTACGAAATTTATGCTGAATTTGGGCGGATATGCCAATTACGGTCTGAGCCAAAGTACCAAAGTAATTTCATTAGGAAAAACGGTAAAAGACGGTTCAGTGGATTTGGGTAATGACCGTTTTGACTACGGATTAGGAATTGGCGTAGGCGTAAAACTGAATAATAAACTCATCATTGAAGCCCGCAGCTTTTATGGTATGAAAGACAATATTAATAAAAATGGCTTTGGGACGATTGGAGTAGGATATTTCTTTTAAATTTTCACCGAAACCAAATTCCGTACAATATCATCAAAAGTATCTCTTTTACGAATCAATTTTGCTTCGCCATCAATTACCAAAACCTCGGCGGGTAACAGCCTTGAATTATATTGCGAAGCCATGGAAAAACAATAAGCTCCTGCATTTTTGATGGCAATGATATCCCCTGCCGACACTTTATTCATCAAACGTTCGCCTTGTTTGCCCTCTTGTGTCCACGAGAAAGTATCGGTTTCGCAGATATATCCCACTACTCTATATTCTGCTTGCTCGGATGTATCTTGATTGGAGGCGTTAAAAATGTCGTGATACGCCCCGTACATCATCGGTCTGCCCAAGTGGTTTAAGCCTGAATTAATGCCCACAAAAGTCTTGATAGGGTCAGTTTTTACTACATTTGCCGTAGCTAAAAATGTACCCGCTTCACTTACCAAAAACTTACCAGGCTCAAACCATAATTGCAATTCACGACCATATTTTTGGCAAAATTCTAAGAAAGCATTGGTCAGCACTTCTCCTACTTCTTTCATATCCGTAACCGAATCTCCTTCTTGATAGGGAACTTTGAAACCACCCCCTAAATCAATGATTTCTAAGTCTTTAAAGTTTTGAGCGATGTCCAGAATGGCGGTTGCGGCTTTCGTAAAAGCATCGGCATTTTTTACATCAGAACCCGTATGTTGATGCAAACCGATGATTTTCATATTGTATTTTTCCACGATTGTCAAAATCTCCTCTTTTTGATGAATTGAGATGCCAAACTTAGAATCTGGTTGGGCGGTCATAATTTTTTCGTTGCCTCCACCAAATACGTGCGGTTTCAAACGAATCAATGCCCCCTTTGTATTGCCGTATTGTTTTCCGAATTTTTCTAAAACATCCAAATTATCCAAATTGATGCGAGTACCCAACTCCGCCGCCAATTCGATTTCATCAAAAGATACACCACTGGGCGTGAAGGTAATCTGCGAACCTTCATAACCCGCCATCATTGCCAAACGTAATTCTTCGGGTGAAACCACGTCAATCTCTACGCCGTGCTTTCGCATGAGTTTCAAAATGGATAAATTAGTGTTTGCCTTACAAGCGTATTTTATCTTTAAATTAACATTCGAGAAAGAATCACGCAAAATGGCGATTTTTTCGATAATTTTGTCAGCATCGTACACATACAAAGGCGTACCAAAAGTTTGAGCTAAATCTGTGAGTGGAATGGTTTGGATATTGTAATACATTATGGTTACTCGTTTTTCGATGTTTGAGTAATGTGTACCACAGGCTTTAGCCTGTACTTTTAAAAACATATCAACTTATATATTTCAAAACAGGCTAAAGCCTGTGGTACAATTATTTTCCACAAAGATACCTTCCAAAGTTTATCAACTAAAATCAAACCCAATGAAAAAACTATTTTTATTATTCCTTATCATTCAAAGCATTGGCACAAACGCCCAAATCAAAAACGGTCCGATGGTTGGATATTCAGAGATGAAGGAGGTTATGTTGTGGGTGCAAACGGAAAAACCTGCCAAAGTAAAATTTGTCTATTGGGAACAAGATGCTCC
Source organism: Cytophagales bacterium (assembly GCA_038230735.1). Taxonomy (GTDB): domain Bacteria; phylum Bacteroidota; class Bacteroidia; order Cytophagales; family Spirosomataceae; genus Arcicella. Next base: position 20,262 of record JBBRMR010000074.1, read on the forward strand.
CACTAAAAAAATGACTACCGATGAGGTTTCAACTACGAAAATGGATGGGTTCGTTGCAAGAATCGTTTGTGATGAAGTTACGATGGGCAAAAAATATAATTATGAAGTATTGATAAATAACAAAAAAGTAGCTCGTAATTATCCTTTGAGTTTCCAAACCCAAGAACTTTGGCAATATCGCAAAGACCCTGCACCGTTTAAATTTGCCTTCGGAACTTGTAATTATGTTAATGAAGAATCTACAGACCGCCCAGGAAATGGGTATGGTGGGCATAATGAAATTTTTAAGTCCATTTACGACAAAAAGCCCGATTTCATGCTTTGGGGCGGTGACAATCTTTATTACCGAGAAGCCGACTGGAGTACTCGCACGGGGATGATTCATCGTAATACACACTCACGTAACGTTCCTGAGATGCAAGCATTGTTGGGGAATACGCACCAATATGCTATTTGGGACGACCATGATTACGGATTTAATGATTCTGACCGTTCGTTTTGGGCAAAAAATAGGTCTCTCGAAATGTTTAAATTGTTTTGGGCAAATCCCAATTATATTTTCAAAGACGAAGGCATCACAGGTACTTTTCAATGGAATGATGTGCAGTTTTTCCTGATGGATAATCGTTGGTTCAGAGCTCCCAATGATGGACATGGCGACCGTGATTATTACGGCAAAAAACAATTGACTTGGCTAATTGATGCCCTGTCAAGTAGTAGTGCCACTTTTAAAATCATCGTAACGGGTGGGCAGATTGTTAATCCGATAAAAGTGTTTGAAAATATGTCGAATTATGATGCGGAAAGAGAAGACCTTTTTAAACGAATTACCGAATCAAAAGCAAAAGGCGTATTGTTTCTAACGGGTGACCGCCACCATACAGTTCTTCAAAAATTAGAGCGTTCTGGAACAAATTATCCACTGTACGATTTAACGGTTTCGCCCTTGACTGCTGGACCAGCAAAACCCGTAAAGGCAGAAGAAAACCTGCAAATTGTGGAAGGAACAATTTTTACCGAACGTAATTTTTCTATTTGTGAAGTTTCAGGACCTTTGAAAGATAGAGTCTTGAAAATTAGTATCTTCGACTCGAAAGGAGAACAAAAATGGACGAAAGATATTAAAGCGAGTGAACTTAAATAATAATTGATAAGTTGGTAAGTTACTGAGGTGCTAAAATCTTATGAATTATAACCATGCAAGTAGAATTAGTAAGAATAGACGATGCTTTTCATTTTGAAGCATCGGGAATGTCGGGCGTACCCGTACAAATAGACGCTGCCGAGGACTTGGGCGGGCATAATGCAGGAGCAAGACCAATGGAATTATTGTTGATGGGTTTGGGCGGATGCACTGCCATTGATGTGCTTTTAATTATGAAAAAACAGCGTCAAGTGGTGGAAGACCTCAAAATATCAGTTTCGGGTGAGCGTACCAAAATTGAAGGGACACAAATGACTCCTTTCAGCAAGATAAACGTGCATTTTAAGTTCAAGGGGGCAGATATTTCGGAAGAAAAAGCCAAGAAAGCTATTGAAATGTCGATGGAAAAGTATTGTTCAGCCACGGCTCAATTAAGCACCTCGGCAGAAATTACGCATACGTTTGAGATAAATTAAGGGTTGGGATTTAGGTTTTAGGGGTTAGTAAAATCATTGCCAATATATGTTCAGCATAATTTTTGTTACAGAACATCGTTAAAGAATCGAATTTAATTTTAAAAAATAAAGTCATGAAAAAAGCAATTTTAGGGTTATCATTATTGGCTTTTGTAGCCTCATCTTCTTTTGCAGAAGATAAAGGGAAATGTTGCACGGATAAAGAAAAAACTGCCGCTGCAAAAGGAAATCACAAATGCTGTGCGGATATGGTAAAAGAGGCTAAGGCAGAAGCGAAAACTGTAAAGAAAGCGGTTAAAAGGACGGCTTAATTTCTGCGAAAACGGAAGGATTTCTTTAAAAGGAAGTCTTCCGTAAATTTTAAATAATCCTGTAAGATTTTAAATTCTTGCAGGATTATCTTTTTGAAGGTAATTTTGAAGAAACCTTGATACTTAATACTTAGGACTTAAAGATGCAACAATACCAGACTCTCCTTAAACATATTCTTGACACAGGCACGCAAAAAACCGACCGTACTGGCACGGGGACTATTAGTGTTTTTGGCTATCAAATGCGATTCAATCTCAATGATGGTTTTCCATTGGTAACTACTAAAAAAGTTCATCTAAAATCCATCATTCACGAGTTATTATGGTTTATTAATGGCGATACTAATACTAAGTATTTGAAAGATAATGGCGTAGGGATTTGGGACGAATGGGCAAATGAAAATGGCGATTTGGGTCCCGTCTATGGCAAACAATGGCGAAGCTGGACAACGCCCGATGGAAAGGTGATTGACCAGTTGAAAGAAGTTATTGAAACCTTGAAAAAAAGCCCTGATTCTCGCCGTATCATCGTGAGTGCTTGGAATGTGGGAGAACTTTCACAAATGGCTTTAATGCCTTGCCATGCCCTTTTTCAATTTTATGTGGCGGATAATAAATTGTCATGCCAGTTATATCAGCGTTCGGCAGATGTGTTTTTGGGTGTGCCTTTCAACATTGCTTCTTATGCCCTTTTAACAATGATGATTGCCCAAGTGTGTGATTTAGATTTGGGAGATTTCATATGGACGGGTGGCGATACGCATATTTATTCTAACCATTACGAACAAGTAGCCACGCAATTAGCCCGTGAACCAAAGGCATTACCCACCATGAAAATGAATCCCGAAGTAAAGGATATCTTTAGTTTCAAGTACAAAGATTTTAAATTAGAAAACTATGAACCATATCCAGGGATTAAAGCTCCTGTGGCGGTTTAGGTTTCAGTAAGTAATTAACAGTAAACAGTTATTAAAACTAAAAAAGCCTCACAGAATCATCTGAGAGGCTTTTTAGTTTTTTATTCGTTGAAAACGTTTACCATTTACCGTTCACCGATAAATTACATTTCCAAATACTTCATCAGCATATCATAACGCTCACGGTCGGGGGCTTCGAGGTTTTCAAAGTTGTATGCTCCCACGATGTCGTATTCGTATCGTTGCAAGGTTGCCACTACGGGCGTAATGTCTTGTCGGTTCAATTTTAGGGTCAAAATATCTTTGGAATCTTCTGATATTGAACCACTTGTATAATATGAACTGATGATTTTTGTATCGTTAGATTCAATCAATCTACTAATTTCTGCTAAGGAATAGCTCCTATTTTCAACCGCAATTTCTAAGACCGCCCCTAATTCCTGCGTACCTAAATTCTTGGAAAACTGATTTAATAATTCGTTGGCACTGATTGTCCCCGCAAATTTATGTTCATCATCTAAGACCGCAACTGCTTGCAAATCATACTTTTGCGTAATGGCTAAAACTTCAAAAAGGTGTTGATTTTCGGAAACAAATATTTCTCCAAATTCGGGTTGGAGGGCTAACATCGGGAGAAATTCATCGGCATCCATTAAAATATCTTGACTAATTAATCCTCGATATTCTTCTTCATTGACAATCGGTAATTGTCCGATTCGATACTCTTCCATCCATTCCAGCACTTCCCCGACAGTATCGGTGGGTTTCAGAATAGGCAACATCGGATTAACAAAGTCTTTTGCGAGCATACATTTGAAAAGTGGATTGATTAAATTTTATTCTAAATTACTGAATTACAGACAATTTCCAAATTTATTTTACTACATACTTTTGGCAATCGGCTGTCGATTATACCTAAATAGTTTAAAAAACTGATAGCTAAAAAACATTGTAAAGAGCCATTAAACCATTTCCATCACGCCAATGGGTGTTTTTTCTAACCAGCCATTCAAAATTTCGTTAAATCTTTCGGGGCGTTCCATCATGGGTGCATGGCAACATTTATCAATAAAATGTAATTCAGAATTTTTAATTAAACGATTAAATTCGTGTCCAACTTGAGGGGGCGTAATGGTATCATTCAAGCCCCAAACCAACAAAGTAGGCACTCTGATATTAACAACTTCTTTTGCCATATTGTTCCGCTGGGCAGATTTAGCAATCGAGATAATCCTAAGCACTTTTGAAGCCGTTGTTGTAGTCTCAAAAACCTCATCAATTAATTCCTTGGTTGCCACGGTTGGGTCATAAAAAGTATATTCAACTCGCTCTTTTATATAGGCATAATTTCCCCGTTTCGGGTATGAACCACCCATGCCATCTTCAAACAAACCTGAGCTGCCCGTTAAGACTAATCGCTTGACTTTCTGGTGGTTACGTAAGGTATATATCAACGAAACGTGTCCGCCCAACGAGTTTCCTAAAAGCGTTAAATCATCAAATTCCTTCCAATTCACGAAGCCCTCAATGAACTCAGTTAGTCCTTCACAACCCGCTTTCAAGATGGGCATATCGTAGATTGGCATCATCGGAATAATGACTCTATATTTACTTTTAAAACCCTCAATTACGCCTTCCCAATTACTCAAAGCACCGAACAATCCGTGTAGTAGCAATAGAATTTCACCTTCGCCTTCGTCGATGTATTTATAGCCGTTTCCTTCGTGTATTTGATATTTCATAAAATTTATATTTTTAATTTGAGGACGAATTATACTGAATTAAAATTGAGACAAGATTTGTTTCTATATGTAACGAATTATTGACATGACATACTTTTTATAGAATAACGGTTTTATACTATTTCAGTTCATTCGTAATATTACCACAAAATAATAAAAAAACTCTGAAAAGTATGTTATTTCTACGTTATTTGTTTTTAAAATATATTAAATGGCAAATTTTTATAAGGATTTTTTTTATTTCAAATCATTGATAATCAGAATATTAAATTTAATAACGTAACTTTTTAAGTAAATTTTTATTTTGATTAAATTTACTTTGAAAAATCAGATTGAAATGTCGGGAAAATTGCCAAAATATAAAAATAATACAATTTCTCTATATATTGTTATAAAGCAATTTCAATTAAAAAACATCCATAAAAAAAGCTAAGTCTGAATTTAGACTTAGCTTTTCAAGAAAATAATTTATACACGAAACTACTTAGCTGAAACCACTTCAATTTCGAACAATAAAGGAGTATTGGCGGGGATGCTTCCTTGTCCGTTGGCACCATAGCCCAAAGATGACAAAAATATCAGTGTTGCTTTTTCGCCAA
>JBBRMR010000075.1:0-25133 GCA_038230735.1 Cytophagales bacterium
CCTGGATTGACGGATTTAAAGCGTTACTTGTAAGGTTTGAATTCTCAGTCAGAAACTGGATGTCATTGCATTTTATCGCATTCTCAGTCATTTTCTTACGCAAAATCAACAAAAAAAAGAAAGTTTAAACAGCTTCTATATTTGAAGAAATAAAAACCTTTATTTTCTTCTTAAACTTATTTATGGAAATTATAAGTTGCATTGTTCTTAAAGACGAAAAGTAATTTGGGGACTGAAATTAAATAGCCTACTGACTTTAGAGTATATTCTAAAATCAGTAGGCTATTTAATTTCCATTCCTCATCTCTCTTTCAACAAACTTAATTATAAATGTCTATCGATTATCAATTTACAAAGCTGGCTCCATTGCTTTTGCAATTGTCAAAACTTCTGGGTCAGTCAATCTTGCTGCCAAACTCAACGTTTTCACTAATTCATAATGGAAGAAGAATTTCATAGTATGAATCTTTGACTCATAAAATGCCAATTCATCGCCTTCAAAACTATTCGTTACCAAAGCATTTTTAGCCACAATTCCTTGCTTCAACCATATCCAAGCCACCGTAACGATTCCAAACATATCCATATATAGGTTGGCATCCGCTAAGAAAACTTCATTATCTCCTTTGGCGGCAATTCCCAAAAGGTGCATCGTTACTTTCTGCAAACGACCCAATTCCTTTTCCAATTTCTCGGAGTATGGCTTCAAATCGTCGTGTGTTTTTGATTCTTCGATAGTTTTCAATACCTCCGCAAACAATAATTGAGGTCCTTTTCCACCGTTGGCAGTAATTCCACGACCCAAAAGATTCAAGGAGTGAATCCCCGTTGTGCCTTCATAAATTGACATAATACGAATATCACGAGCCATTTGTTCCAACGGGAAATCTTCGGTATAGCCATATCCCCCAAGAACTTGCAAGCCTTCATTCACTGATTTGATACCCATTTCAGAAGGATAAGTCTTGGCAACGGTCGTCATCATATCCAACATTAAATGATATGGTTTAGCTTCTTCAGAATCACGCCCCAAAGCATTTATCATGTCTTCCCACAAATAACATTCCATCAAAAGCCCCAAAGAACCTTCCACGATGGCTTTTTGGAATAAAAGCATTCGTTTTACGTCTGGGTGATTAATGATATATGTTTGTCCTTCTTCCAAATTTTTATTATTCAAACGTCTTCCCTGTGGACGTTCTTTTGCGTATTCCAAAGAGGCATAATAAGCGGCTGAGGCAATGTATGTTCCACCCATTCCCACGCCCAAACGAGCTTCATTCATCATTTGGAACATATATTTCAAGCCTTGATTGGGCTGTCCAACTAAATAACCCACCGAATTATCTTTATCACCAAAAGTCAAGTGCATGGCAGGTGTTGCTTTCTGACCCATTTTGTGATAAATACCCGTTGAAATTACATCGTTATCTTCCGTATATGAACCATTTCCGTTATCTCTAAATTTAGGAACTACTAACAAAGAAATTCCCTTCGTTCCCAATGGGGCTCCATCAATACGAGCCAACACTAAATGAACGATATTATCGGCAATATCATGGTCTCCTGCTGATATAAACACTTTTTGACCTTTAATTTTAAATGTTCCATCGGCTTGTGGAGAGGCAGTTGTTACTACGTCCGACAATGAACTTCCCGCCTGTGGTTCGGTCAAACACATAGTCCCTGTCCAAGTTCCATCCACCATTTTAGTAGCAAATTTCTCTTTCAATTCCTCCGAACCAAAAGATAAAATCAAGTGAGCCGAACCCGCAGTTAAGCCCGTGAACATCACAAAGCCGTTATTTGCCGAACCACGAATCATTTCGGCGGCGGCACCAACAAGCGTTGGCAATTGTTGTCCACCATGTTCGTATTTAAACATCGAACCAATCATTCCCGCTTCTCCCATTGCCTTCACATAATCACCGACGGCAGGGTGAACTTTCACTTGTCCGTTCACTAATTCGGGCTGATTTCTGTCGGACGAGACGTAAGCGGGACGTAATATTTTTTCAGCAATTTCCTCATTAGCATCCAACACCATATCAAACATATCGGGTGTATAGTCTTGGAAATAGGGGTATTTAGTCAATTCTCCTACATTGAGAACTTCTTTGAGCATAAAGTCGAGGTTTCGACGTGAATATTGTTGTGCCATTTTTAATTAAGTTTAACAGTTTGAGTAGTTGAAATATTTTATTTATTTAACTAATTCAAACCATATTTGTTATGCTTGCATACAATTTTTAGTAAAAATAATGATAAAAAAAATAGTATGCAAGCATAACAAATTTATTTTTTAATTATTTTATTGCTTCAAGAATTTTTAAATTTTCAATAACTAATAAACAATTCTCAATGTTCAAGTAACTGAAAATCAAGGTAATAATCAATTTATAAACTTTGAAATTGTTAATTGAACATTGTATATTGAAAATTCTTTCCGAAGTATATAAGAGGTAACTTAATGAAGTTTTCAACGAGGGATGGCAAAGAAACGAGGAAATTAAGAAGAGATTAACATTCTACCAAAACCAAACCGTCATAAAAGACAAAAGGAGACGTTAAAAACGTCCCCCTGTGCAAATTAATAGTTCTACACCTATTATCTTTAAATATTCACTATTTATATCTTTTTGGCTGGCTTTAAAAACATGGGGCAACAAAGGTTGCCCCCGTTTCCTAAATACCTAACCACTAATTTCAAATTGTTTACTGTATTACAGCAAGATTTTTAATTAAGCTAATTCGGTACAATCCATGTAATTTCTGGTCTTTTCAAGAAAATTTTTTTTCTTTCTTCTCGAAACTGAAATCTTTTTACCGTCTTTCAGTTGAACAAACATTTCCTCTTTAACGTCGAACTGAATTAAGTAGTTCAAGTTGATAGCAAATGATTTGTGAACCCTAACGAACAATTCTGCATCTAATTTAGCTAAAAAATCTTTCATTGTACGTGAAACTAACAACTTTTTTCCATTATTGAAGTAAAACATGGTATAATTGCTGATTGCTTCGAGGTGGCTGATGTCTTTCCATGCCACTGTCATCGTTTTTTTACAGGATATTGGCAATGATATGCTACGTTCTTTTAATGAGATTGCTTCTTTGCCAAAAGGTTTAAATTCACTACTTCTAAAATTTTTTGGCACAAAAGTGCCAAAATTTGTTAGTGCTGTTACCATGATAGTTTTTTAGTTTAGTTTGTTCCATAAATCGTATCTATCAAAGTGGTTGTTGTTAATCTGATGCAAAGTTGCAATGCTTTAAATTACCAGTCAATCACATGATGATATGATATTGCTAAACTATACTTTCATGGATTGCCTTCGCAACGGCTTCTGTTTGCGAGTGTACGTGCAACTTATCGTATATTTTTTTGATGTGAGTCCGCACTGTATCAATGCTGATGCCACATTTATCGGCAATCATTTTATAACTATTTCCTTTTACCAAAAGATTCAAAATCTCCGTTTCCCGTTCCGTTAATTTATAAGAAACGTTATCGGCGGTTCTTTGCTGAGGGGGCAACATTTGTAATACTTTACGGGCAACGCTTGATGTCATCGGTGCTCCGCCGTGGTAAGCATCAATAATTGACTCCAAAAGTTTGGCGGGTGGTGTTCTTTTTAATAGATAACCCACTGCACCTGAACAGATTGCCTCGAAAATATTTTCATTATCTTCAAAGACCGTAAACATTAATACATTAGTCTGAGGAGCAACTTTCTTAATAGTTTTCAAGCCTTTCAAACCGTTCACTACGGGCATATCAATATCCATCAATACAACGTCTGGATGAAGATCTAATACTTGGTCTGCAACTCGCTCACAATTCACGAAAGTACCCACTAACTCAAAACCCATTGAACCACGCAATAATACCGAAAGGCTTTCCCGTAAATCTGGATTGTCTTCATACACTACTATTCTTATTGCGGAAGGATTCATATCGTTAAACAAAGGCTTTTATTTTTTGTACTGTAATATTACCTAATTAATTTATCAATTGGTATCACATGATTGGGTGATATTACGTAGCTCAATCGGCTAAAAAATGAGACAAATTTTGTAATTTTGGTTTTCAATTATAAAAACATGGACTCTATTTTAAAAGTTCATGCCTTATTTATCCTTTTAATTTTAAAATCCATTAATCGTGAAAAAATATTACGTTTATCTTGCTTTCATTTCCATTTCATTAATTTTAATCTCTTGTGGAGATAAAAAACAAGAGTCCCAAACCGAGACTACCGCCCCTGCTGATTCATCTATTCAGAAAGTTTCCATCGAAAATTATAGTACTATTTTTAAGCAAATTTTAAAATCAGATACGGGAATGGCTCGTGGGGTTAGTATTGGTGATAAAATAGAAACTATTCAAGAATCAATACTTCCGTCTGAAACACAGCCCGAAAGCGGCAAAAGTTTCACTGCATACTTTGACGGTTCAGACTTAAATTTTGCAGATATTCTTTACGTAAAAAATGTAGAAAATAAGGTAGGAGCTATCTCGATTGATATTTTTATTGAAAATAAAGTTGAAGCGGATAGTTTGATGAATGAATTTGTGGGATATTTCGATAAAAAATATGGTAAAGGAAAAGGAATTTCCAAAATGATGACTTGGCAAATGCCCGATGGCAACAATCTAATGGTTCAAGATGTAAGTACCGCAAAAGACCCTGGCTTGAAGATTGTTTTTGCCAAAAATGGCGATAAATTATTGCAGTAGAGTTTATGAGTGAAAACTCAAGAGAACAACTCAATACACTTTTTCTCATAAGCTCATAGTCTCATAAACTTTCAACAAAATTATGCTTACCTGCCAAAAATCCCTTTTTAACCTCAACGAAAGCGTTCACTATATTTCTTGTGCCACGATGTCTCCTAATCTCAAATCAGTAGAACAGGCTGGTATTGAAGGGATTATGCGTAAATCAAAACCCCATTTGATTACTCAGGAAACCTTTTTTGAGACCACCGAACCCGTTAAAAAATTATTCGCTCAACTGATTAATTGCCCCGACCCAGAACGTATTGCTTTGATTCCATCTACTTCTTATGGAATGGCAATTGTGGCTCGAAATCTTGGTTTCAAACCCAATCTTCGGGCAGGTCAAGAAATTCTGATGGTTCACGAAGAATTTCCTTCGGATGTGTACGCTTGGGAAGGGGTGTGTGTGGATAAAGGTTTAGTTACGAAAACAATTATGCCTCCGCCGACCCTTGAAAATAGAGGGAGAATTTGGAACGAAACCTTGATAAATTCTATCAATGCTAATACTTGTATGGTCGTGATTTCACCAACCCATTGGGCGGATGGCACACGGTTTGATTTGGAGGCAATTGGTCGTCAGTGTAGATTACACGGGGCATTATTTGTTATTGATGGAGCTCAATCGGTAGGGGCTTTACCCATTGATGTTCAAGCAATTAGACCCGATGCTTTGATAAATGTGGGCTATAAATGGTTGCTGGGACCTTACTCTTCAGGGGTTGCTTATTTTGGAGAATATTTCGATACGGGTTCATCCATAGAACGCAATTGGATAAATCGTTTGGGATCGGAAGAGTTCAAGAATTTAGTGAATTATCAAGACCATTATCGCCCTAAAGCTGACCGTTATAATGTGGGTGAAAGGAGTAATTTTATCCTAAATCCGATGATGGTTGCTGCCCTTACGCAATTGCTGGATTGGGGCGTTGATAATATCCAAAATTATTGTAAAAATTTATTAGAAGAACCTTTAAAAATCCTTCAAGAAAAAGGTTTCTGGGTTGAAGAGGAGGCTTTTAGAACCAATCATTTAGTGGGAATACGCCTACCTGCGCAGGCTGATGTGAGTAAAATCCAAGCTGAAATGAAGAAGCGAAATGTAGTAATTTCGTATCGAGGTGAAGCCATCAGAATTTCGCCTCATGTTTATAATGACCAAACCGATATTGATGTGATGGTTGAAGGGCTTTTGGCAGGTTTGTAGCGTATCAACCTTTGCAAGGGTTTTGAACCCTTGCAAAGGTTTTCAAAATAATCGAACTACGAACCATCATAATTGAATTAATGCCTCAAATAAAATCTCCACAGCGTGCTTGGCAGTCCTTCCAGTTCCATCATGAATTTGATGTCTGCAACTTGTGCCAGATGCCGCAATAATAACATCATCCGCTTGCTGGCGAATCGTTGGAAAAAGCACTAATTCTCCAATCTGATTTGAGAGTTCAAAATGTTCTTTTTCATAGCCAAAAGAACCCGCCATTCCACAACACCCACTCGGGATTAATTGCACTTCATAATTCTCTGGTAATGAAAGCATTTTCTTAGCACTTACGATATTTGTCAAGGCTTTTTGCTGACAATGACCGTGTAATTTTATTAATTTTTTCTCCGTAGTAAAAGCCGTTTTTGAGATACGTTTTGCTTCAATTTCTTGAGCTAAAAACTCCTCAATCATGAACACATTTTCACTCAGTTTTTGAGCATCTTGCACTAAATTCTCATCCACTAAATCAGGATATTCATCCCTAAAAGTAAGGATTGCCGAAGGCTCAATTCCAAGCAAAGGAGTATTAGCAGAAATCAAATCTTTCAACATCAAAACATTTTTGTTCGCCAACTTTTTGGCATCATCCAAAAGTCCTTTCGATAACTGTGGACGACCAGATTCTACGTGATTTGGAACAATTACTTCATAACCCAAGCGGTTCAACAATTTCACCGCTTTGATACCAATTTCAACGTCATTATAATTGGTAAATTCATCCACAAAAAGATAAACTTTCCTTTGTGCCTTTGTGCCTTTGTGGCTACCAAACCATTTCTTAAACGTTTGACTTGCCAAATGTGGCATTGTTCTGTCAGGGTGAAAACCAACTACGGTATTTGCTATTTTCCGAAGGACTGGCGTATCATAAACAAAATTATAAGCCCAAGGTATGTATGAAGCTACTTTTGAGATATTAGCAAAATTTCCCACTAAACGGCTTCGCAAAGGCACACCATTTTCTTTGTAATACTGGTGCATAAATTCCATCTTCAATTTTGCCACATCAACATTTGACGGACAGTCAGATTTACAACCTTTGCAAGCCAAACACAAATCCATGACTTCTTTAATCTCCTTGTGGTCGAAACGGTTTTGTTTTTCGGAATGAGTCAAAAATTCTCGCAAAATATTCGCCCTTGCACGAGTCGTCTCCTTTTCGTTGCGAGTAGCCATATAAGACGGACACATCGTTCCGCCCGAAAGATGGGTTTTCCGACAATCACCCGAACCGTTGCATTGTTCGGCGTGTTGCAAAATATCTTGGTCGGTGAAGCGGAAAGTTGTTTTGAAATCGGGCGTTTGTTGCCCAGGCGTATAACGAAGGAAAGTATCCATTGGAGGCGTATCAACTACCTTATTTGGGTTAAAGACATTATGCGGGTCCCAAATTCGCTTCACATCTTTCATTAGTTGATAATTATGTTCGCCAACCATTTGCTTGATAAATTCACCACGCAAACGTCCATCACCGTGTTCACCCGAAAGAGAACCTTTATATCTTTTAACTAAGGTTGCAATCTCCTCCGCAATCAATCTAAATTGTTTATTGCCTTCAACCGTTTTGAGGTTAATGATTGGTCGTAAATGAATTTCGCCCGAACCTGCATGGGCATAATGCACGCAGTAGAGATTATTTTCTTCTAAAATCTTATTAAAATCACGAATAAAATCGGGTAAGTCATTGACATCCACGGCGGTATCTTCAATCACAGCAACCGCTTTTTCATCCCCAGGCAGATTTGATAATAAGCCCAAGCCCGCCTTCCGTAAATCCCAAACCTTTTTGGTATCTGCCCCATACACCACAGGAAAATGATAACCCAAACCAGCCGCCCTCATTTCAGTTTCCATATCCTTAGCTTTTTGTTCAATTTCAGGAAGAGAATGCCCTCTTAATTCAACCACCAGAATTGCCCCTGGGTTGCCCTGCACAAAGAAACGGTTTTGACTATGTTCTTTGTTGGCTTTGGTACATTCCAAAATATAATGATCCATCAATTCAGAAGCCGAGGGCTTATATTTCAGAGCAATCAAATTAGCTCGAAGCGATTCATCTACGGTATTAAAATGTCCACAAACCAACCCTATTTCAGGCGGTGGCATATCATTTACGTGCAGTTTTATTTCCGTCAAAAAACAAAGGGTTCCTTCCGAACCCGCAATCAGTTCACAAAAATTAAAGGGTTTTCCTCCTTCGGTAAAGGGTTCACAATTCAGAAGCATATCCAAGGCATAACCCGTGTTTCGCCTTTCGATGGTAGGTTTTGGAAACTCTTTTCGGATTTCTTCTTGGTTGAAATTATCAGAAAGAATCGCATTGGTTTCTTTATAAATCTTTTCAAACAAAGTAGCTGAACCATTTTTTTGATTAGCAATATCAAGTAAGTCTTTAAAACCTTTATTATCCGAACTTTTAAACTCTATTTCAGAACCATCTGAAAGAATTGCTTTTACCGCCATCAAATGTTCCCGAGTAGAACCGTACACTACCGAGTTTGAGCCACACGAATTATTCCCAACCATTCCGCCCATCATCGCACGATTAGCCGTTGAAGTTTCGGGTCCGAAGAAAAGCCCGTATTTTTTCAATTCCATATTCAACACATCACGCACTACCCCAGGCTGAACCCGTACCCAATGTTCTTCTTTATTCACTTCCAAAATCTTAGTAAAGTTTTTAGAAACATCCACCACAATTCCATTGCCCACAACCTGACCAGCCAATGAAGTTCCCGCCGTTCGTGGAATGATGGAAGTACCATTTTCACGAGCAAAATTTATGAGGATTTTAATATCCTCAACCGTTTTGGGAATAGCCACGGCAGTAGGCATTTCACGGTATGCAGAAGCATCAGTTGCGTACAGTGTCCGCATAACGGTATCATAATGGAGTTCCCCGTCTAATTTTTTGGCAAGATTGGCAAGTAAGTGAGTATCGGTCATTTTTGTATTCTACTAAGAATTATATTGTTTTTCTAAGTTTTAATTTCAGACTTCAAATTTACCAATAAATTCAATTTGAATTAGCTTAAATTATTTTTAAGGCTTGTTTATATTAAAATAGTACAAATGGTGATAGCTAATTGTTTACGATAGTTTTAACATAATTTAACAAAAACCCCCTTAAAGTGGTTTTTTGCAAACCTTTGCAAAATTTTGCAAATACTGTTCTAATGTGTGCTAAATGTTGCAAGCCAAAATAAGTACAATTCTCTACGTAGAATATTTTAAATTAAAATAAAACTTTTTGCCAAAAAAATTGAATTTTAGAAACTTTCTCCCCTATTTTGTGTAACATTTTTATAACAATATCATATTTCATCCCTTGAAAGTGCCAATTTTACCTAACTCTTAGAACTTCTCGTACAGGTAAGCAATTGGGTATTTCCGCTTAATTCCACGGACAATTTGACATTGTTTTCGTTTTTTCATTAACCATTTTCCAATCTTAACAAAACCTTATGAACAATCATTTTTACAAGTGGTTTGGTCGCTCAAAGCGACAAGGTGTAGCATCAAATACTTTCATGAAAGTAGCATTGATGGCTATTACTATGCTGGTGTCTGTGGGCGTGTATGCACAAGACAAAACTGTTACTGGTAAAGTAACGGATGATAGCGGTTCAGGCTTGCCTGGCGTAACCGTAGCGGTGAAAGGTACTAATAAAGGTACACAAACAGATGTAAACGGTACCTATAAAATCGCAATACCATCGAATGCAACTTTGGCATTCTCTTTCGTAGGCTTTGCTACTCAATCTGTTGCAGTGGGTAATCGCTCAACGCTTGATGTTAAATTAGTATCAGAAGACAAATCTCTTGATGAGGTTGTAGTTGTTGGTTATGGTACGCAACAGAAAAGAGACATTACAGGTTCGGTTTCTGCCCTGAAAGCGGCTGATTTCAACCCTGGTGTTAGTGCTTCTGCTGACCAATTGATGCAGGGTCGTGCTTCAGGTGTGAATATCGTTCAAAACAACGGTTCTCCTGGTGCTAAGACTTCTGTACGTATTCGTGGAGGTACTTCAATCACAGCGGGTAACGACCCATTGTACGTAATTGACGGTGTGCCTTTAGATAACTCTTCAACTAACCCAACTGCCACCAGTCGTGCTTCGGGTATTGATTCGGGTATTCCTGCCAACGAAGATTCAAACCCTTTGAACTTCTTGAACCCAGGTGATATTGCTTCAATCGACATTTTGAAAGATGCTTCGGCAACGGCTATCTACGGTGCTCGTGCGGCTAACGGTGTAATCTTGGTAACAACAAAGAGAGGTGTTAAAGGACAAGGACGTGTTACTTATGATGGTTATTATGGATTCTCTAACCTTCGCCAAAGAGTTGATTTAGTAAATGCTGACGAGTGGAGAGCCGTTTCAAAAGCAAATGCTGGACCCGCTGGTGGAAGTGCTAACGTTGATTTACAGAAAGAAGTATTCCAAACTGGGGCTTTGAAAAACCACGCTTTGGGTTTCAGTGGTGGTTCAGAATCTTCTAATTACTACGTTTCTTTGAGTTATGCAGGACAAGAAGGTATTGTGAAAGGGGGTAATATGGAACGTTATTCTGCTCGTGTAAACTTACAACAACGTGCTTTGAACAACAAATTGTTATTAGACTTCGGTTTGACTGGTTCACGTGAAAGTCGCAAGGAAGTTCCAGCAACGGGTGGTTCTGGAGATTTTCGTGGTGGTATCATTGCAGGTCTTTTCAAATGGAATCCAACGATTCCTTTGGTAAATGCGGATGGTTCTTATAACCAACTCTCTCCTTCAAATCCGAATCCATTGGCATTAATCAACTTGGTTAATGACCGTGTAAGTATTGACCGTATCTTGGCTAACTTCTCGGCTGAATTAGAGATTTTACCAGGTTTAAAAGCAAAAGCATTCGTTTCGGCTAACTCTTCTTCGGGTAATCGTAACTCGTACTATTCACAGGATTTATTAAACTACAAACCTTATTTTGGGGTTGCAACGGTTGGGGATTCTAAATTGACCAGTTATCAATTAGATTACACTTTGAGTTATAGCAAAAAAGTAGCGTCTGATCAAAACCTTTCATTATTAGGTGGTTTCTCTTACCAAAATTTTGACAGACAAACTTCTGGTATTACCGTTCGTAACTTCTTAAATGATGTGGTTGGGTTTAACAACTTATCATCAGGGTCAGATTTTACAGTACCACCAACCTCGCTTCGCACGTCAAAAGAAATTCAATCATTCTTTGCTCGTGCTAACTATGACATTGCTGGAAAATATTTATTTACAGCAACAGTTCGTCGTGATGGTGCTTCGGTATTTGGAGCTAATAATAAGTATGCTATTTTTCCTTCATTCTCAGTAGGTTGGAGAATATCGGACGAGAATTTCATGAAAGACCAAAAATTATTCTCTAACTTGAAATTCCGTGCTGGTTATGGAACGGTTGGTAATGCTAATATCGACCCGTATTCTTCTTTGACTACTGTAATTGCCGACCCAAATAAGTCTGCAATCATTGACAATACCTTCAAACCAGGAACAGGACTTTCTCGTGCCTCCAACCCTGATTTGAAATGGGAATCAACTTCTTCGTTGAACATTGGTCTTGATTATGGTATTTTGAATAACCGTATTCAAGGGTCGTTAGAATTCTTCAGTAAGAATACTACCAACTTACTTTACACAATTCCTGTACCTCAGCCAGCTCCGTTTGAGAACCAATTGGCGAACGTAGGAGCAATGAGGAACACTGGTATTGAGCTTGAAATTAATACTACAAACGTAGAGACTAAGAATTTCACTTGGAAATCAAACTTTAACTTCACTACCTTGAAGAATGAAATTACAGAACTTGGTTCTGGAAACAGCTTCTTGGTGTTTGCTAATGGTGTGGGTGCGGGTGCTTCTAATGCTCCTGTACAAATTCTAAAAGTGGGTTCTCCAGTGGGTACCTATATACTAGACCCAATCGTGAGTAAATCGGCAGGTGCAGGTGGATATGATACTCCAAAATACGGTGCTAAATCAGGTATTGACTTGATTGGAAGTGGTGAAAGTATTGCCTTCGGAAGTGGTTTACCAACTTGGTATGGTGGTTTGAACAACAGCTTTACTTATGGCAACTTGGATGCCAGTATTTTCTTGCAATACTCTGGTGGAAACAAAATATTGAATAATACATTCTATGAGTATTCACGTTTGGACAATATCACGAAGAACAGTTATGGTGCGGTGAAGCCTTTGTATAATGACCCCGATACGAAATTTAATGCTGACTTTTTGTCAAGCGGTGATTTCTTGCGTATCGCTAACGTAACCGTTGGTTATAAATTGGGAAGTAACAAGTATGTGAAAAATGCTCGTATTTATGCTTCGGCTCAAAACCTTCACGTATTTACTTCATACAAAGGATTTGACCCCGCCATTAATACACCACTTGCTGGTAAAAATGGTACGAGTGGTTTGAGTATTGATTATTTGGCTTATCCATTGCCACGTAACATTATCTTTGGCTTGCAAATAGGATTCTAATTAAGAATAGTGTTTAGGTGATTGAAATATCTATGACATAAATTCTATGGATATTTCAATCATAAACATTAAACAAAGACATTATTAAATCGTTATGAATACATAGTTATTGATATGATTATTCATACAAAAAATTTAATTAAAAAAACAAATGAAAAAATATCTTTTAAGAACATCTCTCGTTGCAATGATTGGTCTTCTTTCAACAACATCGTGTACTGATTTGGTGGAAACACCTTACAGTGATGCACAACCTTCAAACTTCTTCGTAAATAGTGCATCATTTGAATCTGCATTAGTCCCTGCGTATGCTTCGCTTCGTGGTTATATTTGGAACTACTGGAATTTAAGCCAGCACACTTCAGACGAAACTCAAGCTCCTACTCGTGGTGGTGACTGGGGTGATGGTGGACAGTGGGTTCGTATGAACCAACACACTTTTGGACCAAACGAAGGCTTGGTAAATGATTTGTGGAACGACCTTTTCCAAGGAGTATCACGTTCAAACAATGCTATTGATACTTTCAGTAAAGCTCCCGATTCAGTAAAAGAAAAAGCCCTTTTCATTTCTGAATCACGTGCTTTGCGTGCTTGGTATTATTATTTGCTTTGTGATACCTTTGGAGGAGCTCCAATCGTAACCGTTGCACAGTCTGATCCAAACAACCCACCAAAGCAAGCCTCTCGTGCAGAAGTTTTTGCTTTTGTAGAAAATGAATTGAAGGCGGTGTTGCCTAATTTGTTAGACAAAGCTCCTTACGGACGTTTTGATAAAGGTGTGGCGAATGCTATTTTAGCTAAATTGTACATCAATGCTCAGGTTTGGACTGGTACTGCTCGTTGGGCGGATGCCGTTACTTATGCAGACGCTGTAATCAATTCTGGTAAATATAGTTTGGCGGGTAACTATTTTGATAACTTCATGACAGCGAACCAAGGATCTCCTGAAACTATTTTAGCGGCAGCTTTCTCTTCTAAAAATGATTTAGGTTTCCCTAATATGAATTTCTATATGCGTACATTACATTACAACCAAATTGCTGCTTCACCTTGGAACGGCTTTTGTGTAATTGCAGAGGTTTATGACGCTTTTGATGCCAAAGACCCACGTCGTTCAATCATGTGGGAAGGTCAGCAATTTTCAGATGTTGGTTGGCCCGCAAAAGCTACTACGGGTACAGCTCTTAAAGACCGTCCAGGTGCTCCATTGGCGTTTACAAAGAATGCTCCTATGACGGATGCAAGTGAAACTAATGGTATTCGTGTTCCAAAGTATCAGCCAGATTTGACTGCTCCAGGTGGACAGGGTGAAAATGATTTCTTGATTCTTCGTTTAGCGGATATTGTTTTGGTGAAAGCTGAAGCGTTGGTACAACAAGGAAAAGTAGCAGATGCTCTTCCCTTGGTGAACCAAATCCGTACTCGTGCAAAAGTAGATCCTTTGAAAGCAGTAACCCTTGCCGATGTTTTCAAAGAAAGATCGTATGAGTTACTTTGGGAAGGTGTTCGTCGTCAAGACCAAATACGTTGGGGTAAGTTCTTGAATGCTTATACAAACAAGCCAAATGTTTCTGATCCTAAATATTTGTTATTCCCAATTCCTACTAACGCTTTGGCTTCTAATCCAAATTTGAAGCAGAATGCAGGTTATTAAGAATTAATTTAACTAATACCAATTAAGAAAAGGGGCATTATTTGCCCCTTTTTTTGTAAAATTGTCTCTGAAAAAACAATACCTCATTTAACCTTTTAACATTATTAATCAATAATTTTGTCTTGAACTTAATAAACAAATAATGAAGTATTTATTGCTAAATGTCGTGGCGGTCGTAAGCCTAATTACCGTTGGATGCCAGTCGAAAAAAGAGGGAGGAAATATCGAAACACCACTATTTAAAAAACTCAGTCCTGCATTCACTAATATTAGTTTCAGTAATAAAATTACAAGAAATGATAGCCTAACTATCCTCGACTATTTGTATTATTACAATGGCGGTGGCGTTGCGGCTGGCGATGTCAATAATGATGGGAAAACTGACCTCTATTTTATTTCTAATCGAGGCGAAAATAAATTGTACCTCAACGAAGGAGGTCTTCGCTTCAAGGATATTACCCAAACGGCAGGTGTGGCAGGAAAATCCAACTGGAAAACGGGCGTGGCAATGGTGGACATCAACGCAGATGGGTGGCTGGATATTTACGTGAGCGTGGTGGGTAAATACAAAGGTTTGGTGGGTAAAAATGAATTATACATCAATAATCAGAATGGGACTTTTACGGAGAAAGCGGCTGAATACGGTTTGGATTTTAAAGGATTTGCTACGCAAGCCGCCTTTTTTGATTATGATAAAGATGGCGATTTAGATTGTTATATTCTTACCCACGCTGTGCATAGTGTGAGTTCGTATGACAGAGTATCGGCTCGTTCCTTGCGGGATAATGAGGCAGGGGATTATTTATTGAGAAACGATAAAGGAAAATTTACGGATGTTTCTAAAAAAGCGGGGATTTATGGGGCAGCGATGGGCTATGGATTAGGCATCGTTACGGCAGATGTGAATAATGACGGTTGGGATGATGTTTATGTTTCAAATGACTTCCACGAAGACGATTATTATTACATCAATCAAAAAGACGGCACTTTCAAGGAATCCGTGAAGGAAGCATTTAGGCATTTGAGCAAGTTTTCGATGGGTTGTGATATTGCCGATGTGAATAATGACGGCTACCATGATGTATTCACGACCGATATGCACCCCGAGGATGAAACGGTAGAGAAATTATCACTCGGCGAAGACGCTTATGATATTTATTTATATAAATTACAGTTTGGATTTTATAATCAATACAGCCGTAACTGTCTGCAATTGAGCAATCAAGGCAAGTTTTTTAGTGATATTTCCGTGATGGCGGGCGTGGCTTCAACGGACTGGAGTTGGTCGCCGCTGTTGGCAGATTTTGATAATGATGGGGTTAAAGACCTTTTTGTGTCTAATGGAATCACTCGCAGACCCAATAATATGGACTACATCAAGTATCTGAATGCGGGTAATGGCGAAATGGTGGAGCATGGCGTACCCGTATTTGGTGATAAAATAAAAGACCAAAAGGCGATTGACCAAATGCCTTCGGGTAAAGTGCCAAACTATATTTTCAGAGGCACGGACGGTTGGAAATTTGAGGATAAATCAAAAGCCTGGGGATTTTCGGAAGCCACGATTTCTAACGGAGCAATTTATGCAGATTTGGATAATGATGGCGATTTAGACATTATTACCAATGACTTAGATTCACCCGCAGGAATTTATCAAAACCAGTCTGAAACCGTAAATAAGCAACATTTTCTTAAAATAAAATTAGAAGGAACAGGCGGTAATACGCAGGGAATTGGAACGAAAATTTACGTAAAAAATGGAAATAAACTACAATATTTTCAGCAACAACCCATCAGAGGATTCATGTCTTCCAACGACCCAATCATGCACGTAGGTTTAGGGGCAAATCTGAAGGCAGATTCTGTAATAATAATTTGGGGAAATGGCAAAATGGAAGTGAAAGCCAACGTGAAAGTCAATCAAACGCTTATTTGCAAACAACAAGATGCGACTTTGGACGGAAATAATTTTCAAGTTGAAAAATCCATTAAAACTCTCGTGAAAGAAATCCCAAATTTTCTCCCATTCAAACACGAAGAAAATGAGTTTATCGACTTTATCCGTGAGCCTTTGATTCCTTTTTTGGCTTCGAGTTTAAGCCCCAAAATGGCGGTTGGTGATGTAAATAGAGACGGTTTAGACGATATTTACCAATGCGGTGCGAGAAATAAAGCTCGATATTTATTGATTCAAGAAGCTAATGGTTCATTCAAAGAATCTAAACAGCCTTCCATCAACGGCGACCTTAATTTTGAAGATACCGATGCCCTATTTTTTGATGCGGATGGCGATAAAGACCTCGATTTGTACCTCACCAGCGGCGGTAATGAATTTCTTGAAAAGATGACTGAAAGCAAAGATAAACTATTGCTGAATGACGGAAAGGGCAATTTTACTTTATCAACGAATGCCTTGCCCAATGGCGTAAATCATAATAAAAGTTGCGTTCGCCCCTGCGATTTTGATAAAGATGGCGATACTGATCTTTTTGTGGGGGCTTATACCGTAAGTTCAAACTACGGAAAAGTGCCGCAATCAATTCTTTGGGTGAATGATGGACGTGGACATTTCAAAGACCAAACGCCCGAGGAACTCAAAAACATTGGCATGGTTACGAATGCAATCTGGACGGATTTGGATAATGATAAAAATCTCGACCTCGTGGTAGTAGGCGACTGGATGGGAATTTCAGTATTCATGAATAAAAACAAAACCTTGGAACTTGAAGACAATGATTTGAAAGAAATGACAGGTTTTTGGAACGGTTTGGAAGCGGCAGATATGGATGGAGACGGAGACATGGATTTGATTGTGGGTAATTTGGGCGTAAACACAAAATACATCAAACAGGCAAATCCAAAACTGAGGATGTACACCAATGACATGGATGGAAATGGTATGATGGAACAAATTGTTGCCTATCAACGAGGCGAAGAATGGTATCCTGCGGTTTCAAGAGACGACCTTTCACGCATGGCTCCTGCCCTCATTAATCATCGTTTCCCTGATTTCAAAACGTATGCGGGTAAACCGATTGACAAGTTATTTACCGATGCAGAACTGAATGGTAAAACCGCCAAAATGTACGAAGTAAATACCTTTGAATCAGTGTATATCGAAAATAAAGGTGGTGGTGATTTTGAGGTAAAACCACTTCCAAAAGAAGCACAAATATCAAAAGTATATGCCATTAAGGCGTATGATGTGGATGGGGATAAAAAACTTGAAATTTTGTTGGGTGGAAATTTATACGGCGTGAGTACCTATCAAGGCAGATACGATGCCAGCTATGGACTCATTTTGAAAAATACGCCAAAAGGCTTTGTGGCGTTGCTTCCAACTCAAACGGGTTTTGTATTAAATGGAGAAGTTAGGGATATTAAGAAAGTAAAAACGAACAAAGGAAATCTAATTGTGGTGAGTAGGAACAGCCAAACGTCACAGGTTTTTGAAGGGCTAAAATAAATGAAAAAATATATCATCATTGCCATAACCACAACGCTACTTTTTTCTTGTAAGAAAAGACAAACTTTATTCGTCAAAACAGACCCATCTGTTACGGGAATAACGTTTGCTAATACCTTACAAGAAAGCGAAGAGGATAATATTTTGAGCTACGAATATTTTTATAATGGTGGCGGCGTGGCAGTTGGCGATGTCAATAATGATGGGAAAGTTGATGTGTTTTTTACGGGAAATCAAGTTGCTAATAAGTTATATCTGAATAAAGGCGATGAAGATTCTCCTCTGAAATTTAAAGACATATCTGCCCAAGCGGGCATTGAGGGCAGAAAAGAGGCTTGGAAAACGGGCGTAACGATGGCGGATGTTAATGCCGATGGGTGGCTGGATATTTATGTTTGTTATTCTGGAAAGAAAGAAGATTCCCTCCGTAAAAATCAACTTTTTATCAATAATCATAATGCAAACGGCTCGTCGCCACGATTTACGGAAAAAGCGGCTGAATACGGTTTAGATGACTCGGGATATTCGACCCAAGCGGCTTTTTTTGATTATGATTTGGACGGTGATTTAGATTGCTTTCTCATCAACCATAATCTCAAAAACTATCAACGCAAAGAGGCAGCAGTGATGCGTGCCGAACGAGATTATAATGCGGGAGATAAATTATTTAGGAATGATAATTCAAAATTTACCGACGTAACCCTTCAATCGGGCATCAAAAGTAATGCCTTGGGTTTTGGATTGGGTTTGGTTATTTCGGATGTGAATAATGATGGCTATCCAGATATTTATGTGGGAAATGATTACGTGGAGGACGACTATTTATATATCAATCAAAAAAACGGCAACGGTTCGTTACCACAATTTAAAGATGAACTGCGAGAACGAATAGACCATACTTCAAACTTTTCGATGGGTGTAGATATTGCGGATGTTAATAACGACCAATTACCCGATATTTTCAGTTTGGATATGCTTCCTGAAGACAATATGAGGCAAAAATCATTGATTTTCCCTGATAATTGGAATGTCTATCAATCTCAGCTAAACAACGGATTTTGGCATCAGAATATGCGGAATATGTTGCAGGTGAATAACCCTATTAGCAATCCTTTGACCCAAGAAAAATCAGGTAATTTCTCCGAAGTTGGTCATTTGGCTAATGTCTCCACCACCGATTGGAGTTGGGGGACAATTTTGGCGGACTTTGATTTGGATGGTTACAAAGACATTTTTGTGAGCAATGGTATTTTGAAAGATTTTACCAATTCAGATTTTGTAAAATTCCAAGAAGACCTTACTGCAAATGGTGTTCAAATGCCTGTTAGTGAGGTGATTAAAAAAATGGAATCGTCTCGAACTAAGAACTATATTTTCAAAAATAAACATAATCTTACTTTCTCTAATGAACAAATTGCTTGGGGTTTTGACGAACCAACCATCTCAAACGGAACGATGTGTGCGGATTTGGACAATGATGGAGATTTAGACCTAATTACGAATAATAACAACGCAACGGCTTGTGTTTATCAGAATACTACGCAGGAAGAATCACCCATTAATTATCTGAAAATTAAGCTAAAAGGTTCGAAAATGAATTCATTTGGCATTGGAGCAAAAGTATTTGTACAAACAGATTCGCTTCAACAATCGCAGGAATTTTCACCCGTGAGAGGCTTTGAATCATCAAGTCATGATGCTCTTTTGTTTGGTATTGGTGAAACAAAACAGTTAAATATTACGGTTGAATGGGATGACCATCGAACGCAAACTTTGACGAATATTAAACCTAATCAGACGCTGATTTTAGATTATGCGAAATCAGTAGAAAAAAAGACAATATCCATTCCTCAAACCCCTCCTTTGTTAGTCGAAGCAAACAATGGGATAGATTTTACTCATAAAGAAGATACACAAAACGACTTCGACCATCAGATTCTATTGCCCTATCATCCATCTTATCAGGGCAGTAAAATAGCGGTGGGCGATGTCAATAATGATGGTTTGGAGGATGTGTACATCGGAGGAGCAAAAGACCAAAGTGGAGTTTTATTTTTACAAAAAAATGATGGCAAATTTATGGCAAAACTTAATCCAGATTTCGCCAAAGATAGCCCTGCCGAAGACCGTGATGCAGTATTTTTGGATGCTGATAAAGATGGAGATTTAGATTTATATGTGGTAAGTGGAAATTATAGCGAAAGACTAAAAGGGGAATGGCAAGCCGATAGATTGTACCTCAACGATGGAAAAGGGAATTTCAAGAAAAATCTTACTTCATTACCTACCGAAAACATCAATGGAGCGTGCGTAAAAGCCTTTGATGTTGATCATGACGGCGACCAAGACCTTGCCATTGGTGGTAGTATTTTACCTAATTCATACCCGTATTGTGAAGAAAGTTATCTACTCATCAATAATGGAAAGGGTAAGTTTAGTGTGAAATCATTGGGCAAATTGGGCTTAGTAACAGGTATGGTGGTGGCAGATTTTAATAAAGATAAACAACCCGACCTCGTATTAGTGGGCGAATGGATGCAACCGACTATTTTATTGAATCAAAAAGGGAATTTTATCGCCGATGCTTCTGGAATGATACCCGCAAATCTTCATGGTTGGTGGAATAGTGTGGCTGCCGATGATTTGGATGGTGATGGAGATATTGATTTAGTCATAGGTAATTTAGGGTTAAATTCAATCGTGAGAGCCAATACCACCCAACCCACAACTTTAAATTACGGTGATTTTGACAGTAATATGACCATCGATCCGTATCTGTCTTATTACATTCAAGGGAAATCTTACCCTGCCATTGGTCGGGACGAAGCCTTGGAACAAGTAATATCTCTACGCAAAACATTCATTGATTATAAATCGTACTGCAATGTCAGCATAGAGGATTTATTTACCAAAGAAATATTAGCTAAAAACCAAATCTTAACGGCTGAAAATTTTGAAACTTGTTTGCTCGAAAATACAGCTAAGAGCTTCGTTATTAAACAATTACCAATTCAGGCTCAATACGCTCCCGTGTGTGCTATTGCGATTGATGACATAGATAAGGACGGCAAAAAAGATATTTTGCTTTGTGGAAATCAAAGTAAATTTCGCCTTCGGATTGGTAAAATAGATGCCAATCATGGAGTAATGTTGAAGGGAAAAGGAAGATTGAATTACGAATATCAGAACCCTGCCCAATCGGGTTTATGGCTCAGGGGCGATGTAAGAGACATTAAATACATTGGGAAATCATTCGTTTTTTCGATTGATGATGGGAAGGTGGTTAGTTATTGGTAAAACATTTTTAAAATAAAAAAATACATTGAAAAAGATAATATTCTCCTTGTGCCTAATCTCTTGCCTTTCTTGCTCAAAAAAGAATGACGGACTTTTTGAGTTGATGGACAAAAGCGAAACGGGCATTGATTTTATAAACAAAATTGAAAATACCGAAGATGGAAATATCTTCAACTACCGCAATTTCTATAATGGCGGTGGCGTGGCAGTCGGCGATATTAATAACGATGGTTTACCCGATGTTTTCTTTACGGCAAATATGGGGTCAAATAAATTGTACCTCAATAAAGGCGATTTCCATTTTAACGACATTACCAAAAAAGCGGGCGTTGCCGAAATGGATAAGTGGAATACGGGCGTGGTGATGGTGGACGTAAATGCCGATGGTTGGTTGGATATTTATGTATGCAATGCAGGCTATCGAAAATTTACTAAGAAACAAACTAATGCTTTATTCATCAATAATAAAGATTTAACCTTCACCGAATCCGCTGCTCAATACGGCTTGGATGAAGGCGGATACACAACCCATGCAGCTTTCTTTGATTACGATCTGGATGGCGACCTTGATTGTTATATTCTCAACAATAGTTTTATTCCCGTAAACACGCTTGATTACGCCAATGACCGTAATTTACGGGCGGAAGATTGGGCAGTTAAAGACTTTTTGAAGGGCGGCGGTGATAAATTGATGCGTAATGACAATGGACATTACAAGGATGTTGCGAAGGAATCTGGTATTTATAGTAGCTTAATTGGCTTTGGTTTGGGCGTAACGGTAGGCGATGTAAACAACGATAATTACCCCGATATTTATGTGTCAAATGATTTTTATGAGAAAGATTACATTTACATCAATCAAAAAAATGGTACGTTCACAGAAGAGGTAGAGCAACGCACCAAACACATCAGTCTGGCATCAATGGGAGCAGATATGGGCGATATTAACAACGATGGATTTCCAGAAATTATCACCACCGATATGCTTCCACGGTCTGAAAATCGTTTGAAAACCACCACTTCATTTGACAATCATTACGTTTATAAATTGAAAGAAGACCGAGGTTTTTACCATCAATTTCAACAAAATAGCCTCCAATTAAACAACCAAGACGGTACATTTAGCGAAATTGGAAATTTTGCCAACGTTGCCGCCAGTGATTGGTCATGGGGGGCATTAATTTTTGATGCCGATAACGATGCCTACAATGATATTTATGTTTGTAATGGCGTTTATAATGACGTAATTGATCAAGATTTTATTGACTTTTTTGCCGATGAAGCCGATGCTATGAAAACCAGTGGCGTAAAGAAAAGCTATAAATCTATTATTGATAAGATGCCCTCTGTACCGATTCCAAATAACTTTTTCCATAATGCTAACGGGCGGCGTTCCGCTGGGCGGCATTCCGCAACCCTGAAATTTGATGAAAAAGCCGAAGAATTTGGATTAGCAACTCCTTCATTTTCAAACGGAGCAACTTATGCGGATTTGGATAATGACGGTGATTTGGACTTAGTGGTCAATAACGTCAATATGGAATGTTTTGTCTATCGAAACAATACCGACAAAAAGGCTGAGAAGAACCATTATTTCAAGCTAAACCTGAAAGGCGAAGGCAAAAATACCTTTGCCATTGGCTCGAAAGCAGATATTTATACCGATGGAATGGTGCAAACTCGCTCGATGATTCCATCAAGAGGTTTTCAATCAAGTACAGAATATATGCTCACTTACGGATTGGGAGGTACTACTAAAATTGACTCAATTCGCATCATATGGGCAGATTTGCGGGTTTCGGTTATCAAAAGCCCAAAGATTGACCAATTACTGACGGCTTCGATTAAAGATGCCAAACTGGTAAAATCTGTCCCTCAAAGTATTATCCCAAAGGGAATTTTTGAACCTGCCAATTATACTTTCGATAAACACCAAGAAGATGAGTATTTTGATTTTTATCAAGAGAAAAATATTCCAGCTTTACTATCCAAAGAAGGACCGAAAGCAGCAATTGGAGACGTAAATGGCGATGGTTTGGAAGATATTTATATCGGAGGAGCAAAAAATCAGGCGGGACAATTGTATCTTCAAACGGATTCGGGTTTCAAGAAATCCCCACAAAAAGTGTTTAAGACTTTCGCCTATTTTGAGGAAACCGCCTTGTGCTTTTTAGATGCCGACAAAGACGGAGATTTAGATTTGTACGTGGGAAGTGGTGGCAATGAAGTGGAATTTGGTAATAATGAATTGATGGATAAACTCTATCTAAACGACGGAAAAGGCAATTTTACTTTCGATAACCGAGCCATTCCATATAATACCACCAACACAGCCGTAGTTGCCCCTTATGATTTTGACGATGATGGCGATGTTGATTTATTCGTAGGAAGTCGAAGCCAACCCATGCAATACGGGCAAAATCCTCCCAGTTTTATGTATGAAAATGATGGAAAAGGAAAATTCACCGATATTTCGGCAAAAATGAGTCCTGATTTAGCAACCTTAGGTATGGTTCGAGATGCCTATTGGGAGGATGTCAATGGCGATAAAAAGAAAGAATTAATTGCGGTGGGAGA
The DNA here is from genome assembly GCA_038230735.1 of Cytophagales bacterium. Classification (GTDB taxonomy): domain Bacteria; phylum Bacteroidota; class Bacteroidia; order Cytophagales; family Spirosomataceae; genus Arcicella. Next base: position 23,563 of record JBBRMR010000075.1, read on the forward strand.
CTGGATGTCGCCCGTTATTTTTACGGTAAAAGGAAAAACCCTTCAAAAACTCGAAACTGGCTTGGAAGAAATGACAGGTTTCTGGGGAGCTTTACAAATGCAAGATATTGATAATGACGGAGATAATGATTTGATGTTGGGTAACATGGGCGAAAATTTTACCTTGAAAGCCACACCAGAAACCCCTTTGAAAATTTGGGTAAAAGACTTTGACGGCAACGGTTCAATTGATAAAATCATGACCAAAACCATTGAAGGGAAAGACATTCCCGTATTTTTGAAAAGAGAAATGGCGGAACAATTCCCCGCCTTGAAAAAGCAAATTTTGAAACACGCAGACTATGCACAAAAATCGCTCAGTGATTTATTCCCTGCCGATATTTTAGAAGGTACTTTGGTAAAAAATGTTAAAACTTGCAAATCAGTTATTGCCCTAAATGATGGTAAAGGAAAATTCACCATCGTTGATTTGCCCGAGACCGTTCAACTTTCCTGCGTAAACGCCATTGCCTGTTATGACCTCAATAAAGACGGCTTGAAAGACCTTATCATGGGTGGAAATTACACTGGTTTCATACCCCAATTAGGAGCAATTGATGCCAGCAGAGGCAGCGTTTTAATTAATAAAGGCAAAGGTAATTTCAGAGCCTTAACCAATCAAGAAAGTGGCTTTCTGATGAGCGGAGAAGTAAAACAGATTAGCCCACTAATGATTCAAGGCAAAACAAATTTCATCGCTTTGCTCAATAATGATGTGCCAAAGGTGTTTAGGTTGCGGTGATTTTACCATTAATATTTTAGATAATAAGTTGTTCCAAAATCCTGAACAAGCGGGGCGTTCACGGTTTGTTCGGGTATCATAAGGGACTATTTGATTTTCCGTAGTAAGAAAATTTCCCAATTGGGAGAGGGATTGTGAAGTAATTTTTTGGAGTGCGTTCATAGATGTTTGGAGCGATATTAACTTTTTGCAAGGTAACGATTTTGGTGTAGAAATTAGAATAATGTACGACATGAATCTATCAGATAGAAATATCTAACATTTCTAAAACCTCCTAAAACGCAAAAGCCCTCATTACAATAAAGTAATGAGGGCTTAATTTTAATAATTTGGGGTTTATTTACTTTCCCGCATGTGATTGCAGTATCATCAACGGCAGTAGGCTTAACTTCTCTGTTCGAGATGGGAAGAGGTGAACACTACTCCTATCAACCCCATAAAGTCTTGTCAATTAAAAATTAAGAATCGGGCGGCGAACCGCTAAAAATTAAAAATGATTTGTAATCTATTTTTAATTGTAGCCTAATAAATAATTTCCTTTTGAATATCTTTAAAGGACTTTGAGTTTAAATCTTTTCTAACTACGAAGAACTACTATTAAAACTGTTTCCATTTTTAATTATTAATTTCTACTTTTTAATTAGAAAAGACATTGTCAATATTGTGAAAGATTTTGAGCGAATAAGATTATTATTGATTATTCATCAGTGTAAATAATAAGCTGTTGGGTAATTAGTATGGCTCGACTTTGGTATTTCTACCTTTACATCTGCCACCTATCAAGGTCGTC
>JBBRMR010000076.1:0-24555 GCA_038230735.1 Cytophagales bacterium
CATACTGAAAAATTCGTGAACCAGTAGTAATAATTTTTTCAGCAGAAGTATCAATCAAACTCCACCCGATGGACGAAACGCCCATATCTAAGCCTAAAACGTATGACATAGTTTGTTTTTAAAAGATGTTTCTAAACAGTATTTTGAAGGAAGGCTTCGCTTCAAGCGAAGTCTTCCTTTTTTAATTATCGAATACATTCCATAAAAATAGGCTTTTCCTTCTAAAAATAGTAGAGAAAAAGCCTATAAATTTTAAATCACTCAAACTGACGGTTACAAGTTCCACAATGCCCTTCTTCATCCATTTCAGAGGAAGAATAATTACATCCGTGACAACCCGCACATCGAACCAATCGGTTCAAGAAGATATGAGTAATTTGTTGATTCCACCGTGTATTTGGCGAATTTTTGAGTAAATTTGTCATGATTTTTACTGATAAAGAGAGAATCAATTTGAGCCAGACGAAGCATCTCCGCAAAAGAAAATCGTCTGTTTTTTTGATTTTAAGCAAATATATGGTTATTTATTTAATTTAAAGTAGTAAATGGGAAAACAAGTATTATCTTTGTAAAATTATCAGTCAATGAAGTATAGCAATTAGTAGTAACTGGTTGTGGAAAAGCTGAATTATCAGTGTTGATTGAGAAATTGAATTTGTTATAGTAAGCATCACCTAATTGTATTTGAACTCAAAATTAGACGAAATTATCACGATTTGTCAAACTATAATTTTCAACCGCTGACAGCGGCTTTTCGCCCTGTCAGCGGTTAGAAATTATAGTTTCGCCATGTAGTGCGTAGTTCCAAATAAAATTAAGTCGATTTTGTTATGGATTGTAAATATTTTCATCAATATTTGCATCACTATAACAAGTTCAATTTTGAGATTCTTCTCACAATAAGGGTTTATCCCGAAGGCTTACGCCCCCCGACTGTGAACCAGTCGGGATTTTTTTTGCCTTTGGAATAATTCAATCTACGGGCTGGCAGTCCGTGTTACAAATTCTTCACCTCATATCCCTTCCATCCAAAATAAAAAACCACCAAAAAGCAAAGCAAAGGCACAATATAGGCAAACTGGATGCTTCCACTGATGTCCGAAATTCTGCCCATGATTAAGGGGAAAATTGCCCCGCCCACGATTGCCATAATCACTAAGGAAGAACCAATTTTGGTATCATCCCCGAGTGATTGTACACTCAATGAAAAGATGGTTGGAAACATGATGGACATAAAAAACTCAACGCCAATGAGGGCATAAACGGATAACATTCCACCCATTGACACCACCACCGTTAAGAGAATCAAGTTAATAAAGGCATACAATGCTAATAAACGATTTGCCGCTACGTATTTCATCAAAAACGTGCCGATAAAACGCCCAAGCATGAAGCATAATAGAGCAAAAGCTAAGTAATTGGCGGCAGATTTCTCGCCAATTGCCGCCGTTTTGAATAAGTATCGAATAAAAAAACTGGATACGCATACCTGAGCTCCTACGTAAAAAAATTGAGCTACCACGCCCCAAATTAAGTGTTTATGTCGCCAAATGCTCTCATTTCTTGACGATAATTCAAGGTCGTGTTCGTGGTCGGTGATTTCGGGTAAATGGCTTTTGTATAACAAAAAAGCCACTGCCAAAACGACCAAACCAATCATAAGATAAGGAACTTTCACGGCGGCGGCTTCATTATTGAGGTAGGCGTTTAATTGTGTGGCAGACATGGTGGCTTCTTGGGTTGCCGATAATGTTTTGCCCGATAAAATAAACATTCCGCCCAACAGTGGGGCAATCGTGGCGGCTAATCCATTAAATGACTGTGCAAAATTGAGGCGTTGAGAAGCGTCTTTGGGGTTGCCCAAAACGGTAATATAGGGATTGGCGGCGGTTTCCAAAAAGGTCAGACCACTGGCAATGACGAATAAAGCCAAGAGGAAAAACTCAAAAACCCTCATATTGGCGGCGGGGATGAATAAAAATGCACCAATGGCAAAAATCAATAAACCACCAATGATTCCCGCTTTGTAGCCATATTTTTTCATAACTAATCCCGCAGGAATCGCCATGATGAAATATGCCACAAAAAAAGCTGAGTCAATCAAAGCAGATTGAAAATCAGTGAGGCGACACGCCTTTTTGAGGTGAGGAATCAAGATGGGGTTGAGATTATGGGCAAAACCCCAAAGGAAAAATAGAATGGTTACTAAAATGAAGGGAATCAGGTATTTGTTTTTCATAGTTGAACATAAAGACCGATTAAAAAATTTATGCTCAAAAGTAACTAATAATTAATTCTACTTATGCAGTTTCATTAATTAATGTGTTGATATTTTACGGACTTATCACACTACAAATTTAGTAATCTTGGATAGTTATTTTCAAAATATACTATAATGTAAATGGATTCTGTTCTGTAAAAGGTCATAGACGAAGTTTTCTGAGGGTGGTCAGTTTTGCATTCTTATAATAAACCGTTTATCTGCTTCTTGAAGCCCTTGCCAATTGGAAAAACAATTTCTCCCGAAATTTCTAATGATTGATGTTTCACCGCCTGGATATGACGTTTATTTATAGCATACCAATGATGAATCCGAATAAAATTATCGTCAAGTTCATCATGAAGAATTTTGTTGAGTGACTTTTTTTTAATGTATTTTTTTTTCTTCGTATGAATATTGCAATAGTTACCATTGGTTTCCAAAAACAGAATTTCATCAAGACTAACCCTATCTGTTCGATCAGAATTACCTCTCAGAAATATGAACCTTTTATCAGTATCAGCCTCTATTTGCTTATAATACTTGACGGATAGGGCATTTTCCACGGTTGATTGAAGCGTGAATTTATGAAAAGGTTTTACTAAATATTGAAAATATTGATATTGTTTGGATTTTTGGTAAACTTCCAAATCATGTGAATGGGTAATTAGGATGATTGGTGTAGTATTATTTTTTAATTTATCTAATGACTCAATCCCCATCACCTGATTTTTATTAAACGTCTCACAAATAATGATGTCAACAGTTTGTGATTCGATAAATCTCAGTAAAGCCACAATGGTACTAAATACCCCCACCAGTTTAAAGCTATATTCGCTTGAAGTAAACTCGGCAACCATAATTTCTATTTTAATCCGATCAATCGGGTCGCTTTCCAATAGTGCAATTTTAACTTGATTCATAATGGTTAATATGTTTTACAATATTGAAATGCCACTTATTGAGAAAATCTTTAATTAAAATTAAGTTAAACAAGATAAGTATTGTATAGCTATGACGATAGGGAATCTTAACTATGATATTTAAAGGGTCTATTGCAACAAGATAAAAAATATATCATGTTTTGAAGCCAATCATATCAGATTTATTCCCAGCAGCATACCGTTCAAAGCATTCAAATAGTTTTTATGGATTTAATTTCAGAATTTTTACAATAATGTACCAGTCAAAAATGAAAATTATACTTGTTGGACTTGAATGAATTTTATGCTTTAAATAATAATTGAGTGTGTCCAACTGAAAATTTTGAGAAAATCGGCTATTTATCACCCAATTTATACCACAAATGTACAAAATTAAAAAATAGTAGTTATTGATTAACTCTTTTCGATGACCTTTACATCATTAAAAAGAGAAATTCTTTAAGTAAAATCACAAAATAAGAACATCTCTGCAAAAAAGTAAGAACGAAATTATAACCGTAAGATCAATGAAGCGATTGATAATTTCAACTCCATAAAAATGAAAGATTAGAATGTTGTAATTGGGGAAGTAAGCATTTTTCGTTGTGTATTGTATTCGTTCAGCGTAGCGATAAAATTTAAAATCATTGGATTGTAAGACTGATAATTTAGAAAATAACAATAGGTTTTGAATGGGCTGAAGTTGAGTTTAGGAAGCGTTAGGGATGTATCCAACTTGTACGCTTAGAAAAATGAAGATATACCGAGAACAAGTAAATTAATTTTAATTAGTCATAAACTTCCCAATGTTTGAGAAAATAGGTTTGTGATGATTAGATGAATATTTCAATAAACCAACAACCATAGTTGTTTACTGTGAAAGTTTCCCCCGCCAGGGATTCGTATTTTCAACGTAATTTTTGAAAATAGGCTTTTATAGATCTTCAAGATAGGACGTTCAGCTTTGTAATAGCTGAACTCCTAATTGAAGGTAAAAATCACAATTAACTTATCATTTTAAAGAATATCTTATTTTCCTTACTACTATGTTTTCATCACAGAAAGTTCACTTGCTTTTTAACTGAGTAGTTGGGCAATCTGTGGTTTTTTTTAATGCAATGAATGGTAAGAATCAATTTGTCAAGACGGTTTTTTAGGATTGAATACAAGGTATTTGCAAAATTTAAAATGACCATGGTCCTTGGAAAATATTGCATTTAAGTTTCTATAATTTTACAAATCTACCTTTTTTAAATCAAAAGCGTGGATACTTCGTATATTGGTAAACGGTAGCTAAGGTATTGCTAATGGTTAATACTCTACCAATATAAAAATTAAGAAATTTCTGTTAAAATAACGTCAAAACGATTCTATTTTGGTGTTAAATAATCTCAATTCTCTTGATTAAAACTATACTCCAAGTTGAGTTTATATCATTGATTATTAACAAGTTACTATTTATAATATACGCCTTGAAGACTTTATCTCTTTACTAAATACATCAAAAATAAATCATTGAGTATGAAAAACGCACCACCGCCATTAAGTGCATACAAGAAAAAAATCCTGACAGCCTCTGATTTAAAAAAAGACGAGTTTATCAACAGAAACCACCAAATTTTAGATACCTCAATTGATGATTGCACAAATGAAATTGATGGGGTTTATTCTGTATTTTGCTCCCAGCAGGTTATTTTTTGGGAAGGAAAACTTCATACAAAATCAAGGATTCTACTTTCCTATCCTCCCGAAATACTATCAACTCATTTTTATCTTCTTTATTTTAAGTCCAGCAATACTCTTAACATACGAGTAAACCTTGATATTCCTGTTAATGAGGGACTGCTCAATAGTCAGTCTGGGTCGGGATTAGGGTCTTTCCTTTGGGCTTCAAATGTGGGAGTAGAAGTTTTGATTCCACCCGACACGCAAGTTGATTTTCAACTAATAGTGGTTTCAAAGGAACAACTATTAGAACAAATGGCAAATAAAACACTATTGCAAAGGGAAAAGCTCTTAATGTTTGGTAAATCCAATGTACCACTTTTTTTCTATTCAAAAGAAACAATTCCGTTACCCAACATGGTGAACCTGCAAACAAACTCAATCAATTTCTTTCAGAAAAGAGTCGAAATATTGGATTTATTAATTGAATATTTCTCGTTCTCCATTAATATTTCGAATGAAAAATGCTCACTTTGGGATTTTCAAAATATCTTAATCATCGAACAGTTCATTTCTCAATTGCCCATTGCTATAAAACCAAATCTTGCTCAATTATCTAAGGATTTTAACTACCCACGGCTAAGAATTTCTAAATTATTTAGACACCTATTTGGCAAATCAACGGCAGAATATCACTGTGCTATCCACATGGAATACGTTGCTTGGCTTTTGGAAATAGAGCCACTTAATATTTATGAAATAAGTCGTCTCTTGGATTGTAAAGATAGCAGAATGTTTAGCCGTCGATTTAAAAGTTATTACTCAGTACCTCCTAAAGTATATAAAAGTAAATCTTGAGTTGGATAATCTTGAGAATAAAATTTTATTCAATCTTACGGGTAAGGATAAAAGTCGAAGAATCCGTTGCAACTATAATCAAGTGCATCATGAACGGAAATTTTGAAAAATAAAGTGAATAGCCAATGAGGGTTTGAAATTGAGGATTTCAGAAGGGTTGTTTTATATCATTAAACAAAGAAAATTAAAAAAAGTCATTTGATTTTTAGGGAAAGTTAAATACATTTACAGACTTAGCGAATATTATGTTGATGAGCAAAACTAACATAAATTATGTCCAGACCAAATGTTCCTATTCCGCCAAACGAACAGGATAGACTCAATGTTTTAATGAGTTACCATATTTTAGATGCTTTTTCAGAGGAGGAGTATGATAATATTACTAAATTGGTAGCTCAAATTTGTAACGTCCCAACCGCCTTTATATCATTAATTGATGATAACCGACAATGGTTTAAATCCCGAATTGGCTTAGATGATACCGAGATGCCACGGGATATTTCCTTCTGCCAATATACCATTATGGAACAAGAGATATTTGAAGTTCCCGATGCTCATTTGAATCAAACCTTCTGTGATAATCCGCTCGTTACGGGCGTTCCATTCATTCGCTTTTATGCGGGGGCTCCCTTGACAACCCCCGATGGATTTAATATTGGGGCTTTGTGCGTGGTTGATGAAGTTCCCCGACAATTGGATGACACCCAGCGAATGGCACTTACCACCCTTGCTAAGCACGTAATCACGCAATTAGAACTGAGAAACAAAAATAGTGAGCTAAGAAGCGAGGTAGAAAGACTTTCAAAAAAATCGTTAGAAACGATTACAACGGAATTAGATAGTTATAAATTAGCGTTAGATGAAACATCAGGAGTGATTATTTTGGATGCCAACGGTATTATCAACTTTATCAATGATGAAACTTGTCGGACTTCAAAGTATTCCAGAGAGGAACTGATTGGGCAAGATAGTGCCATTTTTGACTCAGGATTTCATCCAGATAATTTCTTTGAAAACATTTGGATGATTATTTCTAAAGGTACTATCTGGAAAAATGAAATCAAAAATAAAGCAAAGGACGGTACCTTCTACTGGACTGATACCACCATTGTGCCGTTTTTAAACCACAACGGAACGCCTTATCAATACGTTTTAATTAAGCGAGATATTACCAAGCAAAAGCAAGAAGAGGTCTTATTAAACCAATTTTTTAATTTATCCTCAGATTACTTTAGTGTAACAAACAAAAACGGGTTTTTCGAGAAAGTAAGCCCTTCAATCTCTCGAGAACTTGGGTTTTCTGAAGAAGAATTATTGACTCAACCCGTATTTAATTTTATTCATGAAGCGGACATTGAATCAACTATCAAAGAACTCGAAAAATTAGGGCGAGGATCGAACACCGCTAACTTCGAGGCAAGATTTAGAGGTAAGGCTGGTGGCTATAAATTACTCAGTTTGAATGCTTCTCCAGACCCAGAAATGGGCGTAATCTATGGAACTGCGAGAGATATTACCATCAGTAAACAAATAAGTGAAGAAAATAAAAGACTCTCATTAGTTGCCAAAGGCACGGATAATTTGGTTATCATTACTGATAAAGATAGAAAAATTCAGTGGGTAAATCAGGCATTTGAGACATCTACGGGATATTCTTTGGAAGAAGTAATGGGCAAAAACCCGAGAACATTTCTGCAATTTGACGAAACAAGTGTTGCCACATCTAATGCCATCCGAGAAGCGTTAAATAATAAGGAAGCCTTCAAAGGGGAAATAAAAAACAGAAGTAAAGACGGAAGAAAGTACTGGATTGACCTAAATATTAGTCCTGTTTTTAATGATAATCAAGAACTGATAAACTTTATTGCCATTGAAACGGATATTACCGAAAAGAAGAAAAAAGATTTGAGTATTCGCAATATATTAGAAACTCAAAACTCAATTTTCAAAGGAGTTGGACACGCCGTCATGTTTACCGATACTAATGGAATTATTCAGGTAATTAATAAAGTAGGCTTAAATTTAGTGGGTTATACTTCGGATGAAGTAGTGGGCAAAATGAATCTTTTAGATTTTCACGACCCCGAAGAAATAGTTAAGCGTTCACAAGAATTAATCTTGGAATTAGGCGAAGAGATTATGCCTAATTTTAATACGCTCATTGCAAAAACCACCCCCGAGTTCAGCAACGTGGATGCCAACGAGTGGACTTACATCGCCAAATCGGGAAAACGAATTCCCGTTTGGGTGAGTGTTACTTGCATTAGAAACACCGAAGGTATTATTTTAGGCTATTTTAATGCAGCCGAAGATTATACCATCAAAAAACAGGCGGAGTCAGATTTAATCAATGCCAAAAATTTGGCAGAGCAGGCGGTGTATGCCAAAGATAGTTTCTTGGCGAATATGAGTCACGAAATCCGCACACCCCTAAACGCCATCATTGGATTTACCGAACTTCTCTCGCAAAAAAATCTGGATGTCATTCAATCGGAATACTTGGGTAATATTCGAGTGGCGGGGGATAATCTATTGTTACTCATCAATGATATTTTAGATTTATCAAAAATTGAATCGGGGCAATTACTCATTGAATCGCACCCCTTCAACCTTAAGAATACCCTAAAACACGTTTACAATCTCTTAAAAGTAAAAGCCGATCAAAAAGAACTGGAATTTAGTTTATTTTTGGATGCCGATATGCCCGAATTCGTGATTGGTGATCAAGGTCGTCTCAATCAGATAATTATGAATTTGGCGGGAAATTCTATAAAGTTTACCGAAACGGGAGAAGTTTCTATTTCAGTGAAGAAGGTTACTGAAAATGCCGATGCCCTAACGTTGAAGTTTTCCATAAAAGATACGGGTATTGGCATTACCGAGGAAAAAATTGCTACTATTTTTGACCGTTTTATCCAAGCAGAAGCCAGTACCACTCGCAAGTTTGGCGGTACGGGATTGGGACTAAACATTGTAAAACAATTAGTGGAATTGCAAAATGGCAAGATTTCGGTAAAAAGTACCATCGGAAGAGGATCAGAATTTTATTTTTCATTGGAATATGCAAAAGCTGAGACTGCCGTGGCTGATTCATTTATCAAAAACAGTTTAAATCCAAAACAACTTGGTAATTTGTCTATACTGCTTTGTGAAGACAATGAATTAAATAAACGTTTGGCGAAATTTGTCATTGAAAGCTTTGGTTTTGCATTGGATATTGCCAGTAATGGGCAAGAAGGAATTGATTTATTGAAGGTGAATAAATACGACTTAATTTTGATGGATCTTCAAATGCCAGTAAAAGATGGCTATCAAACAACGATTTATATTCGGAATGAACTCAAAATGGATATTCCCATCATTGCGATGACCGCTCATTCACTCGTGGGCGAACAACAAAAATGTTTTGAAATTGGCATGAATGCCTACGTAGCCAAACCGTTTAAACAGGCTGAATTACTGGATAAAATACACATGGTTTTAGACGTAAAAGTGGAAGGAGAAACGGCTTCATCGGTGAACCATGAAACGGTTGCCATAAAAGAAAATAGCTATTGATTTACTATTTTAAATAAGGTATGGGAATAGCGTAAAAATCCCCATTTAGAATTATGGTTTATTTCATTCACCACAATTCTAAATGGGGATTTCAATTTGCAATAGTTGTATTTTTCATCTATATTGCATTTGTATAACAGATAATCAGCTGACTAAATCTGCCATTTATCTGTTATGAAAAATTGTTAAAAATACATAACCACAAAATTAAATGTCGGAAAACGAGAAAAGAATTTTTGAGTTTCGTAACCCTTTTTATCATAACTTCTTGTCGTCCGTGCCTCGAGCATCCTAATCAACTTTAACTTCATAGCTACCATATTTTAAATCCGATTGTTTTTTGGTTTTCTTTCATAAATTTCAAAAAATTAATGCTAATCATGTTGCAAAGTCAGTTATCAAATCTTTTAGTCGATCAAAGCAAAGACCATATTTGGATGGTTGATTCCAACCTCCAATTGGTTTATGCCAATCAATCGTATTTAAAACTCACGAAAGAAATGACAGGGGAGGAAACGAAACTGAACACGTCTATTTTGGTGGAAGGTCTTGGTGAGGGTTATATTGAAAAGTGGAAAGCGTATTATGACAGGGCATTGGGAGGAGAATATTTTGAAATTGAAGAGCATTATTTTCATCCAGCATCAAATGAGATTTATTATGGTCAAATCATTTTTGAACCCTTAACGGGCGAAGATGGTAAAATTAGTACGGTAGCCTGTCAATCAAGGAATATCACCCGAATCGTGAAACAAAAATCGGAAGCTAATCAATTGATGGATGCTTCTTTGGATGTTTTTTGTACGGTAAATGAACGGGGCATTTTTATGTATGTTAGTGCCGCCTCGATAAATCTCTGGGGATATTTACCCGAAGAACTTATTGGGAAATCTTATCAAGATTTAATATTGGAAGAAGATTTACCCAAAACCAACGAAACAGTTACGTCTATTCTTAGTGGGCAGGACATTAAATCTTTTACAAACCGTTATAGGAAAAAAAACGGCGAGATAGCCTATAATTTATGGTCGGCAAGGTGGGATAAACGTACAAAATTAAGGTATGCCGTAGCCAGAGACGGTAAGGAAAAAATCGTACAGGAAGAAAAAATTCAGCAAAGTGAACAGCGTTTTAAAGCCTTGGTGCAAGAAGGCTCAGACCTGATAGGAATATTAGATGCTGAGGGCAAATATGAGTATGTCAGTCCTACAAGTATGTCCATTCTTGGTATAGCACCTGAGGAATTTTTGGGAAGGAATGCATTTGAATTCATTCATCCCGATGATGTAGCAAGAACTTTAGCCAGTTTACAAGAAATAAGCACCGAAAATATAGTAATGGTGAAACCCTTCCGTTTTCAAAATAGCAAGCAAGAATGGCGATGGATTGAAACGGTATTAACAAATATGTTAGACAATCCCGCAGTACACGGTATTGTAGCCAATTCGAGGGATATTACGGATAAAATTGAAGAAAACCACAAACTAAAACTCCTCGAAAGTGTAATTATAAACACCAAGGATTGCGTTTTGATTACCGAAGCGGAACCATTGGACGAACCAGGACCCAAAATACTTTTTGTCAATGAAGCATTTACAAAAATGACGGGTTATACCGCAGCCGAAGTAATCGGTAAAACTCCCCGCATTTTGCAGGGACCAAATTCTGATAAAAAAGAACTGGCAAGGTTGAGCCGTGCCATCAGAAACTGGGAATCTTGTGAAATAACCACCATTAACTACGACAAAGCGGGTAGAGAGTTTTGGGTGAATTTTACGGTAACTCCCGTTGGCGATAATCAAGGTCTTTTTACGCACTGGATTTCCGTTCAAAGAGATGTTACTGAGCAAAAAACCAAAGAACTGGAAAATGAATTGTTAGCCCAAATCAGTGTAAATTTTAATACAGAAAATGACTACGTGCGTGCCTCACACGAGTTATGTAAATCAATCAGTAAATTTGGAAAATTTGATTGGGTAGAATTATGGACTGCCAACCTCGAAAAGAGCCAAATTCAATTACTCAGTCATTATGTGGCAACTCCCGAAGATGAAAAATTTTACGATTACAGTCAAGAGGTTAGAACATTTCGTATGTTCGAAAGCCTGGCGGGTAAGGTATGGGCTGAAAGGGTAGAATTTCTCTGGGATGATATTGAAAATAACAAAAATTTTGTCAGAAAAGAGGCGGCAAAAATGATCGGATTAAAAGCCGTATTGGGTATTCCTTTAATCTTTGGCGATGAAGTGGTAGGTATCCTAAAAATTGGCACAAAACAAGATGCCAGTTATCTTAAAAATTATGTTGCTACATTTAAGCGAATGGAGCGATTTATTGGCTCTGAACTCAACCGAAAAAAGTTAGAAAATGACTTGGGCCATTTATTCAATACCATTCCCGATATCCTTTGCTTAACAAATCTCGAGGGAAAGTTTCTTAAAATAAACAGAGCGGCTTGTGAATTGCTCGGCTATAGCGAAGCCGAAATTCTAACCCATAAGTTTTACGATTATGTACTTCCAGAAGATAAGGACACTACTTCCGCTGAAGCAATGCGTTTGGCACGTGGTGAAAGTAGTTCGGGTTTTGAAAGCCGATACCTCACCAAAGACGGTAGAATTATCTGGCTAAGTTGGTATTGCAATGCTATCATGGAGGAAGGGATTGTTTACGCCACCGCCAAGAATATTACGGAAGAAAAAAAACTCAGAGAGTTGAACCGTAACGTTAGCCATTTGGCTAAAATTGGCAGTTGGGAGGTAGATTTAGTGGAAAATAAGCTATTCTGGTCGGATGAAGTTCACCAAATGTATGAAACAGATCCCCAATTAATTGTACCAAATCTGAATGAATTCGTAAATTCTTTTCGGGAAGATTTTCAAGCGTTGGCAAAGTCCAACCTTCAGAAATGTATTGAAATAGGAATTTCATTTGATTTTGAAGCCGTCTTGATTACTGCCAAAAAGAAGGAACGCTGGGTACGTTCCTTCGGAAATGCTGAATTTGTGGGAGGCGAATGCAGATACGTTTACGGTGGGTTTCAGGATATTCATGAACGGAAAGATTCGGAAAATAGACTTATCTCCCTCTCTGAAAATATTCCAGGGGTAATCTACCAATACATCATCCATCCCGATGGAACCGATTCCATGCAACACGTTTCTGGAAACGTTGAGCAAGTGTGGGGTTACACAAGAGATGAGGTGATGGAAAGTATAACCCCATTATGGGATGAAATAAATTTGGGGGGTGACATTGAGGAAGTGAAATCTTCATTACTTAAAGCTATCGAAACGAAATCAAGGTGGCGGTGTCGTTATAGAATTGTGCTACCAACTGGCGAACTCAAGACGCACATAGGTACTGGAACCCCCATTTTTTTGGCAGACGGTAGCGTACTATTCAACGTGATAACACTCGACATTACGCAGGAGACTAAAAACGAAGCGTTGTTGAAGCAAGCCAGCGAAATTTCTCGAATCGGGAGTTGGGAGTTGGACTTATTAAAGCCAGAGAATGAAAATATGTACTGGTCACCGATGGTAAAGGAAATATTGGAAGTAAAAGATTCCTATGAGCCTACCTTGAAAGATACCATCGAATTTTATGTTGGGGAAAGTAAAGACAGGAAACAACGTGGAATGAACCTTGTAATAAAGGAAGGTATTGAGTTTGACGAAGAGTTATTGGTGCGCACCGCTAAAGGTAAAGACAAATGGATTCGCTGTATTGGTAAAAGTGAAACAGTAAATCATAAACGTACCAGAATTTACGGCAGTTTTCAGGATATTGATGAGCGAAAAAAATCTGAAATTAATTTGGCGGAAAGTGAAAATAGGTTTCGTACCATTTTAGAGGCAGAACCCGAATGTATAAAATTGCTCAATCCCGATGGCGAATTATTGATGATGAATCCTGCGGGTCTGGCAATGATTGAAGCCGAGTCAGAAGAACAGGTATTAGGTAAATCTATGCTGGAAGTTCTTTTACCCGAATATCGTTCAGCATTTTCAAAACTTACGGAAAATATTTTTAAGGGTGAATCTGGGAAACTTGAATTTGAGATAGAAGGATTTAAAGGCACACGACGCTGGTTGGAGACGCACGCAGTTCCATTGAAAAATGAAAAAGGCAAAATTATCTCTTTATTAGGAGTTACTCGGGATATAACCGAACGCAAAAGTGCGGAAGAAGGCATCCTCAGAGCCAATGAACGATTTGAAAAAGTAACCGAGGCTACCAACGATGCCATTTGGGATTGGGATTTAGAGCATCAAATAATCTACCGTTCCAAAGCCTTTGAGAGATTTTTCGGAAAAACCCCTTCTCAATCATCTGCATTAAAAGATTTTTGGAAAAATAATTTTCACCCCGAAGACGTAGATATAAATGAGAAAAGCATTTACGAAGCAATGGCTAACCCAGCGTGTACCCGATGGGAGTTGGAATACCGGGTTTTTAATGAAAAACGTAAAATCCTTTACGTGACCGATCGGGGAGTGATCATCAGAAATAAAGAGGGAAAGGCTATTCGGATGGTAGGTGCGATGACTGATATTTCTGAGTATAAACGCCTGTCCGTACAACTAAGTGACCTGAACGAGTCGCTCCAGAAATATACGGTTGAACTTGAACGCTCCAATGAAGAATTAGAGCAATTTGCCTACGTGGCATCTCATGATTTACAGGAACCCCTTAGAATGATTACCAGTTTCATGGATCAATTGAAGCGAAAATACGCAGATCAACTTGACGAGAAGGCACATCAGTACATTCATTTCGCAACGGATGGTGCCAAAAGAATGAAACAAATTATTCTGAATGTATTGGAATATTCCCGAGCAAGCAGACAAACGGAAGGAAAAGAAGAAGTGGATATGAATGAGATACTTTCAGAATTTAAACAGTTAAGACGAAAACTTATTTCAGAAAAAAATGCAGTAATTAAATCCGCTAATCTACCCACATTACATACCTATAATTCTGCCGTTACTCAGATTATCAATTGTTTATTGGACAATGCAATAAAATATACGGAGGAAGGCATCAACCCAGTCGTGGAAATAAAAGTTGTAGAGAATAAAAAAGAATGGACATTCTCAATCAAAGACAACGGGATTGGCATAGACTCACAATTCTACGATAAAATATTTATTATTTTCCAAAGGCTACACAATAAAGACCAGTATAATGGAACGGGTATAGGGTTATCCATTGCTAAAAAACACGTTGAATATTTGGGAGGAAGGATTTGGTTAGAGTCTGTACTCGGAGAAGGCACGGTATTTTATTTCACAATTCCTAAAAATAATTAATTGGGTAAACGTTTCGAGTATTACAAGGTAAATGCCTTTCAAATTGATTTCATTGACCACAAACAATAAACACAACCATTCTTAAATAACCACTTAAAAGTATGAATAATCAGAAAACAAAAAGCGCTCACATTCTTTTGGTGGAAGACAATCAAGGGGATATTTTACTTACACTCGAGGCTTTTGAAGAGTGTAAGTTTAAAACGGAAATCAGCGTTGCTAAAAACGGAAAGGAAGCACTTAATTTCTTGTTTAAGCGTGGGGCATTTATGGACGTAGAAACGCCTGATCTTGTTCTTTTGGATATTAATATTCCCATATTTAATGGTCTTGAGGTATTGCAACAAATAAAAACCGATGCAACACTTAAGAAAATCCCCGTCATTATGCTCACAACGTCCTCTAACCCAAAAGATATTAATAGTGCTTATGAAAACTACTGCAACAGCTATGTAAAAAAACCACTTGAAATCATTGATTTTCTCAGTACTGTTCTGAAAATAGAAGAATTTTGGTTACAATTAACGACTTTAGCAGATTAGGAAGATGAGCAAAACGCAAGCGTATTCAGAAAGGTTAAACGTTCTTATAATTGAAGATAATCAAGGTGATTTCGTTTTAATTGAGGATTATTTACTCGAGCAATTTAGGGCTATAAACATTATTCATTTCTCCAGTTTTACGAATTCTATTAATTATTTACAAAATGCTACCGAAAAAATCTCTGTAATATTATTGGATATGAATTTGCCCGATTTGGGGGGCATTGAATTAATCAGTGGTATTTTGACCCACAGCCAACGAATACCCATCATTATTTTAACGGGATATTCGGATGTTGATATGGCAAAAAAAAGTCTTCAAATGGGAGTTTATGATTATCTAATAAAAGATGAAATAAACCCAGTTATGCTCCACAAAACCATCACTTTTGCTCTTAATAGAAGTAGTTTTATCAATCAAATTGAAGACGAAAAAGATAATTACGAGAGTCTTTTTAACTTCAATCCACAACCTACTTGGCTTTTGGATGCTCAATCTTTAAGCATACTCAATGCGAATATTGCGGCACAAAATAAATACGGATTTAGTCTAAATGATTTTTTGAAGATGTCATTCACTCAATTGCACCCAAAGCAGGAAGAACAGATTATAAAACATAAATTGGTTTCAAAAGCAGAAGATTTTAAGGGGAAATATTTTACGCATTTGTTGAAGAGTGGCAAAGAAATCAAAGTTAATATCTATTTTCGCCACATTAAAGGTTTTGCCGAGAGCGAGTTAATTGTTCAAGCAAATGACATATCAGAAACCTTGGAGTACATCAAGACCATTGAAATTCAAAATACAAAGTTAAGGAACATAGCCTGGACACAGTCTCATGTGGTGCGAGCGCCCCTTTCTCGGATATTAGGAATTGTCGATTTGCTGGAGCAACAAACGGATAACTTTGATGAAGTTTTGTTTTGGTTGAAACAATTAAGAATTTCGACCGACGAAATGGATGATATTGTAAAAAAAATTGTTGCCGAAACGAATCACATTGAATAAATTAATTTTGATAAAATCAATGGAAAAAGAATTATTTATCATAGATGATGACCCTATTCACAGATTGATTGTTTCAAAGATGGTAAATAGTATTGAGCCTTCTTTGATAATCAGTCAGTGTGAAAATGGTGAGATTGGTCTTTTCAAACTTGAATTTCTTAGGGATTCAACCCATAAAATTATTGTGTTGTTGGACATAAATATGCCAATACTTGATGGCTGGGGGTTTTTGGATAAAATACAGAAATGTAATTTTTACAATCTATCCCAACTTTTCATTTACATTGTTTCGTCATCGACTGATGAAAGCGATATTTTAAAGGCTAAAAGTTATGGATTTGTCAAGGGTTTCTTTCATAAACCATTAAAAAGAGAAGAGATTAAAACGCTTATTAGTATGGATTGACATTAACTTAATCATGATAAACTAATTTTGTTCCTATCAATTTTCAAAAACATCCATGCCGTTAAAATATAGGTTAATACGCCTAATGAGTATCTACCAAGATTTCTAAGCCAATGTTTTATAAAGTGCGAAGCATATGATTGACCCAAAATAATGAAGTGTCAAAATAGGGTAAACAATAAGAAATGTAATTACTTTTTGAGTTTAGATTTTGTTATTTGTGTGATTCATTGGTTTATTTTTATTCACGTCTTATTAATTTGCTCGCTTGCTTTCATCATCCGCCCCCGATTTCCGTTGGCGACTATCTTTCACTTTTTGATTTCCAAAAATATAATTCATATTCAGCATTACAATACGTGTGTCCAATTGCAAGCGGTCATTTTGATAACTACTTGTTCCATTAATTATGTTGATGACAGTGGGTGTAAAAAAGATGTTTTGCAGACTCAATTTTAACTTAACTTTCTGACTAATAATCTTTTGAATGCCCGTATCAAAATTGCTCAACCACGGAATTTCTTGAATCGTGTTAATTCTTGGGCTGTTTACCCAACCGTTTAATTCAGCAGTCCAGCCGTGTCCGATTGTGAAGCCATTGCTGAAATTTAATCGACCCGAAAAATTTTTATTGTTATAACTTTTACCTTCATAATCAAACTGAAACTGGTTGTATAAACCCAAAAGCGATGTTTGGATTTGCCATGCTTTTGAAAGGGTTAAGGGTAATCCAACCGTAAGAATGTAGCCTTGAGTTTCTCCTAAATTAAGGGATTGCCGAATTACTTTATTTCCCTCCGTTACATTATTAATTGCCAAGACCCAATCATTGATAAAATTGCTTGCCAATGAACTAAAGAAGCCTTTTTTATGAGCGTATCGAAGTTCGAGGGCGTGCGTATATTGTGGACGAAGGTCAATATTCCCTTGTGAAATGGCGTATAAATCAACAAAACCTCGGGCGGGATTCAGGTTTTGATAATTGGGACGGTCAATACGGTAACTATACGAAAAAATAAGGTTTTCTTTCTCCGAAATAGGTTTTGATAAGAATAAAGATGGAAACCAATTGAGATATTCTCGGGTTTTTATTTGACTCGGAACGTTCAAATTTCCTACCGAATGGGTATGTTCCACTCGCAATCCTGCCTGTAAATCTACCTTGTTAATTTTTCCCGAAAAACTAAGATAGCCCGCTTTCACTTGTTCATCATATTCAAAATGACTGGATAAGTTAGGGTCGAGAACGGTTTTGTCTTTTTCTCCACTACTTAATCTTATATCATTGATTGACAATACTTTAGCGTATTTAAAACCCGTTTCAAACTTCCATATTTTTGAAATTGGTACGCTATAATCTACTTTAAAAGTTAGTATATCAATACTTGTATTGGTGGCATTGATGAGTTGTGGAACAGGCATAATTGCTCCATTCCCCAATACGGTTGCATTGGTATTCAAATTATTTTGATTTTCTCTTTTGAAATATCCAATATCAAAATCTGCCGATAGTTGAGCCTTATTTTTGAAATTGTGTTGAAAATTAAGATTGCCTAATTGATTTTGAGAAATGACAGAAAATGTTTTCTGCGTGGAAGTTTGAAAATAAATGGGTTCAGTAGGTAATCTTCTTGCCTCAAAATTGGCATTGCCATTTTCGTCATGATTTGTCCAAAATCCCGTCCAAACGATACCAACCGTAGTATTTTTATTAGGTGAGAAATCCATCCCAGCTTTGGCATTCTGCCCTAAATCATCGAAAACTAAATGCGTATTTTGATTCACATAATTACGGAGATTGCCATCGGGTTGATTTCGTTCGAGGGTTAAATCCCAAAAATTACCTCCTTTGCTAATACTATAATTTCCAAAAATATTGAGTTTTTCACTTCGGTGATTGAGTTGTAAACTGCTTCGAGTTCGGTAATATTGCCCCGTGCCAACTCCCAACGTAAAAAGCCCATTTGTCCCTAAATTTACGTTCTTTTTCAAGCGAATATTGATAATTCCTGAGTTGCCAGCGGCATCATAGCGAGCGGAGGGATTGGTAATAATTTCTATTTTATCAATATTATCGCTCGACATTGACCGTAACATTGCCACCAAATCTGGACCTGATAAATAAGACAATTTTCCATCAATCTGAACCGCCACGCCATCTTTTCCTTTCAATTCAATTTGTTCCCGCTGAAAATCTACCGTGATACCTGGGGCTTTGGTTAGCACTTCGAGGGCGGTACTGCCACTACCCACAATGCTATTGGCTACGTTCACGACCATGCGGTCAATTTGTTGTTCAATAAAGGGGCGTTTGGTGATTACTTGCACTTCTTTTAGTTGGGTAGCGGCTTCAAAAAGTTGAATTTTGGGTAATTGTATATCTTCTTTGATAACTTCAAAAACCTGAGTATATTTTTTCAAAAAACCAACGGAGAATGCTCGGATAATATATTTTCCCGCACTTATTTTATCAAAATTAAATTCTCCTTGTTCATTGGTAGCGGTAGCTTTCACCAAGGATGAATCGGTTTTCAAAAGAGCTACTGACACAAAAGGCAAGTATTTTCCCGTAGAATCTTGAATAGTTCCTTTGAGAATTGTTTGTGAACAAGCGAAATTTATACTGATTAGAAGTAAGATTAAAGTTCTCATTTTATGTTTGGATTTAGTTCGATATTTTTAGCGTTTTATTCGATTATGAAGACCTTGACATTATAAAAAGTCCAATCATTTAGATTTCGATAAAAACCGATTAATCTGTACTGAAAAAGTGGGCTAATTTTACTTGACAAAAAGAATGATATTCTGTGTTTTTTAGTCGATTCTGGTTTTAACGGGTTAGAATTGGTACTGATAATACCGTTTCCATCAAGATAATCTATCCAAGTTTTATAAAACCCCAAAACATCATTTGTTCCATCATCAGCTATTTCAAATTGAATAAAAGCCTGCTTTTTCTGCATATTGAATAAGGTTAGTAAAATAGCTTTTGAATTGCCTAAAAATGAGCTATCATTACTTGTAATTCCATTATCCGCTTGGACTGCCTCCTCTCTGTTCATGATTCGCCCTTTGTTTTCAATTAGTTTATTATTGAAAGACAATTGAAAAACATCAATAATTTTATAATCCCTCAATTCAGAAGGAATTAGGAAAATACGAAAAGGGTTAAGCGATACAAATCGCTCGAAAAAACCAAAGATTTTGAGCATTGGGGATAAGAATCGTTTCATCGTTTTATTTCTTTTTAGGTTTATAATGATGGACAGACATCCCCACTATTTTCCATTGTTGTTTAATTTTTTCTATGATTCGTATTTCATAAGAATAGATTTCTATCTAAATTGATGAATTCAATTGTACGTTTGTCATTTTTTCGATTTCATCTTTGGTACCAGTCGCCAAAATTCGTCTATCCTTTATTGCCAATGCTTCTACATAAAGCTGCGTAATATCAGAAGTACAAATTTTACCGGTGGTCTAAATAAGGTACTGAGCTACCACATTGATAATAAATAGGTGAATAATGAAGGCTAATGTGAGTAGTTTTTTTATAAAATTTATTTTTAAAATCGTATAAACTTCTGTAAACTATTCTATTATCAGTGGTTTTCCCACTATTTTAGTATTGTTTAAAGCCAATACCTTTTCAATCTTTTCGGGACTCCGATCTTTCAGATTACCAAATTGTCGAAACATTTCCTCAATTTGACCTGCTGGCTGGTAGGCACTTATTTTTCTGCCTGTACCTTCACCCAGATGAGCAAAAGCGTGAGCTGTATTTCGAGGAATAAAAATTGTATCCCCCGCCTTTAATTTCATTTTGTCATTTCCAAGCTGATACAAATATTCCCCTTCTATTATGTTCACAATTTCGTCTTGGTCTTGATGAATATGGAGAGCAGGTCCACCGCCTTTTCCTTTGCTTTGAATTTCAAAAACGGCTAATTGTCCATCGGTATCTTTACTGGACACTTTCAAATCGTTGCGAGTTCCACCACCCAGAGCTTCGTTGAATCGAGTTTTTCCACCTTCTATTACAAAAGGTTTTTCGGTTCTATCCACAAATGGAATATTGAGTAAGGGTATTGCTGCCAAAGAGAAAAAAGTACGTCTTTTCATATTTTTTGAGTTTATTTTTTTTTATTTTTTTAAAATAAATTATTTGCCCACCATTGAGCAAAACTTTGCCAAAGGCTACTATAACGGTAATTGAAAAGTATTATCATCAATAAAAACCAGTAAAATATAGTAAGGAACGGTTTTGCAGGGCGTTTGTTAAACACGTCAAAAGCCAAAAAGACCAAAATCAAAGTTGCTATGATATAATTTGAAAGCGGTAAAGCCGTGTTTGTTGTCATCGAACCATAAATAATCAAAGCCCGCCCTAAGCCTGGGCCTAAAACCATAAACGAAGTGCCTATCATGTACCTCATGTGCAAGGGTACATTGTTTTTGTGGATGATTGCCAAGATATAATAAGCCGAAAACACAATCATATCGGGAAACCCAATCGCAACATTTGCCAATAATTCGGTTTTTGAAAAAGTGGCCATATCTCTGTGATAAGCTAACTTTAAGACAAAAAAAATAGATAAAATCAAGATTGGGGCAAGAATATAGGAAGCCTTGCCTATGAGGCGATGTAGCCGATATTTTTTATATCGAATCAAAAACGGCTGTATAATTAGCATAAACAGCCATATTGAAAATACAAAGCCATGCAAATGATGGACAATTGTAAACCCTTCAAAGTTAGGAAACTTGACTATATAGGTAAACAAAAAGCCAGCAATGACCATTATGTAAACTGCGATAAAGTAGAATCCAATTCTATTTTGGTAGGATTTTTCCATTTTATTTACTGAATATAGTTGATTATTTTGGTTTATAGTGGTGGACAGACATTCCCACTATTTTCCATTGATTCTTGATTTTCTCTAACATTCGCATTTCATAAGAATAGTTATTTTGACCATCTGGAGTGGTTTTTACTTGGTTGTAACTTGCCCATGACGTGTTACCATTTACGGAAAATTTGTAATTAGTATTCACTGATTTACCTTCAAAACCCATCATATTAGCTTTAGCATTGACCATTTCAGCGGGTGATAAATCGAAGGCAGTACCATCTTCGGTGGAAACCAAAATACGTCCGTAAGGCTTGACTATCCAACAATCAGCATGACCTTTCACATCTTTGAGTCGCCAAGTTTCAGTTTCTTTTTCAATAACTGCTTTGATGGCGACTATGTCAGTATTTTGAGATAATGCCTTTAATGTCATAATATGAAGTAATAATATAAAGACGAATTTTGAGCGTTTCTTCATAATGATTTTTGAAAAGATTTATTTAGGATTTTACCACGAAACTTTCCTGTCTTCTAAGGTTTTCCAAGCCTGAAGTTTCATAAAAGTCAGACTTCGCCAGAGCCATTCCACGGGTCCAAATTGGTAGTTTGAGAGCCACCAATTTGAAAAAGGAATTTGTAAAGCAAAGAATATAACTCCCAAAATGACGGAAGTTGTAATGCCAATATGTCCAATTAGCCCAAAACCGTAGCCCAAAAAGGTCAATGCCCCGAAGACACTTCCGCAGAGGTAAGTGGTTAAGCCCATGCGCCCAACAGCCACTAATAATTGAAGGATGGCAGGTTTTGTTTTCCAGTAAATTAAGGTAATTATGGAGATATAAAAGACCGAAAGCGTGATTTGATGCACATCAAAAGCGGTTGAATTAATCACTCCCCGCCATCCTTGCGTAGGAGGTCCCAGCGTAATTCCGCCTAAAAAAACAACTGTTAACGTAGAAATCAACGCCATAACTCCTGACCATATACGTACACGATGGAAGAAATTTCTATTCTTTATGTTTTCAATAAAAATTTGCCGTCTTCCTGCCCATAAACCCAAGAGGAAAAGTCCAAGGGTAATGAATAATCTGCCCGTTATTAATTGAAAACCTAAGGTGCCGATTAAGCCTCCTTCAAAATTTATTTTTATGACTTCGGTAAGCGTTCCGTTTTGTTTAATGTTAAAAGTTTCGTTTGCCATTTTCGCAAATCCTTCCCCTTGTTTTTTACCCATTTCCATTTGTTGAGCCGTTGGTGGCGGTGCAAATTGTGATTGGATTCTTACAAAAATTAAAGGCGTATTGAAGACTAATAATAAGCCCAGAATGAGTATGACACGGTTATTCAGGTTTCGCAATAACAAAAGGAATATTCCCAAAAAAGCATAAATCCTGAGAATATCGCCCGAGTAAAACATACTATGAATGAAACCAATAACAAATAAAATCAGGATTCGCCACAACATTCTACTCGCAAATGGACGACCATCTTTGGCGGCTGAATCCATCTGAATGGCGAAACTTAGCCCGAACAGAAAGGAGAAAATGGTAAAGAATTTACCAAAAGTTAAATAGCTTAAAATATCTCCTACAATGGCATCGGTTGGAGAAAAAATATTGAAACTTGGATTGGAAGGAGGATTAGGTCCTGCCAAAAATGATTGGGTACAATGATTGACGATGATTCCCAAAAGGGCAAAGCCCCGCAAGGCATCAATGACCGTGATGCGGTTGGTAGTGATTTGATTGTTCATTTTTGAGGTAAAATTTAAGTTAATATTTATATATATTTCAAAAGAATATCCCAACAAACCATCCCGCAAACCCTTGCCACCAAGATGAATGATTATGACTTCCGATAAAAGCAGCTATCAAACAAATAATTAGGAGGGTTGCCATTGGAAATGCTGACTTTTTTTGGCGAATGTCCATAATCAGCCAAATTAGTGCGATTCCAGCGGTAAGGCTAATCATTAGTATGATGATTACGGGAAATGGCAGTTGCAAATTAACCCCTAAAAATCTCCCCAAGCCTGGACCTAAAATGATGATACCCGTACTGGATAAAAAACGTAAATGGAATGCGGTTTTCTTTTTATAATACATTCCCAACCCGAAAAGGAGCGTCATAAAAAACATTTCGGGAATACCGTTTGTCATGGCTGCCAGCGTCTTCTCTTCGGTAAGTACCTTGATGTTTCTTTCATAGCCAGCTTTAACGACAAAAAATAAGGAAATTACAAATAGGGGCATGATGATGTAGGAAAGTTTTCCCACCAAACGGTGGATGTTCAACTTGTTGGCTCGTATCAAAAAGGGTTGAACAATGAGCATCAATATCCACGTAATTGCCACCGCCCCGTGAAAGTGATGAGCATTTGTAAAACCTGTAAAATCTGGAAATTTAACGAGATAGGTTTTGTAAAACCCCAGTATGGTAACGAGTAATACCCCGATAAAGAAATAGCCAAGTCGGGTTTGCAGTGATTTTTCCATGTTGTTTTGTTTTGGTTAAATTTCGTTAAAAGAATATTTGATGATTTATTGGTAATAGATTGATGTTTTCAATCAAAAAAATATCCACCAAAATGCTCGCCATTGGTCGGCATTGATGATAAAGAGGTAAAAGACGTAAATTAAAATGTAAGCGGGTAAGCCAATCAGATATGGCAAAAATATTTTCTTATTAAAGGCTTCGTAAATGATTAAGCCAAGCATGATGATGATTGCCAAAAGTGGACCAGGCAAATTCAATCTACCCAAAGCAGGATTGATAAAGGGTAAAACCGTCATAACCATAAAACGGGCGTGATAACTGGTTTTCTTTCTGAAATAAATTGCCAGTAAATAACAAGGAATAAAGAAAGTAAGGTCGGCAATGCCAATAAGCCGTAAATCAATTTCAGGAGTTATGGGAAGCGTATTTTTGATAAACGAAAGCCTCATCAACAGAATAATGGAAAGGAGTAGTAACGGCACCACGAAATAGGATGCTTTGCCCACAATTCTGTGCAATTCAATCTTTTTAGGTTCTCTGACAGTTTTTGTGGAGTTATAAATTTTTCGTAATCTTGATAATGGAAAAGATTACTTTTTACGAAGAATTACTCAATTTGCCATCGGTTGAAATACTTGATATTAAAATTGATACTAAAATTATTACGATA
>JBBRMR010000077.1:0-23277 GCA_038230735.1 Cytophagales bacterium
AACACGCAAATGCCTGGATTGACGGATTTAAAGCGTTACTTGTAAGGTTTGAATTCTCAGTCAGAAACTGGATGTCATTGCATTTTATCGCATTCTCAGTCATTTTCTTACGCAAAATCAACAAAAAAAAGAAAGTTTAAATAGCTTCAATAAAATAGTCAATACATTTTACTTGTTGTAATATATTATTTATCAGGAAATTAAGCCCCGAACATCGAACATCGAAATACGAACAACTAACTATCTAACTGCCTTCTTCACAAAATACCCCAACCCAATAAGCGAAGCAAAAATTAATCCCAAAACTAATAATTGAGACATATTTCCTTCGCTGGGATGTTCTATCAGCCTTTTGATTTCTTGGGCTTGTGTGCCAATCCATATTGAAAGAATGGTTCGAGGTAACATTCCTAAGAAACCCGCCGACAGGAAATTGCGGAGTTTTGTTCCTGCAAATGAAAACAACACATTAGTGACTGCGAAGGGCAAAATGGGCGAAAGGCGAGCAAGGAGAATAATTTTAAATTCATCTTTTTGCAAATTTTCCAAGACTTGTTTGACTTTCGATTTTTCGGAAAGGATTTTCAAAAAACGTCCGCCATCAATTTTTTGAGCAATTTTGTAACCAATATAAGAAGCTATCCAATAACTAATAGCAATAGGCAAAAAGGCTTTCCAGCCTAAAAAATACCCACTCAGTAAAGCTACAAAAGTAGTAGGCGTAAGAGCAAAAGCCATCGTGAAGCATGCAAGCACAAAGGCAATTGTCCATTTTTGGAAGTTGAAACTACTAATTTCCTCTTCATGCGTAATTACCCAATAACTGATTGAAGAACTTACCAATAAAGGCATTAGTCCCAAAAAGAAGGTGTAAAGAATGGTAAGGGAGTTTTTTCGTAAAAAATCAATCATTGTTTCGATGTTTGATGCTCGTTTTTCGATATTGGGAAATACGCTATTAATTTTTCCGAACATCTAACATCGAATAACGAGAACCGAAATTAAAATTCATTAAACTTCAAAGGCAACAAATCACCAATTGAATTCATTACAAGCACTTGATTATCAGATGATAACATCAATAATCTAATCGGTTCTTGCTGACGGTTTTCATATTCCAACATCGCCTGACGACACGCCCCACATGGAGAGACTCCCCTAAAAGCATCACCCGCACCTGGGCGAGCAATCACAGCAATGGCTTTAATTTTACGTTCAGGATGATTTGCTCCAACCCAAAAAATGGCAGATTGTTCCGCACATGAACCCGATGGGAAAGCGGCATTTTCTTGGTTATTGGCAGTGATTATTTGGTCGTTATCTAACAGTATGGCTGCCCCCACATGAAACTTTGAATAAGGTGCATATGATTTATAAGTAGCTTTTCGGGCTTCGGTTAATAGCGTTTTTTCAAGGACTGAAAGTTCGTTTTCATTTTCATATTTTTCTATCGAAATCGTTAAATTTAGTTTTTGCATATTTATCTTAGGGATTACCAGTTATTTACCATTAAATCTTCAAAAATTACATTTCTACAATCTTTGAGGGAAAACGATAACTAATTTCTAAAAATAAAAGTTCAAAACACAATACATCTTTTTCTCAAAAAATATCCCGTAACCCTTTGTATATTAATAAGAAAGCCGTAATTTTGCAGTCCGTTTCGTAAACGGTTTGCACATTTTGAAGTTTTTTAAATTTCAATTGACTGTAAATCAGGTTGTTTGGTTACAGAATAATCCCCTCACGAAGCTACGAGAAATCTCAGATAGGGAGCTTCCACCCCTGTTGGCAGAGAAATTTCAATCATTCCAAAGTTTTAAACATTTACCGTAATGGCAAAAGAAATAGCAGGCTACGTTAAGTTGCAATGCAAAGGTGGTGCCGCAAACCCTTCGCCCCCAATTGGTCCAGCCTTGGGTTCTAAAGGTTTGAACATCATGGAGTTCTGTAAGCAATTCAATGCAAGAACTCAAGATAAACCAGGCGTTATTCTTCCTGTTTTGATTACTTATTTCAAAGATAAATCTTTTGAATTTGTAGTAAAAACTCCTCCAGCACCAATCTTGTTGTTAGAGGCAGCGAAAGTAAAACTTGGTTCTGCACAGCCAAACTTGAAAAAAGTTGGTTCTGTAACTTGGGATCAAGTAAAGACGATTGCAGAAGTAAAAATGCCTGATTTAAATTGTTTCACTATCGAATCAGCAATGAGTATGGTAGCGGGAACGGCTCGTTCAATGGGCTTAACAGTATCAGGAGAAAAACCGTTTTGAGTTATGAGTTATGAGCAGTGTATCGCTAAGGTTTTAAGTATTTCTTTACTAATAACCAATAACTAATAACTAATAACTAATTTACAAAAATGGCTAAGTTAACAAAAAAGCAAAAAGAAGCTCAATCAAAATATGACGCAACGCAATCGTATTCACTTACGAAAGCCGCTGAGATTTTGAAAGAGATTTCATATACGAAATTCGATTCATCAGTTGATATCGACGTTCGTTTGGGGGTTGATCCTCGTAAAGCCGACCAAATGGTTCGTGGCGTAGTTGCTTTGCCTCATGGAACAGGAAAAGATGTACGAGTTCTCGTACTTTGCACACCTGATAAAGTGGAGGAAGCAAAAGCGGCAGGTGCAGACCACGTTGGTTTAGACGACTATATCCAACAAATCGAAAAAGGTTGGACGGATATTGACGTAATCATCACAATGCCAACCGTAATGGCGAAACTCGGTCGTTTAGGTCGTGTTTTGGGACCACGTGGATTGATGCCAAACCCAAAATCGGGCACGGTAACATTGAACGTAGGACAAGCCGTTACCGAGGTGAAGGCTGGTAAAATCGACTTTAAAGTTGATAAAACTGGTATTATTCACGCCTCTGTAGGCAAGGTTTCATTTAGCCCTGAGAAATTAGCTGAAAATGCTCAGGAACTTATCAACACTTTGTTGAAATTGAAACCATCATCAGCCAAAGGAACTTATGTGAAGTCAGTAAATTTGTCTTCAACGATGTCTCCAGGCGTTAAAATTGACCAAGGAACAGTTAAAGGTTTGTAATCATGACAAAAGAAGAAAAAGGTGTAATCATCCAAGAGTTGGGCGAAAAGTTCGCTGCCACTCCATACTTCTACATCACTGATACAGGTGGTTTGACGGTTGCAGAAGTTAATGTGTTCAGAAGAATGTGTTTCCAACGTGGTTTTGAGTATCGTGTCGTTAAAAACACGCTTATCGCAAAGGCATTAGAAACAACAGGCGTTGATTATTCATCATTCAACGATACAGTTTTCAAAGGTTTATCAGGTATTATTTTCTCGCCAGAGAATCCTAAAACTCCTGCTAAATTGATTAAAGATTTCAAGAAAGAAGTTGGTAAGACTAAAATCACTTTCAAAGGTGCATCCATCGAAGGTGGATTATACATCGGAGAAGACCAATTAGTAGCGCTGGAAAACGTGAAGTCGAAGCAAGAAATGATTGGAGAAATCATTGGATTGTTACAATCACCAGCAAAAAATGTTATCTCGGCTCTTCAAAGCGGTGGACAAAAATTGTCTGGTATCTTGAAAACTCTTTCGGAAAGAGAAGGATAGTCAGTTTTCAATTAACAATTGATAGTTAATGAAAATGTATTTCGAGTAAAATAAAATAAATTCAAAAAATCGTAAACAAATAAAATCTTAATACAATGGCAGATTTAAAAGCATTCGCTGAACAATTAGTAAATTTAACAGTAAAGGAAGTAAATGAATTGGCAGCAATTTTGAAAGACGAGTATGGCATTGAGCCTGCTGCGGCTGCGGCTGTAATGGTAGCTGGTGGTGGTGGCGGAGAAGCTGCTGAAGCTCCTGCTGAACAGACTGCATTTGATGTAATCTTGAAAGCTGCTGGTCCATCTAAATTGGCAGTAGTTAAATTGGTGAAAGACTTGACAGGTCTTGGCTTGAAAGAAGCTAAGGATTTAGTTGATGGAGCTCCAAAGGCTGTGAAAGAAGGTGTTTCTAAGGACGAAGCTGAAGGTTTGAAAAAATCATTAGAAGAAGCTGGTGCTGAAGTTGAAGTTAAGTAATTAACGGATATTATTCTTTGAAAAAGAGCTATGACTTAGGTTGTAGCTCTTTTTTTGTATATTAAGTATTGATAAATTTATCAAACTCCCTAACTTAGCATTTATGAAAAACCTTCTTCCATCTTCGTCTGACTTAGTAATTACAGGTGCAATCTGGATTGAACGCCAAGATGGTTCAGACCGTTTTTTGGGGAAAGGTAGAATCCAATTGTTAGAACTCATCATCGAACATGGTTCTATTGCCAAGGCTGCTAAAGCGATGGAAATGTCTTATAAACGAGCTTGGGATTTAGTTAATTCCATGAATTCTCAAGCGGTTAAACCTTTCGTAATTACGCAAACAGGCGGAAAAAGTGGGGGTGGAACAATCGTAACTCCCGAAGGTCTTCAAGCCATTGAAGATTATAAATCCCTTCAAAATCGCTTTCGAGCATTTCTTTTAGCTGAAAATCAAAAAAGGTAGGAGTAGTTTCCAACTTATTGAAATATTTACAGGTTTCAACCTGTGTTACATAACAAATACAGGTTGAAACCTGTGGTACAACATAAAACTATTCGCTATATTTGTGAAAATATAACGAATTTATGGATTCATCTCTCCTTTTATTACTTCCAGTATTAGCCCTTGTAGCATTTTTGTATTCATCCGTTGGTCATGGTGGAGCAAGTGGTTATTTGGCAGTTATGGCAATTGTGGGTATCGCTCCTCCGCTCATGAAATCTTCGGCATTGATTATGAACCTTGCGGTTTCACTTTTTTCATTTTATGGTTTTTATCGAGCTGGTTTTTTTAGATGGAAACTCTTTTTGCCTTTCGCCATAACCAGTATTCCGATGGCATATTTAGGCGGAACAATGACGCTTTCTGATTCTATTTATAAGAAAATATTGGCAGTTTGTATTCTCATTTCTATTGCTCGTTTATTGTATCAATTTAAGCGGGAAGAAACCGAAAATCGGGAAGTTCCCCTCTGGGCTGGGCTTACGGCTGGCGGTGCAATTGGGTTAATATCAGGTATGATTGGTATTGGCGGGGGCATTATTTTGAGTCCGCTGATGCTTTTGATGAAGTGGTCAAAACTCAAAGAAACAGCTGCCGTTTCAGCACTTTTTATTTTTGCAAATTCTCTCTCTGGATTATATGGACAAATTATGAAAGGAGGTTTTCAAATTCCTGAAAACCTGCAATGGGCAATTTTAGCTACGATTTTTGGTGGATTATTGGGTTCATATTTTGGGAGTCAAAAATTTAATTTACCAACGCTTCGCTATTTATTAGCACTCGGTTTAGTCATTGCTTCGGCTAAGTTGATTTTTACTTAAATTCTCTAATTTCATTTCAAAAGAATAAGATTATCTGACAATTTTAATGGAGCTACCAGTAATTGTAGAGACAAGGCATTGCCTTGTCTAATCTTCGTCCGTTTTGACACATAATTGGACTTTAATTAGACAAGGCGATGCCTTGTCTCTACATTTTCCTCATATTACTATCACTCTATGGACTGAAAACATTAAAATTGTCTGACAACTAAGAATAAATGTAGTTATTTTTTTCATCGTTATGTTTCTGAAAATATAACGATGAAAAAACAGTAAACCAATCAAAAATGAAATACAAAATTTTACTCATTAACCTTACGTTGGCGAGTTTTACTATCCAAGCACAGAAAAAAACGCAACAAATTGTTTATAAAGATACCACCAGACAATTATCCGAAGTGGTGGTAACGGCTTCTCGCACGTCCGAGAATATTTTGAAATCTCCTATTAGTATTGCTTTGTTGGATAATAGAACCATTCAAAATTCTACTGCCCCATCGTTTTATGATGCCCTTGAAAATATTAAAGGCGTTCAATTACTTACCCCAAGTTTGGGTTTTAAGGTTTATAATACTCGTGGTTTTGCCAATCCTACCAATGTTCGTTTTGTGCAGTTGGTGGATGGTGTGGATAACCAAGCTCCACATATTGGCTCGCCCATTGCGAGTGCCTTAGCTCCTACTGATTTGGATGTTGATAAAGTGGAAATTCTGCACGGTGCGGCTTCGGCTTTGTACGGGATGAATGCCTTGAATGGATTGGTAAATATTTTCTCCAAAAACCCTTTTGATTATCAAGGACTTAGCTTTCAACAAAAAACGGGGGCAAACCATTTTGGCGATAGCAATTCGTCTGTGCAGGTTTTTAGTGAAAGTAATATTCGTTGGGCAAAAGCGTGGAGTAATGTTTTTGCCACGAAAATCAACTTTGAATATTTAACGGGTTACGACTGGATTTCGGATAATAATACCGACTTGAATCCAAATGGCAATGCAACGCTAAATCTTTTCGGAGCGGATAATCCCGCTTTTGACGGTATTAATTCTTACGGAAATGAATCGTCAAATAGGCGGTCTTTAACCTTAGACGGAAAGCGTTATTCCGTTTCCAGAACGGGGTATTTGGAAAAAGAAATTGCAGATTTTTCACTCAAAAATATCAAGGGTGATGTCAGTTTATTTTTTCGCCCTAAAAAGAATTGGGAAATTTCTTATACTTATCGATTCGGAATTTTAGATAATCTTTACCAACGAACTAATCGTTTTAGATTAAATGGTTATCGGATTGACCAACACAGTTTTATTTTGAAATCGCCCTCCATCACTGCCAAAGCCTATATATCGCACGAAAACACGGGGCAATCTTATAATATTCGCTCGATGGCAGAAAACATTGACCGTAGTTTTAAGTCGGACGATAAATGGTTTGCTGATTTTACTAAGCAATATAATGCCAATACCAAAGCGGGAATTAGTGCGATACAAGCCATACAAAATGCTCATAATGAGGCAGATAAAGGTCGTCTGCAACCGCATACGGCAGAATTTGATGCCTTAATCAAGAAATTGGGAGACATTAATAATTGGGATATTGGGGCAGCTTTACGGGTGCAATCTTGGTTGTATCATGTAGAAGCACAGGCAGATATTACGCAAGAATGGCTGAAAAGTGTTCGGGAAAAATGGGGTTTGAGTATTTTGACAGGTTTTGATTTTAGAACATTTGAAGTTGTACCCGATGGCAATTATTTCATTAATCCTGTGGAAGCAAACAGAAATCTGACTTATCAAAAAACGGGTGGTTTTGTACAATTGACCAAAATGTTTTTTGACGAAAAACTAAAAATTAATGGGTCGTTGAGAGCCGATAAAAATCAATATTTTGATTTGCGTTGGAATCCGAGATTAGCAGCGGTTTATTCTCCTTCGGAAGACCATAATATTAGAATTTCGTATCAAAATGCGTATCGTTTTCCAAGTCTTTTTGAGGCATTTTCAAATGTGAATAGTGGTGGTGTGAAGCGGGTTGGCGGTTTACCGATTATGTCGCAGGGGATTTTTGAAAATTCTTACTTCAAAACTTCTATTGATGCCTTTCAAATGGCAATTACTAATGATGTCAATAAAAATGGCTTAACAACCGCCCAAGCAGTAGTGAAAAATGAAGGCTTGTTAAAGAAAAATGATTACAGTTATGTTCAGCCCGAATCGGTAAATAGTATCGAAATTGGTTACAAAGGGCTATTTTTCGATAAACGCTTATTTATAGACATTGATTTTTATTATAATCAACACCAAAGTTTTATGACTCAGGTAGAAATGAGTTTGCCATTCACAAAAAATACAAATCTTGATTCCATTGCTTTTGCATTGAATGATAAAGCGAAAAATCAGCTTTGTCGCCTTTGGACAAATTCCAAAACAACGGTTTTTAATTATGGTTCAAGCCTTGGTTTACGCTACCGAGTATGTAGAGATTTTATGGTTTCGGGAAATGCGTCTTATGCTCAATTGGACAGTAAAACGAACAATGATGGTCTGGAAGAATCATTCAATACCCCTCGTTGGATTATGAATGTATCGGTAGGAAATCGGAAAATCACGGAGCGTTTGGGCTTTAACTTAAACCTAAAATGGCAAGAAGCCTTTTTGTGGCAATCGTCTTTAGCAACGGGAAATGTGCCTGCCTATTCAACGCTTGATGGGCAAATCACTTATGCTTTGCCAACCCAAAACATGACTTTAAAATTAGGGGGAACAAATTTACTCAATCAGTATTATTACAACTTTTTGGCAGGACCGAGTGTTGGTGGATTTTATTATTTAACGGTAAATCTGAATCTGTAAAATCAAAAAAGCAGTCTCAAATTCGTTTGAGACGGCTTTTACTTATCAATTGAAATCTTATTCCACTGGAAAAGGATACTCTTCTACATAAACATCAGTATAAATTTCCTTTGGGTCTGGATAGGGAGATTCTTCGGCAAATTTCACGGATGCTTCTACTCTTGCTTTGATTTGGGCATCAATTGCTAATAAATCCTCTTCGGTTGCCATACCATTGTCCAAAATAGACTTCCTTACTTGTTCAATTGGATCACGCATTTTGTAGTTTTCAACTTCCTCTTTAGTACGATATTTCTGAGGGTCAGACATGGAATGTCCTCTGTAACGATAGGTCTTAAATTCTAAGAAAGTTGGTCCTTCACCTGCTCTTGCCCGTGCGGCGGCTCGTGAAACTGACTCATGAATTGCTTCAACATTCATGCCATCAACGGGTTCAGAAGGCATATCATACGACTCGCCAATGGTGTATAAATCCGTTACGTTTGAAGTACGAGTTACGGATGTTCCCATCGCATAACCGTTGTTTTCCACCACGAAAATGCAAGGTAATTTCCAAGTCATTGCCATATTGAAAGCTTCGTGCAATGCTCCTTGACGAACTGCACCATCACCAAAATAACAGATGGCGATGTTTCCTGTTTTGTTATATTTTTCAGCAAAAGCTAAACCTGCACCCAAAGGAATTTGAGCACCTACGATACCGTGTCCACCCACAAACCCAACCGATTTATCAAAAATGTGCATTGAACCGCCTTTTCCTTTTGAGATACCTGTTGATTTTCCGAATAATTCTGCCATTACAGCATTTGGGTCTGAACCCAAAGCTAATGGAATACCATGATCTCGGTAAGCAGTGATGTATTTGTCGCCATCTTTCAAAGCTGATTTTGCTCCTGAGGAACAGGCTTCTTGTCCGATGTATAGGTGGCAAAAGCCTTTAATTTTTTGTTGTCCGTATAATTGACCAGCCCGTTCTTCAAATTTGCGTTGAAGTACCATTGATTCATACCAGTACATATAAGTCTCTTTCGAGTATTTTACTTTGTTTTCAGCTTTCTTTGCCATCTTTTACAATTGTGAATGAGTAAATGAGCGAATGAATTGAGGTTAGTATTCTCATTCATTCAGATTTACAATTTGATTACAAACAGATATTAGATTGGTATTCCCACGAATCTGCTGTTAATTTGCACTACGAAATTACGACAAAACCGATAATAGACAAAGTGTTTTTGTTTATTAAGTGTTAGCATATAAAAATACCATATTTGGCAACTGTATAGATGAATTAACGGTTTACTATAAAAAATTATTTGGCATGAAATGATTATAATTATCGGCAGTGGAGAAAATAAAAAGGGCTAAAATGAAGTATTATCCCCTTTTAGCCCTAATAATTTGAACTTAATTTTACCCTCGTTTAATGAGGCGGACTAAACCTATTAGGAGAACTGCTCCTACTACTGAGGTGAATAATACGCCAAAAGTGCCACCAAAATGAAGATTAAGCACTCCGAAAAGCCATCCACCTACATCCACCTACCCAGCCACCAACAATACCTAAAATAATGTCAACGATGATTCCGTAACCATCTCCTCGCATGATAAGTCCAGCTAACCAGCCAGCAATACCTCCAATAATTAAACTCAATATCATTTTTTTTTAGTTAAAGGGTTATAATGTTAAAAAACGTGGACAAGTGTTTTAAAGGTCATTTTAAAACACTTGTCAGTAAATATAAGGTTAAAAAAATCATACCAGCGTTTTATGTACTTACAAAAAATTAGTCTAACCCATTTTAAGAGTTACAAATACGATACTTTCGAGTTTTCGGAACGGGTAAATTGTGTGGTTGGGGAAAATGGGACGGGGAAAACAAATCTTTTAGATGCCATTTACTTCTTGGCATTAACGAAAAGCTCTGTTTCCAATCAAGATGCTTTGAGTATTAATCATGAGATGGATTATATGATGGTGGAAGGGGTATTTGAAATGAGTTGTGAGTTGCGAGTTGTGAATGGCGATTTTTCCAACTCACAACTCACAACTCATAACTCACAACTAATAACCATATCCCTCCAACGTGGTCAAAAAAAGGCAGTTCTTCGGGATAAAAAAGCCTATGAACGGATTTCAGAGCATATTGGAAAGTTTCCAGTCGTGATGCTTTCGCCTAATGATACGGATGTGATACGTGATGGCAGTGAGGAAAGGCGTAAGTTTTTTGATGGGGTAATGGCTCAGTTAAATTCTGAATATTTGGAAAATCTCTTGCAGTATAACCGCTTATTGTTACAAAGAAATTCATTGTTGAAACAATTTTCCGATAGAAATTATACGGACGATTTATTGTTAGATGTTTATTCAGACCCTTTAGTAGAAGTTGGTTTAAAACTATATCAATTTCGTAATCAATTCATTACAGAATTTTTACCTATTTTCAAAAAGCACTACGCAACGCTTTCAGATGCACGGGAAGAAGTGGAAATGGTTTATGAGTCTGAGGTTGGGGCGGAAAATTTTGCTCAGGTTTTCAGAAGAAATCGTCAGCGAGATTTAGCAGCACAACGGACTACGATTGGCGTTCATAAAGATGATTTTATCTTTGAAATAAACGGTTTTACGCTTCGCAAATTTGGCTCGCAAGGACAACAAAAATCGTTTGTAATTGCCTTAAAATTGGCACAGTTTGAGATGCTTTCTCAACAAAAGGGTTTCCCTCCTGTCCTATTGTTAGACGATATTTTCGATAAACTCGATGACCGCCGTATTCAACAATTAATCAACATGATGGTAGATGGCACGTTCTCGCAGGTATTTATTACCGATGCCCGCCCCGAAAGAACGCACCAACTACTTGATAATCTGGGGGTTGAGGTAAAGTATTTTGAGATTAAGAAGTGAGTTAAACCTTCTTCGCAGGATTGCCAAATACAGTCTCCCGTGCTTTCACATTTTCAACCACTACCGAACCCGCCCCAACTCTTGCACCTTTGCCAATTTTTACACCACTAATGATGGTTACGCCCGTGCCAATGAAAGTATTATCTTCAATGGTTACGCCCGACCCAATGGTGCTTCCCGCTCCAATTTGGACGTAATCGCCAATTTCTGCATCAAAATCTATCAAGACTTTACTTTGCAAAATATTATGATTTCCCACTTTTGCACGGGGATTAATGATTGCTCCTGCCGCTATCAAATTACCATGTCCCAGAGCAACCGTGGAGGCAATGGTGGCTTGATCGTGAACAGCATTGACAGGTTGAACTTTACGCACTTCAAGGAGCATTTCAACTATACTTTTTCTTAATTTAGCATCATCCGTTGCCACAAAGGCTTCACATTTCGTGCCGATGATTTTAGTAAAGCCTTCATCATCAGTATCTCCCATTACGATTATATCATCAATTAGGGTATTATGTAGTTCTTTATTATCGTCTAAAAAAGCGTAAACTACTACTTCGTTACGTTTAAAAATATCAAGAGCAACAGCCCCTAAGCCATTTGCTCCAAAAATTATTACTGGATTTTGCATATTTATTTTAATGATTTAGTGAATGGAACACGGATTTGACACGGATTGATATTTAAATAGTTAATCCGTGTCTAATCCGTCAAATCCGTGTTCCATCTATATCTATACCTATTGAATTACTCCATTTTTAACACTATAAACGACCTTACCATCTTTAACTAATTGAAAGTCAGTCTTTGAGCCTAAACCTATTTCTTTTTCTGAAACGATTTCTAAGCCTTCTGCCTCAATTTCATCTGTTCCAAAAAAGACTGACATATCACCAATTTCTTCGATTGTGGCAGTGGTGGTAAAATAGTCTCTTCCATTAACGGGTTTTTCAGTGCGATTGATGGCTAAGTCGGCTTTGAAGGTGATTTCTCCTTTTTTTATGGTAACATTTCTAATGATTAAATCAAAAATGGCTTTGCTGTTTTCGGGTAACTTATCGTACTCTTTTATGTTATTTTTCTTAAAAGAATTACTCGCAATTGACTGTAAACCAGTGAGTAAAGCCACAAAATTAAGTTTGCGGATGTACTTTTTTTCGGGGTCATCCTTTCGTCCGCCAGATTCTATTAAGATTAAAGTTGTTCCCCATTTTTGGATATTATCACCAAAGGCACGGGGTTCAAATTCAGACGACCAACGCCCTACCATATTCGGAATAAATTCCTGCACGGCTTGATTCATGCCCACGATTACCTGAATTGCTCGCTTGCGTGTAGGGTTAATTGCTTCGGCTTCATTGAAGGCAGTTGCCAAAAACGACATCGTGGCTAAATTACCCGATTTACCAACGGAATATCGCCGATGTTTATCGTGTAAATTGAAGGCAAAATCAGGTTTTATATCAAAAATTAGTTGTTTCAAAAGCCTTCCTTCGGGCGTTTGGAGTGCCAAAGCATCCCGATTCATGTCAATTCCCAAAGATGTGTATCTTGTCCAAGCCTCTGCCCCGTCAGGATTTAACATGGGAATAAAGTAAAAGGTGCATTTTTTGAGTAAATCAGTTCTAAGATTTTCTAATTCAGGGTCGGTTATTTTCGTGGAATCGTTGGTTTTATTCTCCAAAAAGTTAAAAATATCCACCATCGCCATCGTGGCAGTTGGTTCGTCGCCGTGCATTTGCGACCATAGCATAACTTTGGTTTTGCCCGTACCACATTTTATCAAGTAAATATCCCTTCCTTCCGAAGATTTTGTAGCCACAGATACGTCAAACAGCTTATTTTGCTTCAAACTATCAATTCGATTCATCAAAATTTGATACCCAAAACGACGTTTAGTAATGGTTTTTTCACGGAAATTATCGTGTGCATCATGCAATTTATGACCAAGATTTTGAGCGTATGTTATTGATAATTGATTCATGGAAATAATGAAAAAAGCCGTAAGTATTTTAGTCATATGTCGTAAGTAAATAGTCATGAGCTAAAAGTGGTAAAATATGCTAAGAATTGATTTATGCGTAAAACTCTTACGACCTACGACTTTCAACTTATGACTAAAAATCTAATATTTTTGCCAAAGTTAAACCGCCAAAAGTAGCCAAAATACACAGCACCACATTCAGCAAAACATTCAATAATGCCTCAGAAAGTCGGTTATTTTGAATTAATTGGAGCGTATCGTTTGAAAAAGTGGAAAAAGTACTGAACCCACCACAAAAACCAACGGCAAGGAAGGTTCTATAATTTGGATTTGTGAGCATTTTAGCTTCAAACATTCCTATTAAAAGCCCTAAAATAAGACTTGCCAAAATGTTTACTCCCAAAGTTCCGAAAGGAAAATTACGCAAGAATTGCTCTTGGATAGATTTGCCCAACATAAAGCGTGTAATGCTGCCTAAACCTCCGCCCACGAAAATGAGTAATAGTTGATTCATGATACAAAGTTAAGAAGATTTTAAATTTTCTTAACTTTGTATGTTTATAAAACAAAAATTCTAAACTTGTCGTTAGAAAAACATAATTAACTTTTAGGAATATGCTTATCAAAATCGCTTTAATTGTTGGAACATTCTTCTCTATGGAATTCGTGGCGTGGTTTACGCACAAATATATCATGCACGGAATCATGTGGACATGGCATAAGTCGCACCATGTGCATCACAACGAGCCTTTGGAAAAAAATGACCTATTTGCCATAGTTTTTGCTGCGGTTTCTGTTACTACCTTTGCGTTGGGGACTTACGTGGATGGCTTGTGGTTTTTATTTTGGATTGGCTTTGGGGTGATGTCTTACGGTATATTTTATTTCATTTTTCACGATGTAATTGTACATCGCCGAATCAAGATAAAATTCATTGCTAAACATCCCTACATGAAGCGAATTATGAAAGCACATTACGTACATCACAAGGTACATACTCGGGAAGGGGCAGAGGCTTTTGGGTTTTTGTACGCACCGAAAAAGTATGAGTAGATGAATGGTTTAATGATGGAGTCTAATAGCTGGAATTGATATTTAAGAAAATAAAAAAGTCATCAGAATTGCTTTAAATGCTTCCTAATGACTTTTTTATAAAATATTACAAAGGCAAAAGTCCCAAAATATTTACATTGAGTGTTACGGAAGCATTAGCTTTTACTGAAATACTATTCACATTTAATACACCATTGACACTCAACATATTTTGCAAGGCGAATTGTCCATTTCCATTATTTTTATACGTTGCAAAGCGGAGTTCGTAATCTCCTTCCTCCAAAAATGCTAAGTTGTAATTACCATTACCATCGGCTAAACAACTGGTGATAGCATTCTTAAATTCAATATTTCCACTGCTCTGAGCCTTAGTTTCTGAAGTGCTGTAAGTACCTTTTTTGTACGCATACACAATCAGTTTGCTGTTACTTTCATTATAATTCGAACAATTTCCTTTGATTGCTCCCGTTTGAGTTTTTATCAAAACTCGTGTTGAGGCGTTCAAATCGCTGGTAGATACAAAACGATAGCCTCCTGCAGCACTACCATTCTCATCCATTACTGCTTTCCGAATATCGAAGTCAAGTACCAAGTTCGTTTGCTGATTTTCTTTTACCTCAAAAGCCTTTGAACTAACCACTTCAGTCTGCCCACTCACCGAACCCGTTAAATTATACTTCATATTGTCGGTTGTCATAGTGTAACATCCAGGAGCATTGCCATTTTGGTCGGTTGCATTATCCAAAACCAACGAAATATTACTGTACGAACCAGTATTGATACTTCCTAAGCCCAAAGCCGCAACATTACCATTTTGATACGCCGACAATTCAATGGTCTTTTTACCACTAAAACCACTAAATTTTTTCCCATCAATTCTTACCTCCGTTACCGTTACAAACGTTCCTTTCACATTTGAATCGTCAGAAGGGGCATCCGTGATTTCTACATTTACCATACCTTGCATACCCGAATTTGTATTACTTGGGTTTACAGAATCTTCATTCTTTTTGCAAGATTGGATCATCAAAGTTGCCACGAAAATGGCGACTAAGGAAATTTTTTGCTTTGAATTCTTCATATTTAATTGTGTTTGATTTATAGAATAAACGAACAGTAGTAGTAGGTAGATTGTATCGAGTGAGTAAACGGTATGTTTGAAGGAATCAAAATAAATCTTATAGGTTTTGAAACCTATAAGATTTTATGTAAAAAACTCTTCTCAACTCCTTGATTATCAAGAAATAATCCGTACATTTGCAGGCTGATTTGAAACGTTTTCAAAATCAAATCAGTTTATCCATAGTAATCATTTCTGAAACACCTCTTTTTTTCGTAGGAAAGAAGCAAAGGGAAACAGATTACTCACATCTACGAGGCTCTCTTTTTTTTGGGCAAACAGCCCTGTTATCAGTTACTTGTCATTAGTTATCGGGAAACTTTGATTTTCAATTATTTGATGTTCATCGTCTAAGACTATTAACCAATAACCGATAACAAAATTCAAACTTCAAAACAGTAAAAAGCCTTGACACAAATGACCTCAACAGGCAGAATTAGTTTTGCCAAAGTCAAAAACTTACTGAAATACCCAGATTTCTTGGATATTCAAGTAAAGTCGTTTCAGGATTTCTTCCAGCTCGAAACCGCAGCCGAGAATCGTACCGATGAAGGTCTTTTCAAAGTATTCGCCGAGAATTTCCCCATTGCGGATTCTCGTGAAAACTTCGTCCTTCACTTCATCGACTACTCTGTCGATACGCCAAAATACTCAGTTGATGAGTGTATCGACCGTGGTTTGACGTACTCGGTGCCGTTGAAAGCTAAGTTGCGTCTTATCTGTAATGATACGGACAACGAAGATTTCGAGACTATCGAACAGGAAGTTTTCTTAGGAAACATTCCTTACATGACCGAGCGTGGCTCTTTCGTTATCAACGGAGCTGAACGGGTTATCGTTTCGCAGTTGCACCGTTCTCCAGGCGTGTTCTTCTCGCAGAGTCGCCACACCAATGGAACGAAATTGTATTCGGCTCGTATCATTCCATTCAAAGGTTCATGGATTGAGTTTGCAACGGACGTAAACAACGTCATGTATGCGTATATCGACCGTAAGAAAAAGTTTCCCGTTACCACCCTTTTGCGTGCTATTGGATACGGTTCAGACAAAGACATCTTGGATTTGTTTGGTCTTTCGGAAGAAATAAAAGCCGATAAGAAAAACTTAGAAAAAGCCGTTGGTCGTCGTTTGGCAGCAAGGGTTTTGAGAAGCTGGCAAGAAGATTTTGTGGATGAAGATACGGGTGAAGTTGTATCAATTGGGCGTAACGAAGTTTTATTGGAGCGTGATTCTGTTATTGCTACTGGGGACATCGAAACCATCATTGATGCAGGTTTAGATACTATCATTCTTCATAAAGAAGACATGAACGTAAATGATTACAACATCATTTATAATACTTTACAGAAAGATTCATCAAACTCAGAGAAAGAAGCCGTTGAGCAGATTTATCGTCAGTTGCGTAATACTGAAGCACCCGATGAACAAACTGCCCGTGATATTATCCAAAACTTGTTCTTCTCTGACAAACGTTATGATTTAGGTGAAGTTGGTCGTTATAGAATCAATAAGAAATTGGGGCATGATATTCCGATGGAAACTAAGGTTTTGACGAAAGCAGATATCATCTCAATCGTTAAATACTTAATCGGTTTAATTAACTCAAAAGCCCTAATTGATGATATTGACCACTTGTCTAACCGTCGTGTTCGTACAGTAGGTGAGCAGTTATATGCACAGTTTGGGGTAGGTTTGGCTCGTATGGCTCGTACTATTAAGGAACGTATGAACGTTCGTGATAATGAAGACTTCAAGCCAGTTGATTTGATTAATGCCCGTACTTTATCGTCAGTAATCAATTCGTTCTTTGGAACAAACCAGCTTTCGCAGTTCATGGATCAAACTAACCCATTGGCAGAGATTACGCACAAGCGTCGTCTTTCGGCACTTGGACCAGGTGGTCTTTCTCGTGAGCGGGCAGGTTTCGAGGTTCGTGATGTTCACTATACGCACTACGGTCGTTTGTGTACGATTGAAACGCCCGAAGGTCCAAACATCGGTTTGATTTCATCGCTTTGTGTTCATGCCAAAATTAACTCAATGGGCTTTATCGAAACACCTTATCGTACTATTACTGACGGTAAAGTGAAAGTAGATGAAATTACATTCTTTACGGCTGAGGAAGAAGACGGTAAGAACATAGTTCAGGCAAATGCTCGTTATAATGAAAAAGGAGAATTTGAATCGAATATTGTAAAAGCACGTTTTGAAGGTGATTTTCCTTTGGTAAATCCAAATGATGCACAATTGATGGATATTGCTCCCAATCAGATTGTATCGGTAGCGGCTTCGTTGATTCCTTTCTTGGAACATGATGATGCCAACCGTGCCTTGATGGGATCCAATATGCAACGTCAGGCAGTGCCATTGTTACGTCCAGAAAACCCAATTGTGGGTACAGGATTGGAAGCAAGGGTTGCTCTTGATTCTCGTACTTTGATTGTTGCAGAAGCAGACGGAGAAATTCAATATGTGGATTCAATCAAAA
This sequence comes from Cytophagales bacterium, assembly GCA_038230735.1. Taxonomy (GTDB): domain Bacteria; phylum Bacteroidota; class Bacteroidia; order Cytophagales; family Spirosomataceae; genus Arcicella. Next base: position 17,796 of record JBBRMR010000077.1, read on the forward strand.
TTGTCGTTAAATACGATATGAGTCCTGATGAATATTTGGTAAGTTTTGAAGGTGATACTAAGGAATATGCTTTAATCAAGTTCCGTAGAACCAACCAAGATACTACCATCAACTTGAAGCCAATCGTTGGTAAAGGTCAGCGGGTTACGAAAGGACAAGCACTTTGCGAAGGATACGCTACACAAGCAGGAGAATTAGCATTGGGTCGTAATATGAAAGTTGCGTTCATGCCTTGGCAGGGATATAACTTTGAGGATGCGATTGTAATCTCTGAGCGAGTTGTTCGTGATGATATTTTTACTTCGATTCACATTGAAGAATTTGAATTGGAAGTACGTGATACCAAACGTGGTGAAGAAGAATTAACCGCAGAGATTCCGAACGTAGCCGAAGAAACAGTGAAAAATTTGGATGAAAATGGTGTAATTCGAGTAGGTTCAGAGGTGAAAGAAGGAGATATTTTGATTGGTAAAATTACGCCAAAAGGAGAATCTGACCCAACCCCAGAAGAGAAACTTTTACGTGCCATCTTTGGCGACAAAGCAGGTGATGTAAAAGATGCTTCCAAAAAAGCACCTCCATCCTTGAAAGGTGTGGTGATTGATACAAAATTGTTTAGCCGTCCTAAAAAAGATAAGGATGAGCGTGAAAAAGCCAAAAAAGAAATTGCTGGTTTAGGAAAACAATTATCCAAAGATTTGACCGCCATCCGTGCCAAAATGATTGGTAAAATGGTGGAATTATTGGAAGGTAAAGTATCAGCAACCATCAAGCACAAATTCGGAACGGTAATTATTGAACCAGGGACAAAAATATCGGCTCGTAACATCGAGGAGGCATTATTCCCCGTGAAGAACCTTTACCGTGATGATAGCTCATACAGCGTTCCAGAAGAAGCTAACTTATTGGCAGATTTAATTTTGGAAAATGCTACTGAGGATACCGATACAAACATATTGTTATTGCAAATGGTGAAAAACTACAACGTTCGTCGTAATGAAGTAGTGGGTCGTTACAAGCGTGATAAGTTTGTGTTGGAAGTTGGTGATGAATTGCCAGCGGGTATTGTTAAACTTGCTAAAGTATATATCGCCAAAAAACGTAAGTTGAAAGTAGGTGATAAGATGGCGGGTCGTCACGGAAACAAAGGGGTTGTTGCCCGTATTGTACGTGATGAAGATATGCCATTCTTGGAAGACGGAACACCAATGGACATCGTGTTAAACCCTTTGGGTGTGCCTTCACGTATGAACATCGGACAGATTTACGAAACCGTATTAGCATGGGCAGGTGAAAAACTTGGTCGTAAATACGCAACGCCAATCTTTGATGGTGGAACAGAAGCCGAAGTAGCGAAAGAATTAAAAGAAGCAGGTTTGCCAGATTGGGGACGTACTTATTTATACAATGGTTTGACGGGCGAAATGTTCGACCAACCCATTACAGTAGGTATTATCTATATGTTGAAATTGGGTCACTTAGTGGATGATAAGATGCACGCCCGTTCAATCGGACCGTATTCATTAATCACTCAGCAACCCTTGGGAGGAAAAGCCCAGTTCGGTGGACAGCGTTTTGGAGAGATGGAAGTGTGGGCATTAGAGGCATTTGGTGCGGCTAATATCCTACAAGAAATCTTGACGGTAAAATCTGATGATGTAATTGGTAGAGCAAAAGCCTACGAAGCCATCGTGAAAGGAGAAGCCATGCCAAAACCAGGTATTCCAGAATCATTCAACGTATTGATTCACGAATTGAGAGGTTTAGCTTTGGAAATTACTTTGGAGTAAGGATTTTAAACCTTCAAAATATCTTTCAGATTATGACAACATTCATTTCAAATACCCAAGTCATTCGTCTGCAAATGCACGAATGGTTAGCCGTTGAAAAAGATGACCAATTGATACAAGAAGTTGCCAATTTTGCTCGAAAACAAAGTTTTCAAAACCAATGACGGAAGATGAGTATGTCAGCCGAGTTTTGGAAGCAACAGTCCAAGCCGAAAAAGGTGAAGGCATGACAGTTGAAGAATTTGAAAAAATTGCAGATAAATGGTAATTATGAAAGTTGTATGGCAACCATTGGCGATGCAAGACCTTCGAGATATATGATTATTATGCTGATAACGATTCTTTAAAATTTGCAAAAGAATTGAAAAAGAAGATTTTAGATAGTTCAAAGTATTTATCAAAACATTCAGAAATGGGTAAAATTGAAGAAAATTTGAAATTATATGAAAAAAAATATCGGTATTTTTTAGTGGAAGAAAATTATAAAGTGCTTTACATAGTTTCTGAAACGGAAGTAAGTATTCTTGGAGTGTTCGACACTCGCCAAAGCCCTGATAAAATGAAGGTTTAAATCTTAAATATCACAAGATTATGACAAATATTCAAGCAAAACCAGACCGTCTAATGCTTTTGCAATGGCTCATCAATACTCAAAAAGATTGGGTTTGGCAGCAATTGGCTGAATTTAAAGAAAAAGATATTGACATAAACCAAGGATATTCAATGACTCCCGATGAACTCAGAAAAGAGTTAATGGAAGGAATAAATGATTTAAGAGAGGGGCGTTCAATGAGTATGGAAGACTTAATTAAAGAATCAGAAACTTGGTAATGGAAATAATTTGGTCTAAAAAGGCAAGTAAAAAGTTAAGAGAGTTATACAAATTTTATGAGACAGCCTATTCCAAAAAATATGCTGATAAAATTAGAAACGCTTTGTTCAAACGGGCAATGTAGCTTGCGGAATTTCCGTTGATGGGAACATTGGAACTTGAAGAAAAAGTTGAAGATTTAGGTGTTCGGTATTTAATAGAAGAACATTGTAAATTATACTATCAAGTTTTTGATGATAAAATAGAAGTAATTTCTGTTTTTGATACCCATCAACATCCAGATAAAATGAGTATTTAGAACCATTTTCACACAAAACATTTAGAAAATGTCATTCAAGAAAAATAGAAAAATTAACAGTGATTTCCAGAAAGTAACAGTCTCTTTGGCATCACCCGAGTCAATCCTCGAAGGTTCACACGGAGAGGTTACTCAACCCGAAACTATCAATTATCGTACTTACAAGCCTGAAATGGGCGGTTTGTTCTGTGAAAGAATTTTTGGACCCACCAAAGACTGGGAATGTCATTGTGGTAAATACAAGCGTATTCGCTACAAAGGTATCATCTGCGACCGTTGCGGGGTGGAAGTTACCGAGAAAAAAGTACGTCGTGAGCGTATGGGACACATCGAACTTGTTGTGCCTGTTGCCCACATCTGGTACTTCCGTAGTTTGCCTAACAAAATCGGTTATTTGTTGGGACTTTCTACCAAAAAACTCGACCAAGTAATCTACTACGAAAGATACGTGGTAGTGCAGGCGGGTATCAAAGGAGACGACGGGGTGAACAAAATGGACTTCTTAACGGAAGATGAATATTTGGACATCGTGGATAAATTGCCTCGTGAAAACCAATTACTGCCAGACGAAGACCCTCAGAAATTCATCGCCAAAATGGGTGCTGATGCTTTGGATATGTTGTTGAAACGTACTGAATTAGATAATTTATCTTATGATTTACGTCACTCTGCCGCAAACGATACTTCTCAACAACGTAAGGCAGAAGCCTTGAAACGTTTGAAAGTTGTAGAAGCATTCCGTGAGGCGGGAACCCGTATTGAAAACCGTCCCGAATGGATGATTATCAAAATGGTACCCGTAATTCCACCAGAATTGCGTCCGCTTGTGCCTTTGGATGGTGGTCGTTTTGCCACTTCCGATTTGAACGATCTATACCGTCGTGTTATTATCCGTAACAACCGTTTGAAGCGTCTTATCGAAATCAAAGCACCCGAAGTAATCTTGCGTAACGAAAAACGTATGCTTCAAGAGGCTGTCGATTCATTGTTCGATAACTCTCGTAAAGTAAACGCTGTACGTTCGGAAGGTAACCGTGCCTTGAAATCACTTTCAGATATGTTGAAAGGAAAGCAAGGTCGTTTCCGTCAGAATTTGTTGGGTAAGCGTGTCGATTACTCAGGTCGTTCGGTAATTGTGGTTGGTCCAGAATTGAAAATGCACGAATGTGGTTTGCCAAAAGATATGGCAGCTGAATTATTTAAGCCATTCGTTATCAGAAAATTGATTGAAAGAGGAATCGTGAAAACGGTAAAATCTGCCAAGAAAATTGTTGATAGAAAAGACCCTGTGGTATGGGATATTTTGGAAAACGTAATGAAAGGACACCCTGTTCTTCTGAACCGAGCTCCAACACTTCACCGTTTGGGTATTCAGGCTTTCCAACCAAAATTGATTGAAGGAAAAGCCATCCAATTGCACCCATTGACTTGTACGGCATTCAACGCCGATTTTGATGGTGACCAGATGGCGGTTCACGTTCCGTTGGGACAAGAAGCAATCTTGGAAGCCTCATTATTGATGTTAGGTTCGCACAATATCTTGAACCCAGCCAACGGAGCTCCCATTACGGTACCTTCACAGGATATGGTTCTTGGTTTGTACTACGTTACGAAAGGACGCAGAAACACGCCAGAATATGAAGTGAAAGGCGAAGGCATGAAGTTTTATGGTTTTGAGGACGTTGTGATGGGGATGAATGAAGGGGTGGTTTCAAAACACGCCAACATTACCGTAAAAGCAAATGTTCGTCAGGAAGATGGTACGTTGAAAGCTGAAATGGTGGAAACTGTTGCGGGTCGTATTTTATTCAACCTTTGCGTGCCAGAAGAAGTTGGTTATATCAACGAACTTTTAACGAAAAAGAAATTACAGCAAATCATTGCTACGGTTTTCAAGATTTCGGGTGTGGCTCGTACTGCCAGATTCTTGGATGATATCAAAGATTTAGGTTTCCAGTCGGCGTTTAGAGGAGGTCTTTCAATGGGTATTGGCGATATTATCGTTCCCGAAGAAAAAGCCGCTCTTGTTATTCAAGCAAAAGCCGATGTAGCAGCCGTAACGGATAATTATTTGATGGGTTTAATTACTGATAATGAGCGTTACAACGCCGTTATTGATATTTGGACATCGGTAAACAAGAAAATTACGGATACCTTGATGAACCAAATGGAAAATGACCGTCAAGGTTTCAATGCCATTTATATGATGATGCACTCGGGAGCCCGTGGTTCTCGTGAGCAGATTCGTCAGTTGGGTGGTATGCGTGGTTTGATGGCAAAACCTCAGAAAAACTTAGCGGGTTCGGTCGGTGAAATCATCGAAAATCCGATTCTTTCTAACTTTAAGGAAGGTCTTGACGTATTGGAATACTTTATTTCAACGCACGGTGCTCGTAAGGGTCTTGCCGATACTGCCTTGAAAACTGCCGATGCGGGTTATTTGACTCGTCGTTTGCATGATGTTGCCCAAGACGTAATTGTAAATGAAGAAGACTGCGGAACGCTTCGTGGTATTCAGATTGCCGCCTTGAAAGATAATGAGGAAATCATCGAACCATTGTC
>JBBRMR010000078.1:0-22728 GCA_038230735.1 Cytophagales bacterium
GAAGAAACCAGTCCTGCACGGTAACTTTCGACTACTTTTCTCAGGTAAAGTACCAAGTTACGATTTTTTTTATTTCTTTTCAACTCCTTGATATTCATATACTTATCGTTTATGTGTCAAGCAGTTTTAGTAGTATATGGAAAGTTGTATAATTTACATTATGTTAAATAAAACATTTGAGAATTAACTATCCACTGCACTCGTATATTCCCAACTACAGGAGAATCTCGAACGGTAGAATCATATACTACATAAAAAAGCCTTCATACATAATATGTGAAGGCTTTTTTATAAATAATATCAGAATTATAACTCAAATATATGTATTGCTTTTTATTTTCCCAAAGCCTTCAATTTATCTTCCATTTTCAAAATTTGATAAAGACTTCTCAGATTGTTCTTCACTTCATCTTCTGGCTTCAAAGAGTATGCTTTTTCAAAAAATGGCAGTGCCGCTTTAAATTTTTCAGTTGCCAAAGCCTCTACTGCCTTACCTTCTGTCTTGTACGCATTCATATCCATAGCATCCACTTTCCCCTTGATAATTACGGCTTCGTTGAAGTTCATTACGCCTAAATTGAAATTTACGTCATAATTATTAGGCTCCATTTGAAGTGCCTGATTATAATACTTCATCGAAGTTGTCTTTGCTTCATTTTGCTTTGCTTGCAAATCCGCTAATTTCTTGGAAACATCTCCAACATTGGTTGCAGTGGCAGCCTGTTGGGCAGATTCTTCGTTTAATTTCACCAAAATGACATTTGCTTCATCTTTCAAAGTGGTTACCTCCCCTATCTGTCTTTTTGAAGTAGCGGCAGTTTTAGGATCTTTTTTTACTTTATCCCCCAAACGTTTGATTTCATCGTCATAAGCTCCAATTTTCTCTTTTTGTGCTTGGATTTTTTTGTTCAATCCATCAACATTACCTTTTGATAATTGTGAAGAATATCCTTTTATTTCCTTATCCATTTCCTGACCTTTATTATCATAAAGAATTGCCAAATTGATAACTTCCTGAACATTCTTTGAACCTCCATTTACTGAGGCTTCCAATTCCTTAATGGCTGAATCTAAACGCTTGAAACCCAATAACATATTGATTTTCTCAGACTTTAAATCCTTATTAGTTGGATTTAAAGCGATACCTTTATCAATAGTAGCGAGTGCTTTATCTTCATTTTTTTCATTTCGATAAATCTGAGCTAAAGCATAAATCATGGCGGGGTCTTTTCCTCCCAATTCCAAGAAACGTTCATATCCTTTGGCGGCTGCCACATCATCTTTAGCCATCTGCCCGATTACGCCAGTGTACATTGCCGCAGTCGTATCTTTTGGAGAGATATCCATACCCATTTGAAGGTCCTTCAAGGCTTCTCCATAGTTTTTGGCTTGATACTTCATGATACCCGCATCCATAAAAGCAGCGTACATTTTTTGTCCTTCCACTTCTGGCTTGCCATCTTTATCCTTAGTTACCATCAAATATTTTTTCGCTGGCGATGCAGGGTCCATTGCCAGTGCTTTTTTGAAATTGTCCAGAGCTTTGTATGGAGCCATTGGATTAGCCTTTGTCAAAACCGAATCTCTCGAATTGGCAATGTCCAAATAGGCTTCTCCACGAGTAAGCCAGGTTTTTGACTTTAAAGAGTCCTTTTTCATTACTGACTCATCGGCTTTTTTCTTAGCTTCGTTGTATGCTTTACGATTTGCTTCAAGCATTAATTTATCTACTTGGGCAAAGGTTGCTCCTGCTGTCATCAATATCGCAAGGATAGCAAGTGTTAGTTTTCTCATTGTTTATTTTTTTGGTTTTTGTTACGGTACACGGTCAATGGTGAACGATAAACAGTTTGGTTTGTGAATAATTTACAAAAAGGTAATTCTGTACTCAAAATTTAGTCTTTTAACGAAAAATCTTTTGCTAAGTTACTTACTTAACAAAAGATTAACAATTTTTCGGTAAACGATTAAAGGTGAACGGTGCATAGAGTATGTCAGCACAAAACCGTTTACCCTTTACCGTTCACCGTGTACCTAAACTTTATGCTTCTCCACTCTCATCAGGCAAAGGAACGTCTCCCTCCTCTCCTGCTGCTGTGTCTATTTCTGTATTTTCTGCATCTGAACTAAGAACTTCGTTTTCTCCATCCTCCACAACTATTACGGCATCTGAATCAACGATTACTTCTTCTTCGGGGTCTTTTACAATTTTGGTTACGGATGAAATTTCATCGGCTTCGTTTTTCAAGCGAATTAATTTAACACCTTGCGTATTACGTCCCATTACCCGTAAATCTGCTACGGCTATTCGTATCAAAATTCCCGCTTTGGTAATAATCATCAAGTCATTACTGTCCGTTACTTCCTTGATTGCTACCAAGTTACCCGTTTTTTCGGTAATGTTTAGGGCTTTTACGCCTTTACCTCCACGGTTGGTTAATCGGTAATCTTCTACGTCTGAACGTTTTCCGTATCCTTTTTCTGAAACTACTAATAATTGTTGCGTTTCAGGGTCTTCGATACAAACCATGCCAACTGCCTTTTCGTGCAATTTCTCTTCATCCAACCAAATACCTTTGACCCCTGCGGCTGAACGACCCATTGGGCGAACTCGTGATTCTTCAAAACGAACTGAACGACCTGTGTTGGTGGCAATAATTACGTGGTTGTTTCCATTGGTCAAACTTACATCTAACAAACGGTCATTCTCCCGAATCGTGATGGCGATAATACCATTCTGACGGGGACGTGAATAGGCTTCCAAAGTTGTCTTTTTGATGGTTCCGTCTTCGGTACACATCACGATGAAATTATTGTTAATATAATCTGCATCGGTCAATGACTTCACATTGATAACCGCACGGATTGAATCGCCATTTTCGATATTCATCAAATTCTGAACCGGACGACCCTTGGCAGTTTTTGAACCTTCGGGAACGGCATACACTCTGAGCCAGAAGCATTTTCCGCTTTCGGTAAAGAATAATAACCAGTTGTGCATCGTTGCCGAGAAAAGGTGTTCGGTATAATCGCTGTCTTTGGTGGCAACGGCTCTTGAACCAACTCCTCCTCTACCTTGTGCTTTGTATTCTCCGATGGGAGTACGTTTGATATATCCTTGGTTTGAAACGGTAATCAACATTTCGTCATCCGCAATCATATCTTCTACCGAAAATTCATCATCGGTCATGTTGATTTGCGTGCGACGAGCATCTCCGTAACGTTCTCTGATATCTAGTAATTCGTCTTTGATGATTTTTAATTGACGTTCTGGTTTTGCCAAAATATCTTCCAAATCTTCAATAATACGCTTGATTTCGTTGTATTCAGCAATGATTTTATCACGCTCCATACCCGTCAAACGCTGTAAACGCATTTCGAGAATGGCTTTTGACTGAATATCTGAAAGTCCGAAACTTGCCATCAAACCCGCTTGGGCAGTATTCGGGTCTTTCGACTCTCGAATCAATTTGATAACGGCATCAAGATTATCAAGGGCAATAATAAATCCTTCTAAAATATGGATTCTTTTTTGGGCTTCTCTTAAATCATATTGTGTACGACGAACCACAACTTCATTACGGTGTTCAACAAAATAATGAATTAAGTCTTTGAGGTTCAGCGTATAAGGACGACCTTTAACCAAACAAACGTTATTGACCGAAAACGAAGATTGCAATGCCGAAAACTTGTAAAGATTATTCAATACTACATTCGGAACGGCATCACGTTTCAAATCAAAAACGATTCTCATTCCCTCACGGTCAGACTCATCACGAATTTCAGAGATTCCCTCAATACGCTTGTCATTCACCAAATCAGCACATTGTTTTATCAATGATGCCTTATTGACCATATACGGAATTTCGGAAATAATGATTTGGTCTTTACCCGTTTTTGAGGTTTCAAATAAAGCAACTCCCCGCACCACAATACGCCCACGACCCGTTTCAAAGGCATTTTTGATACCTGAAACGCCATAAATCGTTCCGCCAGTTGGAAAATCTGGGGCTTTGATATATTCCATCAAACCTGGAATCGTAATATCGTTATCATCAATATAGGCAATGATTCCATTGACAACTTCCGTCAAATTGTGCGGAGCCATGTTGGTTGCCATACCCACGGCAATACCCGATGTTCCGTTCAATAAAAGGTTAGGGAATTTGGCAGGAAGCACTTTGGGTTCCATCAAGGAATCATCAAAGTTGGGTTGAAAATCAACCGTTTCTTTGCCAATATCCGCTAATAATTCTTCGGCAATTCTTTTCAAACGTGCCTCCGTATAACGCATGGCGGCGGGTGAATCACCATCGACCGAACCAAAGTTTCCTTGACCGTCCACCAAAGGATAACGCAATGACCAAGATTGAGCCATCCGCACCATGGTATCATAAACCGATGAGTCACCATGGGGGTGAAACTTACCCATAACCTCCCCAACAATACGGGCAGATTTTTTATAGGCTTTGTTATAATTAACGCCCAACTCGTCCATTCCAAAAAGAACACGGCGGTGAACGGGTTTGAGTCCATCACGGACATCGGGCAAAGCACGAGACACAATTACGGACATTGAATAATCAATGTACGCTCCCCGCATTTCGTCTTCAATGTTAATGGGGATAATATTACTGGTTTGTTCTGACATAAATCGTTTGCGGATTTAGGATAGGATATTTTGAAAATTATTCAAAATTCTATGCTGATTGGCAAGGTAAAGATTTTTGTAAATACTCAATTAAAAAATAGGATTTCTCCTTATACAAATTTCGTGAAATTTTTGGGTGTTTGCAAATTTTGGGCTTGTGTATATACGTTATTTAGCCGTTTTGTTTAATTTTTGGGGATATTTTAAACCTATAAGGTTTTTGAAACCTTATAGGTTTTGAGCAAAAATCTTTCGTAGCTTTACAATCACAAAAATCTAATAATTATCGTGAAAATATTATTACAACTGAGAATAGCCTTTTTACTTTTCAGCCTATTAATTGGCACATTTACAAGTTGTCGGGATGCGGAGAAAAAGGGCGAAAATACCACTATTGAGGAAGAAAAAGAGTATCCAAATAATCAAAATAAGGATGATTATACTGAAAAGCATAGCAAAAGACATAAAAAGCATCACAAAAGAGACCGAAGTGAAGGTGAAAACTCAAAATATGCCCCTGAGAATCGTTCAGATGCTACACAGGCGGATATTAGGACGGGCGATGTACCTACAAAGGCTTTAAAAGTTTTGAAATATGCCCGTGAGAATGGCGTAGCGATGGACGGATATGTAGGTGGAAGAAGATTCGGAAACTTCGAGAACCTCCTCCCGAAAAAAGATGCTTCGGGCAAAAGAATTAATTATCAAGAATGGGACGTAAACCCAAAAATCCAAGGCAAAAACCGTGGCACAGAAAGATTAATCACAGGTTCGGACGGAAAGGCTTATTATACCAATGACCATTATCGGAGTTTTGTTAAGGTGAAGTGATTTGATTGAGTATTAAAATTTGTTGTGAGTATATGCATAAAATGATGTATTTATATGCTTTTGTCATAACGATATGAAGATTATTACAATACAAAAAGTACGACAAGGATATTACAATAAATAATTGGCAAAGTGCCAAAAAATACAAAAAGTACGATCAAACTTTCGTATATTAGAGAGTTAGCCGTCATTATAGAACGACCGTAACCAATAGACAAACAAAGAATTAATGACAGAAAAATTTCCGACAATAAACAGCACACTTTCACCAAATGAACTTGGAAAACTTATTCAACAAAAATTTGGACTGAGCGACAAAACCGAATGTAGTATATTTCGACTTGCAATGAACCATTTATACATTGTTCAAGACGGTGAAAATAAATTTGTTTTTAGAGTTTACACACATAATTGGCGGACAAAATTAGAAATTGAAGAAGAATTAAGACTTTTAACTCACTTAAAAGAAAGCGATAAACAAGTTGCTTATCCAATTGCGGACAAGTCAAACAAATTAATTCAAGAAATTGAATCACCAGAAGGGAAAAGATTTGGCGTTTTATTTTCGTTTGCCAAAGGCTCAAAGACAGCAAAATTCACAGAACAAACAAGTTTCTTAATAGGGCAATCATTAGCCAAAGTTCATCAATCGACAGAGAATTTTAAGCTGGCAAGAACGTCTTATAATCCTGAAAACTTGCTAAAAAACTCCGTTTTAAAAACAAAAGAATTTTACAGTAAAAATATTGACGAAGTTGAATTTTTAGAAAAATTGTCTGTTTTCTTAACAGAGAAAATGGAAAATATTGAAAAACAAAAAATGAGATATGGAAGCGTTCATCTTGACGTTTGGTTTGACAATATACACATTGATGATGAAGTAGGAATAACTTTTTTTGACTTCGATTTTTGTGGCAACGGTTATTTATGTTTTGACATTTCTTATTTCCTATTTCAGTTGCTTGCAACAAATTTGAACGAAGAGGAATATAAAATAAAAGCAGACAGCTTCTTAAAAGGTTACGAAACTATTACAGAAATAAATAATGAAGAAAAAGAATTTACAAATTATGCGTGTTTAGCAATTATGACATACTACATTAGTGTTCAATGCGACAGATTTAACTATTGGACAAATATTTTCTTGAATGAAGACCATTTAAAAAGAATGGTTGGAAACTTGAAACGGTGGATTATATACAACAAAATTGAAATAAACACGACTGAAAAAACAACGAACGGCTAACAGCAGTTTGGCAAAATGGCGGGTTTAGTGCTAAATTCTCTATCCGTGGTCAGTGTCTCCACTGACCAACTTGCGACAGCAACGCACAAAGTAATTTTAAAAAATTAAGTAACTGATAATCAAAATGTTACGTTCCAGTTTTTGCTTTCGTCAGTTGGTCAGTGGGGACACTGACCACGGCTACAGAAAGAAAGTTAATGAATTATATCCTATCCATATTAACCTTGTTTTTAAGATACATCAATTGCAAAATGATATTAGTTTTAGTTACTTACACTTCGGGGGAAATTATAACCTAAAACAATAACTTCTGCAAACATAGGTTAGTGACAATTTTATGAGCGACTATTGTGGACATAAAAACCAAATATGAGACTATTTGCATTATTACCAATTATTGGTAATTTTGAAAAAAAATATGAGAAAATGAAAAATACATCAATATCATTAGGAAGTTATTTCGACCAATTTGTTGGAAGCCAAGTTTCAGTGGGGCGATACAAAAATGTAAGTGAAGTTATTCGTGCTGGGCTTCGACTTTTAGAAGATGAAGAGAATAAGGTTATTATTTTAAGAAATGCAATTCAAGAAGGTATTGATAGCGGAATTGTTCAAAATTTTGACCCTAAAAAACATCTTCAAGAATTAAAATCGAAACGAACTAACTATGGCAAATTATAATCTGACAAATAAAGCTGTTGAGGACTTGGCAAAAATTTGGGATTATACATGGACTTGAAAAATATAATAACCGAATAAAACTGCCTCCAATATAGGCTTGTGGCAAGTTTCCAGCCGTTGTTGGTCTTTTTTTGACCAACAACACAAGCATCGGCAACATATCAAATATGAAAACAAATATTGCTTATATAGATGAATAACGAGTTGCTGACGCTTATGTTGTTGGCAGAAAAATACCAATAACGGCACGAATATATTCTTCTATCATACCCATCTAAATATATCTCATTTTATAAAATCACACCATGCCCAATGAAAAAACGATAAAAGGATTCAACACAATTGCTCCATTTTACAATGTTGTTTCTACGGTATTTTCTTTCAATCAAATTCATAAATCCCAAACGTGGCTATTATCAAAGAAAATGCAGTTTTCTAAATCCCTCATTATGGGTGGAGGAGATGGAAAATTTTTATTGGAAGCTATGAAACAGGGATTATCAGACCAGTATTATTACATAGATATTTCTGATGCTATGATTAAATTGGCTCGAAGTAAAATTGAAAAACAATTACCTTCTCTCTTAAATTCAGTAGTATTTATTTGTGGTTCATACCAAGACATTTCCGCAACTGGAAAATTTGATTTGATTGTTACTCCCTATTTTTTAGATTGTTTTTCAGAAGATGAGTTGTCAATTATAACAGCTAAACTTCATGCTCACTTAACAATTGAAGGAACGTGGTTTTTTACAGATTTTAATATTCCTGAAGATTCGTTTCGTACCTTTATTTTTAAAAATATAATTCGATTACTTTACGGAATTTTCGACTTATTTTGTAATTGGGAACTAAATCGTTTACCTGATTTCAGTAAGGAGTTTTGTAAATACGGGTTTACAATTCTTCATGAAAAATATTTTTTAGGCGGTTTATTAGTAAGTCGAATTTATAAAAACTAATCTCAACAATGGAAGCATCCCTTAAAACATTGACAACCAACAGAAGTATCCTTTCAAGTTTCTTAGAAAAGTATTCGTTAGAAGAACTTAATCAAATTCCAGCGGATTTTAATAATAATATTATTTGGAATATCGGACATATTATTGCGGTGCAACAAAGACTTGTTTATGCTCTATCAAACTTGCCCATGTATATTTCTGATGATTTATTTAATCTTTATAAACCTGGCACAAAACCATTAATTGCAGCTACACAAGAAGAAGTTGATACCTTAAAAACCTTATTAACTTCATTAGCTGATAATACCAAAAACGATTTAGCGGCAGGGAAATTTCAAACTTACAAAGAAATCACTACTTCGACAGGCTTTAATTTAGCGTCAATAGAGGATGCTATGACATTTAATAATTTTCACGAAGGGCTTCATCTTGGATATATATTAAGTATTCGCAAATTTCTGTAAAGTCTTAAACAAAAATACCGAACAAAATTCCCCCTTTGGGGGTTAGGGGGCTATGGCAAACTATACAATCTTAAACATAACTTCCACCAAACATTCTACCGAAAAAACGTTGGTAGCCAATATTGATGGGCAACAAGTGGACACGCTTGAAAAATTTTATCAAGAATTAATCGTTCAATTAAAGTTCCCCGATGATTTTGGGCGTAATTTAGATGCTTTCGATGAAATGATTAATGATTTGGATTGGTTGGACGAAACAACTATCTGCCTAATTTTCAAGAATTATGATGAATTTCTATCAGAAGAAAATGATGAAGCTCGTGAAATTATTCTTACCATCTTGGATGATGCCGCCGCCGAATGGAAACGGGATGAAGATACCAAAAAATTAAGAATGTATATCGAACCCTCTGAATTGGCGGTGGACGATTTGGAAACTATTGGATTAGATTATAAAACTGATGATTGAACGTATGAATTTATATCAATTAAATTACGGAAGATTTCGTTTGAAACGAAGCCTTTCGTTCTGCATTTTATTAACGATATTTTTTCTAAATATATCGCAAAATATCCCCGCCCAAAAAATCACCCGTGGACCATACTTACAAATGGCAACCTCCACAAGCATGATGATTCGCTGGCGGACGGATGTGGCTACGACTTCTAAAATCAATTTTGGCACATCTCAAAGTAGTCTAAGCTCCTCATTATCAGACAACAACCCCAAAACTGATCATCAAATTACGATTGATAAACTTTCGCCCAATACAAAATACTTTTATGCAGTTGCTAATACTAACACGGTTTTACAAGGCGATAAAGATAATTTTTTCGTAACCTCCCCTCCTATTAATGCTGAACAAAAAGTTCGCATATTTGCCTTGGGCGATATGGGTATGGGAACGGAAACGCAGACCAAAGTTTATCAACAATATCTCAAATTTATTGGTAATAATTATACCGACCTTTGGTTATTATTGGGTGATAATGCCTACGCACAGGGCTACGATTGGGAATTTCAACAACGTTTTTTTGAATATTATCAGAATGACCGATTGATGAAGCAGACTGCCATTTTCCCTTCGCCTGGTAATCATGATTATTCCCCCATCCCTGGTGACCATAGAATTGAAGACCCCGCTTTGGATTATTTCAAGATTTTTTCCATGCCCACCAAAGGGGAAATTGGGGGAGTTGCTTCTAAATCAGAAGCCTATTATTCTTACAATTACGCAAATATTCATTTCATTAGTCTGGATTCTTATGGACGTGAAGATATGGACCGACGTTTGTTCTCAAAGGATAGTAATCAAATGAAATGGCTGGAAAGCGATTTAAAAGAGAATAAACAAAAATGGACAATTCTATATTGGCATCATCCGCCCTACTCAATGGGTTCTCGGAATTCTGATAAAGAAGAAGAACTTCGTTTGTTGAGGGAGGGCGTTGTGCCAATTTTGGAAAAATACAAAGTTGATTTAGTTTTAAATGGACACAGCCATACCTACGAACGTTCGCAAATGATAAAAGGACATTATGGCTTGGAGGCGACTTATGACCCAAAAATCCATGCGGCAACTAATTCAAACGGTCGATATGATGCTACTAATGAGTCTTGCCCCTATATAAAAAATAGCCAAAATGCTGTAAACGAGGGAATTATCTACGTGGTTAGTGGTTGTGGAGCGAGTAATGGTGGCGGACAACCCACTTATCCGCACGATGCGATGATTTATTCCAACAATCAAAATGGGGGTTCTTTATATTTGGAAATAGAAGGAAATCGTTTGGATGCCAAATTTATTACGGAAGACGGAAGTATCAAAGACCAATTTACTATTTTGAAAGATGTGAATCAAAAACAAGTAATTAAATTGGAAGACACGCAAAATAATGTGTCTTTGCAGGCTTCATGGACGGGGAATTATAACTGGCAACATGATAAATCAAAAAATAAAATTGTAACGGTTTCGCCCGTGGTTACGACTAAATATATTGTCCAAGATGAGCAAAAATGTTTGCAAGATGAATTTACGGTAAAAGTGAGTTCGGCGTATAATCTCAAAGATTTCAATTTGACCGTAACGAAAAGTGGCATGGCGGTGGACTTTCTTACTACTCGTGAAAGAGGCATTTCGTATTATGAAATCGAACAGCAAAATAGTAGTGGAATTTTTAAAAGTATTGCAAAAATTGATTCCAAAGCCATTAATCAAATATCGGACAAACCCCTCATTTATAGACACTTGGATTATATTCCAGAAAATATTTCATCGGTAAATTATAGAATCAAAATAACTGATAATGAGGGACATGTGAAATATTCTGAGGTAAAAACGATTATCCCAGTTCTGAAAATTGCGGACTAAAAAAAGGCTCAGAAATTGATTTGTGAGCCTTTTTTTAAATTGCAAATTATTGATTATGTATTACCTACTTTCCCACCTCCAATTTCTGATTAATTCCCTTCTCTAACATCGGCAAACCATCCATCATCCAAGCGGGAGCGGGAGCATCTTTCAAATAATGGTCAAAGTATTGATATAATCGTTTGGCAAAGTCTTTGCGGTTTTTGCGTTGAGTCAAACCGTGCTTTTCTCCGTTATAATTCAACAACCAAACGGGCTTGTCCAAACGTTTTAGTGCCATATAAAATTCGATTCCTTGCTGCCACGGCACAGCACCATCATCGTCATTGTGCATCATCAAGAGGGGTGTTTGGATTTTTGGTGTTTGGAACAGCGGAGAATTTTCAATGTATTTATCAAATTTATCCCAAAGCGTCCCCCCTATTCTGGTTTGAGTTTTCTCATACTGTGCCTGACGAGAAAGCCCCGTTTCCCAACGAATTCCACCATAAGCTGAGGTCATATTTGACACAGGAGCTCCTGCCTCTGCTGCCCGAAAAATATTCGTTTGTGTTATTAAATAGGCACTTTGATAGCCTCCCCAACTATGCCCCGAAACGCCCACTCTATCCTTGTTAATAAAGCCTTCAGCAATCATATTCTCTACCCCAGGAATCACACAATTATAAGCTGATTTGCCTGGTTCACCCGTTTTATAAACTATATCAGGCACAAAAATTACATAACCGTTTGACGTAAAATACGGATAATTGATGTATGAACGAATAGGCGAAGGCGTATAATGTGTATTGAGATTATCAGAATTCTTTTCATAAAAATACACCATCATTGGATATTTTTTAGTGGAATCAAAATTTTCAGGTTTATACAAAAGCCCTTGCAAAGGCACACCATCTAACGCTTTCCAATTTACTAATTCCACCGAACCCCAACCATATTCTTTTTGTTGCGGATTAGCCTCGGATATTTTTTTAACATTTTGAAAAGTTAAATCAGAAGCGTACAAATCAGGAAAATTTTGAAAGTTTTGCTTCGTAAAAACCAAATTGTCCGCCCGCTTTGCCTTAATTGGATTTGATAAACTGAATTTATCTTTGTAAATTTCCTTTGGACGACTCAGCGGATTAGTCGGAATGGCGAAACCTTCGTTTTTGTCTTTTTCATAGAACAAGTGCCAGAGTGCATTTTTACCCAATATAAATCGCTCATCCGAATCTAAGTTCACATAACGATACTGTACCCGATTCTCACGCCCTCCTGTGATGAGCATTGGCACATTATTTTTCAAATCAATTGCCCAAGCATCATATTTGTCATACACCACAAACATCGGGTCTTTCAAATCATCAACCCAACCCGCTGAACCGTAAGAAGGAGGAAAGTCGGGATGGTCGTCATCATCTTCATAAAACTTAACTGTCTGATTATCAGTTAATTTAATAGTCTTTTCTAATTTAATAGAATAGGCAAACCAAGCCGTATCTGGCAAAGACCACCAACTGACATATTGTGCATTTGGCGATAAAATTGGATTGCCCTGCAAAGCTGTCGCAATTTGTTTTCGAGAGCCATCCTGCAAATTGACCAAATAAACATCTCTGCGACTGTTCCAATCCCAATGTTGATTTGAATACGGAACATCAGAAGTTGCTAAAATAATATCATTACTTGCCTCCTTATCCAGCATTACATTTGGAATTTCAATGAACGCCAATTGTATTATTTTAAGATTTTTTAAATTTACAACTGACAAATAGGAACGTTTTTTATCCTCCTCCAAACTCACTTTTTGCTGCGTTTGTAACTTTTTATCTTGCCAATTCCATACTTCAACATTCACAATTTCATCAGGCAAAAGTGTAGTGTCTGGCACTACGGGTCTTGGATTAGTTCCAAAAAATAGTTTAGTGCCATCCTTTGAAAAACGAGGTTGGTAATGCTCATTTACTAACCAAGTTTGGGGGGCAAAAGTCTGATTTTCATCCGCTAAACGTTTTGCTTTTTCTTCTCCTAATTTCCAAAAATATAGTTTTGGTAAACGAGTTTGGGTTTTAGTATTGGTATCTAAATCGGCAATAAAAGCCACTTGATTACCCTCTTCCGACAAAGAAATTTTCTTAAATTTTCCTTTTGATTGCAGGATATTAGTAAGTTTATCATTCTGTAAATCAAGTAGATACACCCCAGGGAGCATCGTAGAATCATTACCAGTTGTGCTGAATGCTAATGTTTTACCATTGTTAGCAAAATTATAATCAATCACGAAACTAAATTTTTGTTCGGCATTAGTTTTTAAATTTCTCAATACTAAACGAAAACCATTCTCCTCTGATTCTTTCTTTACTATTTTCTTTTTAGCATCCATTTTTGCTAAGGTATCTTTCCTTTTAGTATTATCGATTTTCTTAGTTTCTTCTATTTGATAGGCAAGCCACCCTCCCGCTTTCTCAGGAATCTTAAAAGATTGCACATTCGGAATCTTGATGATTTGGTTAGTCTTCAATCCATAAATTCCCAAAGAATCCTTCGGCATATCATCCTTTTTCTTTTTCAATCGCTTCATGGATTTCACTAATTCCAATTGCGGTTTAATCTTAAAAATGGCAAATTCAGCATCATCTGTAAGTTTAATATCTGCCCCACGATGGACAGAATCTACTCTTGCACTTTTCAAAGAATGAAAAACGACCTTACCATCACCCTCCTGTGGATTGACGGTATAGACCATTGTGCTACCGTCAGTAGAAAGTATTTTATCAGGAATTTCCTTCCACGAGTCATACACGTCATGCGTAAGAACCTTTTTTTGAACGACCAGAGGAATCTCTGGAATATTTTTCTTTGATTTTTTTTTCTTTTGGGCTAATGTTGTAAAGCAAAAAAACAGCCCTAGAATGATGAGTAATAATTGTTTCATTATTTTAATTTGATTATAAATTGGAAAAGACCCAATACTCTTGATTTATTTTATTTCCTCCTCGAAGACTCTCTAATTTTCAATCCTGTCTTAAAAACTTTCACTTCCGAAGGACTCCCCTCCTTCTCTATCTGATTGATTAACAGCGACATAGCCATTCTTCCCATCTCCATCGTTGGTTGCGAAATACTTGTGAGTGTAGGGGTAACAATAGTACAAATTGGTTCATCATTAAAACTAACGATAGCCATATCATCGGGAACTGTGATATTTCTTGCTCGCAAAGCCGACATTGCACCAATGGCTAAACGGTCGCTCACCACTACCAATCCATCAGGAGGATTGGACAAATCAATCAAATAATTAGTCAATTCAATGACCTGTTGCAGATTATAACTCCCGTGAACAATTAAGGTTTCATCAATTGGCAGATTTGAATCTCTCAAAGCATTTTCGTAGCCCTTCTGTCTTTGATTGCTAACGGTTACGTTGGTTGGTCCAGCTAAAAAAGCAATTCTTTTACACCCATTTTCTACTAAATGTTTGGTTGCTTCATAAGCCGCCCCAACGTTATCCACCATCACTTTAGACACATCAATATCGGCGGCATCTCTATCAAAAAATACTAAGGGAATTCCCTTGCGTTGCAGGCGTTTGAGGTGTTCATAATCGGTAGTTTCTTGGGAAAGTGAAATAATAAAGCCCTCCACTTGCCCTCTGGATAGGTTTTGGACGTTAGTTAGTTCTCTTTCGTATAATTCACTTGTTTGGGTTAAGAGCAAACTGTATCCCCGAGCGATAGCTTCTTCTTCAATCCCTTTTACGACCGATGCAAAGAAATGATACGCCAAATCTGGCACAATAACACCAATAGTTTTTGTACGACTTTTTACTAAACTGGTTGCTAAAATATTAGGTTGATAATCCCATTCTTTTGCTAATTTTAGTACTGTTTCACGGGTCTTGGGCTTGATATCGGGCATATCACGCATGGCACGGGAAACAGTTGCCACCGAAATGTTCAGGTGGCGGGCAATATCTTTTATCGTTACTTGATGTGCCATAAATTATTTTATCCTACTAAGGTTACTTTTGCACGGGTGCATACGCCACCAATGGGAGGATTGAATTTGGAAACCGCCACTTCTATTTTTTCGATGTCTGGATAACGCTCCCGAACATTTAAAATTATCAGTTTGGCAATGTGTTCTAAAAGCCTGGATTTAATTTTCATTACGTCCGAAATAATTTCATAGAGATTGCTATAATCAACCGTATCCCTGAGTTTATCATTATTAGCAGCTTCCGAAAAATCAGTAACTATCTGAATATCAATTTGATAGCGATTACCTATCTTCTGTTCTTCGCCTGTTACACCGTGATAAGCAAAAAATTCTAAGCCTTCTAAAGCAATTGTTCCCATGATTTTAGTTGTAAACAAAAAATTCCAAGCTGTCATTTCAACTTGAAATTTTTAAAGATAGTTTATTTTAATTGTACGTCAGAAATTTAATTTGAGCTACCTAAATATTATCAAAAAATGAACCTCCTCCATTGGAAATAGTTGCGGGTGTATCTTTTGAAAATTCTTCCATTACCGATAAAACTGTTGGCAATCCTCCGTCTTCTCTCACCACTTTACGAGGTCTGCCACGTGTAGCTTTCATTTCTTTGGTCAAATTATCCGCCGTTTCACTGAATAACACTGTATTTATTTCAGTCTTAGCTTCTTGCTTAGCAAAGGGGTTTTCAAATGAAGTATCTTGATGAAAAATTGTATTTATGGCAGGAACATCTTCGTGAACAATGGCATGAACAGTTGGCAATTCTTCGTTCTCATCGTCATAATCGTTGGCTGGTTCGAAGACTACTTCAGATTCAACAATCTCCACTTTTTCGTCCTGACTAATCACCAACATTACTTCTTCAACTTCTTGATTTACAGGTGTTTGAATTGTTCTTTGTTCTAAAATTTCCTCTTCAACTGATTCTATTTCTGCCATTTTTTCTTCCAATCGAGATTCTGTTTCAACAGGTAAAATTGGTAAATGTTCCGTTGCTTTAATTCCCAAATCATTCAATCTTGCTTCGTTAGTTCGGGTATTGATTCTTTCTTCAAATTTGGTTACTTTATCAAGGGCATCGTTGGCAAAACTCTTCAATTCTACTACCAAATAATCTTTATAGCGTTCCATTGCTTTAAAATCACGCTCATAGTTTTTAAGGTCATTTACGGCATCATCCACCAAGAATTTTGCTTTATTTTCAGCTTCCGAAACCACCATATCGGCTCTTTTGCGAGCTTCATCACCTATTTCTTCGGCATCTTTTCGGGCTTTTTCGGTAATCAAATCGGCTTCGGCTTGAGCTTTTCCGTTGATTTCTTGTTGAGCATCTTCGGCGGCTTTCAGCGTTTTGAAAAGGCTATTCTCAATTTCCTTCATCCGTAAAATCTCTCGTTCGGCAACTTCCAGATTGATTTTTGTTTGTCTAAAATCCTCAGAAACTCGCTCCCATTCCTGCGACAGCGACAGCAAAAAAGCATCTACCGACTCCGTATCGTACCCTCTAAAACTTTTATCGAAAGTATGTTGTCTTATTTCAAGGGGGGTAATTCTCATGATTTTAATTTTTTAAGTCTCCGATTATCAGGAAAATAGTCAGAAATGGATTAAACAAAGATGGATTATTGTGGGTCAATTTCCCAAACTGAAATTCTTTTATCATCCGAAGCCGAAACTAATAAATCATTGTACGGGCGGCGTTCCGCATTGCTCCACCACAATTTATTGATTGATGTACCATGACCTGCGTAGCGGGCTTTGTCAATAACTTTCAAGAGGTTAAATTGTTCGGCATCCCAAATTTTGACTGATTTGTCCATGCTACAAGTCGCAAATAATTTTCCATCTGGGCTAAATTTTATATCATTAATAGCAAATAAATGTGCTGCAATATCTTGATGTAATTCATACTGATTGTTTACCTCAAAAATTTTTAAGTGTGCGTCCCTTCCTCCCGATATTAAATATTGATAATCAGGGGAATAACTAAGAGCAAAAACAGAATTTGTGTGATGTGATACTACTAATTTCAAGGAAAAATCGTTCAAATCAAAGATTTTTACCGAAAAATCGCTGTAAGCTACCGCAAATTCACGTAAAAATGAGTTTACGGCAATATTTCGCACACTTTTGTCGGATGCTTTGATGTATTTTCGTACCACAAACTCCTCCACATCCATCACCACAATCGTTCCATCTGATAAACCGATAAAGGCATTATTTTCAAATATTTTAATGTCAAAAATAGAAGAAGAAGTAATTTTTATCGACTTGATTTCTTGCTTAGATTCCACATCAATCAAATGAATTCCGTCAAAATTTTGGGCTACCCAAAGTTGATTTCTTGATTCGTCAAAACAAAGTGCATAAATGGAAGCGGGAACTTGGGCAAACAATTCCCCAACATCGGGCATGGTAAAATCCCATCGAATCACGAGTCCGTCACCACCTGCTGAAAAGAACTGATTGGGATTTTCTGCCCTCTCAAGCGTATAAACACAATCACGATGCCCAGAAAAAGTATCTATTTTTGAAACTTGCACATTTTTATAAATTGTGGATTTGAGATTATAGATTATGCTACATTCTAATTTTTATAGTATTGTAAGCAATAATCAATTCAAAATTAGCTTATTTTGCAGGGAAAGACAAAGTTTGGCATTAGGGATTTTAGGGTTAGGGATTCAAGATTGGGTAAAAGTTTGATTTCAAGAGCGTTAAAATTTAGTATTTTTCACTTATTCACACTCACATTGCTAATTTTCAGTAAATCTATATCAGCAAAAACCATTATTACCCTCTGGAAAATTGAGGAGTCTCCCTCCTATTTTTTAACTTATTTAGGGATAAATTCAATGGATTTACCCAAACTTTCAAACGCAACTCATCCCGCAAAACAATTGGAATGGTTGGCGAGTCGTTCCTGCGTTAAATATACCGTTGAAGCCTTGAATCATCCTTATTATGGCATGGCAAAAGATAGCCATAATAACCCTTATTTTATTGATAATCAAGGGTTTGTATCAATTTCTCACACCAATGAATATGCCGTTTCGGTAGTAAGTTTTGAGGAAGAAGTAGGAATCGACATTGAAAAAATTTCGGATAAATTGAGCCGAGTTGCTCATAAATTTTTATCTCCCTCCGAACGTATTCAAGCTGGTGATGACCTTTTCAAAATGTGTGTGTATTGGTGTGCCAAAGAGAGTCTGTATAAGTGGTATGGCAAGAAAAACTTATCCTTCAAGGAAAATATTTACATTGAGCCTTTCGAAGAGAAACCAACGAGTTTACACGGAGAAATTTTCGTGGATGGAGTCTTAAAAACGGAACATCGATTGGCTGTTTTTTATGTCGATGATTTTGTTATTACGGTTGTTTTTTGATATTGTCATTACTTCATCATCTCCACCAAAGCCCTGTCAATTTCCTTCATTTTATCATCGTCTCCTACTTTTTCAAAGGCTACGGTTAGATTTCTCAATACTCTACGGATGATGTCAATGTTTTGGCAAGGGTGGTAAAAAATATCATTTTGAGCTAAATTCAGTTGGGCAATATAACTGTCAATATCGGTTCTACTAAATACCAATCCACGGTTGAAGACATTGATATAAAACTGCATATTGCCTGATTTATACGTCAGAATAAATAAATTAGGCAGATTTACGCCCCAAATTGGCAAGTTTAATCGTTCGCATACCAACAGATATATCACACAAAGCGAGATTGGGTTTCCCTTTTTAGATTCCATCACAGTATTTAACATTGAGTTAGAAGCTGAGTGAAAATGTTTGGTATTTGCCCCAAATTTCAACTTTCCGAATATGACTGAATTGATGGTTTTAATTTGATCCATCGGGTGCATATTATCTCTGATTTCGAGCCAAACTTCGTAATAAATTTGCTCCATATCTTGTCGGAGTTTTTCTAAGGAAAGTTCTGGATATTGATAGGTCGCAATTGCCCACATCCCTTCCAAAAGGTCTTCTGAGCGATTATTTCGCCAATCAATTAAGCGAGTAAAGAAGGCATTATACTGCAAATCATGGATTAAATCCTCTAATTTTTTCTGCATCAGCGGACTCAGTGAAGACTCTTCCCAACGGTCTTCCAAAAACGGAATTACCGTATCGCCCATGGAACGAATTTTACTCTCTACGTGATTTAACACCTCGTGATCTTCATCATCTAATAAGGATATTAAGGCTTTGATTTCGGATTGTTTCATAAACTATTGGTGATTGGTGAATTGCTGATTAGTAATTATCTTTATCTTATCTATCAATCCAAATATTCACCCTTAAAAATACAAATTCTTTTTGGATAATTAGCATATTTTCATAAATTTCCATGAACCGTTCATCTTAAATATTACCATTTGCACAAAAAGCAAGCTGATTATTTTTTTTCGGAAGGCTTTGTAGTAAATTTGTGATTATACGAAAATCAATACTTCTATCCAAAAATCTTCCTCCTTGAAAAGAGGATTTCCTCATGAAAATTTTAGTTACAGGCGGAGCGGGTTTTATCGGCTCACACACAGTTGTAGAACTTCATAACGCTGGTTTTGAATCCATTATTTTAGATAATTTCTCAAATTCAGAAAAAAAAGCACTCGCAGGAATTGAACAAATCATTGGCAAATCCGTAAAATATTACGAGGCTGACATCAATAATGCCATGACCTGGGACACGGTTTTTTCAGAACAAAAAATTGAGGGTATTATCCATTTTGCGGCAGCCAAAGCTGTGGGTGAATCAGTAGAAAAACCGCTTAAATACTACCGAAATAACGTTTCTGCCACCATTTTGATGTTAGAAAAAATGGTAGAACACAAGATTGATAATTTAGTTTTCTCTTCTTCATGCACCGTTTATGGCGAGCCAGATTCATTGCCCGTTACTGAAAATTCAGCCGTAAAATCTGCCACTTCTCCCTACGGTAATACTAAACAAATTTGTGAAGCAATAATCCGTGATACTGTCCAAAGTACCAATGATTTTCATGCTATTTCTTTACGGTATTTCAATCCCATTGGAGCTCACGAAAGTTGCTTGATTGGTGAACTACCTTTGGGTGTACCTGCAAATCTCGTGCCTTTCCTTACCCAATCAGTAGCAGGACTCAGAGGGCAATTATCAGTTTATGGAAATGATTATCCAACATCAGACGGCACGGCAGTTCGTGATTATATACACGTGGTGGACTTGGCAAAAGCCCATGTTTCGGCATTAAACTTGCTCTTGAAACAACCAGAGGGTAATTATTACGACTTTTTTAACATCGGAACGGGAACGGGGAGTTCAGTATTGGAAGTAATTTCTGCTTTTGAAACTGCTACGGGCTTAAAGGTAGATTTTGTAATAAAACCAAGAAGAGACGGAGATGTAATTGCAGTATATGCAAGTTGTACAAAATCAAAACAAATATTAGGCTGGCAAACCGAAAAGACCTTAGTGGAGGCTTTAGGAGATGCTTGGAAATGGCAATATAAATTATCAAAATGAAAAAAATACTAATCACAGGCGGTGCGGGATTTATTGGATCACACGTTGTACGACTTTTTGTTACTAAATATCCTGATTATCAGATAGTTAATCTTGATAAATTGACCTATGCGGGAAATTTAGAAAATATTTCAGATATTGAAAATGCTCCCAACTATTCCTTCGTGAAAGGTGATATTGTGGATGCTGAATTTATCGACCAACTTTTTGCCGAACATCAATTTGATGGGGTAATTCATTTGGCGGCAGAGTCGCACGTGGATAGGTCAATTACCGACCCGATGGCTTTTGTGATGACTAACGTTGTAGGGACTTGTAATCTTTTGAACGCTGCCAAAAAAACTTGGCAAGAATCGGGTTACGAAGGCAAGCGTTTTTATCATGTTTCTACGGATGAAGTTTATGGAGAATTGCATAATCCAGAAGATTTCTTTTTGGAAACAACGGCTTATGACCCCCGTTCGCCATACTCAGCTTCAAAGGCTTCGTCCGACCATTTTGTACGGGCTTACGGCAATACTTATAAATTGCCCGTAGTAATCACCAACTGTTCAAATAATTACGGTCCAAATCATTTTCCAGAGAAATTATTGCCTTTAATGATTCATAATATCTTAAATAACAAGCCTTTACCCGTTTATGGAAAGGGTGAAAATGTGAGAGATTGGTTGTTTGTCGTTGACCATGCAAGAGCGATTGATACGGTTTTTCATCATGGTAAAGAGGGTGAAACCTACAATATCGGTGGTTTTAACGAATGGAAAAATATTGATATCGTGATGTTGGTCTGCAAAACGATGGACGAAAAACTGGATCGTGAAGCGGGAACGTCCGAAAAACTCATTACATACGTGACCGACCGTGCAGGGCATGACCTCCGCTATGCGATTGATGCCACTAAAATTATGAATGAATTAGGTTGGAAACCATCTTTACAATTTGAAGAAGGCTTAGAAAAAACCGTAGATTGGTTTTTGAATAATCAGGCATGGTTAGATAATGTAACGAGTGGGAATTATCAGAAATATTATACAGAAATGTATGCCAATAGATAACAAATGAAAATATTAGTATTAGGCGGAGTAGGTCAATTGGGTCAATGTATCAGCAAAGTAGCCACGAAAAGAGGTATGACTTCCATTTCTTTCGTAGATGAATTTGTGGGTAATATTTTGGATATGAAGGTTTTAGAATACCTTTTTATCCAAGAAAAGCCCGAATATGTCATCAACTGTGCGGCTTATACTGCCGTGGATAAAGCGGAGGATGAGATTGAATTAGCTCGCAAAATCAACCGTGATGGGGCGGAGAATATCGCTAAACTTTGTTCCAACTTTGGAGCAACCATGTTACAGGTTTCTACTGATTTTGTCTTTGAAGGAAATATTCCAACGCTGCTCAATGAAACTCATCCTGCCGAACCGATTAGTGTTTATGGATTAACAAAATTAGAAGGAGAAAAAGCTGTAACTGATTTATTACCAGAATATTATATCATCAGAACAGCGTGGTTGTATTCGGAATTTGCCAATAATTTCATGAAAACCATGATTAAATTGGGGACAGACCGTGATTCTTTGGGTATTATTGCCGACCAAATTGGTTCGCCCACGTATGGCGTTGATTTGGCGGGGGCTTTGTTAGATATTATTGCTTCCAACAAAAAGGCGTATGGTATCTATCATTACAGCAACGAAGGAGCAATTTCGTGGTATGATTTTGCCCAAGCTATTTTTGAATTAGGAAATATTGACGTAAAAGTAAAGCCCTTAAAAACCAGCGAATACCCCACCAAAGCCGCCCGTCCAGCATTTTCGGCCATGGATAAAACTAAAATTAAGAATACTTTTGGCATCAAAATTCCGTATTGGAGAGATAGTTTGATGGTGGCTTTAAGTAATCTATAAATTGTACCACAACAATATTCTATCATTCAGAAATTGAAAATATGAAAGGAATCATACTTGCGGGCGGTTCAGGCACACGCCTCCACCCATTGACTTTGGCAGTTAGTAAGCAACTAATGCCC
>JBBRMR010000079.1:0-22109 GCA_038230735.1 Cytophagales bacterium
CTCGAACATAAATTTGAGGGTATTATTGACGGTATTTTAGCGAATGGGTACGGTATTTGTGATGACTTTTTGAATAAAAATGAAGTGGGTAATCTCTTAAAAACATTCTCGAAACGTTATAAGGCAGGTTTATTTAAAGAAGCAAGTATTGGAAAGCAAAGCGAAGTAAAGAGGGATTTTAAAATCAGAGGAGATGAAATTTTGTGGCTTGAAAATGATTCAATCAATATTTCTGAAAGGATTTTGTTAGATAGAAATCAAAAATTTATTGACTACTTGAATCAAACCTGTTATTTGGGTATTTCTGACTCTGAAATTCATTTCGCAAAATACGAAGTAGGAAAATTTTATCGAAGACATCAAGATACTTTTCAAGCCCAAAAAGGAAGAGTTCTATCGGTAATTTATTATTTGAATCAAGATTGGATTCCAGCAGATGGGGGGAATTTGATCATTTACACCCAAGAAAAGAATAATGAAATACCAATTACTATCGCACCCTTGGCGGGCAGATTGGTATGCTTTGAAAGTGAAAAATTAGACCACGAGGTAACGGAAGCATTTAAAACGAGATTTAGTGTAACGGGCTGGCTATTAAATAGTTGATGAGTTTTTAATTGTTACCGCAAGATAATTTGAAACGGATTTGTTTTTCTTTTTAATCATATCTTTCCTATCTCACATAAGTGGTAAATAACTATTCAGCCCGCTTCAAAATAACCGTTTTCCCAAACATTGGAGCTCCCAAATATCCTCTAACGTTCAATGTTTTATCATCTTTGAGCGTCATTTTACCTGAAACCGTCATGCCACTTCTGGGGTCGCTAACTTGCCCACCCGACCAAAGGTTTTTACTCTCGTAAGTGAATTTTTTAAAAATCTGGTAACCCAAAGAAAGTTTCGTTTTCAAATCCTCTTTTTCACTTTTGGGAGCGAGCCATATAATTTTGCCAAAATACTGATTATCAGCTTTATAGATTTGTATTTTGGAAGAATTATTTTCCGTAAACCAAATACCAACGATTTTTTCAGACTCGTCCGTTGGTGCATTTTTGAAAGAAAATAATGAGAAAGTAATTAAAACGATTAAAGAAATTTTGAAGTTTTTCACCAGATATTGTTTTGTGGGTTATCTAAATGGTAGTGAATCTATTGATAATTCTTTGATAAATTTTGAAGCATAAAATTGAAGCTAAAACGCCGATTCCTGCCCCAGCAAGCACATCGAGTGGATAATGAACTCCCACATATATACGGCTATACGAAACTATTATTGCCCAAACATAAAAGTATTTTATACTGGTAAATTCTTTTCCTAACAACAAAAACAAACAAGTTCCCAACGTAAAAGTATTAGCCGCATGGGAAGAACAAAAGCCAAATTGTCCTCCGCAGTCTCCCACAAGGTGAACTAATTTTTGAAGAGATGGTTCATGGCAAGGTCTTAATCTTTGAATAAAAGGCTTTAAAAAACCCGAACATACTCTATCCGAAACCACAACGCTCAAAGTGATGGTCAATAACATGGCGATTGAGCGATTTTTATATCGCCAAATCAAAGCCCCAATAATGATGGCGTACATCGGATACCATTCATTTTTTCCAGAAATCCAAAGCATAATTGGATCAAAAAAAGCAGAATGGAGCGAATTGAGCCATAAAAAGGCTTGGGTATCAAGTTCATTGAGGCTCATAATCCCATGTTGTTTCTTACTCTTTCGATGGTTTTTTTAGCAATTACTGTAGCCTTCACTTCACCTTCTTGCAGTTTTTGTTCGAGTTCGTTGGTATGATTTATATAATAGTCAAACTTGTCTCTCTCTTCGGCAAATTCCCTTACCAGAACAGCGTGAAGGGCATTTTTGGCGTGTCCGTAACCGTAGCCCCCCGCCAAATAATTTTGCCTCATTTCTGTAATTTCTTCGGGTTTTGCCACCAATGAGAACAATTTGAAAACATTATCTTCATCAGGATTTTTTTTATCTTCCAAAGATTTTGCATCCGTTACCACTTTCTTGACCACTTTCAATAATTCTTTTTCGGGTAAAAAAATGTCAATATAATTATTGAGTGATTTACTCATCTTCTGCCCGTCAATACCAGGAATGGTC
The DNA here is from genome assembly GCA_038230735.1 of Cytophagales bacterium. GTDB lineage: Bacteria > Bacteroidota > Bacteroidia > Cytophagales > Spirosomataceae > Arcicella. Next base: position 2,112 of record JBBRMR010000079.1, read on the forward strand.
ATAACGGCTTCGTCAATTTTGGCTTCGGGAATTACCAAAGTATTATCTCCGTATTGTCTATTGAAGGCATTCCCCAAATCACGGGACATTTCTAAATGCTGTCGTTGGTCTTTTCCCACGGGAACAAGATTGGCATCGTACAACATAATATCCGCCGCTTGAAGCACTGGATAAGTGAAAAGCCCCACATTGACATCTGATAATTTTTCCGATTTATCCTTAAAACTGGTGGCATTCGCCAACATCGGGAAAGGCGTAAAACAGTTCAAATACCACATCAATTCTGTATGATAGCCCGCTAATCTTGATTGACGATAGAAGTAGTTTTTATCCGCATCAAAGCCACACGCTAACCAAGCTGCCGCAATGGAGTATGTATTTTCACGAAGTATTTTGCCATCTTTTAAGGAAGTAAGCGTATGTAAATCTGCAATGAAAAGAAAGGAATCATTTTCAGGATTTTTTGATAATTCTATGGCAGGACGAATCGCTCCTAAAATATTACCCAAATGTGGTCTGCCAGAGGCTTGTATGCCAGTAAGTATTTGCATAAAATTAATTTGAAAATAAAATGGTTCAAACCAAAATTTTAAATTGATAAATGAATAATTCTGCAAAATTCACGAAAAACAACCAATTCATCAAATCCTAATTATGCTTATTTGGGTAATTCATGGAAAATGAGTAGATTAACATTCCAAATTCGTTTTTGAACTTACAAAATATCGACCAAATGCCCATTTCATCATCAACATTTCAATACCTGAACAATTTAAAGCAAAATAACAATAGAGAATGGTTTCATGCTAACAAAAAGCAATACGATAAAGTAAAATCCGATTTTGAAGAAACTATCCAACAATTGATTAATTCCATCGGTGAATTTGAAAATTTAGAAGGTGTTCAAGTAAAACACTGCAATTATAGAATTGCCCGTGATGTTCGATTTACCAATAATAAAGATCCTTACAAAACGCATCTTTCATCCAGTTTTTCGGAAGGAGGTCGAAAGTCGGGCAGGATGGATTATTACTTACATATTTCAGAAGATGAATCTTTTTTGGGCGGTGGAATGTATTCGCCCACGCCCGAGCAATTGGCAAGTCTTAGACAAGAAATTGATTATAACGCAGCATCCTTGAAATCAATCATTTATGCCCCTCAATTTGTAAAAATATTTGGTGAAGCCGAGGGAGAAACCGTTAAATCTGCTCCCAAAGGCTATTCAAAGGATAATCCCGAAATTGAATTATTGAGAAAAAAGCAAATGTTTTATTGGCATAAATTTACGGTAGAAGAAGTGAAATCTCCCGAATTTGTCAAGAATGTAACTGAAGTTTGTAGAACGTTAAAGCCATTTTTAGACTTTTTGAATTATGTCTTTTTCGAGCATCATGAACCAGAAATTAAATTATAGAATTAAAATGTACCACTTTTTATAAATCCCATCGAAATGAATAAAAAATTACTCTTTAGCATTTTTATTGGACTATCATCTTTGATTTTATGGAATTGTTCTTCGGAAATTCCAACCCTCAAAGTTCCTCGTAGTCCCAAAAAGGATATTTTGACCTTTAAATTTGAGGATTTTACGCCCCATTCAGAAGGCGATATCGATACAACTTTACGGACAGTTGCCATCCGTGTTCCCATCGCCACGAAAGTAATCGCTTTAAAACCTACTATCACGGTTTCTCCAGAAGCCTCAATCTCGCCAGGTAATCTGGTACCACAAAATTTTACGACTCCCGTAACGTATTTGGTTACGGCATCTGATTGTACAAAAAGAGCCTATCGAGTTTCCGTAGTGGTAGCCTTGGCAACCGACCCAGAAATTATTGGGATTGAAACCATTGCTATTAAAACCACCGAATCATTTTTTATTTATGGGAAAAACTTGAATCGGGCGAACCCTACATTTTTTCTTACCTCAAAAACTACGGGGAAGGTATATAATCTAATTATCGTTTCGGGTACTTTAACTCCTACGCAAGCTAAGGTTCAAGTGCCTTTTGGGGTTCCTGTGGGAGTGTATTCGGTCAGCGTTTCCGTAAATGGAAGAAGTTTTAAGTACCGAGCGTTAGATCTAAAAGTTACGGGAACGGGTACGGAAACGGTTGTCAATAGAATGACAGTATTGGCTTATGTGCGTGGACAAGATTTAATTATTACAGGACTAAATATGAAGGCAACTGCCCCACAAATACGATTTGTACCACAAGTTGGCGGTGTTACCGTGATAAAACCAGCGGTACTCAGTGCTGATGGTACTACTTTGACTTATAAAATTGAAACAACTTTTGTCGTACCCAATCGGTGGACATTGACGGTTATTTTGGGTGATAAACAATTTACTTTGCCTGATTTCGTAACGATAACGAGGTGAAAAATTTTCTCACAAAAGCGACCCAATTAGGTCGCTTTTGTGTTTTCTTTGTAGTACGATAATGATTATTTATTCCTTACTCAATTAACAAAATGCAATTCTCCCACTTACATTGTCATACCCAATATTCGCTTTTGGACGGAGCCTCAAAAATTCCTGCCCTTTTTGCTAAAGCCAAAGCCGATAATATGCCCGCCATTGCCATTACTGACCATGGAAATATGTTCGGGGCGTTTCAGTTCGTAGCCGAAGCTCAAAAACATGAGGGCGTAAAACCGATTGTGGGTTGCGAGTTTTATGTGGTCGAAGACCGCCATAAACGGGCATTTACCAAAGAACAAAAAGATAAACGTTACCATCAATTGATGTTGGCAAAAAATGCCAAAGGGTATGCCAATTTAGTGAAATTGTGTTCTTTGGGCTATATTGAGGGACTTTATGGCAAATATCCTCGGATTGATAAAGAACTTATTTTGCAGTACCACGAGGGATTAATTGCCACGACTTGTTGCATCGGTGCATCCGTTCCGCAAGCTATTTTGAGAAATGGTGAAGCGGAAGCTGAAAAGGAATTCAAATGGTGGTTGGATTTGTTTGGGGACGATTATTATGTGGAGGTACAAAATCACGAAATCCCCGACCAGTTGAAGTGTAATGAGGTTTTATTGCGTTTTGCTAAAAAGTATAATGTCAAAGTTATTGCCTCTAATGACTCGCATTATCTTGATGAAAAAGATTCAAATGCTCATGATATTTTACTTTGTATAAATACTGGCGAGAAACAGGCAACACCAACCTACAAAGATATTGATGACGATGCTGGAACATCCACCAAAGGAAAACGTTTTGCCTTTTATAACAACCAATTTTATTTTAAAAATACCGCTGAAATGACTAAACTCTGGAATCATATTCCAGAGGCAATTGACAATACCAATGAGATTGTGGGCAAGATTGATACCTTGAAATTGAAACAAGATATCATGTTGCCAAATTTTGTGATTCCTTCCAAATTTGCAACTCAAGACGATTATCTCGAAGATATTACTCGTGAAGGGGCAAGAAAGCGTTATGGCGACGCTTGGGATTCGGTGGAGGTGAAAGAACGCATTGATTTTGAACTTCATGTAATCAAAACTATGGGTTTTGCGGGTTACTTCCTCATTGTGGGAGATTTCATACAGGCGGGGCGTGATTTGGGGGTATATGTAGGTCCAGGTCGTGGTTCGGCGGCGGGTTCGGTGGTGGCTTATTGTATTGGAATTACTAACATTGACCCCATCAAATACAACTTACTTTTTGAGCGTTTCTTGAATCCTGACCGTAAATCAATGCCCGATATTGATACGGATTTTGACGATGAAGGTCGCCAAAAAGTGATTGATTATGTGGTGGAGAAATACGGAAAAAATCAAGTTGCCCACATTGTAACGTATGGAACAATGGCGGCAAAAATGTCGATAAAAGACGTTTCTCGGGTTATGGATTTGTCCTTGAATGAGTCCAACGAATTAGCTAAATTAGTACCCGATAAACCTGGAACGAACTTAAACCGTGTCATGAACGCACCCATTACAGGAGCAAATTCATTGGCGGAAAAGGAGGGCTTTCAGACGGAAGATTTGGATAATATCAAAAAATTGCGTGAAATTCGTCGAGAAGGTTCTTTGCGTTCAAAGGTTTTGGAAGAGGCTTTGATATTGGAAGGTTCGGTTCGTGGTACGGGTATTCATGCGGCGGGAATTATTATTGCACCAAAAGATTTATCAGAGATTTTGCCAGTCTATACCTCCAAAGAAGTAAACCTTTTAATTACTCAATTTGGGGGAAATATTATTGAAGATGCGGGCGTAATTAAAATGGACTTTTTGGGCTTGAAAACCCTCTCTATTTTGAAAGAAGCCATCCGATTAATCAAGCAAAATCATGGAATTGTTATTGACTTGGACACGCTTCCATTAGATGATAAAAAGACGTATGAACTTTACCAAAGAGGAGAGACCAACGCCACTTTTCAGTTTGAGTCAGGCGGGATGCAAAAGCACCTTTTAGACCTAAAACCCGATCAGTTTTCTGACCTAATTGCGATGAACGCTCTCTATCGCCCAGGTCCAATTGCTTATATTCCCAACTTCATTGCCCGTAAGCATGGACGGGAAGAAATTGTCTATGATTTGCCCGTGATGGAAGAGTATCTTGCTGATACTTATGGTATTACGGTTTATCAAGAGCAAGTAATGTTGTTGTCGCAAAAGATTGCTGGCTTCTCGAAAGGGGATGCTGACGTACTCAGAAAGGCGATGGGAAAGAAGGACAGATATACGCTGGACAAGATGAAAAGTAAGTTTATTGATGGGGCAAAAGAAAGAGGGCATCCCGTTGATAAATTGAATAAAGTTTGGACCGACTGGGAGGCATTTGCCCAATATGCTTTCAATAAATCCCACTCCACTTGTTACGCTTTTGTGGCGTATCATACGGGATATTTGAAGGCACATTATCCCTCTGAATACATGGCAGCGGTGATGTCAAATTCATTGGGACAAATTGAAAAAATCACCTTCTTTATGGAGGAATGTAAACGAATGGGATTGCCCGTTCTGGGACCCGATATTAACGAATCTTATCGCTCATTTGCAGTAAATAAAAAAGGTGAAATTCGTTTTGGTTTGGCTGCTATTAAAGGAACTGGCGATGCAGCAGTTGATAGTATTATTGAAGAAAGAGACAAAAATGGAGCGTATAAAGATATTTTTGATTTTGTAAAAAGAGTAAATCTTAGAACTGTAAACAAGAAAACGATTGAGAGTTTGGCGTATGGCGGAGGTTTTGATTGTTTTGAAGAAGCCCAAGGATTGCACCGTGCCATTTATTTTGAGGATTCGGAAGGGTCTAATTTTATTGAAAAAATAATTAAATATGCCAATAAAGCCGTTGAAATTGAGCAATCGAGTCAGGGTTCACTATTCGGTATGTTGGGTGATGCGGGCGGAGGAAATTTAGCTACTCCCAAAATTCCATTCATGGAACCTTGGGGAAGAATGGAAAAGCTCAAAAATGAAAAAGAAGTGGTAGGAATTTATATTTCTGGGCATCCATTAGACGAATACCGTTTAGAATTAGAAAGTTTTTGTTCATGTACTCTCGATCGTGTAACTGAATCCGTTTTCAGAGGAAAAGAAGTTTCGGTTGGTGGAATTGTAACGAAAGCCATTGAACGTTTTTCTAAAAATGGTAATCCCTTTATGCTTTTTACATTGGAGGATTATAATGGTAGCTATGAATTTGCTTTATTTGGTGAAGACTTTGTAAATCTCTCAAAATTCATTGCCCCAGACCGTTTTCTCTACATTAAAGGACAAATAAAAACCAAATGGGGAAGACCAGACGAATGGGAATTTAAACCCATGACCGTCAGGCTTTTATCGGAAATTAGAAATCAATATGCCAAGGAGCTGAAAATTACTTTGGGCTTGCCATTGGTTAATAATGAGATGATTAACCAATTAAATGCCGTAATTAATAAGAATAAAGGAACTTGCAATTTAACGGTTTCGGTATTTGACCCCGAGGAAAAAATTGAGGTAACGATGCTTTCAAGAAAGGCTAAGATTTCGCCAAGTAATGCGTTTTTGGAAGAATTGGAGAAAATAAATGGGTTGAAGTACAAGTTGAATTAAATAAATAAGGGTTGGGATTTAGGATTTTAGGGTTAAAAAAGGGAGTCTTCGCTTAAAGCGAAGGCTTCCTTAAAATATCTAAACTGAATTTATTTCTCAGTAAGGTCGTCTCACTTTACTTCTCAACGCCTCATACAAACCAGTATCTTGCTCGTTTTTCAATAACGCTCCAATGTAGGGCGGAACGTCAGTATTCGTCTGAAAATCTTCCAATAAATCCCCTGAAACTTTACCTACTAATAGTAATTTTATCCAATCAATTAATTCAGAAGTAGAAGGTTTTTTCTTCAAGGCTTTCACTTCTCTAATACCATAAAATATTGACATTGAATTAGTTATCAATTTTTCTTCCAAACTTGGATAATGCACATCCACAATTTGTTTCATCGTTTCACGGTCGGGGAAGGAAATATAATGAAAGAAACACCGTCTCAAAAAGGCATCAGGTAATTCTTTTTCGTTATTGGAAGTAATGATGATTATCGGACGTTTTTTGGCTTTTATGGTACGTTTTAATTCGTAACAATAAAATTCCATTTTATCCAATTCATTCAATAAATCATTTGGAAATTCGATGTCGGCTTTATCAATTTCATCAATCAAAAGTACCACTTGTTCGTCAGACTCAAAGGCCTCCCAAAGTTTCCCTTTCTTGATATAATGCTCAATGTCATTAATATCGCCATCGCTCAATTGAGAATCTCGCAAACGGGCAACGGCATCATACTCATACAAACCTTGTTGTGCGGAAGTAGTCGATTTGATGTTCCACGAATAAATGGTTTTCCCTAACGCAGAGGCTACCTCATACGCCAAAAGGGTCTTTCCCGTGCCAGGTTCGCCCTTTATCAAAAGTGGTTTTTCTAATGTAACTGCCGCATTTACAGCGACTTGCAATGCCCGTGTGGCAATATAATTTTCTGTTCCTTGGAAAGTCATAATTCGATATTCGTGGTTCGATGTTAGATGTTCGGTTGTTTATGTGATATTTTCAAGGTTCTTTGTAAACTAACATTGAACATCGAAAACCCGAACCGAGCGACGGTCGCATCGACTGTCAGTTTTCATAATCTGTTTTGAATGAATACATTGTTTGGTCTAATTTAATTGTGCCAGCCAAATATTCATCCACAAACTTTGCAACTACTTTGTCGTTAACTTCATCAACATTTAAACAAACATCTAAGCCGATTCCGTACTCGAAATCTTCATCAATTTCTAAATGTTCTGAAAGTTTAACTTCTTCGTTTTCTTCTATTTCTTCAATTAATTCTGTGATGTATAATTCAACCTCTTCGTCCATATCTTCGTTGGCTTCGTAAGTCTCATCACGGTTCTCCATAGGAACATATAAAGGATAGGTTTTCAAAGCTTTTCTCTCTGCTGTTTCATAGACTATGCTATTATAATGCAATCTCAAAGAGTAAATAACTGCATCAAAAATTGCTTCTTGACCTTTATAATCCCCTATAAATTGAACATGAACAAACTCTTCCACATTGTCGGGTTCGTCATTGAGTTCATCTTCGAAATATACAAATTTTTGTCCTGCCTCAGCACATTCCTTTTTTAATTGTTCAATCTCCTTTGGGTCGAGTCCAGGGTTATCTTTTAATGCCATTTTTTGTCTTTTTTGTTTAAGTTCCAAAGATAAGAAAATTAAAGAATTATCTAATCAATAATAACTCACGATATTTTGGCAAAGGCCATTCATCATCATCCACGATAAGTTCCAATTTATCTACGCAATAACGAATTTGCTCAAAGAAATCTCGTACTTTGGTACTATACAAATAAGCACTTTCGTGGGCTTCTACATTATTAGCTTCTTTTCTCGCTTCGGTCATTTCATCAACCAAAAGCGTGATTTTGGAAGTATATTGAGATATTTTCTTAATAATTTCTACGGTTGGTGCAAAATATTGAGGGTCTATTCCAATCTCTTTTTGTCCACGAACATTATCCACTAATAAGGTTTGATATTTTAACGAAGTTGAAACGATGTGATTCATCGCCAAATCGCCCATCACCCGAGATTCGATTTGAACTTTTTTGATATAATTTTCTACTTCAATTTCGTATCTTGCGTGCAATTCTTCTTTCGTATAAATGCCATGACGAGTCAATAATTCAATCGAAGATTCACGGGTATAAACTTGCAATGCCTCGGGCGTAGTTTTCAGATTTGAAAGTCCACGTTCTTCCGCTTCCTTTACCCATTCGTCAGAATAGCCATTTCCTTCAAAATAAATCTTCTTTGAATGTTTGGCATATTTCTTCAAAACTTCAATAATGGCTAATTCTTTTTTGACCCCACTCTCTAAAATCACATCAACTTCTTGACGGAATTGGAACAGTTGATTGGCAACAATGGTATTCAAAATCGTCATGGGTGCGGCAGAATTTGCCGATGAACCAACTGCTCTAAATTCAAACTTATTACCCGTAAAAGCAAAAGGAGAAGTTCGGTTTCTATCAGTATTATCCAACATCAGAGAAGGAATTTTATTGATTCCCAACTTCAAATAAACGTTATCTCCTTTTTCTAAATGAATTTGGTTAATGTCGGAAAGGTTTTCTAATTCATCCAAAAAACGGGTCATTTCTGAGCCAATGAAAATTGACATAATCGCTGGTGGAGCTTCATTGGCTCCCAAACGATGTTCATTTCCTGACGTGGCAATGGTTGCTCTCAACAAATCTGAATAATCGTGAACGGCTTTTGTTACGTTCAAGAAATATACTAAAAAGCGTAAATTCTCTTTCGGTTTTGAAGAAGGTTGTAATAAATTTATCCCAGTATCGGTACTCAAAGACCAGTTATTGTGCTTACCTGAACCGTTGATTCCCGCAAAGGGTTTTTCGTGAAAAAGAACCCTCAATTTATGTCTAATCGCCACTTTTGACATTAAATCCATCAAAAGTGCGTTATGGTCGCAAGCTAAATTTACTTCCTCAAAAGTTGGTGCAACCTCAAATTGGGCGGGTGCAACTTCATTATGACGAGTACGCACGGGAATACCCAAACGCAAAGCCTCAAATTCAAAATCAACCATAAAGGCATTGACTCTCGGGGCAATTGACCCAAAATAATGGTCTTCCAATTGCTGTCCTTTGGCGGGGGAATGTCCGAAAACGGTTCGTCCAGCCATCATCAAATCTGGGCGAGCGTTGAATAACGCTTCGTCCACCAAAAAGTATTCCTGTTCTGCCCCTAATGTTGGCGAAACTTTTGACACCTCTCTACTAAAATACTCATTCATGATTTTAGTAGCCGCTTTATCCACCAATTCAATGGATTTCAATAAAGGAGTTTTATAATCCAATGCTTCACCCGTGTATGAAACAAAAACTGATGGAATACACAACGTTGAACTTCCTGCGGCATTTTCCATAATAAAAGCGGGCGAAGATGGGTCCCAACCTGTATATCCACGAGCCTCAAAAGTGGAACGAATCCCGCCATTTGGAAAAGAAGAAGCATCGGGTTCTTGTTGAACCAAAGCCGAACCTTTGAATTTTTCAATGGCTTTTCCAGAAGGCGTTAAATCGAAAAATGAATCATGTTTCTCGGCTGTCGTACCCGTAAGTGGCTGAAACCAATGGGTGTAATGCGTTGCCCCACGTGAAATTGCCCAAGATTTCATGGCAGCCGCTACTTCGTCAGCCGCCTCTCGGTCAATTTTTTTGCCGTCTTTAATGGCAGTATTTATTTTCAGATACGCCTCTGGACTTAAAAGCGACCTCATTACTTCATCATTAAAGGTATTGACTCCGAAAAAATCACTAATTTTTTCATTTGGAATTTTTACTTGAACGGGTTGTCGAGTTTGGGCTAATTCTAATGCCTTAAATCTTGCTATTGCCATGTTTTGGAATTCGTCTTGATATATAATTACTCAAAAATAGATTGAAGTTTTTGAAAAACAAATCATTATTTATTATTGTATTAGAAACGATTTTTGAACTTCGTGTAAAAATAGGTTTAAAAATGAAAGACCTTGTTTTAAAATTTGTCTTTTTTCAATATTATGCCTTTTACTTTTATTCAATTTCGTAATCAATTTTACAAAATTAAAGATTTTAAGTAGTAATATAAACTTAATGGTGGGCAAAAATAATACTTCAAAGAAAAAATTGTAATTTTTCAAGAAATGTAGAAAATATTTGGCTAAAACTTATATTAACAAAATATTGTATTGTATATTTGATTAATACAAAATATAATTTGTATATCAAGAATATTATCAACTTTAAAACTATGATTATTAATATTTAGATAGGTAAAAGCGTTTAATTGGTTTAAAAATTAAACAATTTTTCAATATATTTTGCATTTTTCTAATATTGTACTTTATATTTGTACCAGAATTTAATCAAGAATTAACAAAATCATAAAAATCAGTTCAATTGTCATGGCAAAAGCGAAACTTGAATACATTTGGCTCGATGGTTACAAACCAACTCAAAGCCTTCGTAGCAAAACTAAAATAGAAACCGATTTTAGTGGAAAATTAGAAGACTGCGATATGTGGTCATTCGATGGTTCTTCAACTGAACAAGCTCCTGGTGGGTCTTCGGATTGCCAATTGAAGCCTGTTTATATTTGCAAAGACCCTGAGCGTTCACTGTTGGGAACTCCTGCCTATTTAGTAATGTGTGAAGTTTTGGATGCCGCTGGCAATGCACATGAATCAAATGGTCGTGCAACAATTGAAGATGATGATAACGATTTCTGGTTTGGTTTTGAGCAAGAATATTTCTTGTACGATGTTGAAACAAATCTTCCTTTGGGCTTTCCAACAAACGGTTATCCACGTCCACAAGGACCATATTACTGTTCAGTCGGGGCAAAAAATGCCTACGGAAGACAAATTGTTGAAGAGCATTTAGAATTTTGTTTGCAAGCGGGTTTGAACATTGAAGGAATCAACGCCGAGGTTGCCGCTGGTCAATGGGAATTCCAAGGTTTTGCCAAAGGTGCTAAACAAGCTGGCGATGAAATGTGGGTGTCAAGATATTTGTTAGAGCGTTGTGGTGAGAAATATGGTGTTTGGATTAATTATCACTGCAAGCCTTTGGGAGACACAGATTGGAACGGTTCAGGTATGCACGCAAACTTCTCGAACACAGTGTTGAGAACGGCGGGTAACAAAGACGTTTATGACGTAATTTGTCAAGCGTTCGCTCCATTCATCAAGGAACATATCGAAGTTTACGGTGCTGATAACCACATGAGATTAACAGGAAAGCACGAGACCCAGTCAATCGACCAATTCTCTTATGGCGTTTCTGACCGTGGTGCTTCGATTCGTATTCCAATCGCTGCCGTTCAAAAAGGATGGAAAGGATGGTTGGAAGACCGTCGTCCAAACTCAGCGGCTGATCCCTATAAAGTAGCGGCTCGTATTATCAAAACGGTTAAAACGGCTAAGGTATAAATTTCGGTGAAGAGTGAACGGTTAAAGGTAAACAGTTTGTCACGATATATAAAAATGCTCATCTTCACAGATGGGCATTTTTTGTTTACCCTAATTACATATTTTTAATAGTTATCTAAGCGGGATTCAAATCTAATTCATCAAATTATCAATAGCTAGGGAATTAATTCCCTCGCTATTGATAATTTGATGGGTAAAACTTAAATAACCAAATCTCCAATCCCTAATTTTCCCTTATCTTTGCACCATGAAAAAGGTAGCATTTTATACATTGGGCTGTAAATTAAACTATTCCGAAACCTCCACTATTTCGAGAATGTTCGAGACTAAAGGGTATCAGAAAGTTGAGTTTAATGAAAGTCCAGATATATTTATTATTAATACTTGTTCCGTTACTGAAAATGCGGACAAGAAATGTAAGAAAATTGTCAAGGAAGCCAATAAAATAAATCCTGATGGATACGTGGCAATTATTGGTTGCTATGCCCAATTGAAACCCACCGAAATTGCTGATATTGAGGGAGTTGATGCTGTTTTAGGGGCTGCCGAAAAATTTCAGTTGATTGATTTATTGGATGGTTTTGTGAAAGAACCAATCCTAAAATCTGCCAAAGTTTTTAATCAAAATATTGAAGAAGCCGTTGAATATCATACATCTTATTCTCTTAATGACCGAACTCGTACCTTCCTGAAAGTGCAAGACGGTTGTGATTATCCTTGTGCGTATTGTACGATTCCATTGGCACGTGGAGCGAGTCGCTCGGATACGATAGCTAATGTGGTGAAAGCGGCTTATGAAATTGCTGAAAGCGGGGTGAAAGAAATTGTTTTGACGGGAGTAAATATTGGAGATTTTGGCTTGAAAAATGGTAAACGGGACGAGACTTTCTTAGATTTATTAAAAGCACTGGATGAAGTTGAGGGCATTGAAAGATTTAGAATTTCTTCTATCGAACCCAATCTTTTGACGAATGAAATTATTGAATTTGTGGCTTCGTCTAAACGCTTTGTTCCCCATTTTCATATTCCTTTACAAAGTGGTTCAAATAAAGTTTTGGGTTTGATGAAACGTAGATATAAGCGTGAATTGTACGTGGAAAGGGTCGCTAAAATCAAACAATTAATGCCCTATTGTTGTATTGGCGTTGATGTAATTGTGGGACATCCTGGCGAAACGGAAGAGGTTTTTTTAGAAACCTATAATTTCCTGAATGAATTAAATATCAGTTATTTACACGTATTTACTTATTCAGAAAGAGAAAATACGGAGGCATTGAAAATTACGCCCATTGTGCCAATGAACAAACGTTCTGAACGTTCCAAGATGTTGCATATTCTTTCTGATAAAAAGAGACGTTTTTTTTATGAACAACAATTAGGAAAAACATTTACGGTGTTATTTGAAGAAGATATAGCGGATGGCAAAATGCAGGGTTTTACCGAAAATTATGTGCGAGTTTGTGCCAAATATGATCCCATGTTGATTAATGAAACCAAGCAAATTTCCTTAGTTTCTATCAATGAGAAAATGGTGGTGGAAGTAGAGGAGGTTGAAGTTTTTGAATTGCATTAAAGATTTTATGCTGATTAAGAAAATGTAGAGACATGGCATTGCCTTGTCTAATATATGTCCGTTATTCGTCCGATAATTGCCCGTACTTAGACCAGGAAGTGCCTTGTCTCTACATTACCAAAATAACTAAATTCCATGTTTTTAGACTTCTTTTTATATCTCAAATCCAATAAACTTCCCGTAACCATTACGGAGTATTTGACGCTTTTGGAAGCCTTGGATAAGGACGTTGTGGAATATGACACGACTGATTTTTATTACTTGAGTAAAACGGTTTTTGTGAAAAATGAAATTTTCTTAGACCGCTTTGATATTCTTTTTGGGCAATATTTTAAAGACGTTTCAACCATTGGCGAAGAGCTTTTTAAACTTGTTCCAGAAGATTGGTTGAAGCAACAAGCTCAAAGAGAGTTTTCGGAAGAAGAAAAAGCTAAAATTGAGGCGATGGGTGGTTTAGATAAACTGCTGGAACGTTTGAAAGAACTCTTTGAAGAACAAAAAGAACGATACGAAGGGGGCAATAAGTGGATTGGGACAAATGGGACTTCGCCGTTTGGCAATAATGGTTACAATCCAGAAGGTATTAAAATTGGGAATAATAAATCGGGTGGACAACGCAGTGCAGTGAAAGTTTGGGAGGATAGGGAATTCAAAAACTACGATGACGACCTCGAATTGAATACTCGAAATATCAAAATGGCTTTACGCCGTTTGCGGATTCTTACCCGTGAGGGCGTGGAGGATGAACTGGATTTGGAAGGTACAATTCAAGAAACCTCACGTAATGCAGGATTATTAAATATTAAAATGCAAGCCACCAAAAAGAATAAGGTGAAGGTTTTGTTGCTATTGGACGTAGGTGGTTCGATGGACGATTATATTGAATTGTGTTCGGAATTATTCTCGGCAGCGAAGTATCAGTTTAAAAATATTGAGCATCTTTATTTTCATAATTGCGTCTATGAAACGCTATGGAAAGATAATGAAAGGAGGGGAGAAAGGCTATCAACTTGGGAGGTTTTGCATAAATATAATCATGATTGGAAGGTGATTTTGGTGGGAGATGCCTCAATGGCAACCTATGAAATTACCTCCGCACGGGGCAGTATTGAACATTATAATGAAGAATCGGGCTTGACTTGGTTACAAAAACTGAGTACCCACTTCCCTAATTTGGTTTGGCTGAATCCAACTACGGCAGGTTACTGGCAATATACGCAAAGCATCAAAATCATTAGAGATTGGACGGACAATAGAATGTTTCCTCTGACGATTTCAGGAATTACGCAGGCAATGAAATGTTTGAAGAATAGCAAAATTAGGTATGAAGAGCATTTGTAAATCGATGTTCGGTTTTCGATGTTTTGATTTCTGTAAATTTAGTTTTTAATATTAATGCGAATTATTAGCGAATTTGCTCCTGAACATCGAGCATCGAAATACGAACAACTAATATCAATGAACATTTTTTTTGAACCCAATATTAAACAAAACCTTTGTCTCAATGAAGAAGAATCTCGTCATGCGGTGAAGGTTTTGAGACTTTCGGCAGGAGATTTGCTAAATATTGTTGACGGACTCGGCGGATTTTATACTTGTAAGGTTATAAATACGCAAGGCAAAAAATGTGAATTGACGATTGTGGAGGAAAAACAAGAGTTTGGAATTAAAGATTTTTATATTCACCTAATTATTGCTCCCACCAAAAATATGGATAGAATGGAATGGATGCTTGAAAAGTGTGTTGAAATTGGCATTGATGAAATTTCTTTTATCCAAACTCGTTATTCCGAGAGGAAAGAAATCAAGACCCAAAGGCTTGAAAAAATTGCGATTGGAGCGATTAAACAATCTCAAAAAACCTATTTACCCAAAATAAATGAAATGATTTCTTGGGCAGCGTTTTTGAAAAATGATTTGTCCGAATCTCAGAAAATGATAGCTCATTTGGAAGAAGGCGATAGAAAATTGATTCAACATTTAGCAAAACCCAAAGGGAAATACGCCATTTTGATTGGTCCAGAAGGCGATTTTTCTCCCGATGAAATAAAACAGGCTCTCGAAAAAGGCTTTCTGCCCGTAACTTTGGGAAATAGTAGATTACGGACAGAAACGGCGGGTTTAGTGGCGTGTCATACTTTATCAGTAATCAATGAACAGTAAAAGTTAACAGTTATCAGTAAACATTTATCAGTAATCAGTCGAAAATATGGAATTTACAAGGTCAAAAATAAAATTTATTAGAAGTGTTGCTGTTTACTGTTTACTGTTTATTGCTAACTGTTCACTGACAAACGCTCAATCTTCTTTCAAAATCGCCAAGATGAAATATGGTGGTGGGGGAGATTGGTATTGCAATAAAACCTCACTGGGTAATTTGATTAAGTTTTGTAATAGTAATCTTCGGATGAATATTTCGCCCGAAGAAGATATTGTTGAACCCAACAGTCCCGAATTATTCACCTATCCATTTGTGCATCTGACGGGTCACGGAAACATTGTTTTTACGGAAGCGGAGGCATTGAATGTTCGTAAGTATCTCATTGGAGGAGGTTTTCTGCACGTTGACGATAATTATGGTTTGGATAAATTTATTCGTCGAGAGATGAAAAAGGTTTTTCCAGAATTGAGTTTTATCGAATTGCCTTTCAATCATCCGATATATTTACAGAAATTTAAGTTTACGAACGGACTACCCAAAGTTCACGAACATGATAATAAACCGCCGCAAGGTTTTGGAATTATTTATCAAGGTCGCTTGGTTTGTTTTTATAGTTATGAGTGTGATTTAGGAAATGGTTGGGAAGACCAATCGGTTTATAATGACCCTGATGTTTTGAGACAAAAAGCCTTGCAGATGGGAGCTAATCTACTTTCGTATGCTTTGATTACCTACTAAGGCTTGCAATTGTCAGAATAGAAAACTTTTCTAAACTTTTTCGCTATTCGGTTTGTAACTAAGTATATCAACAAAAATAATTATTCACTATGCAATTAGTATTGCCCGCTTTTATCCTTCATTGGTATTTATCCTTATTTAGCCAAACATTTTTTTTGCATCGTTATTCGGCACATAAAATGTTTATTATGAAGCCTTTTTGGGAAAAATTCTTCTATTTTCTTACTTACGTTTCGCAGGGGGCATCATATTTAAGTCCACGGGCGTATGCCATTTTGCATCGTATGCACCACGCTTTTAGTGATACCGAAAAAGACCCTCATTCACCACATCATACCAAAAATGTGTTTACGATGATGTGGAAAACTAAGGATATTTATAATGCCTTGATGAATGCTAAGAATAAGGTAGAAGAGCGTTTTGACCATAATTATCCCTATTCAGAATTTATTGAAAAATTAGGAGATCATTGGGCTTCTCGACTCGGTTGGGGAGTTGCTTATGTGGTTTTTTATGTCGTGGCTTTCATGTATTTTGATATGCACTGGGCATTTTTCTTTTTATTACCAATTCACTTTTTGATGGGACCCGTTCATGGGGCAATCGTAAATTGGTCGGGACATAAATATGGTTATCAGAATCATGACAACAATGATAAATCTAAAAACTCTTTAATTTTTGATTTCCTGATGATGGGCGAATTATTCCAGAATAATCATCATAAATTGCCGAACAACATGAATTTTGCCTCAAAATGGTACGAAATTGACCCAACTTATCCCGTGATTAAATTATTGACTTGGATGAGAATTATTAAACCAAATTTGAGTAAACCTGCGGATGCTGAGTTTTAGAATAAAGTACATAATCATCAAAAAGCCTATCAGATTGCTCTGATAGGCTTTTTTATCTTTTTTTTATTGCATAAAGTATCAATTTTCTCTGATATATCTTCCAATAAATCAAACTGTTTCACTTGGCTATCAAAAAGGGTTTTAATTTGTTCTTCCAACAATAAATCAATTTTTTGATGCAAACTTCTGATTTCTATTTCAGCTTTCAAATTGATTAAATAGTCATTTTCGCTCCTCATTCTGTCTTTTTCTTCTTGTCTGTTTTGGCTCATCATGATTACGGGTGCTTGCAATGCTGCAATGGTGGAAAGTATCAAATTCATCAGTATAAAAGGGTATGGGTCGAAATTGAGACCTTTGGGTACGACAGAATTGTAAAAAATCCAACCCGTGAGTATCAGGGCGAAGATGATAATAAATTTCCAACTTCCTCCAAACTGGGCAACTTTATCAGAAATACTTTGTCCACGGGTAATAATTTCTTTGGGGGGATTCAGAAGGTTATTCACAATCAGTTTCTCTTCCGAAAGCGTCTTTTTGACAATTTCATGAAGTTTCTTCATTTGTTCGCTTTGGTCTGAAAGCGATTGTTTTATATCGGTATTGTTCATTTTGGTAATCATTAAAGTTTTATTCAAATTTGAAAGTTATATCTCATAAATCAAAATAATTAAATTTCTCGAATCGCTGGCACAAAGTTTTTAGTGTATATAGTGTAGGATGAAAATAACCAAGCAAGTTTAGTAATCTGTACAAATATTGTCAAATAAGCAAGCAAGAGACTATTCTCAAAGATATAATTAGATTTTGTTTTAATAGTGGTTAGGGTAATATGCAAAATCCATCTCGATTGAGATGGATTTTTTGTTTTGTGTTCATTCCAAAGTGTAGAATTTTTTACACAATTATTTAGGAGAAATTTCCCCAAATGCCCACACTTAAATTATTACTGTTAAAATTTTCTTATTTTTTAAAAAGTCAAATTTATATTTTGAGCATAATTTCAATTTTTATCATAAAAGATACTTTTAGTGGAAGTTGAGGTCAAAAATATCCTAAACAAGTAAAAAATTACTCAAAATGTTCATGGCACGGACTTTTGACCTAATAAAACAACAGAATTATTAAATACACAATATTCTGAGATAAAATACTTAAAATAAGATGAAAAAAATTACTTTAATCTTTACGGCGATTGTTCTGGTGAATAATTTCTGTAACGCACAAGATAAGCGAGATAATCTTCACTTTGGTTTGAAAGTTGGTACAAACCTCTCAAACGTTTATGATGCACAAGGAGAAAAGTTTGTGGCAGATTCCAAATTCGGCTTGGCGGCGGGTGCTTTTCTGTCAATCCCTTTGGGTAAAGTTATTGGCATTCAACCAGAAGTGCTTTACTCTGAAAAAGGTTTTAAATCGACCGGTACGTTATTAGGCAGTTCTTATACCTTAGACCGTTCTACATCATTTGTTGATATTCCACTTTTGTTAACAGTAAAGCCAATCGGTCTGATAACAATTGTTGCGGGTCCACAATTCTCATTTTTGTTGAAAGACAGAAATACTTTTAATAGCGGAACGGCAACAGTAGCGCAACAGAAATTATTTGAGACTGACAATATTCGTAGAAATCTATTGTCATTCACGGGTGGGGCAGACGTTAATCTTAGCAATTTTGTCATTGGACTAAGAGCGAATTATGATACACAAAATAATAATGGTGATGGTACGACATCGACCCCGAGATATAAAAATGCTTGGTATCAAGCTACGGTAGGAATCAGATTTTAACAAATCGGTTTGGGCAACAGCAATCCTGAAGAATGGGTAACAGCGTTTCTGAAAGAAAATTAATATTTTAACATTTAATTGTTATGAAAACTAAAAAATCAATTTTCGCCAATCTTGCTTCAATGCTAATGATGGTAATGTGCTTGTTAGTAATTGATGCTAATGCAAGTAACCACGGTCCGAAAAAACACGATGATTATTGTGTCATGAAAAATGGTAAAATGATGTGCATGAAAAGCGGTAAAATGATGGCTATGGACATGGACATGACGATGAAAAATGGCATGAAGTGTATGACTAATGGGGAATGTATTGATAAAGATGGTAAGAAAATGATGTTGAAAGAAGGTGAAATGATTGACATGAATGGTAATGTTATGATGCCAAGCATGAAAAAAATGACCATGAAGAGACATTCTAAAATGACTACCAAAAAAACTACGAACTGAAACGGTTGAGGAATTAACTCTCATCCGTGTCATTGTATCATGGTAAATAATGTGGTCTGATTTATAGAATTTAATAAGCCAATAAACCTTGTAGGTTTCAAAGCCTATGAGGTTTTAAGTTTGAAATTCTGATATTTTATTCATTCTTTAAATTTATACCCAATAAAATTATGAAAAATATTTTTGTTAAATCGAAATCCAAGAACCTACTTTTTGCGGTATATATGTTTGTAATGATAATCGGTATTAGTTCTTGTGCCAAGAAATCAATGTTTATGGTTTCACCAGTTCAACCCGCCGCAAGAGGTTCAGTTGAAGTGAAGAAAGATAATAATAACAACTATCACATTAGAATTGATTTAACCAGTTTATCGGAATCCAACAGACTTTCACCACCTAAAAGTCATTATGTAGTTTGGATGGTTTCGGATAGTAATATTAATAAAAATATTGGTCAAATAAAACCATCAAGCAATTTGAAGGCATCTTTTGAAACTGTATCAGCTACCAAACCAATAAGAGTTTTTATTACCGCCGAGGATGAACCAAGTTTACAATATCCTGGAACTATGGTAGTTTTGACAACCGAGAAGTTATAAAAAACTTATTTAACGTTCATTTTCTTCGAGAATATTAATTGAAATTAAATACATTTTGTTTAATTTTTATAATTATTAATTAAACAAAATTTACCCTTGTTTTTGAATTATTTCATTCAAAAGCCCTCTCAATGGAGAAGGTTTTTTTATTGGTAAAAATCTTAAATATGCCATAATTTTTATCTTAACAAAGATTATGTAGTTTTTTAAACCTTCATGAAGTGTGAATTATGTAAGTTTTGACTAAATATATGTAACATTTT
The DNA here is from genome assembly GCA_038230735.1 of Cytophagales bacterium. Classification (GTDB taxonomy): domain Bacteria; phylum Bacteroidota; class Bacteroidia; order Cytophagales; family Spirosomataceae; genus Arcicella. The sequence goes on from JBBRMR010000079.1 coordinate 22,047, forward strand.
ATCTCATAAAATATTACAATTTTGTATCCTAAATGTTTAACTAAAACCTTAAAAAGTAAACAA
>JBBRMR010000080.1:0-22080 GCA_038230735.1 Cytophagales bacterium
AAACAGCAATTTCTTTTTTGGCGATTTATTCGATTTTAATTTGATAAATACACGCCATATAATTGTAAAGTTCTTTAAAATTCTGAAAAGGTTTGACCATAAATACTGCTCTTAATGTTACCCAAAGTCTTGATTTAGTTTTAGTCATTTTCCAAATACTTTGAAATGTTTTGCTACAACGTTGAACAAGTTGGTCATTATGAAAAGCCAACAACATTAGATAAGCCATGACAGTTGAAAGATGCTTTTTCCCATGTCCATAATTATGCTCAAAATGATAGCCTTGATTTTTCAAAGTATTAAACGTTTCATTTTCAATTTTCCAACGACTACGCCCTATGAGCATAATTTCTTTGAGGTTTTTATGATTTAGCTCAATATCAGTTACCCAAGAAAATTGTGTTTTTTTTCCTTTTTTATCTGTTAGTTGACAAACTAACACGTTGACTCTCACTTCTGGGTGGGCATAATTTAAGGCAACATTGTTAAGGTAAGAGTATTCATATTTGCTATTACCTTCGGTATAAGAAAAGTGTTTTACTCGAGGATGAGGCATCTTTTTATTGAAAACTTTAAAAAGGCTTTTATTACCATCAGGCTTTATTCCCAATACATATGACCACCCATTTTTTACGATTTGTTCAATATTGGGGGCATTCGAGTAGAGAGCATCCTCAGTAATAAGTAACTTTTTGTCCTTGTAATGACTTGACATCCAATTTAATAGCCTTTTTGAAGCATTTAGTTCACAGTCATTCTTTTCTATACCGTCTTGACAGACAATAGGTTCTGTCCCCATGACAAAAACTTCCCGCTCGTGGGGGTGTACCAACATGGCACAAAGCATCGAATGATTATAGGAAATATTACCGTCTTCGTGTTGCTTTTTTACACAGCCATCACAATGTATTTTTTTAGATTCAAAATGATGAACGCCATCGATAGCAAAAATGAGGTATTTTTTCCAAAATTCATACTCCTTAGTGATGCCTAAATCTTCTAATACTTTGAAGTTTTGGGGATGAAATTGGCGAATATCATCGGGATTGACCTCATCAAGAACAACCCGCATTTGAGAATCATTGCAAGTTTTTGAAAGGCAAAATAGATTTTTTAAGTTTTCCTTTTCAATGGGATTCTGCATCTCAAATTGTAGTAAAGAGGAGTATTTTAGCGAAAATATCGCATAAGCACTCATCAAAATATCTGTTAAAGAGACACTTGAATTTTTGGCACGTTTGTCTGTAAAGCTATCAAAGCGACTTCGTAGATTTACAATTAAGGTATCTACATTAAGAGATTCTTGTAAAATTTTATAGCTCGATTTCATAAATCAAATCTAAAAAAAGAGCTACATTTTGCCAAAAAAGAAATTGCTGTTGTAAAAATATATCTGTATAACTGTCTAAAAATCAGTGCTTTGTACTACTCTATCTTACTTTAAGCCCCGATTTGCACTTGCAACCTAAGTCAGAGTTATAAGGGAAGTGCCTTGTATAACGAGCATGGTTCAAGAGCCGAGCAGAAGCAACGGCAGAAAGAAGCGATAGAGGAGAGTCGTCCTTATATTCCCAAGGGAGAATTATACTATTCTCAATACTGCGGTTACGATAGTGAAGAGATTGCGGAGCAGATGGAAAACTTTAAACAAGAGATGAATCCGAAGTTGGTAAAGTGTGCTTATACGCCTTCTTTAAACTTTGCCCCCGAAGATAGAGGGAAGCTCAGTGAAGAACAGAAATTAGGAATACTTCACGAGTTTGCGGAACACATGGGATTTGCACAAAACCAATATTGTGTTCATCGTCACGATGACAAAGCCCACGAGCATTTTCATTTTGTGGTGAACCGAATCGGGTTTGATGGGAAGACGTGGGATGATGGATTTAGTAAGCGAAGAGTGAATGAATTTTCGAGAAAAATGGAAATTAAACATGATTTACGGCAGGTGGTTGGCAAGTCAAGAGAGCGATTAAAACAGACAGGGAAAGACGAAAACTTTGTGAGCCAGAACCCTTATTTAGCCCCTTTGCGAAAAGACATAGATGAAGCGATATTAAAAAATGATGATTTCAAAGGCTTCAAAAAAGCGATGGAAAATAAGGGTTACAAAGTACAAACAGGCTTCGGGTTAGGGTACACGAATGAAAAAGGTGTTAAAATTGGTAGTAAAGATTTAGGCGAAGGTTACAAGAAAAATGAAGTCGATAGCCGTATTGAAACTGGACGATTGAGTAGAGAGCAGGAACGAGAAGCCATGCGAAAATTACAGCTTCAACGAGGCATAGAAGAGCAGCAACGTATCGCAGAAGAGCGTGAAAAGCAAAAAACAAAGGAATTAGCAGAGCAATGTGAGCAAGAAGCTATTCAACGACAAAAATTGGCGGAAGAGCAATTTAAGCGAGAGCAGGTACAAAAAATACCCTTATCCCCGAAGCGAGGTGGTGGAATGAAGATGTAAGAAAAATGTTGCCGCAACACTTTGTGGGGGGGCATTAAAATCACAAGTCATAAAGTGTTTGCATTTTGATATGAAGTATAACATCTACTCAATCGGTGCAATTGCGGCTGGTGTAGCACTTTTATAAGTTTACGATTAATATATTGGTGAATATTTAGTAATCATATAATTTAAGTTTTAAATAATGTTTCTTATATTTGTTTAAAAACAACAAAAAAAGAAACAGAATAATGAATTTTGAAACTTTTCGACAGACTTTTGAGAATCGGACGTTAATCTCAACGAACGATATTTTAAAAAGATTTCCTGACTTTGATACGCACCGTTTAACAGAATGGCAAGAAAAAGCGTATGTTCAAAAAGTAATTAATCGTTTTTATAGCTGGCAAAGAATTCCCTTAGACGAATACAAGTTATCATCAGTGGCTAACCGTATTTATTCTCCTTCTTATATTTCTTTGAAATCTGCATTACGTTGGTATAATTTTATACCCGAAGGCGTGTTTCAATATTTTTCAGTTTCCACCCGAAAAACTAAGGAATTTCAAACACCCATTGGAGATTTTAGGTACAAAAATATTAGCCCTCACCTATATTTTGGTTATTATCCTGTAAAACCAGAAAAAGGCGGTTTTTTAATTGCCGAGCCAGAGAAAGCTATTTTAGATATGTTTTATCTATATCCCCATCTTAAAGATGAATTAGATTTAGAAGGGTTACGCTTAAATTATGAAGAAATATCCCTGATTTATTCGATAGAGAAACTAAAATTATATACAGAAATATTTGATAATAAACGAGTTACAAAACTTGTTTCCATTCTAATCCAAAACATACAAGCATGATTAATATTGAATACATTAAAGATTTTTTTCCTGCCGAAGTACACAGCCAAAGGCTTCATATGCTCCGTGAGTATTTGCAATGTGTGATGCTTGAAATTCTTTTTGAAAACCCGATAGGAAGGCGACTTACATTTTTAGGTGGTACGTGTTTACGAATCGTTTACGGAAGTCAGCGATTTTCAGAAGATTTAGACTTTGATAATGATGGTTTAACTGAAAGTGATTTTGCTGAAATAAAGACCTTGATGGAACGAGAACTTGCTCTGCGGGGCTATGAAGTAGAAGTTGGAATCAAAGGAAAAACCGCTTATCGTTGTGAGGTGAAATATCCTCGTATGCTTTATCCGCAGGGAGTAAGTACGATTCGAGATGAAAAGTTATTAATTCAGATTGATACTCAGGCACAGCAATTTGACTGTCCAAAGGAACGATTTATCCTAAATCGTTTTGGCGTACTCACTGAAATGGCTGTTACGCCAATGGACGTTATTTTTGCTCAGAAATGCCATGCTATCCTTGACCGCCCTCGAAATAAAGGGAGAGATTTCTTTGATGTATGTTATCTTTTGAGTCGTAATATCAAGCCTAATTACGCTTATTTAGAACAGAAAGTGAGTATTACTAATTCCAAAGAACTGAAAGAAAGGATTTTGTCTCATTGGGAAACCTTGAACATTCAAGGGCAAATTAGTGATGTAGAAGGTTTTTTATTTCACCAAAAAGATGAAAAAAGTGTACGTTTATTTGGAGAAATTTTTAAACAAGCGAATTTGTAAATGGCATTTTAAACAGCAAATACTGGAAACATAACCCCAACCCGAAAATTATATAAAACAAACAACCCGAAATATAACACCTTGAATACAAGGTTATTAGTATCTTTACGTTTGAATAATTGACAATGAAATCACGTTTCACTCGCATATTTTGTTTGCTTATGGCAATGCAGGTACTTTTTATGAGTACGGGCTTTTCCATGATTGAACATTATTGCAAGCTAAAAGGTAAGCAAACGTTCATTTTATCGTCCCCTCCCAAGTGTTGCTTTAATAAAATAAAACACGAAAAAAAGTCCAGTAATTCTGTTTTGAAGAGAACAAAATGTTGTAATGAACAAACGACTTTCTTCAAAATAAATCCAAATGCTTCGCAAGGTCACGAATTAGTACAAGAGTTTCAACCACATCATTGGATTGCGATTACTCCAAGGGTATTGTTTTTTTCGATGTGGGTTTCCCAAGCCGTTTCTTTTCAAGTTCCTCATTTTCACAGTCCCGCCCCCCCACTTTCTGGGCGTAAACTTCTCGTATTTATCCAATCGTTTCTGATTTGATACAGTTTAATGAAATTGTATTTCGTCTTTGTGTATTTGCATAAGGATTATACATTTTTATACTAAACTGTATTTTTTATGTCCTTATTTATCGGAATCCCTGTTTTTAGGGGTAAATACGTTTTTGATTTAAACGTATGAGATTCCATAATCAAATATATTTTACAGAAACAAACATGATTTTATATATCAAAAATATGGTTTGCGACCGATGTAAAATGGTAGTTGCAGACCTCTTTAAACAAATCAATATTGTACCCATAAGGATAGATTTGACCGAAATTGAGGTTTCGGAAGAGCTTACAGAGGAACAAGAAATTACGCTTCGGAGTAGTTTAGAGAAAGTTGGATTTGGACTACTGGATGATAAACGTGGGCAAGTAATTGAGAAAATCAAAACTACCATTATTGAATTAGTCCAAGAACAGCCCGATGTTTTGCGAAGAATTAATCCATCGTTATACATTGCTGAGAAAGTAGGGAAAGAATATAAGTACCTGACCACCATATTTTCAGAAGTAGAGGGAAATACGATTGAACATTATTTGATACACCAGAAAATCAAGAAAGTGAAGGAATTATTGATTTATGATGAACATTCTTTGAGTCAAATTGCGGACGCTTTACAGTATAAAAGTGTGCAACATCTTTCGATGCAATTCAAAAAAATAACGGGATTGACCCCAAGCCAATTTAAAGACTTAAAAAAGAGAGAATGAAATATTTAATTGTCAAATTATGAGATACTTAACGATATTTTTTTTACTGAGTTACCTTACTGGTTTCGCCCAAAAGTCCTTAACGGAACAGGAAGCCATCGAAGCCGCCCTTAAAAACAGTGCTGCCCTTCGAGCTTCGGGTTTAGTGATTCGTCAAAATAATGAATTATTAAAAAGTGCAAAAAATATTAAGAATCCAGATATAATCATGGAAAGCCCAACGGGTGAATTTTATACCATTGGCGTAACCCAAACCTTTGATTATCCGACTGTTTACAAAAAACAAAGTCTCCTGCAAAAACAGCAAATTATTCTATCGGAGAAGGAAAAAGTTGTTACCGAAAATGACATAAAATTTCGGGTAAAGAGCCAGTATTTAATCTTACAATACAGTGAATCACTCGTAGAATTATTCCGTATAGAGGATAGTTTATACCAACAAATTAATCAAAATTCTGCCCGTCAATTTGAGGCAGGACAAATTGATTATTTAGGTAAATCCTTTGCAGAAAGCCAGTTTGGTGAGGTTCGTAACAAATTGAATCAATCACAAGCCGATGTACAGACCAATATCAGACAATTGCAACAATTGATGGGAGTTACGGAAAATATCACCACAACCACCCTTCAAAAAGAGGCAACTATCTCAACGATAAATTTAACGGATAATACTTTCGCAGATAACCCAACCATAAGTGTGTTTCAACAATCTGAGATTATTAATAAAAATTTGATTGAATTAGAAAAAGCAAAGGCATTGCCAGGATTAATTGTGGGCTATTTTAATCAAGGTTTGAGAGATACCCCCGCCTATTTAAGATTTAGAATTGGTTTGAGCGTTCCGCTTTGGCAAGGACAATACAAGAGCCGAATTAAGGCAGCCCAAACGGGTTTTGAAATTGCCCAAGAACGCACTAATGTCCAAAAACAAGCCATTTCAGTTGATTTGCAACAAGCCATCGGAGACAATCAAAAATATAAACAAGCCCTCGATTACTACGAAACAAAAGGTTTGAAACAATCGGAGGAAATTATTACCACCGCCAGCCGACTTTTCAAGGCAGGGCAGAATGATTATGTGAGTTTTCTGAGAACGCTTAACGATGCTTATACTATTAGACAACGATACATCGAAGCCCTACGGAACTATAACCAAACGCAATTAAATATTAATTATTTATTAGGAAACCAATGATAAAGGCAATTCTAACATCCTTATTTTTCTTCTTTTTGGTAGTAGGAAACTATCAGAAAACGAATGCACACGGAGGCGAAGACCACGGAGCGGCAAAAGCTCCATCGGGAGGCGTGAAAACGTATTTTTCAAGCCAAGCGGTTTCTGAAAAATACGAAATGATACTGAAATTTGAACCTTTGGAAGCGGGTGAAACGGGCAAATTACGCCTTTACATCAATGATTTTATGACGAATCGTCCGATTGAAAAAGCAACGTTGAAAATTTCAAGTCCCGAAGATGCTAACATAAAATTTGACATAAAACCCAATGAAAAAGGTGTTTACGATATTTCGGGCGTGTTCCCTGCCAAAAAGAAATATTCTTTAACGGTTAGTATCAACGCTGATGCAGGGGCTGATTTATTTTCTTTACAAAATATTGAGATTGGAAAAGAGTTACCTCAAGCCCATGCCGAAAATGAGAGCGATTTAACTCCGCATTGGTACGAAAAATCCTACTTTTTGGTCGGTGCGGGGCTAATGTTAGGGATGATATTAATGTTTTTATTGGGTAAAATAAGAAATAAAAAAGCGGTCATTGCTTCAATTATCATTTTTTGTTTATTGCCAACTGCCAATTGGCAAACCGCCTTTGCTCACGGAGGCGAAGGGGCAGGAAGTGGCACGGGAGGGGCATTGTCAAACGCTTTTGAAGTACCGAAAGAAACCCAATTTTTATTTGAAGTATTGACTCAAAAAATCGGTAACGGAGAATTTACCGAAAGTCAAAAACTTTTTGGCACGGTGATGCCCTCTCAAAATGGACAAGCCTTAGTACAAACCCCGCAAACGGGCAAAATTGTGAGCCTTAATGCCAGAGTGGGACAAAAAGTGAGCAAAGGGCAGACGTTGGCAGTAATTGAACAGAATATTGATGCTTCTACGCAAGTGAGTTTTCAAGCCGAACGCAATAATTTGGAAGCGGAATTGCAAGCTGCCAAAAGGGAATATGACCGATTGAAAGGAATTGAAGACATTGCTGCCAAAAAGGATGTTTCCGAAGCCGAAGCCCGTTACCAAAAAGCCCAACAAAATTTAAAGGTTTTTAAAAGTGTTGGCTCAGATGGTAATGGAAATTCAAAACGGATTGCCTTAAAATCGCCCATCAGTGGCACGATTGGCAATTTTAATTTTTCTTTGGGTTCAACGGTCAATGTGAGTGAAACTATTTTTACGGTCATTAATTTATCGAAAGTTTACATTGAAGTTCAAGTGTATGACAAGGATGTAACCTTAGTGAACGGAGCTAAGAAATTTACGGCAGAGTGTAGTAATGATTCTCACAAAACGGCTCAACTCCGATTAATTGCTCCCGCCCTCACGGTAAATCCAACCAATCAATCACAACGAGTTTTGTTTGAATTGGACAATCCCACGGGCGATTTCAAGATTGGCGAGTTTGTCAATATCCGAGTTTTTGCGGGGCAACCCGTCCGAGGAATCACCATTCCAAGTTCAGCCATCAGTGAAATTAACGGAAAACCCGTAGTTTTTCTTAAAGACTCGCCCGAAGGATTTAGCGTTGCCTACGTTTCAACGGGCAATGATAACGGAGAATATACCATCATCAAAAAAGGGATTGAAGAGGGCGAAAGAGTGGTTATCAACGGAACTTATCAACTAAAAATGATTTATCAAAACCAATAATTTTAATTTATATTTTTCAATTTTTAACAAATCAAATCAATGAGAACAATGAAGTTTTTGGCAGTAATGATGCTTTTATTAAGTGTAGCAGCCACGCAGTCTTTTGGACAAAAAGCCAAAGGGAAAATGAAGAAAAAAGCTAAAATGGAAATGAAATCTGATGTTTACGCTTGTCCGATGCACGCTGATGTTACAGGTAAAAAAGGCGAAAAATGCCCTAAATGTGGTATGGCATTAGTTGAAAAGAAAGCCGAAGCCAAAAAAGAGGTTGCTGCCGCTGCCTACATTTGCCCTATGAAATGCGAAGGTTCTGCCAGCAATAAGCCAGGCGATTGCCCAAAATGCGGAATGAAATTAGTGGCAAATAATGACAAAAAAGAAGGTCATAATCATAAATAAAACTCAAATATTAACCAATTAATGAAGATGAAAAAAGGAGTAAAGTTTTTAAGTTTCGCATCGCTAATGATTAGCACCAGTTTATTCTTAGGCTCATGCGGAAATGCCACTAAAACGGAAGGGTCAAAAGATTCTACGATGGCAAACATGGAAGGAATGGAAAATCATGATGAACATGGTGGAGAACATACCTACGCTTGTCCGATGCACCCCGAAGTGACGGGAAAAGAGGGCGATAAATGTCCAAAATGTGGAATGAAATTAGAGCATAACGACAATGCAGGGAAAGGGAATGGCAATACCTATAAAATGGAATTCAAGGCAAATCCTACCACGGTGGAAGCTGGAAAGGCAGCCATGCTATCGTTTACGCCCAAAATTGTAGGAAAAGAAAGCGAGGCGGTGCCATTGGATGTCCACCACGAAAAGAAATTACACTTGATTGTGGTGTCAAAAGACCTTTCTTATTTTAACCATATCCACCCAGAATATAATGCTTCGGGAAGTTATGATATTTCGGTTTTAGCGAAGGGAAAAGCCTATACCAACGGTTCAGGGCATAATGAAACGGTTTTTGAAAAAGGCGGAGATTATATGCTTTTTGCGGATTATTTTCCATCGGGTGGAAACAATCAATTAGAAAAAATCAACTTAAATGTGGGCGGTAGTGCTTATACGCCCGTAACTTATTCAGCCCCAAAATTAGCTTCAACGGTGGACGGATATACGCTTACCCTGATGCCCGAAGGCGGAAAATTTGAAGTGGGTAAATTGGCTCATATTGAAGGAGTTTTAACCCAGAATGGAAAAGCCATTGATGCCAGTACGCTTGAAAATTACTTAGGAGCAAAAGCACACATGGTCGTAATTGGCGTGGAAGAAAAGCAATATTTACACGTACATCCAGAGGTAGTGAATGGTAAGTATGACTTACATACGACTTTTGAAAAAGCGGGTGTGTATCGTGGTTGGGTACAATTTCAATCGAACGGTAAAGTACATACGGCAGATTTTGTGATTGTTGTGAAATAGGGTTTTGATTGTCATACTAACAACTAAATATTAATAAATACCGATTAAGATGCTTAACAAACTCATTCAATTTTCACTCCATAACCGACTGTTTGTGGTAGCTTTCGCTGCCTTAATCATGGTTTATGGCGTAATAACGATTATCAATTTACCCGTTGATGTACTGCCTGATTTAAACCGTCCCAGAGTTACTATCTTCTTGGAATCCAACGGATTAGCTCCCGAGGAAATTGAAACCCAAGTGATTTTACCCGTAGAAACTTCTTTGAATGGAGCTCCCGGGGTTGAAGTCGTAAGAAGTAGTGCGGCAATCGGTATTGGAATGGTGTTTGTTGAATTTGATTGGAAAACGGATGTCTATCGGGCAAGGCAGTTGGTGGCTGAGAAATTACAGACCGTCCAACTGCCCAACGGTATTACGCCCGTGATGGGTCCGATAAGTTCCGTGATGGGTCAAATTATGTTGATTGGGGTGAGTAGCGATACCACCAGTCCAGCCGATTTACGAACCCTTGCCGATTTTACGATTCGTAGAAGATTAATGAGTATCAAAGGCGTGTCGCAAGTAATTCCCATTGGGGGTGAACGCAAGCAATATCAAGTGTTAGTTTCAAGCGATAAACTAAGACAATTTAACCTTTCAATTGATGATATTGATAATGCCTTACAACTAACTAATCAGAACACAACGGGCAACTTTTTTAATCGTTTTGGTTCGGAGGTACTCATCCGAAACGTAGGCAGAGCCAATACCTTAGCGGATTTAGCCCAAACCGTAGTGGGAAATAAAGACGGTTTACCCGTTTTGCTTTCCCAAGTGGCAGACGTGAAATTTGGCTCGGCACTCAAACGGGGAGATGCCAGTATTAATGCCAAACCAGCCGTGATTCTAACCGTTGAAAAGCAACCAGGAGCCAATACCGTTCAATTGACGGACGAAGTTGAAAAAGCACTTTTAGAATTACAAACCACCCTACCCAAAGACGTAAAACTAAACCCAAGAATTTTTCAGCAAAAAAACTTTATTGTCAATTCGCTAAAAAACGTGGAAGAAGCCCTCAGAGACGGGTTTATCTTAGTGGTAATTATCCTGTTTTTGTTTTTACTCAATTTCCGCACTACCATTATTACCCTCACCGCCATTCCTTTATCGTTGGTGATTTCGGCAATTGTTTTCAAGGCTTTTGACATATCCATTAATACCTTAACGCTTGGGGGATTGGCGATTGCCATTGGTGAATTGGTGGATGATGCCATTGTGGACGTGGAAAATGTATTCAGGAGATTGAAAGAAAACAGCCTTTCTGATTCGCCACAGCCCATTTTGCCCGTTATTTATCATGCCAGTTCGGAGGTCAGAAACTCTATTGTTTATGCTACCATCATTGTCGTATTGGTGTTTTTACCTTTGTTTTATATGCAAGGAATCGAAGGCAAAATCTTTGCTCCCTTGGGCATTGCTTACATTACCTCCATTATTGCTTCGTTGGTGGTATCGCTCACGCTTACCCCCGCTTTGTGTAGTTATTTGTTGAATAATATTAAAACCCACGAAGACAAAGACAGCGTTTTGGTTCGTTTTCTGAAACGCCAAGATACTAAAATCCTTCATTGGGGTTTGGCAAGACCTAAATTTATCATTGGAATTGCCGTGATGTTAATTGTGGCAGCCGCCAGCATTGTTCCCTTTTTCGGAACGGAATTTCTACCACCTTTCAATGAAGGCTCATTTACGATAAATTTCTCCACCCCTGCGGGAACGTCTTTGGAAGAAAGTAATCGCATTGGCACAATGGGTGAAAAGCTGATGCTCAGAGTCCCAGAAGTGGAATATGTGAGCCGCAGAACGGGACGGGCGGAATTGGATGAACACGTTGAACCCGTCAGTAATTCTGAAATTGAGGTAGAATTAAAATCCAATAATAAACGTACCAGAGACGAAATTTTGGTGGATATTAGAAAAGAATTGACCATCCTGAAAGGCGTTTCGGTAAACGTTGGACAACCCATTTCCCACCGACTCGACCATTTACTTTCGGGAGTTCGTTCACAAGTTGCTATTAAATTGTTCGGACCAGATTTGAATGATTTACGTTTAAATGCGGGAAAAATCAAACAAATAGTCAGTAGTGTTCAAGGGGCAGTTGATGTGCAAATTGAGAAGCAAGTGCTTGTTCCTCAATTACTTATCAAAGTAAACCGAGAGGCTTTGCAACGCTATGGCATTCAAGCGGGAAAGGTTTCGGAAATCTTAGAAACGTTTTATAATGGTAAAGTAGAGGGGCAAATCTTGGATGGACAAAAAACCTTCGATATACTCCTCAGAACCACCGATGAAGAAAGAAGTAATATTGATAAAATCAGAAATACGCAAGTCAGTACCTCCAACGGTAACACCATTCCGTTGTATCAAATTGCCAGCATCGAATCGACCAACGCCATCAATGCTATTTACCACGAAAATACGCAACGCAGAATCGTGATTTCGTGTAATGTACAAGGGCGAGATTTGGGAAGTACAGTCAAAGAAATTCAAGAAAAAATTGGCAAAGAATTAAAATTACCATCAGGTTTTTATGTGCAGTACGGAGGACAATTTGAGAGCCAGCAAGAAGCCTCAAAGTTAATAGGTTTGCTGAGTATTTTTGCTTTGGCGGGTATATTTCTGGTATTATACAGCCATTTTAAATCTTCCCGAATTGTCTTGCAAATTATGTTAAATGTGCCTTTGGCGTTGATTGGAAGCGTTGTTGCGGTAATTCTAACGGGTGGAACGTTCTCGATTGCCACGTTGGTAGGATTCATTACGCTCACGGGAATTGCCTCCCGAAACGGGATTATGATGATTTCTCATTACATCCATTTGATTGAACAAGAAGGGGAATCGTTTTCGGCTCACATGATTATTAGAGGTTCTTTGGAAAGACTCGTTCCCGTTTTAATGACGGCTTTGGTGGCAGCATTGGCGTTGATTCCGCTCACCTTAGACGCTCAGGCATCGGGTAAAGAAATTTTATATCCCGTAGCAACCGTTATTTTGGGAGGATTAATTTCGAGTACCCTTTTAGACATGATTGTTACGCCCGTGGTGTTTTATCAATTTGGAGAAAAGGCATTAGAAACCTATTTCAAGAATAAAAAACAGCAAGAATTTTAACCACGAAATAATGTATGAAAAAAGTAGAATTTCATCGAAAAATCAGAAAAACGCATCGTTGGTTGGGTTTAATTTTAGGAATTCAGTTCTTGTTTTGGACGATTGGTGGACTTTATTTCAGTTGGTCAAATATGGACGAAGTTCATGGCGACCACCAAAAAGCCCATGTTCATCCGCTTTCGGCTGATATTCAATTGGTTAATCCACAAGGTATTATTCAAAAAATCAAGGAAAAAGATAGTATCACTTTTGTCCATGACATCCATTTAATTCAGATTTTGGATAAACCCGTCTATCAAATTATTTATTCAAAAGGGCATAATGATGGAAAAAAAATACAGTTAGCGGATGCTCAAACGGGGGAAATTAGACCCGCTTTATCTGAAAAAGAAGCGGTTGAAATAGCCAAAAAAGCCTTTTCGGATGATGCCCAAGTAAAGCAAATTGAATACATAACCACCACCAACGGACATCACGAATACCGTGAACAACCTTTACCCGCTTTTGCCGTAACGTTTGAACATCCCTCAAACACAACGGTTTATGTGAGTTCAGCATTAGGGACAGTTCAGAAATTCAGAAACAATAAATGGCGAATCTTCGATTTCCTCTGGATGATGCACACGATGGATTACCAAACCCGTGATAATCTTTCTAATTGGTTATTGAGAGCCTTTTCGATTTTTGGCTTATTTACCATTTCATCGGGGTTTATTTTATTTTTTGTTAGTCGTAAAAAATCAATCAAATAACCATTCAAATTTACTAAAATCATGAAAAAAACTATTGTATTAAATCTTTTGTTGGCACTTTCTGCGAGTGTTTTTGCTCAACACGAAAACCATCAACCCAAAGCCGATACCAGTAAAACGGCTGTAAAACCCAAAAGCCCCAAAATGACGGCAATGGCAATGGTAGGTACAAATCACGTTCATGTTGATTATGGTTCACCGAGTGTGAGAGGGCGTAATATTTGGAATGGTTTAGTTGCTTACAATCAAGTATGGTCAACGGGAGCCCACAAAGCCACTTGGATAGAATTTGGGCAAGATGTAATGGTTGAAGGGAAGGTTATTCCAAAAGGAAAATACGGCTTTTTTACCATCCCAGATAAAGAAACGTGGACGTTAATTTTGAGTAAAACGTGGGATATGCACTTAGCCGATGATTATAAACCTGAAAACGACATTGTCAGAATCAGTGTGAAACCCTTTAAAAGCGATAAGTTAGTGGAATCTCTGACGTATGAAGTATTACCCACAAATGCCACCGAAGGGAAAGTAAAATTGAGTTGGGAATATTTGAGTGTTGAAATGCCGTTCAAAAATAAGTAGTTGAAAATCGGATAATTATATAACACTTACTGAAAAATATATAACAATCAATTTACTGATTTTCAGAACTTTACATAACAGAAACTAACTTTTAAATATTTAACTTCTCAAAATATATCAGATAATGAACAGACATGAATTTCTCAAAAATTTAGGTTTTGGTACGGTTGCTTTGGTTGCTGGTGAGGGCTTGTTATCCTCTTGCATGGGTGGAATGGATATGGATGCAGCGGTTGCCCTCAACGTTACGGACGGAGAGTTTATCAATGCTTTGAAAATACCTGAAACTATTACTGGAACAACTCCTCTGGTTGCTCAAAGCGTTCAAGATGAATTACTTACGGGTAAAAGAGTTGCCGTCCAAAGTTATCGCAACGGAATTTTGGGACCAACTTTTCGAGTACAGAAAGGTTCAAACGTAAATATTTCCTTTCAAAATAAGTTGTCAGAACATTCCAACGTTCATTGGCACGGCTTGGTAATTCCTGCCGCAATGGACGGACATCCCGAACAGATGGTAATGCCTAATGAAAGTTTCAGTATTCAGTTTCCCATTAATCAGCAAGCGGGGACAAGTTGGTATCATCCGCACGTTCACAAAACAACTGCCAAACAAGTTGCACAAGGGTTAGCGGGCTTGTTTATTGTTGAAAGCCCCGAAGAAAAAGCCTTGAACTTACCAAGTGGAAATTATGAAATACCCCTTATTATTCAAGATAAAAGATTGAATGCTGATGGGAGTATCAAGTATAATCCTACGATGATGGAAGTTATGTCAGGTTATATGGGAGAAACTATTTTGGTAAATGGAACGAATAAACCCTTTCTGAATGTAGCAACTCGTTATTACAGGTTTAGAGTTTTGAACGCTTCATCAGCACGAATTTATAATTTGGCATTGAGTAACGGGGCTGATTTTTATGTGATTGGTTCAGATGGAGGCATTTTACCACAACCTGAGAAAGTGAAAAATTTAATGATAAGTTCTGGTGAACGAGCTGATATTTTAGTAGACTTTTCAACTACGAAAGTGGGAGAACAAGTTTACTTAATTAATGAAACGTTCTCAACGATGGGAACATCGCAGGGAACACAGTCTTACAAAATCATTGATTTTGTTGTGAAAAATCAAGAATCAGATACTTTCAAAATGCCATCTTCATTGATTGCTGTGCCAAAGATTTCAGGTTCGAGCAAGACCAGAAAATTTGCTATAACAGCGGACATGATGGCAATGAGTGGCGGAATGCACAAAATTAATGGAAAGGTTTACGATGCCAACCGAGTGGATGAAACCGTTAGTTTTGGAGCAACCGAAACGTGGGAATTTGATAACTCAACGGGAGACGAAGCCCACCCGATGCACATACACGGAGTCCAGTTTCAAGTAGTTTCAAGAACTGGTGGACGAAACGCTATTTTCCCCCAAGAAAAAGGTTGGAAAGATACCGTTTTAGTAGCTCCAAATGAAAAAGTACAGGTGATTATGAAGTTTGAACAAAAAGGAAAATTTGTTTTTCATTGTCATAATCTTGAACACGGAGATGATGGAATGATGCTGAATCTTGAAGTGAAATAATACTGGTAAATCTGATAATTATATAACACTTACTTAGAATTATGTAACAATCAATTGGTTGATTTTCAGAACTTTACATGATAGAAACTAATCTATGAAATGTAAATGTTTTAAAAATGAAAAATTCAAAAGTTTGTATTGATTCCTGTTTAGCTTGCATGATTGAATGTGAGAAATGTGCCACCATGTGTTTGACAATGGCAGGACACGAAGAATGTGTGAAACTATGCCGTGACTGTGCCGACATCTGTGAATTATGTGCCAGATTATGTGCCAGAGACTCACATTTTGCGGATGCTCTTTGTGAATTATGCGTTAAATGTTGTGAGGCTTGTGCCACTGAATGTTCTAAACATGATATGGATTGCTGTAAATCTTGTGCAGATGCTTGTAAAAAATGTGCTGAGGCGTGTAAAATGTAGAAAATTAAAATTTGAAAAACGACATGATATTTGGAAATTAAAACCAATTACTCATGTCGTTTTTTTGTAAAAAATCAAAAAATGATTCATACGTATAGTGTAAAAGGAATGACTTGCAATGGTTTTCGCTCAACCGTTGAAAAAACGCTCAATCAAATAGAAGGATTATCTGCCGTAGTAACGTTGAATCCACCAATGGCAACCATTACGATGCCACAACATATCACTACTGATAAGCTACAAATGGCACTTTCAAAGGCAGGAAACTATGTTATTGAGGATGGTGACGGTTCAAAAATGAATCATCATCACGAGATGAAAGAGGCTGAAACGGCAAATGTACCAGCAAATGGCACGGGAAAATTCTATTGTCCGATGCACTGCGAAGGGGAAAAAATGTACGATAAAGCGGGAGATTGCCCCGTTTGTGGGATGCACTTGGTTCAAGAACAAACTGTTGCTCAAAAATCCCAATATACTTGCCCGATGCACCCCGAAATCATAAGGGATGCCCCAGGAGCTTGCCCGATTTGTGGAATGAATTTAGTGCCAATGAAACCGAGTGATAGCGATGAAAATAAGGTGTATGACGATTTATGGAAGAAAATGAAAGTTGCCATAATTTTCACCGTTCCCGTTTTCTTGATTGCGATGATTTCCATGATTCCGAACAGTCCATTAATGAAAATGATGGATATGCAAAAATGGAATTATGTGCAGTTCATCTTAACGTTACCCGTGGTTTTCTACGCTTGTTGGATGTTTTTTGTAAGGGCTTGGAAGTCAATTATTACGTGGAATCTCAATATGTTTACGCTCGTAGGAATTGGCACGGGCGTGGCATTTTTGTTCAGCATTGTCGGAATGTTATTTCCAAATCTATTCCCAAATGAGTTTAAAAGTATGGACGGAACGGTTCACCTGTATTTTGAGGCTACCGCCGTGATTTTGACCTTGGTTTTATTGGGTCAATTATTAGAAGCAAAAGCCCACAGCCAAACCAGCGGAGCCATCAGAGAATTGTTAAAATTAGCCCCAACGGAAGCCACTTTGGTTAAGGACGGCAACGATAGTATTATTTCCATTCATGACATTAAAAAAGGAGATTTATTACGAGTAAAACCTGGCGATAAAATCCCCGTAGATGGCAAGATTTCTGAGGGTGAAGGCACCATTGATGAGTCCATGATTACGGGTGAGCCAATTCCAGTGGATAAAATAATGGGCGATGCGGTGAGTTCAGGAACGATAAATGGCAACAAATCTTTTGTGATGGTCGCTGAGAAAGTTGGGGCAGAAACCTTACTTTCTCAAATCGTGCAGATGGTTAATAACGCCAGTCGTTCCAAAGCACCCATTCAGAAATTAGCCGATAATATTGCTAAATATTTTGTGCCAATTGTGGTGATTATTTCCGTAATAACTTTTTTGGCTTGGGCAAAATTTGGACCAGAACCCGCCTTGGTTTACGGTTTTATCAATGCAATTGCGGTGTTAATTATTGCTTGTCCTTGTGCTTTGGGTTTGGCAACGCCCATGTCCGTTATGGTGGGCGTTGGCAAAGGAGCAACCTCGGGTGTTCTCATAAAAAATGCCGAAGCCTTAGAAAATTTGAATAAAATAAACGTCTTAATTACGGATAAAACGGGTACAATTACCGAAGGAAAACCCACCGTTGAAAAGATTTATTCAAGTCAAAATGAGGAAACAAAAATTATACAAAACATTGCTTCGTTGAATCAATATAGTGAACATCCATTAGCGGAAGCGGTGGTAAAATTTGCCAAAACCAAGAATATTTCTTTGGTAAATGTGAAGGATTTTGAGGCTGTTTCGGGCAAAGGCGTTATCGGAACGGTGGCTAATAACAAAGTGGCTTTGGGTAATAAAAAGCTAATGGAGCAAGTAGGGGCAGTAATTCCAGAAGATATTGAACAAAAAATTGTTGCCGAACAGAAATTAGGGAAGACCGTTTCATACATTTCTGTGAGTGGAACGGTGGTGGGCTTTGTCTCCATTTCGGATGCCATTAAAGCAACCAGTAAAGATGCCATTCAGGAACTGATGAAACAAGGCGTTGAGGTGATTATGCTGACGGGCGATAATGAAAATACGGCAAAAGCGGTGGCAG
This sequence comes from Cytophagales bacterium, assembly GCA_038230735.1. Classification (GTDB taxonomy): domain Bacteria; phylum Bacteroidota; class Bacteroidia; order Cytophagales; family Spirosomataceae; genus Arcicella. The sequence goes on from JBBRMR010000080.1 coordinate 18,296, forward strand.
ATGAATTACAGTTAAGTTCGTACAAAGCGGGTTGTTTACCAGCGGATAAATTGAAAGAAATTAAACGATTGCAAGCCGAAGGAAAGATGGTGGCAATGGCGGGTGATGGCATCAATGATGCTCCCGCTTTGGCACAGGCGGACATCGGAATTGCGATGGGAACGGGGACGGATGTTGCGATTGAAAGTGCAAAAATAACGTTGGTAAAAGGGGATTTGCAAGGCATTGTAAAAGCCAAAAATTTGAGCCATGCCGTGATGGGAAATATTAAGCAAAATCTATTTTTTGCCTTTATTTACAACGCATTAGGCGTTCCAATTGCCGCAGGGGTATTATATCCATTTTTTGGCATTTTACTTTCTCCCATGATTGCCGCCTTAGCCATGAGTTTTAGTTCAGTATCGGTAATTTTAAATGCTTTGAGATTAAAGAGTTTAAAAATTTAGGAACATAATTTAACAAAACGTGGCAACGTATTGCAAAAAAAATGAAAAATATAACAGTGATTATTGCCTTAATCATGACCGCTTCTTTAAGCGTATTCGCCCAAAAATCAACGCCAATGGTTGATTCAAAAGGACACATTATGAACCATAATTCTATCATCGGTAAAATGACACCCGAAGGTAGTTTTGACCCATCTGGAAAGGCAATGACTCGAATTGATGAAAATGGAAACACCGTAGATTTGAATGGGAAAGTTATTGGAAAAGCCCCTAAAAATGGTTCATTCGTTTATTATTTCAAAGATAATGAAGAAAAATATACCATCGGAAAAGCAAATCATACGGGAATGTGTAAGGTGACCAATGCCAAGGGCGAAACCGTTATGCTATTGCACAATAACTACAAACAACAAGCTGCCTGTGCCGTTCATTGTTTGTATGAAAACCACTGTATGCCCGAGGATGACATGAACAAAACTAATCATAAACACTGATTTTAAATGCAAGATAAACCATTTATCCCAGCGTTAGGATATGATTTTTTGACCAATTATTACGACCTAACGATTCGTTTGACGATGCCTGAAAGGAGAATCCGTGAAACGTTAATCAAAGAAATTAACCCTCAAAAAGAGGAAAAGATTTTAGAATTTGGTTTCGGTACGGGACAAAATCTAATCAAACTCAAAACACAAAATCCTTTCATACAGCTTTCTGGACTGGATATTGACCCCAAAGTTAAAGCAATTACCGAACATAAATTAATAAATCAACGGTTAGAAGTAGCATTGGATTTGTATGATGGTGGCGTATTTCCTTATCAAGATGCCCAATTCGATAAAGTGTATAGTTGCTTGGTATTTCATCAGTTGGATGCCGACACTAAATGGTTTTGTCTTAAAGAGATTTACCGAGTTCTGAAACCTAACGGCACACTCATTATTGCAGATTGGGGAAAAGCTCAAAATTTATTGATGCGTTTTAGCTTTGGGTTTGTCCAATTGTTAGATGGTTTCAAAACTACGGATGATAATGTAAAAGGGAAAATACCAGACTTTATTAAAGAAACTGGTTTCAAAGAAATCACAATTTTGCAATCAATTAATACCATGATTGGTACATTTTCATATTTTAAAGCAAAGAAAGATGAAAAATAATTGGCTAACTATGTCTGACAAAGAGTTAGATAACTTTTTTAGGAGAGGGCTAAAAAGACATAAAATATCTTTTGATGAAATTTCATGGATTAGCATGAAAATAAAGCTGAACAGGTATTGTCATATTCAACAACCACAAATAGCACAAACATGAAATTCTTAAAATGGTTTTTCAAAAAATTATTCATTAAAAAATGCTGTCAGTGATTTGAATGATGAGTTTGTATAGGTTAATATTGATATGAATAATTATTCCAAAAAGGTGAATGTTTTATGGAACACTTATATCACTAACTTTGAGTAAATTAAGAAATATCATTACTGATGGCAACCGATTTAAACCACATCATTACCCAATATAAAACCGATAGCCAAAGTGTTTTTAATACTTGGTTTATTGACAACGACCAACGCCTAAAAGCCTTTCGCACTATCCGCAGAGGAGTTTTACAGGTTGTGGAAGATATTAAAAACAAAACTTTTCCCAATGATTTTAAAGGTAGTTCTTTGGAATTTGTGTTGAGTTGTATAGCCGAACAGAAGCAAATATTTGTGGGAATTTCGCACCCTTTTTATTGGAAACCAAAACTGCGAATTCCTGATATTTACGAGCATCAAGGCAACAAAAAGGCTTTTGGTCAATTTTTAGAAAATTGTATTAATGCCAAATCAGAAGAACAAATCATCAAGGAAATCGTCCGATTGGATGCCTTAAAAATAAAAGGTTTAGGTCCAGCCGTGGGTAGTATTTTATATTTTTTGCATCCCACTTTATTTCCACCATTCAATACGGCAATCGTGAATGGGTTTAATGCTTTATTCAACGATAAAAAAAAGTTGGGTTCATGGTCTGAATATTTAAAAATCAGAGAGGTGTTAATGGAGACTAATATCAAGTATAAAGCCCATCTTTCCAACGATTTAGGAGCAATTGCGGGACTTTGTTTTGAGGTGGGAACGCAAAAAATGTTGATTGGAAATGATGAATATTTAAGCGAAGAGGAAAGGAATAAATTTGAAAAAAATATCGAAAAACGACAAAAGGAAATTCAAGCGGAAAAATTAGAAGAAAATCTACATTCAGAAATGCAATTCCACCTCTTGAAAATTGGACAAAGTTTAGGATATGATGCTTTTGTGGCATCCAATGACCGTTCAAGGTCTTACGGTGGACAAAGCTTTTCGTTTATGAGTCCCAATAAATTCCCCGCTATCAATTGCGATAGAGAAACTGCCAATACTATCAAATTGATTGATGTTTTGTGGTTTGACAAGGGGACAAACAATGTCATTTGTGCCTTTGAAGTCGAAAAAAGTACCAGTATCTATTCGGGTATTTTGCGATTGACAGACCTCTCATACTCCATTGCGGATGGAGATGAAATATTTTATTTGGTTGTACCTAACAGTCGAGAGAAGGATGTGATTTCGCAACTTTCACGCCCATCCATCAAGCAAATAAAAACGCCAATCAAATACATTTTGTTTTCAGAACTTCGCCAACATTGCGAGGCACTTTGTCGGTTTGGGGAGAATCATCAGATTATGGGAAAGATTGCTAAGAGCGTTTGATTAAAGTATTTATTTTCAATGATGTTTGTAAAATCCTATTCCTTTAATATCATTCCATGCGGTTGTTTGATGGCAAGAATAGCATTGATTCACTTTAACCCCTTCACAACAGGCATCCCCCGAAGCCTTATCACGAGCGGCAACATTTTTGTCCACCATCTCAAAGTGCATCATATAATGACTTGGGGGTACTTGATGGCATTGAACACAATCAGTTGAGCGTAAGGCAGGATGCTGAAATTCTGGAATTGTCCATTGGGTTGTGGCATGGCATGAGGCACAGTCTTTCCCAAAAAGTCCAAAATGTTTATCTTTTGTGCTGTGGCAACTCGAACAATGGGGAGTCACTTAAATTTGGGGCAAACTTCCCACGAAAACGGTTTAACTAACTGATTAACAATTACTTGTAAGAAAAATTATTTTTTCTTAGCCCCATTCTCTCTCTTCTTCAAAAATCCTTTCACATCAACCTTAGCAAAGGCTAAAATCTTGTAAAGTGTCGGTTGACTCTTGATTGAGTAGATTTCTCTTATTTTATCGGTTGAATATTCTAAGGATTCGTAGGCTTTTTTCACTTCTGGGGCAATGAGTTGATACCTTTCGCTTAGTC
>JBBRMR010000081.1:0-21929 GCA_038230735.1 Cytophagales bacterium
CATCGTCAAAAGTAGTTATTACACCACCCACATAATTTCCTTGATAAGTATTGGCAGGAACTAAGGTAATCAAGGTATTATCGGGAGCTTGTAAGATAAAACTCATTTCACTAAGTGAGGGATTGCCTCCGATGTGTGGTACTCCACAAGATGTATAATCACCACCTGCCTTTTTCAACCATGTTGCCGAAACTACAATTTTAGTGATTGTGCCAGTAAGTCCTGTCGCAACTGCCGTAGGATTACTTCCACTACTACCTCCACCATCGTATCCAACTGTACCGCCCGAATAACTTACGGTGGTGCTTCCTCCAACGCCCGAACAATTAGGAGTTGTTGATTTTAACCCATTTCCTACTACAATTGAATTGCCTTGACAAACGCTCGTTGCAGTAGTTACTGGAGTGGGTGATGTAGGGCTGACGGTAATGGTACTTGCGGCACTACTATCACTCGAACAATTATTAACAATACAAACCGATTTATAGGCTTTCGTAGTGATGGGTGCAACCGTTATGCTTGAACCCGTGAGTCCGCCCGTCCAAGCATAAGTGCCTCCTGCACAGCCAGTTGCCGTTAAGGTTGTACTTACGCCACTGCAAACGGTGGTATTACTGACTGATATTGTAGGACTTGCAGGTTTTGGATTAACGGTTATTATTAAGGCAAGACTACTATCACTGACACAATTATTGATTCTGCAAACGGCATTGTAAGACCTTGTAACGGTTGGCGAAACCGTAATACTGGCACTAATTAAACCTCCCGTCCAAGTATAACTGCCTCCTACACAACCAGTTGCCGTTAAAATAGCACTTCCTCCACTACAAATAGATGAATTATTGGCGGAGGTATTGGGCGGAGAAGGTTTAGGATTAACGGTAATAATAACAGCATTAGTGCTATCGCTATTACAATTATTTACCGTACATACAACTTTATAAGATTTGGTAGTCGTAGGCGAAACCGATACACTCGAACCTGTCAATCCGCCTGTCCAAGTATAAGTCCTCGCACAACCCGATGCCGTTAAAGTTGTACTTATTCCACTACAAATTGTGGTATTGGGTGAAGTAATAGTAGGAAGTAGAGGCTTTGGATTAACCGTTATGGTAACAACCGAACTACTATCACCCACACATGGCGTAGCAACACAAGCAACTTTATAGGACTTTGTACTGGAAGGTGAAACGGTAATGCTTGAACCCGTCAATCCGCCCGTCCATACATAAGTATTTAATAAACAGCCAGTTGCAGAAAGTATAATGCTATTTGAATTACAGATAGTAGTATTTGCGGTAGTAATATTTGGAATAATAGTTATTTTTGGATTCAACGTCAAAGGTAAACTATTAACACTAACGACTTGATTGGGCGAAATACCAAAAACCGCTCTGACCTTATACTTTCCACCCGTTAAATTTGAAGGAATTGTACATACTATTGTATTAGAAGTTCCTGTTCCTATTTGAACGGGATTAGTAAAACTGCCCGAAGCATCGGATAATTGCACACTGATAGCACTTGTGCTTGTATTAATATTATTAGTAATGATATTTGCTGTAACATTGCCTCCCACACAAGCAATAGTTGACGAAAGACTCGTAACTGCCAATAATCCCCCTGTTTCAATAGTAGGACATTGTTGTTCAGCAAGATACAAAGCCTGTACTTGAACATCGTTTAATGTTCCACTGTATATTTTTACATCATCAATTGCCCCTTTAAAAGTCTGTATTTGGGTGTTATTAAATCTTGCACCAATTGCTCCCAATATTGGAGTGCTATAATATGGACTCCCAGAAGCAGTATTGCTTACCGATAATTGTCCATTGATATAGATTTTTCTATCTGTCGAAGACCTAACTACCACAAAATGAACCCAGTTGTTGGCAACGACCGAAGTATAGGATAAAAGCGGAGGAAGCACAGGCGTAACATAACCCATATATGAGCCATAGTTCCAGGCTGGACCATTTGTCGCACTACTATTTAACAACATCAAAAATTGGTCTCCTCCTGCATTTCCGACTGATAATATTGTTCTTGACTCTCCATAGGCAGGCAATTCACTGGCACTTATCCAAGCAGAATAAGTGTATTGACTTACAGCAAGTGTACCCCCAGGAATAGCAATATAATTACCATTTCCATCAAAATTATACGCACTGTTAGCATTTCCAAAGCGGTCAGTCGTTAAGGTTGCTCCATTGACCGTTCCATGATTCGTTCCTTTACTATCCTAGGCATTGCCATTAAATGGATAGCAAGCTAATAACAGAGGAGGCACATTGGTAGTAACTACCGCATTACCCGATACACTTCCATTTCCACAAGTATTTGATACTGACGTTAAAGTGTAAGTATTTGCCCCTAAAACGGTAGGAGTTACCGAAATAGTAGTTGGCGTAGTGGAAGTAGTTATATCAGTTGTTGTTCCCGATAAACGATATGTCCACGGGGGAGTACCATTAAACGTTGCATTTAAATTAGCACTTTGCCCTAAATTAATGCTCTGAGTTCCCGAAAGTATGGCTGAAGCGGGTGTGGATGAACAAGCCGTAATTTTGATGATAAAATCTATCTCGGTGGCAGCACATCCATCCGACATACTTACTTTCATCTGATACAATTGACCATCCAGTGCTCCAGTGGTATTCCAACTAATCAACCCAGTTGAACTAACCGATGCCGTATTTCCACCCACCGAAGGTACATAATTTGAGGAGGCAAGAGCCGTAGTTGAGTACGTAATAGGACTACCATCTGGTTCTGACATAATCAGTTGATATTGATTGAGGTTACCCGCACTCATTTCGATAATGACAGGAGAGGAACAAACGGGCGACCCCAAATTATTGTTACTCAAACAGACAAGGGAAGAAACCGTAAAGAAATTATCCGCCCCATTTTGTAGCGTTGAAATCCGACAGCAATTATTGAAAGATGCCGTAAAAGGTCCATCCGTAGCATAAGTATGGGTTACTTGCCCCTGAAAAACTCTGTAATTATTAGGAACGTATTGTATTTCAGTTCCCGTAACGGTAACAATTGGTGTTCCATCGCCAAAGTCAAGATTTACCGATTCGGTGAAATCATATCGCCAAGCGGTTGTTACGGTAAAAGTAACGGTACGAGTTCCTGGCACTCGTGTCCAAGTAATATGACCATATCTAAAATGGGATGCTTCTGAGGTGAGTGGTGAGAGAAAAAACGTAGCAATAGTGATTAAGGTAAAAATTACTTTTTTCATGGAGTAAAATTCGTGGAGTAAATTATGATTAATGATTAGCAATACTACAAACTTATCAATAAATCCTTAATAATCAAGACCGTAAGCAATAACATAATATAGGCTAATTTATCCTTATAAAACTATTAATTATTTTCTACTAATTATTAACTATTCCAATCCTTATCTTTGTACCATAAAATTGTATTATTCCCTTAAAAATATAACAAAATGTCGCAAGTTTATGATTTAATCGTGATTGGCTCTGGTCCTGGTGGCTATGTGGCGGCAATCCGTGCTTCACAGTTGGGCTTGAAATGTGCGGTGGTAGAACGTGAGTCTTTGGGTGGTATTTGTCTCAATTGGGGCTGTATTCCCACAAAAGCATTATTGAAATCGGCTCAGGTTTTTGAATATATCAAACACGCTGCCGACTATGGAATTTCCGTTTCTGAATCCCACGCCGACTTCGGAGCAGTCATCAAACGTTCTCGTGGAGTGGCAGATTCAATGTCAAAAGGCGTTCAATTCTTGATGAAAAAAAACAAGATTGACGTATTGATGGGTAATGGAAGAGCCTTAAAAAATAAGAAAGTAGAAGTAACCGCAGTTGATGGAAAAGTAACCGTTTATGATGCTAAAAACATCATGATTGCCACGGGTGCAAGAGCAAAAGCCTTACCAAATATCCCAATTGATGGCGTAAAAGTGGTTGAATATCGCAAAGCAATGACTTTGGAAAATCAGCCTGCATCAATGGTTATCATTGGCTCTGGGGCAATTGGCGTTGAATTTGCTTACGTCTATGCCGCCATGGGAACGAAAGTAACCATTGTTGAATTTTTACCAAATGTAGTACCTGTAGAGGACGAAGACGTTTCTAAAGAATTAGCCAAACAATACAAAAAATTAGGCATTGATATTTATACTAATTCATCCGTTGAATCGGTCGATACCAAGGGCGAAGGCTGTAAAGTTTCGGTAAAAACGCCAACGGGTCATATCTCCATTGATTGCGATATTGTTCTTTCAGCAGCTGGGGTAATCTCAAACCTTGAAAATATTGGTTTGGAAGAAGTAGGAATTATTACCGACAAAGGTAAAATCACGGTGGATAAATGGTATCAAACGAACATACCAGGCTATTTTGCCATCGGAGATATTACGCCTGGTCCTGCCCTCGCACACGTTGCCTCGGCGGAAGGTATTATTTGCGTTGAGAAAATCGCTGGACATCACGTGGAGGCTTTGGATTATTCCAATATTCCAGGTTGTACTTACTGCACGCCAGAAATCGCCTCAGTGGGTCTAACAGAAAAGAAAGCCATTGAAGCGGGATATGAAATTAAAGTGGGTAAATTCCCCTTCGTAGCCTCTGGAAAAGCCACTGCCGCAGGAGCAAGAGACGGTTTTGTGAAAGTAATTTTTGATGCCAAATACGGTGAATTCTTAGGAGCTCACATGATTGGCTATAACGTTACAGAATTGATTGCGGAGGTAGTGGTAGCTCGTAGATTAGAAACAACTGCCCACGAAATAATGACCTCAATTCACCCTCACCCAACCATTTCAGAAGCCATTAAAGGGGCAACCGAAGCGGCTTATGGTTGTGCGGTAGATTTGTAAATTGACGGTCGGCTTTGGGCAGTCAGCGTTTAGCAATTAATTTGCAGTAATCGGTTAATAATCATAGAAAAGCCTTCAAATTCTCAAATTTGAAGGCTTTTTGCATTTGATACTTTAATTATGACTGTCTAAGGCTGATTGCCGAAAGCCGTTTACCAACCGCTCAATTATCATCAATCTTCATTTTCAAAGTCGGAATTGGTCTTGACGGTTTTTCTTCGGTGTCCAATTTGATAAGTGCTTCTTTCTTCTTTGATGCTGAATCTGTCTTCTCTACCTTCACATTTTTCAATTGAGAAACATCCGTAACGGGCTGATGTTGAGGAAAATTCATCGAAAATTCATACGCCTTTTTCTTCTCTACGGTTTCCGTTTTCCCAGAATTTGAGAAAATGGGTAACTGCGAATAAGCTGTCTGACTACCATAAGTCATATTTTTGTTTTGCTTTTCGGCTACAACCGTCTGATTAATTACCGAATTATCATCGCCCCTTCTCATCACAAAAACCTTTATATTTGGTCTATTTCCACCCGTTATCCCCAAATCATGGGCAACGCTGTGGGTTAATTCAATGGGCGTACTTTGACTTCTGCCATTCACCTCCACCACTTCCGAACGCCGATTTACGGGATTGGTTACTTGAATTAACGAACCCATGGGTAGGAATTCGTGCGAACAAGTCTTGTGGCGACTACTAAGATAATCACCATTGGACATCTTCTTACCGTATCGCCCGATGGCATATACGCTTGCCTCTTGCGTGTACTCTTCTTGAGCAAATAGTTCATCACTTAATAAGGCAAATAAAGTAAGGACGAAAATTGTTTTTAGAAACTTCATATTATCTATATTTAGTAAAGGAAAGGTACTCCAAAGTTAATGTATTACGGAATGCTTTTTGAATATTGGACGAAAAAAGTCCATCGAAATAACGTTCAATGGACTTCCCTGTTGCTTTAAATGCTGAGAAAATACTGATGAATAGAGAAAACAACTTTATAAGTATTTGAAAATAAGCACCTTAACCGTTTACTCAATTCTTTTTTAAAGCAATGGGTTTTACGTAATCATATTTTCTGAAATCAATTTTGAAGTCCGATTCTTTCTTGGTATTTTCGGCAAGATTAATGCAGGTTTTCCCCCAAGTTGTTACTGATATTTTAACGTCAATCATCTCTTGATTTTTCATCGCTAAGATTTGAGCTACTTCGTGCGTAAACTTGAGGGTCAAATCATCATCCGAAATTTCGTTATCGTTGATGGTAACTTGAACCGATTTATTGTTTTTGAGATTGACAATATTAATCACAGTTCCCAAAGGAAAATATTCGTGTGAAGCCGTCAGAGTATTTTTGCTCAGAATTTCGCCTGAAGTGGTGGTATCGCCGTAAGCCTCCATCAAATATGAAGTGACTTTGCCCTTAAAATCTTGTGCGGAAATATTGGTAATGAATAGTAAATTAGCAGTTGCAAGCAGGAAGTAAATACGTTTCAACATGGTTACAAATTAAAGAATACTTAGTGGTAAAAATAGTAATAACTTGTTTCTAAACATTATTTTAAGCACTGTGAACAAAAAATCTTATTCCGTCAAAATTATGTGTTTCTACAAAATTGCTAAAAAAACGTTATAATATCTCAACGATTAAACAATTTTTATGCCATGAAAAATATTTTATGTTTATTTTGTCTAATTTCATTTTCTGAAAATGCTTTTTCTGACAAAAGTCAGTTTACAACTGACGTGCTAATCATTGGCGGAGGCACCAGTGGCGTGATGGCGGGCATTCAGTCTGCCCGCATGGGTACGAAAACTATCATCGTAGAAGAAACCCCGTGGCTCGGGGGCATGATGACCTCGGCGGGGGTCAGTGCCATTGATGGCAATCATAATTTACACTCGGGGCTTTGGCATGAATTCAGAATGAACATAGAAAAGCACTACGGTAGTCCGCAAGCCTTAGCTTCGGGTTGGGTGAGTTCGGTGATGTTCGAGCCTTCAGTTGCCCAAAAAATCTTGCGGGAAATGTGTGCAAAAGAACGTAATTTAAGCGTGATTTCTTCCGTAAAATTCCTTAATATTAAAAAGAAACCAGAAGGTTGGGCGGTTGATTTTTCGGATGATATTTCCATTAATTCCAAAATACTAATTGATGCTACTGAATTGGGAGATGTAGCGGCAAGATTAGGCGTAAAATATGATGTAGGTATGGAATCAAAAACTACTTACAACGAAAGAGTTGCTCCCGAAAAAGCCAATGATATCGTCCAAGATTTAACGTATGTGGTGGTCTTAAAAGAATTTAATAAAGACGTAACCATCAGTAAACCAATATCTTACAACAAAGCAGAATTTGTTTGTGCTTGTGAAAAACTTTGTCCCGATAAAAAGATGCCTCGCCTCTGGGACTGTGAGAAAATGAAAACTTATGGACAACTTCAAAACGGTAAATTCATGATTAATTGGCCCATTAATGGCAATGATTTCTACGCAAATATGGTGGAAATGAACGATGCCCAACGCCAAGAAGCCATCCGAAAAGCAAAGGAACACACCCTCAATTTTGTCTATTTTATGCAAACAGAATTAGGTTGGAAAACCTTGGGATTGGCGGATGAGTTTCCCACGGAAGACAAACTTCCACTGATTCCCTATCATCGTGAAAGTCGTAGAATTCATGGTTTGGCTCGCCCCAATATGAACCATCTGGAAAAGCCTTATGAACAATCCGAACCACTCTATCGCACCGCCATCGCCGTGGGTGATTACCCCATTGACCAGCATCATGGGAAAAATACTGAAGCTCCTGATTTATATTTCGTTCCCGTACCTTCATTCAGTATTCCGTTGGGCAGTTTGATTCCAGAAGGCATTGATAATCTGATAGTTGCGGAGAAATCTATCTCGGTTTCTAACCTCGTGAACGGAGCAAGTCGTTTGCAACCCGTGGTGATGGAAATTGGTCAAGCGGCGGGTACATTAGCGGCTTTGTGTGTGCAGGAAAAGATTTCACCCCGACAGGTTTCTATTAGAAAAGTACAAGAGAATCTTTTGAAATCGAAGGCATATTTATTGCCATTTTTAGATGTAAAACCCGACCATCCGAATTTTGAAGCCATCCACCGAATTAGCACAACGGGAATCTCGAAAGGAGAAGGCAAAAATATGAAATGGTCTAACCAGACGTGGTTTTACCCCGATTCTGTGATGACCAATGGAGAAGTAATTAAGGCACTGAAAACCTTTTATCCGACCCTAAAAATGCAAGCTAATGAACAAGTTTTATCAGAAAAATTAGTAGCTGATGATGCCTTCGAGATTCTCACAAAAATACAACCCGTTCCTGCTGATTATTTGCAATCAATCATGAAAAATTATCCGAATAAAAACCAACCCATCACTCGGGCAATGTTGGCAGAATTAATTGACAAAATTCTTGACCCTTTTCATCGTAAGGAAGTGGATTTCAAGGGGAACTTTAAGGTAGAGTAGAAAGGTTACAGAATAGAGAAAAGTGAGTAATACTTCCAATGATTTTAAAAATTTCAGTGTAAATTAACCAAGAAAAAGTGAAGTCATAGGAATCTTTTTAAGTCAGTGATAATCAGCGTTATTTTATAACTGTGTTATCTGCGTGCTATAAATAAATGAGCCAAAATAAAACCATAATCTTCCAAAATTTAGGACTAATTGATTACCAGACCGCTTGGGATTATCAAGAAAAACTTCATGCCGAAATTATAGCCATTAAATTAGAAAACCGAAATTTATCTTCTGAAAATCAAATACTTACACCTAATTATCTTTTGTTTTGTGAACACCAAAACGTTTATACCATGGGCAAAAGTGGCAAGCCCGAACATCTTTTATTAGACGAAAAAGGTTTAGAAAAATACGAAGCCAAATATTATAAAATCAATCGGGGAGGGGATATTACTTATCACGGCAAAGGGCAATTGGTAGGCTATCCAATCTTGGATTTAGAGAATTTTTTTACCGATATTCACCGCTACATGAGGTCAATGGAAGAAGCCATCATTCGTACTTGTGCAGATTTTAGGATTGACGCAGGGCGTATTGAAGGACTCACGGGCGTATGGATTGACCATGTAGAAAGAAAAAATCCACGTAAAATCTGTGCCATGGGTGTGAAGGCAAGTCGCTGGGTTACGATGCACGGATTTGCCTTGAATGTTAATACTGATTTAAGTTATTTCAAACATATAATCCCCTGCGGCATTGATGATAAAGCGGTTACTTCAATGGAAAAAGAATTAAGCAAAAAGGTTGATTTTCAAGAAGTTAGTGATAAAATGTTTGGTCATTTAAAAAATATATTTGAGTAAATCCATGAAAAAAGATATAGAATTTCCAGTTGTTGAGGGCGTAAAAATCACCATTGCCCGCAATTTTAATGAATTGAACGAACCCGAATGGAACGTTTATTTAATCAATCGTTTGAAAAGTAAATTGACCAATGTTTTCGTAACGTCCCGTGGATATGGTTTTGATAAGGACGAAAATCCCATCAAAACCTCTCAATTAAGGCATTTTTTAGAAGATATTCCGCCCGAAGGAATTGTGAAAGTAGAGATGATTTTTCCAGAAGTTTTTCATTTGAATAATGAATATTGGCTGAGTTATTTCATTGATAATCAGTTATTTGATAAAAAATTTATCTTTGTTCCTGAAAGCATAAGGGAAGAGAATTTGATTAAAATTGAACAATTAAATTTGGAAGGAATTTTACACGAATGAGTCGTAAGTCGTAAGTAAAAAGCTAAGAGTCGTAAGTCGTAAATAAAAAAAGTGCATTTTGCAAAATGAACCGAAGTAAAGACTTCATCGAACCGAAGCAACGGTCGCATCGAAGCAGAACGCCGCCCGTACCAACATCAAACATCGAAACTAAAATGGATTTCCAAAAGATAGTCAAAAACTTATTATTCATTGATATAGAAACGGTTTCGAGAGAATCTGATTTTACACTCTTGTCTGAACAGATGCAAAAATTATGGTTACATAAGGCAAAGTATTTGTCGAATCCAAGAAATATGAGCGATGAAGAATTCTATTTTGACCGTGCTGGAATTTATGCTGAATTTGGAAAAATAGTGGCTATTGGCGTTGGATTCTTTCATTTTAACGAAGACAAAGAAGTCTGCCTAAAAGTAAAATCTATCTACAATGACAACGAGAAGCAATTATTGGGAGAATTTAAAGTATTAGTTGAAAAAAACTACAAACCTACTGCTCTTTCCCTATGTGCCCACAATGGAAAGGAATTTGACTATCCCTATATCTGCCGCAGGATGTTGGTAAATGAAGTTACCATTCCAACTGCCCTTCAACTTTCGGGACGAAAACCTTGGGAAATTCCGCACTACGACACGTTGGATATGTGGAAATTTGGCGATAAAAAGCACTACACCTCTTTGGAATTGATGGCAACCATTATGGGGATTGAATGTTGCAAAGACGATATCAGCGGCGACCAAGTAAATCATGTTTACTATCATGAAAAAGATCTTCTAAAAATAGCTGATTATAGTCGTGAAGATGTTATCGTTTTAGCTCAATTATTCTTAAAATTTCAGAGTATGAACTTAGTAAAAAGTGATAATATTGAACGGATTTAAGCATTTATGCTCTATTTGATTAGTGCGGCTATGTCTTTCATTCAAAAAAGCCGTCTAATTGATTATCAATCTGTATATTTGTGGTTCACTAACCGCCAAATTGATAAACTAACCGATGAAACGATTAATTATAGCCCTAATTTTCTTTTCTTTTCATGTTGGCATAAACGCTCAAATATTTACTCAAGCCAAAGCCGAAAAAGCCCTCCAAACGTATCGTGATAATTTGACGATTCTCAGAAAAGAACATTCCGTAATAAGAACTCTTCCTGACATCACTTTTTTCTTTTTTGGCATGGGCGACCGTCTCAAAATGATGTATAAAAGCGGGAGTCTTATCAATGCCAAAACTGGGAAAGTTCTGCGGCGTTGGAAGGTGAAAACTGCCGTTATCGTCCCTTCTGAATATTTAGTTCACTTAGAGCTTGAAAATGGTAAAGCTGTTGATATTCAAGAAGATACACAAGGAGTTTATATCTACGAAAACGGAATGCAACTCATTATGGGGGAAAGTCGGATGAGTTTGCCCACCTTTTCTGATAAAAAATTTGGACCTGTTTTGCGGGTATTGCATCACGAAGTATTGATCAATGTGGACGAAGGTTTACCCGTTCCCAATTTTATGGTTTATCAAAAACCTCGATACCGTGATGCCGCCATCATGACGATGGTTTTGAAGAAAACCGATAATATAAATTTGATTGTTAATTGGATTGCGAATCTCAAAGAACCTTGCGATAAAAATACGGACGGAAGCCCCGAAATTGATAATTTAGGTCAGGTTTTATACATCATTTCAACCGTTTCCGACCGTAAGCATCCACTTATTGAAAAGGTTTTAGAAATGGCAGATTCTTATAAAAATGCCAATTATATTGAAGGCAAAACTGATTATGCTTTTCACCCCGTTTATCAGACGAAATGGCTGAAATTTGGCTTGAAATCGTTGGGCATTTCAGACGAATATAAAATACCCTTAGTTTATGATAATTACTCTACGCTGGTTTGGTGGGATTATCGTACCGAGAGTGTGGGGGGAAGACAATTTGACGAAACAACCAGCACAAAATATCCTTATTTGACTTGGGCAGAAGACCATTTTTCAAGTCAAAAAAGAGGAATGATATCGTTATCAGACTATCCGCTTTCTTGGGAATCAGAATCAAAAGATGTCAATTATGAGGGAATGAACGTTATTGACCCCATATATGCTCAAACAAAATTGTGTGTTACTCATGGTTGGCACGCTTCGGAAATGTTCTTGATGTTGTTGGATGCGAAGTAAAAGACTTTATTTGCAATTTATATGAAAAAAATAGACGTTTGTTTAACTCCAGAATTATTACATTTACACAATATTGAAAATTCTATCGTAGTGGTTGTCGATATTTTTAGGGCTACTTCCTGCATGACAACTGCCTTTGCTTATGGCGTGGAGGCAATCATTCCCGTTGCCACCATTGATGAATGTGTAAGTTATCAACAACAAGGTTATTTGGCAGCGGCTGAACGGGATGGCAAAACCCCCGAAGGCTTCGATTTTGATAATTCACCTTTCAATTACATGACTGAAAAAGTGAACGGAGCAACCATTTGCGTAACCACGACCAATGGAACGCTGGCAATCACCAAATCAAAATCTGCCGTGAAAGTGATGATTGGCTCTTTTTTGAATTTGGGGGCATTAACGACTTATCTCAAAGACCAGCAATATGACATTTTGGTTTTGTGTGCGGGTTGGAAAGGCAAACCAAATTTAGAAGATACTCTCTTTGCGGGGGCGTTGGTCGAGCGTTTACAAGATGAGTTTATGATTGAGGAAGATGCTGCTCTGATGGCACAACGATTATATAATTTGGGCAAAGACGATTTACTGTCATGCGTTGCCTCCTCATCGCACGTAAAAAGACTGCAACGGCTTGGTATTCAGAAAGATATATCCTATTGCTTGCAACACGATGTATATGATGTGTTGCCCGTTTTGAGAGGAAATGCTTTGGTGAAAATGTGATAGGCAAAAGGGAGGTCTTCGCTTGAAGCGAAGACCTCCCCGAATATCGACTTCCTTAAAATTCATTCTTCTAAATAAATTCCTCCCCCCTCTTCCCCGCATCCGCCACAAAGTTTTTTACAAATTGCTCCTGTTCTTTTTCACAAATCATTAATACGTTATCGTATTCAGCGATGATATAACCATCCAATCCCTGCACCACAACCAAGCGGTCTTTGGGCGTTTTGATAATGCTGTTCGTTACGCCATAAAGCATGGTTTCGCCGTCCACAACGTTCTCATTTTCATCTTTTTCAGATACTTCATACAATGATTTCCAAGTGCCTAAATCTGACCACCCGAAGTCTCCCATCACGGTATAAACGTTATCAGCTTTCTCCATAACGGCATAATCAATAGAAATACTTTCACAAGTTTTATATTCTTCGTTAATGAAATCGGTTTCTTCTTTGGTAAAATAAACGTTTTCTCCTCTTGAAAATATCTCATGAATTTTTGGGCTATTTTGGGCAAAGGCTTTCATAATTGATTGCACATTCCAAACAAAAATCCCAGCATTCCAAACGTATTCACCACTGGTTACAAACAGTTTGGCGAGTTCCAAATTGGGCTTTTCTCTAAACGTTTTTACTTTTTTTACTTCCTCCTGTGTCTGTACGTATTGGATGTACCCATAACCCGTATCTGGGCGAGTAGGCATGATGCCCAAAGTCAGCAAAACATCACTTTTTGCGGTGGCTTCCAACGCTAAATTTATTCTGTTTTCAAAGGACTTTTCCCGCAAAATAATATGGTCGGCGGGGGCGACTACAACGTTGGCATCGGGATTTTGGGTTGCAATCTTATAACAAGCATACGCCACGCACGGAGCTGTATTTCTACGGGCTGGCTCGGCAAGTATCTGATTATCAGTCATAAAAGGCAATTGCTCTTTGATGATTTGAATATAATCTTGATTGGTTACGATAAAAATATTTTCCTTCGGACAAATATCTTCAAAACGGTCGGCAGTTTGTTGCAAAAGCGTTCTGCCCGTTCCCAATACATCATGAAATTGTTTAGGATTCATGCTTCGGCTGAAGGGCCAGAACCTCGTTCCAACGCCACCCGCCATGATTACTACATAATTGTTATTGTTCATTTTTTTGCTAAATACTTTTCAATTCTTAACGCCAAATTTTCTCTAATATTTACGTAGAAAAAATTAATATCAGCAATGTGCCAACTTTGATTTTTTACAAGTTTACTACCTGTTATATTGGGTCTATTCACCCAAACCATTCCTTCATGATTTTGAGCATCAACAATATTTGGATAAAGCATAAATTTTGGACCAACTCCTCCCCTATTCTTGCTGGCAGGTGCGTAGGTACTATCTAACGTCCACGTGAGGGGATTTATACTTACGGCGGTATTCAAACCAGCCTTGTGCGAAGAGGGATAATAATCTCTTCCATAAGTATTCCATGACACAAAACAACCCGTCTCATCGCCTAATTTACAAGGAGTTATGTCTTTAAAAGCGTTCGGTTGCGTAGCAATTCCGATGATATAAGCCGCCACTAATTGCTTTTGAAGCGGTTTTCCATCAAAAAACTCTTTCATCAAACGAATTGCATGAACCGTGCCTTGACTGTGTGAAGCAATCACAATGGGACGATCATTATTGTAGTTTTTGAGATAGTATTCAAAAGCCGTTTTGATGTCAGTATATGCCAAGTCAAGAGATTTCCTTTTGTCATTAACATCTTGAGTTCTGAAAGCATGATAATGTGCCTGACGATAGCGTGGAGCATAGACTTTGCCCGAACCGTTAAAGGCAGATGCTTGATTGAGAATCGTAGAATTATCTACCGATTCGTTCATGTTAGCATCATTCACGTCGGCATTCCATTCGTACTGGTTTTCGGGCTTTTTTGTAAACACGGTTGGGTGCATGAAAAACACATCCACTTTGGCTTCGGCTTGTCCGTCTTTCAAGTCCGATTTGAGGGGAATTCTATCGGCGAGGTCAGATTTTGTGGGTAAACTCGCCCAGTTTTCGGTTCTGGAATAATCTGGAACGGAAGGAATGAAATTCTCAGAAAAATGACTTTTCAATTGATAAGGCGTTTTATTACAGCCTGATAATGAGGCAATTAAGATTAAAGTTAAAAATTTATAATATTTCATCAATAAAATAGTTTGTTGAATAATTTTTTGAAAAAATGGGAAAATAATTACTCAGCTTGCATAATATTTTCAAAATTTAATTCTGTATTATGCGGAATAATTTGCAATTTTGTACTACAAAAATAATATAAAATAACTTTTAATTCACTAAAATAGCAAGTATGAAGCGTATTTTTACAAAAGCGAGTTTGGGATTCATCTTCTCAATGATGTTGATGGCATCAACATTCGCACAAACTAAAATTTCGGGTAAAGTAAGCGATGGAGCTACCAAGGAAACACTCATCGGCGTGAGTATTGCGGTGAAAGGAAAAGTAATTGGAACGATTACCGACACAAAAGGGAACTTCGCCCTTTCAACGACAACCACCCCACCTTTTACTATTGCAGTATCAAGTGTTGGTTACAAAACGCAGGAAATCAGCGTAACGGAAAGCAAGACTGACTTTGACATAAAGTTGGAAGAGCAGAACATCATGGGACAAGAAATCGTTGTTTCTGCCTCACGGGTGGAAGAAAGCGTGATGAAATCGCCAGTATCGGTTGAGAAAATGGATTTGCGAGCTTTGCAAACTTCTCCATCGGCTTCCTTTTATGATGCCTTGAAAAACTTGAAGGGTGTGGACGTAAACGTTCAGAGCTTGACGTTTTCATCAGTTACTACTCGTGGTTTTAACGGAAACGGAAATCCAAGAGTTGTTCAGTTGGTGGATGGTATGGATAACCAAGCCCCAGGTTTGAACTTTGCCGTGGGTAATATTGTAGGTATCAGCGAATTAGACTTAGAAAGTGTCGAATTAATTCCAGGTGCAGCATCGGCTCTTTATGGACCTAATGCCATGAATGGTATTATTTTGATGAACTCAAAAAGCCCATTTCTATACCAAGGATTAAGTGCCAACGTGAAATTTGGAACGATGAATGCCCCAAACCGCTCGGAACCATCAACGGGTTACACGGATTATAGCTTCCGTTATGCCAAAGCATTTAATAACAAAATCGCTTTCAAATTGAATTTGGCGTATTTACAAGCTCAAGATTGGCAAGCTACTAATTATTCAAACCAAAGTTTGAGGAACGGTTTTTTGGCGGGTGCAGGTACGAGAGCCACCGACCAAGCCTATGATGGTATCAACGTCTATGGTGATGAAGGAAACCAGAGTTTGAGTTTTCAAAATTTATTAAGACCAATCTTGGGAGACCCAACCAACCAATTAACGGCTGGAATTAATGCAATTTCCGCTGGTTCAGGTGGTTTTTTAACGCCAACTGCCATTTTTAATGCAGTATTCCCCGCAGCTCCAGTGGTTGTCTCTCGTACAGGTTATGAAGAAAATACCTTGGCAGATTACACTACTAAAAGTTTAAAATTGAATGCTGCTTTGCATTTCCGTTTGAACGATAAAGTTGAGGCAATCATTCAAGGAAACTATGGATATGGAACCAGTCTTTACACAGGTTCAGACCGTTATTCAATCAAAAACTTTACGTTGTGGCAAGGAAAAGCAGAGTTGAAAGGTTCTGATTTCTTTTTGCGTGCCTATACAACCCAAGAAAATTCAGGAGATTCTTACGCTAACTCAACGTTAGCGAGTGGTATTAATGAAACTTGGAAAAAAAGTGAAGTTTGGTATGGTGATTATGTAGCGGGTTTTGCAGGAACTTACGGAGCAACGGCTTTGGGTGCATACGGTAATGCTTTTCAAACTGCAGTAACCAACGCTTTGAGAGCAGGACAAACTCAAGTACAAGCATTAACTGCGGGTGCAACTGCTGCTAACGCTGCCGTGGCTGCTATCAACCCAGCCTCTTTTTATGGTTCTGCCAGAGCGAATGCCGATGTGGGTCGTTTATTGCCAGGTACTCCTGCCTTTATTGCAGCAGGCGATGCTGTAAAAAGTAGAGCTATCCCAGGGATTTTAGCTCCCGCTTCGGCTCGTGCTATTGGTGCATTGTTTAAAGATGCTACTGCCATGTATCACGCAGAGGGTATGTATAATTTAACGAAGAAATTTAATAATGCTTTGGAAGTGATTGTTGGGGCGAACCTTCGTTCTTTTAACCTTAATTCTGGAAAAACTTTATTTGCCACGGATGAAAACGGTAACGAATTCTCAATTGTTGAATATGGTGGATATGTTTCATTAGCAAAAGCCATGTTTGATGAAAAATTCAAACTATCTGGTTCAATGCGTTTTGATAAAAATCAAAATTTTGATGGACAATTTACGCCACGTATTTCGGGTGTATTCTCACCTAATTCAAAGCATAATATCCGTGCTTCCTATCAGACAGGTTTCCGTATGCCAACTACGCAGAACCAGTACATTGACCTGTTCGTAGGTAGTGCCAGATTATTAGGCGGTCTTCCGTTCTTGCGTGATAGATATTTACAAGGTAAACCAGCCTATGCTCTTACCTCGGTGATTGCCTCGGCAAGTACGGGCGTAGCCGCACCCATCGTTACTTTTGGGGATTATAAACCAGAGAAAGTTTACACTTGGGAATTGGGTTACAAGGGTTTGTTAGTTGAAAAACTTTACGCAGATGTTTACTATTACCAAAGTACATATACAGATTTTATTAGTGGTCAAACCGTTACAACGGCAGCTAAACCACAAGATATAACTCCTTTAAATGTGTACTCAATTTCTGGAAACCAAACGGTTGACGTAAAAACAGCAGGTTGGGGTTTAGGTTTTGATTACACTTTACCAGGTGGTTTTAATTTGGGATTGAATGGTGCAAGAAATGAAGTAACTAATCAAATTGATTTACCTAAAGATAATCAGCAAACGGGCTATAGCACACCATTGTACCGTGTGAATGCCAGTTTGAACAATCGTAATATTGCAGGAACGGGATTCGGATTCGGAGTAACTTGGAGATACCAAGAGGCATTTGATGGTCCTTCGGGAATTGCGAGTAGCTTAATTTCTCAAAACAGACAAGGATATGTACCACAATTCAATACCTTGGATATTCAGGTTAGTAAGAAGATTTCAAGTATTAAGTCAATCTTGAAAGTAGGTGGAAACAACGTAATGGGTAATGCTTATTATACAGGTTACGGAAACCCAACTATCGGTTCAACTTTCTATATTGGTTTGACGTTTGATGAATTGTTGAATAAATAATATTATTAGATTTTTAGTAAATAAAAAAGAGGCTTCATGCCTCTTTTTTGTTTTAAATTTTACTTAATCCTTTTCGTCAAATATGATTTCAAATGATAAATAATCTCTTATTGTCTGAATTTGGATTCGTCAGATTTATGGATTTTTTGGATTTCACTTGGGTACTAATCCAAAAAATCCTAAAATCTGACGAATCCAAATTCAGACATTTTACGGTACTAAGTTTTACAAACTTTCAAACAAAACCCAAACCCTCAAACCTTTTCCCTAAAACCGCCACTGAATCCGCCTCCAACCATTTATCCAAAACGGTAGCATAAATATCTCTGAAATCGACTTTATATTTCAAATCTCCTTCGTCAAGGTTCTGTAAATCAGGGGCTTGCATAAGACTTTTGTCGATTTTTAGTTTTCCACCCATCACAAAAACATTACTTGCCGTGCCGTGGTCTGTGCCGCCCGATCCGTTTTGTTTTACCCTTCTGCCAAATTCCGAAAAGGTCATTACCAACACATCATCCATACGTCCGTTATCTTTGAGGTCTTGCATAAAAATATTCATGGCATCAGCATATTGTTTCAATAAACGCTCTTGTTGGTTCAATTGGTTTGTATGCGTGTCGAAGCTCCCGTGTGAGGCATAATACACTTGGGTCTGTACGCCTGAATTGATGAGTTCCGAAATGGTCTTCATCCTCTTGCCTAAATCTGTTTGCGGATAAGTGGCTTTTGACTGATAAACTTTTGATTTTTCGTAAATATAATCTGCCGAAGAAATGGTTTCTGAAAGCGTTTTATAGAGATAATTTACGTTATCAAATTCTTCGTGATTGACTTTGGAGAGTTTTTCAAGGAATGGATTTTGCGTTTGCTTATACAATTGCTGAGGATTCTGAACTGCCATGCCCTTCACCTTCGAGCCTTTCATCGCTAAACTTAATGAATCATCTACTTCTATGGCATGGTATGGCTCACATTTTCCCGAACATTGAGCGTCTAAATATCTGCCCAACCAACCATTTTTTAAATATTCATCTGAACTACTGGCGGTTTGCCAAATATCCATTGAACGGAAATGGGAACGGTCGGGGTTTGGATAGCCTACATTGTTGATAATCTGCATTTTACCATCATCATAAAGCCCTCTCAGACCCCCCATCGCTGGATTTAGTCCAATGTCATCCGTCAATTCCAAGACTTTATCTTGCTTTATTGCAATCGTTGGACGTTCACGATAATAAATGTCATTCCGAAAAGGGACAACAGTATTCAAGCCATCATTACCACCCGAAAGTTGAATGATGACCAATATTTTTCCTTGGCGTTGAGCCTGTGCCATTGCCTGTTGCTCAAAACCCTTTAAGAAATTAGGAATCAACATCGTACCTACCGTAGCGAGGGCTGATTTTTGGATAAATTCACGTCTTGTAGTCATATCTTTAATTTTCAAATATACCGCTTTGATTATATGACTATCAAGAAGGTTTAAAATCTCGACAGTTATCAGTTAAAATTTACTAATCTCTGTTTTGACCTAATTGCCTATAAAATAAGCCGATAGCTAATAGCCAATTGCCGATAGCCAGTTATTTCATTACATACCGCAATCCCAAAAACGCCCGTCTGCCCTGTTGCGAAGCATACACATAATTAGGGTCAAAAGTTACGGCATACGGATTGGTAGGGGTTGCTAAAACCTGCCCCTGTGCATCATAAACCACTTTTTTATCGAAAGGGTCTTTTGAACCTGCAATCAAAAAAGGTAAACCATTGGCGGGATTGAAGTTTAATAAATTCTTAACTCCTCCGTAAATTTCTAAGCCATTTTTGAATTTTTTAGACAATTGAATATTCTGAACCGACCAAGTGGGCGAATATTCGGGGCGAGGGTCCAATTTGCCCAAAAGAGGCAATTTCATAGGTCCTGACAGATTTCCAGTATAGTCAATATTCAAACCAATCTTCGGAATTTCGTAGGAAATTGTCCACGTTCCCGTGATTCTTTCGGTCAATAATTGTCGGGTAGCAATTCCATTTTCTACCTTCGATACGTCCATAATCGTAGTACCTGCCAAAATCTTTAAGCCCGAAGTGAAAGCGAAATCCAGATTCAAACTGAACCCTTTTGAGACGGCATAACCTTCTAAATTTTTGTAAAAAATCTTATTAGGGTCGGTGCTATAATCGGGTAAAATTTGATTAGTAAAATACGTATAAAATGCCGAACCATCAATACCAATAAATCCATTATTCAAGATGATTTTATGGACATAGTTAATATTTGCATTCCAGCTTTGTTCGGGTTTCAGGGCTTCCGTTACCACCACTTGCCTTGCCCCCGTGAGGGCAGCGTGGTCTTCGGTAAAAAGATTGACAACTCGATAACCACGCCCAATATTTAGCCTCATTACGTCCAATGAGCTTTTTGATGCCCATTTATAAGCAAAACGGGGCGTGAAAATATTGCCATGAACCGAATTATAATCGTAACGCATTCCCAATAATAGTTTCTGCCGATTGGGTAAACTCCATTCATCTTGCACAAATATTCCAGGTAAAAAAATATGGTCGGGGTGATTGGTTTTGCCATCTTCGGAAAGCGTTGCGAGCGTATTATCGTCATAAAAAGTGTATCGAAAAGGGGTTCCAATCAATAAACTATGCTTTTTGATGGTCTTGTCCCAAGTTAATTGAGCAAAGGCAATTTGCTGTTTTGCTTGGTAAGAAGTTGTGCCATAAAATGAATTTTGGTCGTGATTATTATACGAATATTGCAACATCACTTTGTCTTTGAACGGCAACTGATACGCCCCCAAAACTTCAATTCTTTTGGTATAAATGCTTTCGCCATAGACTTCATCACCGCCACGATTGGCAACCGTCCAGCGGGTTTCACCACCAAAGCGGTCTTCATAAAATACTCTGGCGGCAATGGTGGCTTCTCTACCTCCGTTTCGTTTAAAATTCCATTTATTGAATACCGAAACTCGACTTTGGAGCGTCAAATCGGTAAATCCATCCTGATTTTTATCGAATATTGAATTAAAATTAAATATATTAATTCCCAATAAAGAACTGCCAAAACCCGTATTGAATCGGATTCCTAAATCGGCATTGAGTTCGCCCCATGAAGTGCTGAAAACGTCGGCGGATAACAAAGGGGCTTTCAAAGGATTCTTGGTAATAATGTTAATCAAGCCTCCAATTGCCTCTGAACCATAGAGCGTTGAGGCGGGACCTTTCACCACTTCCACTCGTTCAATCAAACTATTGGGAATGCCAGATAATCCATAAACTGTTGATAATGAGGAAACTATTGGCATCCCATCAATCAGCACCATCGTATAAGGACCTTCCAAACCGTTGATGTGAATATCTCCCGTGCTGCAAACATTACAGTTCAGTTGTGGGCGAACCCCATTCACATTTTGCAGGGCATCGAACAGACTGGGCGTTGGATTTTTGAAGAGGAATTTGGGCGTAAGAATATCCACAGGAACGGGACTATCCAATTTGCTCATTTCCTTCATCGTTCCCGTAACCACTACTTCGTCCATTGCCGTAGCATCGGTTTCCATTAAGATATTTTGTAAAATATCCCCCGAAACCACCACTTTTTGTCGAATGGTTTTCATAGAAACAGAACTAATCTGTAAGGTATAAGAACCCGTTGGTAAGTTTTGGAGAACATAAAACCCTGCCGTATCTGCCGTAGTGCCTTTTTTCAATTCTTTGATATAGATACTTGCTCCAATACAAGGTTCTTGGCTTTCTTTTTGAGTGATTTTTCCCGAAATCATATGTTGAGAGATTCCCTCAAAGCTGATTAATACGCTGATTATTAGTAATATAATTTTCATTTTAGAGTATTATTAATTAATTTTTAGACTAATCTAAATTTTAAACAAATATATAACTAAAATGTTTAAGAAAACAAGTACATTCTTAAAAATTGATTAAAAGGTATTGATTTTGGATAGTTTTTGATAGATAATGATTTTAAACTTCGGAGGAGTTTGTTAGTCATTGATAGTCGATTATATTTTTAACCAATCCTAATAATGAAATATATTTTTCCCCTTTTCTTAGTAATATTTTTTATTCAAACCA
>JBBRMR010000082.1:0-20918 GCA_038230735.1 Cytophagales bacterium
CTTTTCGGTTCGAATGTATTGCTTGAATGTTGAAAAATAGTCAAATTCTTATTATTCGGTCTAACTATTGAGTTATCGGTTATTATCGAATTAGATTGTTGAGCGTCTAAAGAGTTTAATGGGTTTTGAGAAATATTATTTGTCGCCAAGGTCTGCAAAGACGACTGACTTCCTAATGACGTATTTAGAAGCTCAATGGTTGGCTTGGATTTAGAAAACAATGAAGATTTTTTAATGATATTTTTTTCAACGGTTTCAATATCATTACTTTTTTCTATTGATTGATACGAAAGGCTTCCATTGTCACTTTTGGGTAAATACGGAAGGCTTCCTTCAAAAGGAAGCCTTCCGTTGTCGAATTCTGGTGAGTACGATAGGCTTCCGTTGTCGTTATCATCCCGAGTAAAATAAATTCCCCCCAAAAATAGTCCCAAAATTACCGCTGAAATTTGCCAGTACGGAAACCGCCTCGTGGGATTCACAGGGAGTTGAGGCTCAATTTTGTTCCAAAGAATTTCATTTGGTTCTGATTCAAAATCAGCGAACCTATTTCGGAAAATATCCTCAAAAGGTTCATTATTGTCGTTAATTGCGTTCATAGCTGATAATCCCCATGGGTTTTAATTGCTTCCTAAGCAGTTCCTTCGCTCGTGAGAGTTGCGATTTTGAAGTGTTCTCACTGACTCCCAACAACTCGCCGATTTCGGCATGACTGTAACCATCTATCACGTAGAGGTTGAAAACCATGCGGTAGCCGTCGGGCAATTGGTTGATAAGTGTCAGCAATTCTTCATTAGAAAGACCCGCCAACACATTGGGATAATCATCGTTGCTTAGTAAAATATTGTCATAATCGGTATTATGCTGAAATTTCAGATTGGCATGGTAATAATTAATGGCGGTATGAATGACGGTTTTCCGTACCCAAGCCCCCGCCGCACCCACTTTTTCGAGGGCGTGAATATTGTTAAAAATCTTTACAAAGGCTTCTTGATAAATGTCTTCGGCTTCGTCGGGCGTGCGGGTATAACGCCGACAAACACCCATCAATTTGCCTTTATAGAGGTTATAAAAGGCTGTTTGGGCTTTGCGGTCATTATTTTGGCAGGCTCTGACTAATTCCTGTTCGTTTATCATTTCTTAATCTTTACCGTAAAGTTTGCTTTTAACGTTTCTCCTTGATTAGTAGTTACCATAAACTTAAATTGGTCATTTCTTTCTTTGGTATCGTTGGGCGATAATAATTTATAAAAAAGCCTTTTGCCATCAATCCTGAGTGTGCCAAAAGTGGGCGGTTTTTCAAAATTTACCTCTTTAATTTCCGTGCAACTCGTAACATACAAATTATAAGGAATCTCTACTTCCCTATCTTTCGTTTGCGTTACAGAAAGCTCCATTTCACCATTTTTAGCATCCGATTTACACACAGGAATTTCACGGATGTAAACCTCCACCAACATCCGCAAGGGATTTTTGCCGTCTTTGTCGGTAATGGCATATTCCAAACCATCAACACCTACTTTATTAGCAGTTTGGGTATATTCAATTTCTTGATTTTTATTCACAACCGCCTTACCAAAACGTGGTTGAACGGTGATTTTCAGACTCTTTTTATCATAATTATCACAAAGTTTATCATTGTCTAACACCTTGATAGTCTGGATATTATTATCATTTTTATTAATAATTAACAAATCGGGTAGCAAAAGTGAGCGACACGTATTTCCTTGAATATCCACCCGTACACCCGCAATCATACACACGGGCGTAGCACCGCCCGTACATACCTTATACAAGAAATAATCATCATTTTCAGAACCCGATTTTGGGACATATTTCACCCGATTTTGTTCAATTGTGGCAGTTCCAAAAATTGGATTCTCTGAAATTTGTAAGGTCGTAGAATCAAGAATAGCATTACAAAAACGGTCGTTTCGCAATACGTTTAGAATGGTTGACGTATTGATTTTTACTGTAAAAAAATCGGGAATTACCCCCGCATTACAAGGGATTTTGGTGGGGTCGGAAGTGATGATGATTCTGAGGGTATCTCGCTTATCTTTTTGGGTATCAGTATTGAGGGCTTTATAAATCAATAACTCTTCGCCCTCGGCTTTGGTGGAATCGGCTTTATAAATCAATAAGCCATTCCTATTGAAAGTCAATTTGCCAAATTGAGGACTACTTTCCACTTTCAAAGAGGTGAATCCAAGCGTTTTTGACAACAGATTTTTAGAATCAAAAGCCACAAAATTATTGGGTTGGGTGTAAAGAATTTTAGCACTGATTAGAGGAACTTCGGGAGGGAGAGGTTGTGGATTAGGCACAGATTTTATTTCATCGCAAGCCCAAAGCAGGAGCAATAATGTGCTGATTGATAAGAATTTATGTAAAAAATGTTTCATGATTTTTCGGTACATGGTGAAGGGTAAAAGGTGAACGGTTCGGACGAAAATAAATTATACGCTAAAATATTTCCCTCAAAACCGTTCACCGTTCACCGCTTTTATCCTCTTTTCGCCGCAAAAAACTTACCCTCTTTGTCAAAATAAACGTGATATTTATCTGTACCAACGGTGATATACACGTAATACATTTCCGCCACTCCGTCTTTCAAAGTAACCTCACCTTTTCCAAAAACCCAACCTGTATAAGTTTTATCCAAATACGTTTTGATAACGGCGGGAATATCGCCAACGGCCAAGGCTTTTTCTTCCATTTTGGGTAAAGCGAGTACGGGAGTTTCAACGGCTTTGATGAATTTGCCATTGGCATCAAAGAATAGAAGCGTCATTTTTTTATCTTTCGATAATAAAACCGTGTATGAATCAATTACCAAATTTTTAGAAACTACCACGCCCTGTTCGTATTTCCAGTCTTTGTAATTAATTTTAATATAATCTCTGATAACCTGTGGCAAGTCATTCTCTTTCAAAGGTTTATCTTCAGTTTTTTTAGGATTTACCGTATCCGTTTTGACCAATTTTCCATCACTATCAAAAGTTAATTCATAGAAAATACCATCTTTTTTAGCCGTAACAAAATAAGTCTTCTTGCTATTATCTGAATTAATCTTAACAACCGCCCCAATGAATTCATAACCTGTTAATTGCGACTGTACATTCGCTGGTAAATCAGTCAATTTAGTGGCAAATATTTTATTTTTATCCCCTCCAGTATTATTTTTAGGTTCAGAAAAAGTGGCTACCACTGCCCCTTTATCATCAAAAATCATCGTGATGCGTTGGTCGTTATATTCGATGGTTACTTTATAAGAAACTTTACCTGCAGCATCTTTCCCCTGCGAGGCTTTTTCGAGTTTATAGCCTTTGTAAGTAGCCTCCAAATACGCCTTAATAGCATCTGTTAGTGCAATATCCTGCGAAGTTTGATAAATACTCAAAATTTGACCCGTTGCCGAAACCGTGGCTTCGTGTGAGTTGCCATTATGAGAAAAATCGCAACCATAAATTTTCTTATCATCAATCGTGGAAACGGAAAGATTATTTGCCGAAGGGTATTCTTTTTGGATAACAGCAGCCACTCTTGCAGCAGCATCTTTATCGGTAGTAGTGGTTTGAGAAACGGCAGGTTCAATTTTTTCTGTACAACCGTTCAATAATGCCATTGAGGCAATTGAGATTATAAAAAGAAGCTTTTTCATGTTTTTGTTTTTTTAAAATTTTGTTTTATCCAAGAAGGTTCTAAAATGAATTCAAAACTAAGACAAGAACGTTGCGGACAAAGGTTGCATTGTGTTTGAAAAAATAAAAAGGTTTCAAGCATAAGTACGAAACTATATTCCCTCAATTATTTTTAAACATATTGATTCATTCCGTACCTTTGCCCCCAAATTCATTATCAAAAACTGGTTAATCATAAAATGGAATACATTACGATGAACAAAATTAAAGTTGCAAACCCCGTTGTCGAATTGGATGGCGATGAAATGACTCGAATTATCTGGAAGTTTATTAAAGATAAATTGATAACTCCGTATTTAGATGTTGATATTGAATACTACGATTTGGGCATGGAATACCGTGATGAAACCAATGACCAAGTAACGATTGATGCGGCAAATGCCATCAAAAAACACGGTGTAGGTATCAAATGTGCGACCATTACGCCCGATGAAGCTCGTGTGAAGGAGTTTAATTTGAAGCAAATGTGGAAATCACCAAACGGAACAATCCGTAATATTTTGGATGGAACAGTTTTCCGTGAGCCAATCGTTTGCTCAAATGTACCAAGATTAGTACCCAACTGGACAGCCCCCATCATGATTGGTCGTCATGCTTTTGGAGACCAATACCGTGCAACTGATTTTGTTACGAAAGGAAAAGGTAAATTAACCATCACTTTCACACCCGAAGACGGTTCAGAAATACAATCTTTTGAGGTTTTTAATTTCAAAAGTGATGGTATTGCGATGGCAATGTATAATATTGATGAGTCTATCCGTGGTTTTGCTCATTCTTGTTTCAAAATGGCTTTGAGCAAAGGCTGGCCTCTCTATTTATCAACCAAAAACACCATTTTGAAAAAATACGATGGTCGCTTCAAGGATATTTTTGAAGAAATCTTCCAAGCTGATTATAAGGCAGATTACGCTGCAAAAGGCATCGTTTACGAACACCGTTTGATTGACGACATGGTGGCTTCTGCCTTGAAATGGAATGGTAATTTTGTGTGGGCTTGTAAAAACTATGACGGAGACGTGCAGTCTGATACCGTAGCCCAAGGTTTTGGCTCATTGGGTTTGATGACTTCGGTTTTGATTACACCAGATGGAACCGTAATGGAAGCGGAAGCGGCTCACGGGACGGTTACACGCCATTTCCGTGACCACCAAGCGGGTAAGCCAACTTCAACCAATCCCATTGCATCTATTTTTGCTTGGACTCGTGGATTGGAATTTAGAGGTAAATTGGACGGTAATACCGAGTTGATTAACTTCTGCCAGACTTTGGAAAGAGTTTGCGTTGAAACCGTTGAATCAGGCAAAATGACAAAGGATTTAGCCGTTTGTATTCACGGAAATAAAGTAAATCACGGAGAACATTATTTATATACCGAAGAATTTTTAGCGGCTTTGGATGAAAATTTGAAAGCAGCATTAGCGTAATTCATTGGTGAGTTTTGAGTTGTTGAGTTATTATCCGTATTCATGCTCCTAAATTTCTTAAAAGCCCTCTAATTTCAGGATTAGAGGGCTTTTTGTTTTAAATTTTGACCCTTACAAGCGTTTTGAACCCTTGTGAGGGTTTATTTTTTCGAGTAGTTTTTCGACTTTCTTGATTTTATATTTACGATAATATTTTCCCACGAAACCTTTCCCAACGCATGAAAAAAATCCTCCTTTCAAACCTGCTTATTTGTTGTTCGATTATCTCTTTTGCTCAAAAAGGAAAGCCGCTTTTCAAAGCTGCTTTTGGCGTTCAGGCTTATACTTTTAGGAATAGTTTTCCAAAAAATATTATGGCTACTTTGGATACTATCAAGGCAATGGGTTTCACTGAAATTGAGGGTGGAAATCCCAAAGGCATGACACCCGAAGAATTCAAAAAAGCCTGTGATGCTCGTGGTATTACGATTCCTTCAACGGGCGGAAATTACGATGCGTTAGTGAAAAATCCCCAACAAGCGGCTGACGTTGCCAAAATCTATGGTGCAAAATATTTAATGTGTGCTTGGATTCCGCACCAGAAAGGGCATTTTACGCTCGAAAATGCCAAGAAAGCGGTGGAAGATTTCAACGCCATCGGGAAAGTTATGAAGGCAAACGGCATCACTTTTTGTTATCACGACCACGGCTTTGAATTTCAAAAAAATGGTGATGGCACGTTGTTAGATTATATTATTCAAAACACCAATCCCGAATTTGTTTCCTTTGAAATGGATGTTTTATGGACAGAACATGGAGGCGGAAACCCCGTAGAGTTATTAAGAAAATACGGAAAACGTTGGAAGCTGATGCACGTAAAAGACCTTAAAAAAGGCGTAGTAGGCGATTTTACGGGCGGTACACCCGCTGAAAATGATGTGGTTTTGGGCGAAGGACAATCTGACTGGGTGAATATTCTGAAAGAGGCAAATCGTATCGGAATTAAGCATTTTTTTATTGAAGATGAAAGCAATCAAGAGTTTATCCAGATTCCTAAAAGTTTGGCGTACCTAAGAAGTTTGAAATATTAAATTATGAAAAATATTCAATTCAAATCCCTTGAACCTTTTGTGCCATCGGGGAGCAATTTTGAAGGAGCAAAACAATTTTTTCAAGCATTGGGCTTTCAAGTTACTTGGGATGCTGGCGATTATGCGGGTTTTGAAAAGGACGGCTGTAAATTCACTCTGCAAAAATTTGATAATCAGGCTTTTGCTGAAAATTTTATGGTCAGTGTTGGGATAAGTAATGCCGAGGATTTTTATCAAAACGTAATCGAAAAGCAATTACCCGAAAAATTTGGAATTAGCGTATCAAAACCTATGCAACAGCCTTATGGCAAAGAAGTTAATGTAATCGACATGGCTGACGTTTGTTGGCATTTTGTCGAATAATGAATCAAAACCCTTATGGAAACATCTCGTAGAAAATTTATTCAAATCACTGGATTAGGTACGCTTGGGCTTGGCTTAATACCTCATTTTAAATCGCTTAGTAAAACAAGTCAATCACTCATTCGCAAAAGTCCAGAATCGCAAGGCGTTGATTCAGCGGGGATTCTCAATTTCTTGAAAGCTGCCAAAGATTGCGGTTTGGAGTGGCACAGTTTTATGTTGCTGAGACACGGAAATGTGGTGGCGGAAGGTTGGTGGAAGCCCTTTCAAGCGGATTTTAAACATACGCTCTATTCACTTTCCAAAAGTTTCACGAGTTCTGCCATTGGTTTTTTGGTATCGGAAGGTAAGATTTCAGTGGAAGATTCGGTGATAAAATTCTTTCCCGAAGAAACGCCAAAAGATGCTTCTGATAATCTCAAATCCATGAAAATCAAGCATTTATTGACCATGAATACGGGACACCATACCGATTCAATGCCTGATTTAAGGGAAAATACAACGCAATCATGGATGAAATCATTTTTAGCAAAACCCGTAGAACATGAACCCAGCACCTTCTTTATGTATAACACAGGAGCAACCTATATGTTGGGGGCAATTGTGCATAAAGTAACGGGACAATTATTGGAAGATTACCTAAAACCCCGCCTTTTTGAGCCTTTGGGAATTACGGGTTACGATTGGGAAAAATCGCCAGATGGACTGAATACTGCGGGTTATGGACTTCGGGTTTCTACGGAGGATATTGCCAAATTTGGACAATTTTATCTGCAAAAAGGCAAATGGAACGGCAAACAATTACTGCCCGAAAGCTGGATTGAAGAAGCTACCAAAAAACAAACTACTTCACAATCAGGCGATAATGATTGGTCGCAGGGATATGGCTATCAATTTTGGCGTTGCAAACCTGGTTTTTATCGAGGCGATGGGGCTTTCGGACAATTTTGTATGATAATGCCCGAACAAGATGCAGTTTTGGTAATGACTTGCGAGAGTTTCAATCTCCAAAAAACGATGGACGTGGCATATCAGACTATTTTACCCGCTTT
Source organism: Cytophagales bacterium (assembly GCA_038230735.1). Taxonomy (GTDB): domain Bacteria; phylum Bacteroidota; class Bacteroidia; order Cytophagales; family Spirosomataceae; genus Arcicella. The sequence continues at coordinate 7,614 of JBBRMR010000082.1, forward strand.
GAAAGATAGTGCATCACCCGAAAATCCATCATCGTTAAATACCCTAAAAAATGAGATTTCGGGTTTAACTTTGCCAGTTCCGAAAGGCTCAATTTCATCCAATTTATCCGCAAAATATAGCGATAAAGTTTTTCAGGTTGAAAAAAACAGCTACGGAATTACCAAAATAAGCTTTGGTTTGTTTGCGGATACTGGTGTTTTGAGAATTTGGAATGAGAAAAATAATGGTTTTAAAAAGATAGAATTTGGTTGGGAAAATTGGAAAGTAAATAAAGATAGTGTAGCTTACGATTTTCCAGTATCAGGTAGAAACCCTGTCCCTTCTAAAATTGCCGCATCGGGTACTTGTCTGAATGACAGCACCTTACAAATAAATTTCAAGTTTATAGATGCTATTCACGGCGATAAATTGACCTTCGTTTTTGAAGATAATAAAGTTACGCTTTCGTTGTTGAATAGTGTAGCTGAAAATTCAAAAGGAACGGTAGATAAGCGGGAAAAATTGTTAGGGGTAATAGTGTAATATTCAATAAATCTTAAAACTAATTCATCATGAAAAACATAATTTGTCTATCTTTTATTATCCTATTATCTTTCAATACAAAAGCCCAAAATCCAGTCGGGGTTTTTGAAAACCATGCTGATGTTGGCAATGTTTTGAATAAAGGAAATGCCACCTTCGCCAACGGAGTCTATACTCTCACGGGGTCGGGTGAAAATATTTGGTTTAAAAAGGATGAACTGCATTTTGCTTATCGGAAGATGAAAGGCGATTTTATGCTCACGACCCAGGCTTCATTCGTGGGTAAAGGCACAGACCCGCATCGGAAGACGGGCTGGATGGCTCGCACCAGTTTAGATACCAGTGCCGCCATGATTACGCTCACGGTTCACGGCGACGGACTCACGGCTTTTCAATATCGTAAGAAAAACGGAATGACTATGGAAGAAATAAAAACGCCCATCGTTGCCCCCGATATTTTGCAATTGGAGCGAAGAGGAAGGAGTTATATCGTTTCCATTGCCAAAATTGGAATGCCTTTTTGGACGGTAGAAATCCCAGATTTTGATTTTCCCGAAGAGCTATTAGTGGGGCTTTTTATTTGTTCGCATAATAAAAATGTGGTGGAACAAGCCCAATTAAGTAACACTCGAATTTTTACGGCAATAAAAAATTAATCATTAGATGAAAAAGCCATTCCTAATACTTTTTTTACTAATCAGCCAATTCTCTTTTGCCCAACTAAAAGTAGCTCGCTTATTTTCTGACCACGTAGTTTTGCAAAGACAAAAACCAATTCCAGTTTGGGGATGGGCAACGGCTAAGGACAAAATTACCGTTACTTTGGCAGGACAAACCCAAACCGCTGTAACCGATGCCAACGGCAAATGGGCATTAAAATTTACCCCTGTGGAAGCGGGTGGTCCTTTTGTAATGACGGTTTCGGATAAGGTTAGTTAATTCCTTAAAAATCAATGATATACTCATTGGCGAAGTATGGCTTTGCTCTGGACAATCTAATATGGAATGGACGGTGAAGCAAACGGATAATTTTAAAGTAGAAAAAAAGAACGCCAATTTTTCCCAAATTCGCCACTTTTTTGTGGAACATGAAGTAACGCTGACCCCCGAAAAAGATTTGAAATCGGGTGAATGGAAAGTGGCTTCGGAAGAAACCGTGGGCGATTTCACGGCAGTTGGTTTTTTCTTTGCCCGCGAAATTTATCAAAAAGTCAATGTTCCCGTTGGATTGCTTCATTCTTCGTGGGGAGGTTCGCAGATTGAGGGTTGGATTAGTAAAGAAGGTATGGCTTCAAATGATGAGTTCAAAAATTACGCTCAAAATTTACCGAATAACTGGACGGATGCCGATGCTATGCAAGACAAAAAACTGCGTAAACAATTATTCAAATCGGATTTTATGCCAACGGCAGAAGACGAAAAAAAATACGTTTCGGCGGATTATGATTTTTCAAAATGGCATAATACCGATAGTCCGCTTGGGCAATGGGATTGGAAAGGAATTTGGGCATTTCGAGGTACGGGTTTTATGGCTCGGAATGTAGAAATTTCTTCGGAAATGGTAAATCAGCTAACTACGCTCGGTTTAGGGATTCAAGATGCTCGAAATGAGATCTATATTAATGGTAAATTAGTGGCGGAAGGGGTGATGAAAGGAGTCAGAAAAATTGTCATTCCTGCCAATACTTGGAAGGCTGGCACAAATTCTTTGGTAGTAAAATTCGGTAAAATGATTGACCCAGCTTGGTACGGTTCGGGGCTAATGGGAATCAATGACGACCTTTTTGTGAGTGCAGGAAATGTAAAAATTAGCCTTGCGAATGGTTGGAAATTAATGCCTTCTTTTGTGGATAAACACGAGTACGTTCACAGTAGCAATAACGTTGGCACTTCCATTTATAACGGAATGATTGCCCCGCTTGTGCCTTTTGCGGTTCGGGGTGCTTTGTGGTATCAGGGCGAAACCAACGCAGGACGAGCCTATCAATACCGCCAAAGTTTTCCGTTGATGATTAACGATTGGCGAAAAAAATGGAATGATGATTTTTCGTTCTATTTTGTTCAACTTGCCAATTATGGAGGGTATCAAAACAGTAATCAAGGCAGTAATTGGGCGGAACTCCGAGAGGCACAAACGATGACATTATCCTTACCCAAAACAGGGATGGCAGTCATTATCGATGTTGGTAATCCTAACGATATTCACCCGACCAATAAGCAAGACGTAGGGCATCGTTTGGCAATCAATGCCTTGAAAAAAGACTATGGTCAGGATATTGGATTTTCAAGTCCGATTTACGATAAGGTGGAGTTTGGAGCGCATAATGCCACTATTTCGTTTAAATACGTGGGCGGCGGATTGATGGCAAAAGACAAATTTGGCTATCTGAAAGGCTTTGAAATTGCGGGAGAAGATAAGGTTTTTTATTATGCCAAAGCCGAAATTGTGGGTGACAAAGTGGTAGTAACTCACCCCAAAAATCAAAAAACCTTTGCCGTAAGATACGCTTGGGCAGACTCGCCGATGGATGCCAATTTGTTTAGTGTAGAAGGTTTGCCCGCTAATTCTTTTCGCACGGATGATTGGGAGGAAATTACGAGAAAAGTAAAGTTTGAGTAGAAATGTAATTATGAGATTTGAATTATAAGAAAACAAAATAAAGCTGACCTTTTGGTTGGCTTTTTTGTTTACAATTTGATAACAATTCCGTTATCAACCGATTTTATTAGCGTAGTAATTTTGATACAAAAACAAAAATATGAAAAACAACAGAGCAATTTTCAATCGAAACACTTGGCGAGATTCAGCCTTTAAAATGAGACGGAAATCTGAACCCAAAAGGAAAGAATCTGACGAATACGAAAAAGTTTCCTTCGACTGGATTCACTAAAAAAGCCTTCCCAATGAGTTTGAGAAGGCTTTTTTATGCGTTTTGGTTATAATTTACTTTAACATAATCGGCAAAGACACCATCACATTATCCCACCCCAAATTCATAAGTGCTTCTTTATCATTGCCTTTCCCAAAATTTATGGTCAGATTTTCCACTGATTCATCCATCTTTTGTGGTTTTACCGTTGCTCGTAAAACATCCTTAGCTTCGTTATAACTGTATGCACCCCATACATCCAAATCAGTATTGAAAATGATAGTCCACTCCGTTTCAGTCGGAATCATAAACAAGGAATAGACACCCGCTTTAAGGGTTTTACCTTGAATGGTTACATCTTCATAAAATTTAATTTCCGTAGCCTCATCAGCACCTACCCGCCACACCTTTCCGAAAGGCACTAATTTTCCAAAAATAACCCGTTCTTTCTTGGCAGGACGACTGTACGTGAGCCTGATATACGCCTTATCGCCCACTTTTTGCGGGGCAAATTTACGGTCATGGGCAAACTCATCGGGATAATATGCAAAATCCATTGGACTTTTGTCTAAACCTTTGAATTTCTGTGCATTAACGCCTAAGAATGAGCAAAATAGTAAAGCTAAAATCAATAAATTCTTTTTCATAATTGTGTTTTTTTTGATGGAAGATTCAGCAAATGTAGTGAAAACTTGTGGAAATGAAAAGCCCCACAGAACCAAATCCGCAGGGCTTTCTAAAACTTTCAAAAACAAAATCTACAATTCTTTCTTCACCGCATAATCATCCGAAATCAGTTTGAAAACGTACCCCGAAATCCAAGCAATATCGCCACCTTTGGTGAAATAAAAACGCTTTTGAACCCCGTCCCGAGCGTATTCTTTCATAATGGTTTCCAAAATGGTTGCTCCTGCAATGATGTCTTGATTATTGTATAATTTGGTGGTGATGATTTTGATGTCGTCTTCGGCAATTTGCTTCACGATGGGATCATTGATTTTTCCTAAATCTGGCGAAATCAATTCTTCGTAATTAGACACTGCCATCTGATGGAATTTCTTGGCATCTTCCAAAGTTACTTCCACGGGGCGACCAATGATTCCTGCTCGTTCTGGATGCAACAAAGTATTCATTACAAAGGCGATTCCACCCAATAAATAGACATTTTTACGGTTTTTCAAGCCTACTCTACGGTTCATTTCAATCGACATTTCCTCACGAATGGGGATAATCTCGGCATCCACACCCGCTATATAACCCTTAATATCAGCATCTGGATATTTCGTTTTCACGATTTTCCCGAAGGCTTTTGTGCCATACGGAAAGTTTACGGCTTCAAATTTTGAACGGTTCAATAAATATCCACCCTTTACGTTGCCTCCGCCAATATCCATTACCGATGATGATAAATGCAATTCTGGAACAATCATCGACAAAGCACCGTATTTTGCTTCGTCTTCAAACGAAACCGATTCAATTTTCTGATTTGGGTTTTTCAATGCCTCTCTGATTGCCGCTACTAATTCGGCTTCCTTGCCTGGGGCTTTGTCGGTGGCTTGTTTCAAACCGCTACTCATCACGATGAACAGACGATCCGCCACTACCGAATTTCCTACCATTGCCGTGTCCACCAAGTCTTTGACGGCTTGGGCGGTTTCCCTGATGGCAGTTGCCGATAAAGCACTCGGTTCAGTATTGATGGAGATATTCTTTCTTAGACCATACGTCAAACCCTTTTTTGGAGACACCGAAACCCCGATAATGCTCAATTTTACACCTTTCGAGCCAATATCAATACCCGCAAAAAGTTCTTCGGTATCTTTCATTCCGCCCAATAATTGCGTCAGAGCTTTTTCGCTCATGGTCATTCTCAGAGCATGATAAATCTCAATGGCTTTTATAAAATTGCGGGAGGCTTCAAGGATATTTTCTTGGTCACGATAGAGGAAACCTAAGTTTTCGTAGGCGGCGGCTTCCCAATATTTATCTTTATTTCTGACGATATTGAGGGCTTTATTGAGGTATTCTTCCGACTGATCATACTGTTTTACTTCCCGCAAAGTATTGCCAGCTTTGATAAATTTGAGGGCTGAATTTAGGTCTATGGTCTGGGCAAAGCCAGAGGCAAATACAAAAAGACCTACAATGAGGCTAAGGAATATTTTTTTCATGAGTGGGTTAATAAAAATTATGAATGAGTGATTGAGTTAATTAGTGATTTTCTTCGATGATTCACGAATGAGGAATATTTAGTTTTTATTGTAAAGCGGTGAGTTTACATTTGCAGGGTCAATTTCGAGTGTTGTGTCTTTTTTGATGACTACTTTTTTCATTTTTTTTGCCTTCTTTTTCCCTTTCACTACTACTGGCGAGGTTGATTTTACAGCCATAACCTTTACTTTCGGTTTGGCAGGAGTTTGTTGGGTACGAGCTGCTATATTCAAAAATAATCCTGAAAATAATAGCAAAAAAAGGATAAATTGTTTCATCTTGGAAGCGTGAGATGGTTTACTTTTGGCTTGAAAAAATACCAAAAAATCGTCAAAAGACGAATGTTTCTTATCGTGAGCGTTCATGAATTAGTGATTAAATACTTGATTAATAGACCGTTATTTTTATACGAAAATACCGATTGTCCTTGTCATTAGCAAAGAATGTTCCAAAGATTTGAAAAAGGGGAGAAAGTATTGAGTAGGTGAGTAAATGAGTATTGAACAATGAGTAGCAATAATCTAATTTTAAATTCATACTCAATACTCACCTACTAATTACTTCTTCCCCGTTACTTCATTTCCTTGAGCATTTAGTTTTAAACCCGTTACTTTTTTAGTCGTAACATCACGAGTGAAAACGATAGTTGAGCCGTAAGAACTGGTGGAGAGAAATGTATCAGCATCTTTCTGTTTGATAAGTTTATTGGCTCCATAACTGTCTGCCTCGCCATACAAATTTCCACCATCAAGCGTGATTTTATAAATAGAGAATAAATCACTCATTTTGTATTCACCCACGTATTCTGCCAAGCTATCAGCCACCATATTTTTCAGTAAAATCACCTTTTTGACGGGTACAGGTTTAGCCCAAATACTTATTGATAAGCACGTTAGGCAGAAAAGTAATAATAATTTCTTCATGGTATTTCGTTTTTTAGATTGATTGAATTTTGATGTGAATATAATAAAAAAGAATGAGAGTTGATGTTTTACCAAGAAAAATGACAGCCTTTTCGGGACTGCCATTTTTAAATATTTTGAACCTGTACTTATAACTGATTTCGTTATGCCACCCGAGATTGCCTACTGATAACTGTTCACTGATAACTGACCTATCTATCCCATTCTGCTAACAATCCCTTCCGAAATACCTACGCAATTAAAACCGCCATCGTGGAAGAGGTTTTGCATCGTTACTTTTTTGGTTAAATCAGAAAATAGGGTAATTACGTAGTCTGCACATTCATCTGCCGTAGCGTTTCCCAAGGGGGACATTTCGTTGGCGTATTCATAAAAAGCATTGAATCCTGCGATTCCCGTTCCTGCGGTTGTTTTGGTGGGCGACTGTGAAACGGTGTTTACTCTCGTGCCGTTTTTCTTGCCATAAACTGCTCCGTAAGAACGGGCGATTGATTCTAACATGGCTTTCGCCTGTGCCATATCCGTATAATCTGGAAATGAACGTTGGGCAGCAATGTATGACAAAGCAACCACCGAACCTTGATTGTTGATAGCATCCATTTTATCCGCCACTTGCAACATTTTGTGGAAAGAAAGAGCCGAAACATCCAATGATTTCATGAACCATTCGTAGTTCAAATCATCATAGGTACGGTTTTTACGGATATTGGTACTCATCCCGATGGAGTGTAAAACGAAGTCAATTTTTCCTCCCAAATGCTCCATCGAACCTGCATAAAGTTTCTCCAAATCTTCAACCGAAGTGGCATCCGCAGGAAAGATTTTAGCTTCACATTCTTCGGCTAATTTATTGATTTCACCCATTCGCATCGCAAGGGGGGCATTGGTTAGCGTAAAAATGGCTCCTTCTTCTTTGGCACGTTGAGCCACTTTCCAAGCGATCGAATTGGAGTCTAATGCTCCTGAGATGATTCCTCTTTTTCCTTTTAAAAGACCGTATGACATGATTTTTTGGTTGTGAGATATGAGTTATGATATAAAATGATTCATTTTATATCATTTTTTCAATAAATCAATTTATTTTATTTAAAAATTTACCTACAAAAGTAATCAGTTTCGCTAATAAACCTTATAAGTTTTAAAAATCTATAAGGCTTAACATTGAGTCAATCACTTGATAATCAATTTATTAATGTAGAAAATTGCTAAATATTATTTAAACTTCATTCCGTTTTGGATAATTGAAAAGCAACGAAGTAATAATTGGAATAAAGAAAATGGCGACCGTCAATACTGAAATGACGATATCGGCGGTGTGGCTTCCCAAGAAATGACTTATAGCACTTTCGGGGAAGAAATGTTCAACCAGAGACAAGGCTAATTTAATCCCTAATATGGCAATCACTATGAAAGCGGAGGTTTCTAAAAAAGTATATTTCTCCATCAATCTCACAAACCATTGAGCCACAAAACGCATGGCAAGAATGCCCACGAATACCCCAAAAACAACCAAAATAATATTGGGTGTAAAAGCAACTACGGCGAAAATATTATCAATCGAAAAAGCCATATCCATTAACTCCACCAAGGCAACGGTTGCCCAAAATGTCCCAAAAGACCCCACAGTGGCTTTGTATAGCCAGTTTCCTTGTTTATCAATATAATCATCTTCTTCTGACTCAGTTTGTTTCCCTTTCCACCAGTCATACACAAGATATAATAAGTATAAACCTCCGATGGGTTTTAAAAACCAAAACTGGATTAGATATGCCGAGAATAACATTGCCAATCCTCGGAATAAATAAGCCCCTAAAATTCCATATTTTAAGGCTTTTTCCCTTTGCTTATCGGGCAAATCCATGACCATTGTAGCCAAAACAGCAGCATTATCTACTGACAACAGACTTTCAATGATGATAATATTAATGATAATTCCAATGGAAGTACCTGGGTGGCTAATGATGTCCTGCCAGTAAGCATTGAATTGATTTAAATAGTCGTTCATGTTGATTTATTTGATTATTTTTATTGGTTTGCCATGGTTATTACTACAATCCTGCCACCGTCTTCTTTTGAGAGGAGTAATTTTTTGCCATCGGTTAATTCTACCATTTCGTTTATACCGATTTCTTTACCTTCCGTCAAGTCTTTTAAACTCGTTAATTTTTGATTTACCAGCACCCATTTATTGTTATGAAAAGTAAAATATCCAACGGGTATTTTTTGCTCAACGGTCAGTTTTTCATTTCTGGCAATGTTTCTATTGACGTGCCATTGAAATAAATATTGATTATTATAAACCATCAAACGATGATTTTCGGGTCGCCAAATATCTTCCTTGAATCTAAAATATAAATCTAAAACGGGCAAAGTACCTTGATGTTTTGTGCCACAAAAAGGACATTTGGGCGAATTGGTATTATCAAAAACGTACCACTTTTGTTCGCACGTTGGATTGACACACGGTTGCATGAGGTCGGTAGTTTTCAGCAATGCTTGTTCCCACATATCCGCCGTGGGTCTTTCGGATGGATGATGAAGCCCTTTGATGAACGTTTGGTCGAATAATTCCTTCAAATATGGTCCAGTGATGGTGTAGGGCAATTTTGTAATATCCGCCCAGTATAAATCCCATTTCGAAATCTGATTTAATTTGGGTCGATTAGTGGCATCAGTTGGATGCTCAATGAACAAGGCTTTTTCGCCCATGGATAATAAATCATCCGTTTCAGTATCTAAATCATGAACTTTCCCGCCTTTCAATGGATGCCTATGTAAGAGATACATATAAATCAAACAAGCCAACGCATGAAGGTCGGTGAGTCGGTTAGGCAGTTTTCGGTTGGGGTCGCTTTTACTTAAATGCTTGGTCGATAATACTTCGGGGGCAATAAAATCTGCCGTTCCGATAACTTCGGCGGGGAAAAGTCCAGGCACTACTAACCCATCTAAATCAATCATGCAAGCCGAACCCGTTTGTGGATCCACCAAGACATTATTGTAAGATAAATCTGAATGAGAAAGTCCCATTTGGTGCATTTTTTTCACCCCTCTCGACAGATTCACGCATATTTGAAAATAGTTAAGCCATTTGCCCAATTCGGATGGGTCTAAACTCAACGGAAATTGTCGATTCCTAAATTTTGAACCCGCAAACCACTTGCCATTTTTCTCTTCGCCCTTGATTAAATCCTGCGTTGCGTAACCTTTTTGGAAGAAAAACTTAGCCTTATAAATCGGTACAATGATACCCGTTTTGCCGTTGGTTTCGATAACATCCGTGGGCCAACGGTAAATTTCGTCTAAGTAATAGTTGCCGCCTTCGTTATTTTTAATTCTATTCAGATAATCCGATGTTATTTTTTTTAGTCTTTCCTTTTGATTAAAATCTTGTTTTTCCTTAAAAATTGCCACCACATATTTTCTGTCGGGACTAAAATAAACATTTTTTGCCGTGCCACTTTTTGGCTCGCCATTATCAACGTATTGATAACTTGCCCCGCTAATGATTGAATTTACTGTTATTGTTGGCATTATGGAATGGTTTTAAAATACAATCGCTAAGGTTCTATCATCATGGTTTCCTGGACTCCAAAAATCCATCCAAGTTGATAGTTGATTAGCCATTTCGTGGTTATTTTTATCAAATTCTACTTTGATATTATCGTCATTATTACCACCTAAATCCGATAAAAATGCTTGCCAATTTTCTATTTTCTCTAAATTGGCTTCCACCACAAATTTTGCGTCGTATATTCCATCCGTCATCAACATCAGATATGAAAAATCTTTGACTAATTTAAAGCCAAATCGAGAAGAGAATTTATTACTCGCAAAGATTTCGGGCATGGTGATGAATCGAGTTCCTCCCCCAAATTCGCCCACGTCCAACCAGTTCATCAGTTTCAACTCCGTTGAATCATTATAAAGCAAACCCACGGGACAATCTCCCACGCCAAAAGACATGATGACATAACCAAAATCGTACTTTTTAAACAAGGCAAATATCAAAGTGCTGTGCAAATCTTTGATGCCCATTTCATTTTTATTAGCAAAATCTTCCAATACCTTGTGAACCGTTTGGGCGGCATTCCCTAAATTATGATAGATAAATTTACTGACTTTACTACCATTACTTTCCGTTTGTACTACGGGTATTTCAGTATTTTCTACAGATAGCTCTATCTCTTTCGGGGCATCATCATCATTTTTTTCAACTTCAATAACATCATTTTTAGGTAAAGAATCTTGGTAGAAATTAGTAATTAGTTCATCAAAATCTTTAGTTAATTCTTCGGTAAAAGTATTTTCAAAATAGTCAATAACTGCCTTACAAGCTAGTTCAGAGCCTTTTCTGGCTGATTTGGCACTACCTGCCCCATCAGAAACCGTTACAACGCTCCAACCTGTTTTTTCAAAATGTTTAAACGCAAAATCATCATCTCTGAATGAACCCACATTGCCGTGCGAACGCCCACGTTTGGAGGCAACTACAATATGTTTATCCCCCAAGGTTTGAAAATCTTGGGCGTTATCTTCTTTCCAATAAATATCTTCTTGATTGCTGGGAATATTCTTCCACAAAGACTTTGGGTCGGCATTGATAATGAGTGAAATGTATTTTTCGTTTGGCACAGAATTTTCCGCTTCGCCTTCTACTCTGAACTGTAGTTTTATTTTAAAATCTCCACTTTGGGAAGGTACACCTTGGATGGTCTCAGATTCATTGTCATACCCCAATCCGTAGCGTTCAAGCGTGTCAAATTCAGAGAAAATAACATCGTTCCAACCCAACTTTATGAAATCAACTTTGGCTTCGTATTTCTTTCCAACCGTAGCATTTGGAATGGATAACGGTTGGTCTTGAATATCTTTTATCCGTGTAATTAATTTCCAGTTGCTCATTAGATTGTTTTGAAATTCCTTGATTTTATTAACGGCGTTAATGTTATCTTGATTGGTAACAAATTCATCAAACATTTTGTCCCTGTTTCCAGAAACTTTAATGTTGTTGCTGCTAAAAAGTTTCTGTATGTACGATTTAATTTCTGACATCATCCTTGGGCTCTATTTACCTCAAAACCACCTTCACCAATTCCGTAAGAACTACAATTTCCACAAGAAGGGCAAGTGCTAACATCTTCATTACCAATGCAATGTATCTTTCCACACATACACAAGGCAAAAGAAAACTGATTTCCACAACAAGGACATGAAGGAGCTCCAATTAATTCATTACTATTTACGGTCGATTGTACCCCGTTTTCATCCGATAATTCATAATAAGAATTATCCACTTGAAACCCTCCCACAAGTCGATAGGAGCGAGTGTTAAACTCCATTCCACCCACGGAAGAAGGCATTACCATTTTTCTGTATTTAATCAGATACGGTCGTTTTGTATTCTGACATTTTCCCGCTAATACTACGTAGTTGGGGTCAATATACTGTTTTGGGGGAGTATTTTTTGTTAAATCTATTTTAGAAAGTGTATCTCCATCAATTTTTGCCAATTCAAATCCAGAGGTATTATTCTCAACACTTATACTACTGGTTTTGATAGAATCCGTTACCCATTTAAAGAACTTTTTGTAATCTTCATGGGTCGAATTTTTGAAGTGTAAAACGTTTTCCGTCAATTCACTCAATAGCTGCGTATCGGTTTCATCACCAAAAGATACCGCAACCATATTGGCAGTGCGTTGCCAATTTTGTTTCCATTCAGCAATGGCGGCTTTGGTATCGTCCGTTGGCACACCATCCGTAAACAAAAATACGATAGGTTTCCAATCGCCTTTTTGTTCGTAAGTAGTCTTGACGATATTTCTTCTTAATTCAAACATCAAATGCCCTAAACCATTCCCCAACGAAGTACCTCCACCAATCGGAAATTTGGGCGGATAAAAACTTACCACTTCTTGCAAGGGAATAAGAGTTTTTGCTTGACCCGCAAATACAATAATTGAAATCCAAACGGTTTCAATGGCATGAGGGTCTGTTTTGACGGCTTTAATAATGTCTGCCATTCCTTCCTCAACCTGCTGGATTTGTTCACCCACCATTGATTCGGAAATGTCTATCAGAAAGTAAATAGGGAGTCTCCTCATTTGATTAGAAGCGATTTGAAATCAATAAAAATAAAATCAGCAGTAAAATTTGAGTCATATCCACCGACAAACCCTGCCCAACTTCAAAAGGCTTCATAAAAGTTCTGAAGAAAATGAGTATGGGATTAAAAATCGACTCGAAAAACCCAAAAATACCTTTATATCGGGTATTTAATTTGTCTTTGTAGGGCAATAATTTTGAGTATAGAAACAAACCTATGATTAGGATGTTCAACAACATTTTTATCAGGAAATACATTTCAGTTTATTTAAATGACCAAAGTAATTTCGGTCGGTGGTGGCGGCAGGGCAATACTTTCACCCGTACCTTGACTTTTATTTCCTTGTTCAATGGTTTCAGAAACCCACTTAAAAAATTGCTTTAAAGTGGCACTATCGGCACTATCCAGATGAACAACATTGTCAGTTAGTTCTTTTAGTTTAGTATCATCCGCCAAATTACCAGCGGCACAAGCCACGATAGCCCCAAAGTTTAAAGCCTTAATTTTGGGAGCCATTTCTGAATACAATTGCAAGTCGGAAGGCTTGCCATCGGTAAAAAGAAAAAGCAAAGGTTTCCAATCCCCTTTCTGCGTTGGCGAGCCTTTGATAATATCCGCTTGAACCTTCTGGTGCAACAATTCCAAGGCTTTTCCCGTATGCGTTGGTCC
>JBBRMR010000083.1:0-20728 GCA_038230735.1 Cytophagales bacterium
ATAGGCACAAAAGCCATTTTAGCTTCTGATGGTCTGTTGGGTGGAAAACTCGTAAGATTGGAAATGGGCAGAGGAAATGGGATTATTGCAGTGGGCGGTTCATTACAACCCACCAGCGAAACGGGGGTTAGTGAATTGATTAAAGAAAAAGCCCTTCCTTTAATCAATAATTTAGATTCCTTGACTCGTTCATTGAGAATTGTTACCAAAAGCTTTGAAGCAACGGGTTCTTCGGTGAATGGCTTGATTAAAAATACGGATAGAACGGTTACAAGTTTGGGAAATACCATGGGTTCAACCATTGCTGAAAACCGAGCAAGTTTGGCGGGTATAACGGCAAATATGAAATCTCTTTCGGGTAATTTGATTGAGACAGAAAAGAGTTTGAAACCCCTCATTGGTAAGTTCAGTTCAATTGCCGATTCATTGAGTGCCTTGAAAGTTAGTCGTGCCATCGCCACCACCCAAAAATCTTTGGAAGGTTTGCAAAGAATTATGCTGGGCATTGAGGCTGGACAAGGTTCAATGGGTAAATTATTAAAGGATGATTCCTTGTATTCAAACATCAACCGTTCCTTAGCGGATTTAGATAAACTCTTGATTGACTTCCGTTTAGCTCCAAGAAGATACGTAAATTTGTCAATATTTGGTAAGAAAACTACTGAGCCACCGATGGTGAAATAATTCTACAGTTCAGGGTAATTTAGAGACAAGGCACTGCTTTGTCTAATTAACGTCCAATTTACAGGCGAAAATCAGACACAGATTAGACAAGGCAGTGCCTTGTCTCTACGTTCAAAACGAAGCCTTCCGTAAAATGACACTAAAAACCCTAAAAAATACTCCCCAATCGTGAGAAAATTCCTCTTCATAATTCTCTCTCTCTACCCATTTTTTGCTTTCTGCCAATCAAAAAAATACACTTTCTCCGAACCTAAAATGGGTTCGCCCCTCAACATTACCATTTTTTCCGAAGACTCTGCAAAGGCATCATTTTTGGCCAAAAAATCTTTTCAAATTGCTGATTCACTGAACCTAATTTTTAGTGATTATCTGGAAAATAGTGAGTTGAATAATTTAAGTAAAACGGCTGGAACGAACACTTTAATGCCCGTTTCTCCTGCCCTTTGGGACATCGTTAAACAATCCGTTGAGGCATCTCAAAAATGCAACGGAGCTTTTGATATTAGTGTTGGCAGTATCGTAAAATTGTGGCGAAAAGCACGAAAAAAAAAGGTTTTACCTGATAAAAATATTTTAAAGAAATCTTTACAAAGTATTGGTTATCAATATATTATCTTAGATTCAGCAACTCATTCTATTAAACTTTTACGCAGAAATACGCTTTTGGATTTAGGAGGAATTGCCAAAGGATATGTAGCCCAATCAATTGTTGATTTCTGTAAAAAACAAGGCATTGAAAAGGGATTAGTCGATGCGGGCGGAGATTTGGCAATGACGGGTAAAGATTGGCGTATTGGTATCAGTATTCCCAATTCCGAAGAACTGGTACAGGGCTTTTTAGTCCTCCAAAATCAAGCCGTAGCCACATCTGGAAATATGTATCAATTTATAGAAATTGAGGGCAAAAAATACTCCCACATCGTCAATCCACATACGGGCTTGGGACTCACGCACCAACGCAACGTAACGGTCATTGCCCCCGATGGTGCAACTGCAGACTGGCTTGCCACGGCGTGTAGTGTTTTGTCAGTCAGAAAAGCCTTGAAACTCATCAAAAAAATGCCCAATTGTGAATTATTAATGTTGGAAATCCAGAAAGGGAAATTGAGGAAATGGCAGTCGGAAGGATTTAAGATTTAGATAAAATTGTCTCACTGCCCTCCTCGCACCAGCGTTACATAACCCGTTTGCGTAGGCACGGTATCACCCGTTTTTATCACGTAAAAATACGTTCCCATCGGCAAGAAATCATTGCCTTTTTTACCGTCAAAGGGATTATTAGCGTAATTTTTTGTCGTAAAAATCTCCCCTCCCCAACGATTAAAAATAGAAATCTCTGAATCTGGATAATCCTCAATTCCTTCCAAAACCCAAGTATCATTCGTGCCATCATCATTGGGCGTAAAACCCGAAGGAATCTTGATTTTGGTTTTCACAAATACCACAATAGTATCCTGATTTTTGCAACCACTCAAAGGGGCGGTGGCACTCAAAATGTACGTTTGCGTGGCATTGGGTGATGCCAAAGGGCGACCAATCGTGGTACTACTCAACCCCCCTGCGGGACTCCACTGTATCAGAACATTGTTGTTGAAACTACCACTAATGGTACTTTTCAGTCGGACGGTATCACCCCTAAAAATGGTTAAATCATTGCCTAATTGGATTTTAGGCGTTAAATCCACGAAGGCAACACGGTTTGCTTTGGTAATACAGCCGAAATTATTGGTAAAAGTATAGATAATGGGCGAAGGTCCATAACCCGCTAATAATGGACTGTAAATCGTTCCATCCACTCCACGACCCGAAAATTTTCCAAACACGGCATCATAAAGCGAAACGTAGGGCTTTAAATCAATCCTATTTCCACCCGTTCCACATTGCGGGTTAATGGTATCAAACCGCACGGGTGTTTGGGGGTTTACTTTCAATTTCAAGGTGTCAGACATTTTCTTACACCCTTTATCGTCCGTGATTTCTACTCTATAAATATGCGTTCCCAACGTTAAAACGCCATATTTATCCCTCGAACTATTCTGAATACTTACGCCATCCCTTTGCCAATCGTACTTATTATTCGCATTTTGACTGACTTTCAATATAATAGAATCCCCTTCACAAATAACCTTCAAACCAGAAGTATTGCTGATAACGGCTTCGGGCAAAGGATTGATGACAACATTAGATTCCAATTCATATTGGCAAACGCCCGATAATTGGGTCATTCTTACTACATATTTTCCCGTTTTTCTGGCTTGGATAAAGACGTTTCGAACCGTGATGGTATCGGTTTGATTTCTTATCCAGAGATACAGATAATTTCCTGCATTAAATGCTCCACCGCCCACTTTTTCAATGTTCAAAGCCACACCATTAAGATTATCACAAGCCTCTACCATATCGGGATTTACCTTAAAATTATCGCCAGGTTTAACCGTTACTTTGGTTTTTTCAGATTTTGACGAACCACTGCAACCCGTTTTATAACTAATCACTACGTTATAATCCCCTGCTTCGGTTACTTTCAATTTATTACCATCGGCATTCAAGATATTATTATCATCTTTTTGCCATTGATACTGAAAATTGGCATCAAATTTAGTAGCAACTTCCACAAAACCAAACTCACAAATATCAATTTGAGCCACTTGGGTAGTCGTGGGCGAATTATCTTTAAAAACCGCTGGCTTGACGGGAGGCTTTTCGCAGTCAATCACCTTCAACTGAAAATCACGGCGAACTTGTCCAATTACTACACCATTACGCAGTTCTTCCACCAAAACTGAAAAGACAAAAAGCCCCAATTTATCCGATTTTACGGTAATTTGTCCTTTATCGTCAATCGCCATATCGGGTGTACTCGGAATGGCGGTGGTAGCACCAAAACCGTTTATCCACGTAATGATGGGATAATTTGAAGAGGGTCGTGGGTTGGGAATGGGTGCTGTGTTGTTACTAAATCCATTTAAAGGCGTTACCAATGAATAACGCAATTGGTCGCCGTCTTCGTCCGTGGCACCATTATCAAATTTAAAAGGCAGACCTTTGCAGATATATTCCCCGTTGGGAACGACGAATCGAGGCGAAGAATTTTTAAAATTTTGCCCAGTAGTATCTTTCAAAGCGGGAAATTCGAGGTAGAAAAGCATCCCCGAAGCTAAAGAATTGGCAATATTATCCGCAGAATTTCTGCAACATCTATCCCACACGATATAGTAGCCTTTAGGGTCGTTATATTCCAGAGGATCAAGATAAATATTTTGTGAAAATTCGAGAACCGTAATTTTCAATCCCTGAGTGGCAGCACAGTTTTCGTTGGTATAAACCAAGGGATTTCCTACTAAACTGGGATTATTCAACGTCAATAATTTCATCTGCCTATTATCACTTTTACGATAAATGGCAATTTTTAAATTATTATCATCAACCTGTGAAACGGAGCGACGAGCTAAATCAAAAAATAGCTTTAAATTTAGTTCATAATTTCCCGCCGTACCAGCATAATTCAACTCGAAATTACCGCCCAAAATATGGTTGGCTCGACTTTCGAGAGCAGTCAAGACCCATAAAAGTATTACTATAAAACGGTAAATTTTACACATAAATTCTGAAATTGAATTGGCTAATTTTATTCCTTGAATTATGTAGATTATACTTGTGTTTTATGAAAGTGTATATTCTTTAACGTTAATAATGGAATTGGGGATTGGGATAATTTTCTAAATTTGTTTTATTGAGCTTAAGGAAGATGGGATAATCACTAATTTACATAAAAAGATGTATTTTCACAAAATTGTTTACTTTGAAGACAAACAATGACATAATAACGTTGCGATCATTCACAAAATTATGCAAAATAGTTTTTTCGATACCCGAATAGAATTTCTCAAAGGCGTTGGTACTTCAAGGGCGTTGTTGTTGAATACTGAATTACAGATATTTACCTACGCAGACCTCATTCAGTATTATCCTTTCAGATACGAAGACCGCACCAAATTTCACCAAATTGCGGAGTTGTACGATGGTTTAGAATCCGCCCAAATTAAAGGCAAATTACGCTTTGTAGAAAAAATTGGCGAAGGGCATAAAGCCCGACTCACAGGACAATTCTCTGACGGTTCTGGAACGATGGAACTCACTTGGTTTCAAGGAGTCACCTTCTTAGAAAGAAACCTTCGGGCGGGGGCAGAATACGTCATTTATGGAAAACCTGCCTTTTTTCAAGGTCGCCCACAGATGCAACATCCCGAGATGGAAATGCTCAATCAGGATAATGAAAAAGGAGGATATTTTCAACCCATTTATAGCCTTACCGACAAACTCCGCAAGCGTTACGTGGATTCGAAGGTGATTGCCAGTATGCAACGTAACCTCCTCGACCAAGCATACACCAATATCCGAGAAACATTGCCCGATTATCTCATTCAAAAGTTTCGTTTGGTATCTAAGCGTGATGCGGTTTATAACATTCATTTGCCCCAATCGGAAGCGTGGTTACACCAAGCAAAACGCCGTTTGAAGTTCGAGGAGCTGTTTTATAATCAATTACGCCTGATAAAGCAGAAACTTCTCCGCCGTGTGGATTATAGTGGACAAGTGTTCAGTAGTGCGGCTTTGGTAACGGATTTCTACAAAAATCATTTGCCTTTTGACCTGACTAATGCTCAGAAAAAAGTAATTCGAGAGATTTTTGAAGACATGAAATCGGGTAAACAAATGAATCGGCTTTTGCAGGGCGATGTCGGTTCGGGCAAGACCATTGTGGCATTTATTTGTATGCTTTTGGCGATTGACAACAAGGCACAGGCTTGCATTATGGCACCCACCGAAATTTTGGCTCAACAACATTATGACGGCTTGAAAGTTTTTGCCGATTTATTGGGCGTAACCATTCAGAAACTCACGGGGTCGGTTCGTAAAAAACAGCGTGAAGTCATCCACGAAGGGCTTAGGAATGGTGCTTTGAAGATAATTGTTGGCACACACGCCTTGATTGAAGATACCGTGCAATTTCAAAATTTAGGGCTTTGTGTCATTGACGAACAGCACCGTTTTGGGGTTGCTCAACGGGCGAAATTATGGGAGAAAAACAAGCATATTCACCCCCATATTTTGGTGATGACTGCCACACCCATTCCCCGAACGCTGGCAATGACTTTGTACGGAGATTTGGATATTTCCGTAATTGATGAACTTCCCAAAGGCAGAAAACCTATTAAAACGGTGCATCGTTACGACTCGCACCGACTGAATGTTTTTGGGTTTTTGCGGGACGAAATTGCCAAAGGAAGACAGATTTATGTGGTATATCCACTGATTGAAGAATCCGAAAAGTTGGACTATAAATTCTTGTTAGATGGCTTTGAGAGTCTTTCGAGGGCATTTCCCGATAATTTTATCAGCATGGTTCATGGTAAAATGAAACCTGCCGACAAGGAATTTGAGATGCAACGTTTCATCAAAAAAGAAACGCAAATTATGGTGGCAACCACGGTGATTGAAGTGGGCGTAAATATTCCTAACGCCTCAGTAATGGTGATTGAAAGTGCGGAACGTTTTGGGCTTTCACAATTGCACCAGTTACGGGGACGAGTGGGACGGGGTGCCGACCAAAGTTATTGTATTTTGATGTCGGATGTAAAACTTTCCAAAGACACCCGCACCCGCATAGAAACGATGGTGCGAACAACGGATGGTTTCGAGATTGCCGATGTCGATTTGCAATTGCGAGGTGCAGGAGATTTATCAGGCACCCAACAGAGTGGCGTAATCAATCTACTCATTGCCGATTTAGCCAAAGACGGAGAAATCCTGAGAGTAGCCCGTGAATGTGCCACCGAGATTTTGGAAGAAGACAGCAATTTGCAACTCCCTAAAAATCAGATGATTAAAGAGCAAGTGGATAATATTAAAGCGAATGAAAGCAACTGGGCGAGGATTAGTTAGCCCTCAAAACCCATCTTTATTAATCCGCCAAAACTCCAAATTCTTGAGCCTAATAATACTTTTAGTGTTGTTTTCTGATTTGCCATAGAGTTCTAAAATTAATTCGTCTCCGCCAAAAGCGTAGGCTGATACATCCGAGATTTCAGCTTCGTAAACATCTTTTTTTACGAGGAATTGCCCTACAAAAAACATTTCTCCGTTGCGTTTCAGATAAATTTTAAAAGGTACTTTTTTCGCCTTATCTTGGTTCAGATTATCTTCAACGATAGTCAATATTCCTTTTGACAAGAGCGTAAATGACTGAATATCAAATGGATAACCGTTCAGAAGAATGGAATGTTTTACAGAATTATCATCTCCTTTTGTGGGTTTATGGGCATAAATTTGGGTAAATCCTAAGATGGTTACCATCGTTAGCAGGGATTTTTGAAATGTTTGTTTCATGGAATGTATTGTTTAGATTTTAATTCACTAAAATTTCATTATGTGGCAAGGCATATTCATTATTAAGGGTCAAAATCACGATTGAATCCCCTTTATGACACCTTGACAAAACCTTTTGGATATTGATTTTTGCGTAATTATCCTTTGAGAAAAGCATTAAAGTACCCGTCTCTTTGTCTTTAATGGCTACGCTAAACGCAAAATTATCTATCAGCTTACTATATTTTTCAGACAGTGAAACCGTACCGACACTTAGTTCACCTTGGGCAGTCAGCGGGATAGTTGCTTTGGCTTTAGCACTGTATTCGCCCACAATCATTTTCTTGTCTAAAAATGCCGCTGCACAATTGGTAAAGGCTTTCTGAGCAAAACTTTTTGAACAGAAAAGTACAAAAATTAAAACGATGATTTTCTTCATATCGGAAATGGTTTTATTTGTTTGACTGAACAAACCTAAGTATTTGAAAATCAAAAAGGTTAAATCAAATGTAAAAAAGTGTAAAACCTTTGTAAAAACTAAAATAGACAAAGATTTTAATCATAAATTGCAATAGATTTATGAAGAACAAAATTTACATTTTCGCACTGGTTTTGTTGGCTGTGTGTATTATCTCAGCCAAATCTTTCATGGAAAAAAAGCAAGATACTTTTTCCGAAAAACACCTCAATATCGTACTACGGAACATTGGGCATCAATTGCTTTTAAAATCAGGGGATTCAACTTCAACCGTTTTACCCATCAAAAAAATCAATAACCAAACCTTTCAAATTGAATTTCAAAACCCCTTCATCTTCGGGCATGACGATTTGATAGAATTAATTTCTAAAAACCTGAAAATCAATTATTTACCAAGTGATTATATTGTAAATGTACTTAATTGTAATAAAAGTGCCGTAGTTTTTGGATTTGAAATGAGTACCAAAAATGATAATCTCACACCCTGTTCGGGCAGAATGCAAAGTATTGGTTGCTACGTTGTTCAGATTGAGTTTTTGGAAAATACTTCTACTAATATTTATCCTTATCTTCTTTTGCTAATTCCTTTGGCTTTTATGGGTTATTTTTTCAGTAAAAAGATTCTTAAAAATGAAAAATCCACACAATTACCTGATAATGAAGAATTTATATCAATTGGAAGTTTTCAATTTTATGAACAAAAAAATGTTTTAATACACAATTCAGAACTGATTGAACTGACTGAAAATGAGAGCAAATTATTGAAAATATTTGCCGAAAATCAGAATCAATTAGTAGATAGGGAAAGATTATTGAAGGAAATTTGGGAAGATAAAGGCAGCATTGTGGTGGGGCGAAGTTTGGATGTATTAGTATCAAAACTGCGTAAAAAACTCATTAATGATGAGGGTATAAAAATTATCAATATTCATGGAAAAGGATATAAAATGACGGTGGAATAGCATAAAAACTTTGACATCAAATCCCTTATCCTTTTATTCACTATCTTTGAATAATTTTTAAAATCATTTAAAATTATGGAAACTGTCGTAGCACAACATTCCCTTGTAGAAAAAGTAGAAATTGCTTTGAATCAAATCCGCCCTTATCTCAAATCTGACGGTGGAGATGTGCGTATATTGGAAATCACGGAAGATAAAATCCTCCGCTTGGAACTCTTGGGGGCTTGCGGTTCGTGTTCGATGTCGGCAATGACCTTTCGTGGCGGCATAGAAGATACAGTTCGCAGAGAAGTACCAGAAATTTTGAAAGTAATAGCAATAAATGTAAATTAGATGTTCGGTTTTCGATGTTCGATGTTCGTAATTTGATGTTCGTGATTCAAAGCGATAGTCGCAACCCAACATCGAAAATCAAACATCGAGCATCGAATTTATGAAAATAGGCATTTTTTTTGGCGGTCCCGCCCGTGAACGTGAAATTAGTTTTGCAGGTGGCAAAACTGCCATGGAAAACATCGACAAAACCCTTTTTGAACCCATTCCCGTCTTTGTTGATGGTTGTGGACACTTCATCCTCTTGAATCCCGAACTGGTCTATGCCCCCTCGATTCGTGATTTTTATCCCCCAAAATCCTATCAAGGCAACTATCAAATTTATTCTGAATCATTGGGACAAATGTATGATAATGAATTAGATACGATGATTTCGGAGGTAGGTACAAGGATTTCTCCCGATAAATTTTCTGAGTATTTTAAGTTTGCTTTCATCGCCATGCACGGACCCGCTTGCGAGGACGGTAGCATCCAAGGGCTTTTGGAATGGTACGGTATTCCATATTCAGGACCCAGCGTAATGGGGTCGTCAATCGGTATTGATAAAATTGCCCAAAATGATTTGATAAAACTTGCCGTTGGACTTGATAAAAAAACCACCGTTTTAAGCCGTGCCTATTTTGAAGTAAACGATTCAGCCAAAGTTTTTGAAGAAATAAAACAAAAAGTAGGCTTACCTTTTGTGGTAAAAGCACCGCATCAAGGTTCGTCCATTGGTGTGGCTTTTGTGAAAAAAGATTCGGCAGAAGACTTTGAAAAAGCCGTTAAGCAATGTCTTTTTATTAGAGAAGTATCTGAAAATGAATGGAATAGCGTTGATAAACATGAATTCGTACAACGAATGGCAAATCTTGACGAGGGCATAGGTTTGCCTGTTGCCTTGAATAGCGAAGTGGTGTATCATCCACAGGATTTACTCCAAAAATTAGAAGAGTTTTTCGTAAAAGCCCCCCTTTTGGGACAGTTCAACGCTTCGGCTATTCTCACCTCTCTAAATTCCGAAGATGCCGTGTTGATTGAAGGCTTTGTGAAGGGGCAAGAATTCAGTTGTGGCGTTATTCAAACCCCCGAAGGCGAATCCGTTGCCCTCCCTCCTACCGAGATTATTGCTGCCGTTGAAGTCTTTGATTTCAAGGCAAAATACCAATCAAACGCCACCCGCAAGAAGATTCCCGTGGACACTTCTTTGGAAAATAATCAGAAGATTCAGCACGATGTCAAAAAGACTTTTGATAGTCTAAAATTTGGCGTTTGCACCCGCATAGACGGCTTCCTCACGCCCGATGGACGAGTGATTTTGCACGACCCAAACACTATTCCAGGAATGTCGCCAACGTCATTAATTTTCAAGCAAATGGCTGAAATTGGGATGAACGTTAGCGATGCCATTACCTACTTTATTCGCCAGTCGATTAGAGAGAGAATCAGGGTTGGTAAGAATACTTTTAAGTTCCAAAAACTGTTGGACAGATTAGATTTAGCCATTGCCAAACGCATAGAAGAAATGCCTTCACGCAAAAGAGTGGCAGTAATTTTTGGCGGATATACTCCTGAAAATCAAGAAGATAGTTTTATCAAAGCCCGTAAGGTTTACGGCAAATTGGCAGCATCAACCGAATATTTACCAATCCCCGTTTTCATGGATGAAAAGGGAACAAACCAGATTCCCTTGAACATGATGTTTAAGGAATTTGCCGAAGATATTATCAAATTAATGAGCAATCCCGTACATCCACTCATCATACAAACCCGCAAAAATGCCGAAGCCATTTGCCTACATTTTACGGGCAAATTATTGGAAGAAGTAAAACCCTTAGACAAGTTTGAAGGCTTTGATTTTGGGGTGGTTTGTGGGGAAGATTTGAGTGTGGATTTGGAGTTATTGGAGTTGTAGAAAATGGTTATTTAGAATAGAAGCGGGGCTTAATCTTTTGGATTTTGCTTCGCTTTTTTTTGGGGTTTACTGTGTAATAATATTCTTTGTATTTTTTCTTAAAATACTTTACACATAAGAAAAGTTTACTAATGTTCTAAAATACAACAAGAATATTTGAGAAATTGGCAAAGTACTAAAAAGTATAAGATTTTTTTGTATATTTAGGAGTTTGTGGAAACCAATTAGCGACCATTCAATAATAATATCTTTGATGAGCCAAAATAACAATGTCAGAAAATGAAAAAAATATTTTACTTCCCAATGATAATTTTCCTTTTTGAGAGCTGTAATCAAACTGGCAAACCAACTGGTAACAATAATTTCAAGAACGAACCAAGTTCTTCTCCCGTGAAATATCCAGTTATGTGCAAATCCAAAACTTCTGATAAAGACTGGTATTCGTCAGGGACAAAAGCCCCAAAGTTTAAAGGGCTGGGGGGTATCAATTTTTCTATAACGACAAAAAACAAAGAAGCTCAATATTATTTCAATCAGGGTATGATGTTATCTTACGGTTTCAATCATGCTGAAGCCGCACGTTCATTTTTTGAAGCAACAAGAATTGATTCTACTTGTGCCATGTGTTTTTGGGGATATGCGTATGTATTAGGACCTAATTACAATGGAGGTATGGAAGAAGATAATTTTGAACGGGCTTTCAAGGCTACGCAAAAGGCACTTAAACTTTCTAACAATTGCACGCCAAGAGAAAAGGAACTCATTAAAGCATTGTGGTTTCGTTATGCAGAAAAAGCACCCCAAAATCGTAAACCGCTTGACATTGCTTATAACAACGTCATGAAAAAAGTGTATGGAAAATTTTCTTCTGACCCCGACATTGGTGCCTTGTATGCAGAGTCACTGATGGACTTGCATCCTTGGGATTTGTATGAAAAGAAAAATAAAACGCCCAAAACGTGGACACCAGAATTGCTTTCTGTTTTGGAACACTTAATAAAAATAAATCCCACGCATCCAGGTGCACATCACTTTTATATCCACGCAGTTGAAGCGTCAGCCAATCCCGAAAGAGGGTTACAAAGTGCAAATCTTTTTACTACGCTTGTTCCTGGTTCAGGGCATCTGGTTCATATGTCTTCTCATATTTACATCAATAGTGGAGATTACCACCTTGGCACGCTTTCAAATATAGAAGCCGTGAAAGTGGATAGCAACTATATTACTTCCTGCCATGCACAAGGGGCATATCCGCTTGCCTATTACCCTCACAATTATCATTTTCTTGCTGCAACTGCCACACTGGAGGGAAATTCAAAAATTGCTTGGATGGCTGCTAAGAAAGTTCAGGTAAACACCGCACAAGATATTATGATTCAACCTGGGTGGGGAACGCTTCAACATTACTACACCATTCCATATTATGTAGCAGTTAAATTTGCCCTGTGGGACACGCTTTTAGCTTCTCCAATACCCAAAGAAAATTTGATTTATCCACGTGCTATACTACACTATGCAAGAGGAATGGCTTATATCGGAAAAAGAGATTTGCCAAAGGCAGAGAAGGAACTTTCGCTACTTACAACATTATCGAAAGATTCTATTCTCAAAACACTTACCGTGTGGAACATTAATACCACCTATGAGTTAGTACACATTGCAGTAAAAGTTTTATCAGCAGAAATTTATCAGCAGAAAAAAGAGGGTGCAAAAGCGGTGAAGTTATTGCGTGAAGCCGTTGCACTTGAGGACAAATTGAATTATAACGAACCACCTGATTGGTTTTTCTCAGTACGCCATTATCTGGGAGTAGCTTTAATTAATTACGAAAAATATTCAGAAGCAGAAAAAGTTTATTTGGAAGATTTGAAAAACTCCAAAGAAAACGGATGGGCATTGAAAGGATTATATAGTTCACTCATGAAACAAACTAAAAAAGAAGAGGCAGAAAAAGTAAAAACAAGATTTGATAAAGCCTGGAAATTTGCTGATATTAAAATAACGTCATCATCAATGTTGTCTAATTAAAAACATAAAAAATCAAATATCTGTTTGCAATTCATAGTCTATCTGACAATTTGAGTTGTTCGTTTTGTTTACAAAGTTTTGATAAAATTTTTGTAATTGTAATAATGGAATGGAACACGGATGCAGGAATTAGATACGGATGAAAAAATATTATTATCCGTGTCTAATTCCTGCATCCGTGGTGAGTCTCTCACTCGACAAATGGGAACAGTAAATATCTGAATATCAACACCATAAAACTAAAATATTAATCCACTGTGCCGTTTTTATTTACAAAACTGAAATTTTATGATCAAATAAAAATCAAAAAAGCCACTCCGTATTGAGTGGCTTTTTTGATTTAGTCCATAAGAAATACATCAAAACAAACAAAAGTGCAACACCTTTATAGAGATTTCTAATCAACAAACCCTAAAACTTCACCCCAGCCGAAACATAAAATGTTCGTCCGTCAGCTGGCAGAATTCCAGGACCTGGATAGCCACCCGACCGTCGAGTAAAATACCGCTCATCGCTTAAATTATTAACTCCCGCTTTGATATTGTAATGTTTCAAAAATTTGAAATTGGCTGAAAAATCTTGTACCTGATACGCTGGTATTACGCCCGTGGTGGCGGCAGCATTAGGTATTTCGGTGTTTGAGGCATCAGCATAAGCTTTCCCAATATCACTCATTTGCCAAGTAGCCGAAAATCCTTTTTTGCTGTACGTTACCCCAAATCTGTTGATTTTTCGAGGAGCATTTTCTACAAATTTCCCTGTCAAATTCCCCTCTACAATTTGTCCGTTGCTCACCGAGGTAGTTTTGAAATCTCGATAAGTAGCATCAATAAAGGCTACTGAGGCAAAAATACTCAACGAACCCAATTTTGATTTTGGCAAAAATGCACTCAAAGCATCAAATTCAACATAACCCTCAAACCCTTGGCTCACAGAACGCCCTAAGTTAGTACGGAACTGATAACGTTGTCCTGCTGAGTTGGTTTGGGTAATAGTTCCGATACGATTATCATAATTGAGATAAAAATAATCAAGGTCAAAATTGAGGTAACTGTTGATTTTACCACGATACCCAAAATCAAAGTTGTAGCCTTTGGCATCTTGCAAATTTTCATCAATAATATCCGTAGTGGCGGGTGGCGTTAAATCTGAAATTAACACGGGACGATATGCTTGTGAAATGTTTGAATAAAATTCAGATTGTTCCGTTACCTGATATTCTGCTCCACCGCCAAACAAGGCAAATGTACGAGTGCGATTGATGGGATTGAGCGTAGTTGCTTGTCCGTTTACTACGCTAAAACGCCCTTGCATATTGGCATCAATGTGTTCAATTCTGGCTCCTGCGGTCATCAGAAGGCGATTGCTGAAACGGAAGATATTCTCAAAAAAAGCAGCCGTATTGATATTTTTGAACGCTAAATCTCGTGGATATTGCGTGTCCACAATCTCGAAATTCATGTCTGAATCTGCTGTGCCTTTTCCTAATTGTTTTCGGTTAATATTTCCGTTGTAATATCTTAACCCAGTAGCCAATGTATTATTCATTCCGAACAATTTATAGTCGGTAATAAATCTTAGCTCAGAACCATAATTATTATAAAAATCTCTATCAACTTGGCGGTTCAATAAGTCATCTTTTTCGGTAATGGCTTTGGTAAAACCTACACTATTCCGCTCAGCAACAACGCCAAAAGCCTTGAAACTCAATTTAGATTTTTCGTTAAAAATGTATTCGGCATGGAAAGAAGGAATCAGCCACGGCGTACTTAGCCAATTTCTGCTTCTCAAACTCTGACGAGCATCTTGATTAAATTGAGCATCGGTGAGTCCACCACCTTGTTGCGACTGAAAGGTCATATAAGTTATTTCAGCCCCAATTTTGAGTTTATTAGACAGGGCATAATCAACCGCTGCGTGGGCGTGGTCGGTGTTGAAATAACTATTATTTCGCCAACCATTTCCCACTCTTTTTTGATAATAGGCCGTATAACTAAGTTTTCCTTCGGTGCCTCCAATGTAATTAAAAGTGCTAAAAAGCCCATTACTGCCCGTGGTATTTTGTGATTCAAAGGTAAAACGAGTTGAAATATCGGGTTTCCGCATCACAAAATTCATCAATCCACCAAACTGAGGTCCGTATTGTAAAGAAGATGCTCCTCTGACAATTTCAATTCTATCCACCACTTCCATTGGTGGCGTGTAATATGCTTCGGGATAGCCCATCGGGTCGGGCGTAATGTCGTAGCCATTCATTCTGACATTGAACTCCCAAGAACGGTTTGGGCTTAGTCCACGAGAAGCCACACCCAATTGAATACCCGAACCGTCATTCTCCCAGACGGAAATCCCAGGCGTTCTACCGAATACTTGGCGAGCATTATTCATCGCTAAGTTAGCATTGATGTTATCCAACAATATCACCTCATTTTTTTTGGCAGCATTAATAGAATAGCCCTCCACGTCCGCCAAATGCTCATTTCCTTTTATTCCACGGTTAGCAATTACTTGAACATCATTGAGCAATTGCGAAAAATCTTCCAACTGAAAATCAACTTTTTTCGATTCATTTTCAGCAAGTATAATTTTGATTTCCTGATTTTTCATCCCGACACTCGAAACCACAATGGTATATTGTCCCGCTGGTAAGGCTTTGATGGTATAATTACCTTCCTGATTGGTTTGGACTCCCCGCACCGTTCCTTTCAAAAGTACATTTGACCCAGCAATTGCCTCCTGTCTTTCTCGATTACTGATTTTTCCAGTAATACTTGATTTTTGAGCAAATAAACCTATTTGAACAATGGCAAGAAATAAAATAGTATTTATTAAAGATTTCATGTGCTAATTTTAATTTTTGTTTAGACTAATTCTAAATAATAATCAAAATTAATGTAAGAAAGTTTTATCTGCAAGAAATTATTTAGATTTTTTCTAAATAAGGAAAGGAAACATGAATAGAACTTTGAAAAGAAGGTTATTAGATGAATTTTGTGTAATTGATTAAATTAGGCATCTAATTTAATCATAAGTAGTTGATTATCAAACCTATAATATTTTGAAAACCGTATAGGTTTAGCCACTTCACAAAATTGTCAGAGAACCGAAAAAAGTAAAAAAACATGGATTATTCAGTTCTATCTGTATGATGGTTGAAAACTTTAAATCCATACGGTCACTACTGCGGTTCAATCTCTCGTCAAATCAAAAACCGCCTTCATAATCCCCTCCTCCACTTCATCAAAAACCTGTCCACGGCGTTCAAAAACGGCTTTTGCCACTTGGTTCGCTTTGCGGAGATGGTAGGTTTTGAACTCGCCATTGCCCGCACTCCAAGAAAATGAAGGAATGTGTCGGGGTTGAAAGTTGGCCCCAAAAATATTACAATTTACGCCCACCACCGTCCCCGTATTGAACATTGTATTGATGCCACATTTAGAATGGTCGCCCATGATTAATCCCGCAAATTGGATGCCTGTATTTTCAAATTTATTGGTTTCATAACTCCACAAATCCACTTTGGAGTAATCATTTTTTAGGTTAGAATTGTTGGTATCTGCCCCCCAATTGCACCATTCGCCAATGACGGCATTGCCCATGAAGCCTTCGTGTCCTTTGTTGGCATTGCCAAACATGACTGAATTACTGATTTCTCCACCCGCTTTACAAAACGGTCCGATGGTAGTATTGGGTCGCATTTTTCCACCCATATTTATTACCGAATGTTCACCAATGGCAAATGGACCTTGAATTTTTGCCCCCGCCTGAATCCGTACATCCTTACCTATATAAATACACCCGTGCGTAGCGTCCAAAACAGCGGCTTTTATATCGACACCTTCTTCAATAAAAATCTGAGATTCGTTATAATAAGCCGTAAATCTGTCAGTAATGGGTTGTGAAGTTCTGCCTTTAGTAATTCGCTCAAAATCCGCTTTTATTTGCTCACCATTATGCACGAAAATATCCGTTAATTGCTTGATAGAGAGATATTTGCCTTCAAAAACAACCGTGTTTTCAAATACATCAACGGTTGGGTCATATTTTGAATAACGATACGCCAATATTTCATCCTTCGTAATGAGAACGGTATTTTTAGGTAAATTTTTAATCACCTCTACCAATTTATCATTTGGGCAAAAACTTCCATTAATAAAAACATTATCTTCCGAAAGATTCATTGGATATTTTACCTGTAAATATTCCTCCGTGGCAAAGGAAATCTTCGTTTGCAGATAATCCTCCCACTTTTCGGTAATGGTCTGAATACCGATACGGATTTCCGAAACGGGGCGAGTGAACGTTAAAGGCAATAAAGCCTTGTGGGCTTCGAGAGAGTCAAAAAGGATATAATTCATTTCTTAATCGGTAATATATTCCACAAATTTACAACAAAAAAAGCCTTTCAGATTGCTCCAAAAGGCTTTTCTATCAAAATAGTCAAAAAAACTATTCTGCAACTTCTTTCTTACCGCCGAAACGCTTGTAGAATTTATCAACACGACCCGCCGTATCAAGTAATACATTTTTACCTGTATAAAAAGGGTGTGATTGAGAAGAAACTTCAATTTTGAAAACTGGATAAGTTGCTCCTTCAAATTCGGTTGTTTCAGTTGTATTCACGCATGATTGCGTCAAAAACTTGTAATCAGCTGACAAATCGTGGAAAACCACGGCTTTGTAATTTGGATGAATGTCTGGTCTCATGATATTTTTTTGATAGTTTTAGACGATTCCCTGCCGTCCGTTTGTTATCGGTTATCCGTTAATGGTTATTTGTTTTGGGCGAATAGAATTTCATTTTGGAAGAAACTATTAACGGATAACTATTAACAAATAACTGTTCATCAAAAAGGATTGCAAAAGTACGAAAAATCTGATATTTTCCAAAATTATTTAATTGTTAAATGTTTGAGATTTACAACAAAAAGTTTTCCACAAAATTTTTCAAAAAAAATCGTTTATAACTTTTCTAAGGTAACAATGCCATAGCGGTCTGATTGTCCGAAACTTATCTTGTACATTACGAATAGAACAATTATTCGGAATATTTTTCTTACCTTTTATTACGTTGTTTTTAGATTTAGAAATTCCTATCTTTGAACTGCATATCATCCTAAACACACTAAGTAGCTCTGTTTTGTAGTCTTCAAACTTGTTACGATTAATTGTTCCCCGCTACGAACTATTTTCATATCAAGATTCTGAAATTGTAAAATAGATTTTCAATCTAAATATCAAATCCTTACAACAGTTTAACCCACTCTTGAGATATTCGATTGAATCCCTGAAATTATAGAATACCGCCCCTTGTTTTTGTTTTTCAATCATTACCCCAAAAACCCGAATTATTATGTACGTTATTAAAAGAGATGGCAGACGTGAGTCTGTAAAGTTTGACAAGATTACCGCCCGAATCGAAAAACTTTGCTATAGCCTCGACCCTTACTTTATTCAACCACTTGATGTAGCTAAAAAAGTAATTACTGGACTGTACGATGGAGTAACCACGAGCGAATTAGACAATTTGGCAGCCGAGACTGCTGCTTCGATGACTACCAAGCACCCCGATTATGCAGTGCTTGCGGCAAGAATTGCGATTTCAAACTTGCACAAAGAGACGCAGAAATCATTTTCTGCCACCATGAAACGCTTGTTCAATTACACTGACCCAAAAACGGGTGAGAACGCAGCATTATTATCAAAAGAAGTTTACGAGGTCATCAAGAAACACGCCGCCGAGTTAGACGGTGCAATAATTTATGACCGTGATTTTGGCTATGATTATTTCGGATTTAAGACCTTAGAAAAATCTTATCTCTTGAAATTGGAAGGGAAAATCGTGGAACGCCCTCAGCACATGTTGATGCGGGTAGCCGTAGGAATTCACGGTGCTGAATTGGAATCAGTTATTGAAACGTACAATCTTCTTTCTGAAAGATGGTTTACGCACGCAACGCCAACGTTGTTCAATGCGGGTACGCCAAAACCTCAAATGTCGTCTTGTTTTTTATTGACGATGCAGGAGGATTCTATCGAAGGAATTTATGATACGTTGAGACAATGTGCCAAAATTTCGCAGTCGGCGGGTGGTATTGGTTTGTCAATCCATAATGTACGGGCAACGGGTTCATACATTAAAGGAACGAATGGAACATCCAATGGCATTGTACCCATGTTGCGGGTATTCAACGATACGGCACGTTACGTGGACCAAGGCGGAGGAAAACGTAAAGGGTCATTTGCCATTTATTTAGAGCCGTGGCACGCTGATATTTCAGACTTTTTGCAATTAAAGAAAAATCATGGTAAAGAAGAAATGCGAGCAAGAGACTTGTTCTACGCTCTTTGGATTCCAGATTTGTTTATGCAAAGAGTAAAAGATAATGATACATGGTCGTTGTTCTGTCCGCACGAATGTCCAGGAATGGCGGATGCTCACGGAGAGGAATTCGAGAAATTATACACAGGCTATGAGTTAGCTGGCAAAGCCCGTAAAGTGGTGAAGGCACAAGATTTATGGTTCGAGATTTTGGAATCTCAGACCGAAACGGGTACACCTTATATGTTGTTTAAAGACCATGCCAACAAGAAGTCTAATCAACAGAATTTAGGAACGATAAAATCTTCTAACTTATGTACTGAAATTATTCAATACACTTCCAAAGATGAAGTGGCGGTTTGTAACTTAGCATCGTTGGCATTGCCTAAATTCATCAAAACCAACGAAAGAGGTTTTATGGTTTTTGACCACGAAGAATTGAAGCGGGTTACGAAAGTGGCAACGGTCAATTTGAACAAAATCATCGACCGTAATTATTATCCAGTTGAGGAAGCACGTAATTCAAATATGCGTAATCGTCCGATTGGTTTGGGGGTGCAAGGATTAGCCGATGTTTTCATTTTGTTGAGAATGCCGTTTGAATCTGCTGAAGCCAAGCAAATGAATAAGGATATTTTTGAAACACTTTATTTTGCGGCGATGGAAGCATCCATGGAATTGGCAATCAAAGAAGGTGCTTATGAAACTTGGGCAGGTTCGCCCATTTCGCAAGGGATTTTCCAATTTGATATGTGGAACATTACGCCAGAATCAGGACGTTGGGACTGGGAGGCGTTGCGTGCGAAAGTGAAAGAACATGGTGTGCGTAATTCCTTATTAGTTGCTCCCATGCCAACGGCTTCAACGTCGCAAATATTGGGTAATAATGAATGTTTTGAGCCTTATACTTCAAACATTTATGCCCGTAGAGTATTATCTGGCGAATTTGCGGTGGTGAATAAGCACCTTTTGCGTGATTTAGTAAAATTGAATCTTTGGAATGATTCGATGAAGAATAAATTGATTTCTGCCAATGGTTCAGTACAAAATATCAACGAAATTCCTCAGAATTTGAAGGATTTGTACAAAACGGTTTGGGAAATTAAACAAAAAACAATTATTGAAATGGCTGCCGACAGAGGTGCGTATATCTGCCAGTCGCAATCATTAAATATACACATTCAAGACCCGAACTTTGGGAAACTAACCTCGATGCACTTTTACGCATGGGAGAAAGGCTTGAAAACTGGGATGTACTATCTCAGAACGAAAGCTGCCACCGATGCCATCAAGTTTACAGTCGAGAAGCAAGCCGAAGTGGCAATTGAGCAAGCCAATGTTGTGCAAGAGCATGAGATGAACTACGAAGCGTATGCCAGTAATGCAGCGACTGCGAAAGCCTCTGCGACCACGCTCACCATAGCGGGTTTAGACAACGTATCAGAACAAAGCTGGTCGGATATGCAATGCTCAATTGATGACCCTGATGGGTGCGAAGCCTGCGGGTCTTAATAATTTCGAGTAACTTTTTTAGAAGCCCTCAATTCTTTGGATTGGGGGCTTTTTAGTTTGAATAATCAATTTTATGACTCCTTTACACGAATAATTACTACATTTAATTACTACATTTAATTATCACATTTAATTACTACATTTAA
>JBBRMR010000084.1:0-20651 GCA_038230735.1 Cytophagales bacterium
CCAACGATTATCACAACCCCAGCGACTTGTTTGGCGGATGGCAGTACGCTCATTGCCAATTACAATGCAGCTAATACTTACACGTTTAGTGCAAGCGGATTAAGTGTAGGAATAGGTGGGGTGATTACGGGAGCAACGGTAAACACGGCTTATACCCTAACGGCAACCCTTGGAACTTGTACTTCGGGAGCATCAGCCTCATTTACCAATGCAGCGATGTTATCAGTCTCTGCTCCGATTGCCACTGTATCAGTACAACCAACGTGTAGTGTAGCCACTGGAACAATCACCGTAACAACCGTAACTGGCTTGGAATACAAATTAGACGGGGGTGCGTATCAAACTTCGGGAATTTTTGCAGGTGTTGCTTCGGGTACGCATAGTATCACGGCCAAAAATGCTTCAGGTTGTGAATCACCCACTACGAGTGTAACCATACTGGCTCAACCAGCCTCTGCTCAGAGTCCAACCATCACTGGTTCAACAACCGTGTGTTCAGGTGAGACACTCAATTTAACAGCTTCTGGTGTTGGTACTTATGCTTGGGTGGGACCTTCATTTACTGCAACAACTGCTGCAATAAGCATTTCAAATGCGTTAGTTGCTAATTCTGGAACTTATACGGTAACATTGACAAACGCTGACGGATGTTCCGCAACAGCTACAACGCTTGTAACCATAAATCCAAAACCAGCTACACCAACTGCTCAAGCTAATGTGAATATCCCAATAGGGACAAGCATAACTTTAACGGCAACGGGTTGTGAGGGAACAATATTATGGTATAGAACATTAAATAATTCATCGGTAACAATGCCTATTACACCAACGGACTCGGCGAGCTATTACGCAAAATGTTCAGTAACTGTTAATGGTGTTACTTGTGCAGGTCAAGCCTCGGGGAATGTATTTGTAAGTGTTGGGCCGATGCTTGTTGTCAGTATTAAAACTGGCAATTGGGAAGACCCATCAACTTGGAACGTTGGTAGATTACCATTGATAACAGAAGAAGTTAAGATTAACTTTGGACATTTAGTTACAATTACTACTCCAAATCAGGCAACAGCAAAGAAGGTGGTTTATCAATTAGGTTCAACGCTCAGATTTGCTGATACAACTGCAAGATTAACCTTAGGAAGTCTATAAAGATTATATTTAGTGGTTAGGTGATACAAAACGGTTGGCGGTATTTACTGCCAACCGTTCTTCTCTAAGGCTATTTTTTCTAATCAAAACTTATCTCAAATCAATTCATGAACATCAATGGCAATCATTCCTATGAAAACATATCAGCAAAAAGGCAACAATGCCTTTCTTATCATCAATCAAAAAACATTAAAGAAAATATTGGTCAATAACGTAGTGCTATTGAAAGGAGACGTAAATTACACCACCTTTCATCTGCAATACGGTGAAATAAAGGTTGTCCCCAGGAGTATCAAATTTTTTGAGACATTCCTTGAAACGCACGGCTTTTTACGGGTGCATCGCTCGTTTATGATTAATCCAAATCACGTAAAAACTTATAACCAAGACCAAGAAATTCTGACAATGTGCAACGGACAAGAAGCCCAAATTTCAAGGAGGCGGAAACATACTTTGAAAGGTATGGTAGAATAATGTAAGGACTAATTAAAGACAATATCGACAAAGCCAAGTTTACGATTCTAAAACGTATTCTTGGCTTTGTCATTTAAAAACAACCCCATTATCACAAAATTTAGAAACCTATCTCATTTTTAGGATTTTATCCATAAATTTGTATTGAATCATCCTCTAAAAGATTCGCAAAATCCTTACTCAAAAAAATCTGACCATGACCTCCACGAAGCCATATCATCTTCCTATTATGTTGCAAGAGTGTCTGGATGGGCTAAATATTCGCCCCGATGGTACTTATGTGGACGTTACTTTCGGAGGTGGTGGTCATTCCAGAGGAATTCTTGAACGCTTGGACGAAAACGGTAAACTCTACGCATTCGACCAAGACCCCGATGCCAAACAAAATGCTCTTGCCTTCGCTGAGGATAGTCGTTTCACTTTTATTGAAGCCAACTTTCGGAATATCAAAAAATACCTCAGACTTTACGGCGTTAAAAAGATAGACGGAATCTTAGCGGATTTTGGTATTTCTTCGCATCAAATTGATGAACCTACCCGTGGTTTTTCCACTCGTTTTGATGGTGATTTGGATATGCGGATGAACCAAAAGGCGGATATTTCTGCCTATACCATTATCAATGAATATTCTGAAAATCAACTGCATAAGATATTGGGAATGTATGGTGAAGTGAAAAATGCCAAAACACTCGCCAATGCCATCGTGAGTTCTCGCATGAACGCTCCCATCAAAACCACAGGGGAATTTAAGGCTATATTAGAAAAATTTGCTCCTAAATTCAAGGAGTTCAAATACTTTGCCCAAGTATTTCAGGCAATCAGAATTGAGGTTAATCAGGAGTTGGATGTAATTCAAGAATTATTGGAACAAACGCCTGATTTACTGCGAGATACTGACAGTCGGTTAGTTATTATGACGTTTCATTCATTGGAAGATAGATTAGTAAAAAATTATATCAAAGCGGGTAATTTTACGGGCGAAATGAATCGTGATATTGTTTTTGGAACGGTAACAAAACCCTTGGAAGCCGTAAACCGAAAACTCATTGAAGCAACGCCCGATGAAATTTCCGCTAATGGCAGAAGTAGAAGTGCAAAATTGAGAATAGCTTCTTTGAGTCATAAGTCGTAAGTATTTGACCCCCCGATGATAAAATATAATATTAATAGAGAAAATTGACTCAAAAACTTACGACATACGACTTAAAAACTTTTGACTTACTTAAAACATGGCAAAGAATTTTTCCAGAAATAAAGATAAAAATGCTTCTTACCGACCCAATAACGGTATTTTTGCTTTTTTTGACCGTGTTTTTAACATGGATAAAATCTTTGGCGGAAAATTTCCTGCCTACCAATTAAGATACGTAATCTGGGTTTCAGTGTTGATTGTGATTTACATTATTCTCTCTCTAAATGCTGAAAGTTTGATACATAGAATTGACGTAACCAAGGCAGAAGTTGAGGAAAAAAGAGCCGATTATACCACTCAAAAAGCCGATTTCATGAAGGCAGGAAAGCAATCTGAAATCATTAAAAGAGTTGAACCGATGGGTTTGCAAGAAAACAAAACACCACCGACTAAGATAATAGTGGAGGATTAAAACCATGAACATAAAAAAAGACATTATCCTTCGGGTACGCCTGATGTTTTTATGTATCCTCATTTTTGCAGGGGGGATAGTTTACCGTGTGGTCAGACTCCAAACGGTTGAGGGTGAAATGTGGCGAAAAGAATCCAAGAAAAGATACGTTCGTGAACGGGTGGTGGATGCCGTGAGAGGAAATATTTATGCTGACGATGGTAGTTTGCTGGCAACGTCTTTACCCAAATATCGCTTGGGTTTTGACCCCCAGGTTTCCAAATTTACTGAATATAATAAGAAGGCTTATTTCTCGGGTATTGACTCGCTTTGCCATTTATTAGCCAACTTTTATCATGACAAAGATTGGGAAGAATATAGAGAAATGATTTTTACTGCCCGAAACGATAAAAATATAGTTAACTATATCCGTTTGAATGACAAAAAAATGGACTTTCAGCAATTGAAAGCCATGCGAACTTGGCCCATTTTCAGAGAAGGTAGATACAAAGGTGGCGTAGTTTTTGAGAAGTCAAGTGAACGTTACAATCCTTTTGGAAAAATGGGATTCCGAACGATTGGGTATAAAAAAGATAAAGAAAAAGTGGGTATTGAAAACAGTTTTGATACACAATTGGCAGGAACGAATGGTAAAGGAATCTTTGAGAGTATTGTAGGAGGAAGTTGGCGACCCATCGAAGGCGGAGAGGAGACAATCCCCGTGGCGGGCGTGGACGTTCACACCACCATCAATGTTAATATTCAAGACGTTGCCGAAACTTCTTTGATGAAATATTTGAAACAATTACGGGCGGATAAAGGCTGTGTGGTGGTAATGGAAGTGGCAACGGGCGAGATAAAAGCGATGACCAATCTTACTCGGTTAAAAGATACATTGGCGTATGCCGAAACCTATAATCATGCCGTATTGGGACTTTCAGACCCTGGCTCGGTCTTCAAATTGCCTTCAATGGTGGCAATGATGGAAGAAGGGGGGCTGAGAAATGAGGATATTGTGCAAACGGGGGACGGTGTTTATACAATTGGAACAAAAATTTTGCACGATACTAAAGCCTACGGAACTATTACGGCACAAGAAGTTTTTGAACATTCATCAAACGTAGGAACGGCAAAATTGATGCAGAGGTATTTTGGTAAAGGGAAGGAAAACAAATACTACGACCGACTCCATGCTTTTCATTTAGATGAAAGGATTAATTTTCAATTACGCCCCGATGCACGTCCCGTAATCAATCGCCCAGGATTAGGAGACCCTACTGCAATGCCTTGGAATTCAATTGGTTATGGAACATCGATCACACCATTACAAATGTTAGCTTTTTATAATGCCATTGCTAATGACGGAAAATGGATTCAACCCATTATCGTAAAAGAAACCAGAATAGCCGACAAAATTGAGGATGATTATAAAATTTCACAAGTAAAATTTGATGAACCTTTGTGCAGTAAAGAAACTTTGGCGAAAGTCAGAAGAATGTTAGAAGGCGTGGTGGAAAGAGGTACGGCATCAAATATCAAGAATAATTTATACAAAATAGCGGGTAAAACTGGAACATCCCGTAAATTTATCAATGGGCAATATCGCAAGGAAATGTATTATACTTCTTTCATTGGATATTTCCCTGCCGATGCTCCCAAATATAGTTGCGTAGTGATGATTGATAACCCACGGGGTGTGAAATTAGAAGCACTAATGGCAGCCGATGCCTCTGCTCCTGTTTTCAAAGAAATTGCCGATAAAATTTATGCTTGTGATATCAGAATGCACAAATTATTAGCCGCCAGAAATCCAAGCCCAAGCCAATTTGCGACCAAGAAACAAGTAGCTCATACGGCGGATATTAAAACGATTTGCGAAGAATTTAATATTGAAAAAATACCTACCAACGAAGGCTGGTCAGTCGTGCGGGGAGATGGTGGAACTTTAGAATATCAAGCTCATCAAAACCCTAAAAGCCGAGTGCCAGACACCAGAGGAATGACCCTTCGAGATGCTATGTATATACTTGAAAACAAGGGATTCAAGGTGTCTTTTAAAGGATTAGGAAAAGTATCAAGCCAATCAATTCCCCCAGGAGCAAATGCCATTCAGAATCGGAATATTGCCTTGTTGTTGAATTAACAAAACTAACCCCTAATACATAATGTCATTATCACAAGATTCATCAGAAAGCAATCATCAAAAAAGCACAATGGTGCGTAACGGACTGTTGGCAGCCTTATTATTGGGCGTAACTTATTTATTTTATAATCAGTTCGGACAGAATAAAAAGACCGATTTGCAGGTAAGCCAAATTGAAAATAATTCTGAAGAAATAAGGACGATTAATACTGACCTTGCCCGTTTGCGAGACGACATCAAAGAGAACCGAACCAACATCAAGGAAAAGGAGCAAAAAATTGAGAAATTACAATTAAAATTAGAGGCGGTTCTGAAAGCCCAAGTAAACACAAACGATGAAAACCGTTCTGAAATGATGGCTTTGTTAAAAAAACAAATCGCTCAACTATCAGTTGATAAAACTCGTTTGCAAGCCCAGATGACTAAAACCATTGGCGAATATGAATTGAGAATCAATAATTTTCAGAAAATTATCCACGAAAAAGATAGCTTAATTGCTTATCAAAGAAATACCATTCAGGATTTAGAAAGTACCGTTGCCATCAAAAAAGCCGAAGTAAACGAACTGCAAACCGAATTGAAAAACACGGATGAAGTTTTGGATATTTTAGATAATAAAATTCATGTAACTATCACCAATGTAGGCTTTTACGCCAATGGATTTGATGATGCGGATAATGAATTGGAAGATACTAAAAACAAAAAAGACATCTCTGAAATGGGCATTTACTATTCACTGAGTCGTTCCTTGAAATCAAACGAAAGATTGGTAGCAGAATTGAGTTTGCCTAATAAAGCCGTTGTGGGTAAAAAAGAATTTACCAGTCAAGACATTGCCAATATTGAAAAAGCCTCAGAAAAAAGTGGCGTGGATAGACCGTTGAGCATCAAAATTCAAAAAGGCTCGTTTGATACGCCTTTAAAAGTAAATTTTTACATCAAAGCAGGTTCGGGCGAAAAACATACTTTTTTGATTGATTCAAAATTGATTACGGATGTGAAGGCGAAGCAGGTTTATTAGAACCTAACAGGAAAATTTAGGAACACGGATTTGAAGGATTAGACCGCATCGGCGAACCGCACGGATTTTGTTAATTTTATCCGTTCGATCCGCCAATGCGGTCTAATCTGTCAAATCCGTGTTCTATTTATATACTTAAAGTGAATTATTATGAAAAACGTAACTCAATTAACCGCAACTCTCAAAAAGAAAAACATCATTGGGAATGCTGAAATGGCAGTTTCTGAAATTATTATTGACTCTCGGAAGGTTTCGGCGGGTTCAATGTTTGTGGCTTTGAAGGGAACACAGGTGGATGGACATACCTTCATCCAGAAAGCGATTGAGATGGGGGTAACCTCTATTCTCTGTGAAGATTTTCCCGAAAACCCGTTGGAGAGCGTTACCTATATCCAAGTGCCTGATGCGGCAGAGGCTTTGGGATTTATGGCTTCGGAATTTTACGATAATCCTTCTAAAAAATTAAAATTAGTTGGTATTACGGGTACAAATGGCAAGACCACAACGGTGATGCTTTTGTTCCGATTATTCCGCAATTTGGGCTATCGTTGTGGTTTAATTTCAACGGTTCAAAATCAAATTGATGAGGTAATTATTTCCTCAACCCACACCACACCCGATGCCGTTAGTCTGAATCAATTATTGGCAAAAATGGTTCAAGAAGGCTGTACGCACGTATTTATGGAAGTGAGTTCCCATGCAGTGGTGCAACATCGCATTACGGGCGTATCGTTCACGGGAGCAATTTTCTCCAATATTACTCACGACCATCTTGATTTTCATAAGACTTTCGATAATTATATTAAAGCCAAAAAAGGTTTTTTTGATGCTTTGCCCAAAACGGCTTTTGCTTTGATAAATATTGACGACAGACGAGGAGGAGTAATGGTGCAAAATACCAAGGCAAGCATCCATACTTATTCCTTGGAAACGTTGGCAACAGTGAAGGGTCGGATTATTTCTGATACTATCTATGGCTTGCAAATGGAGGTGGATAATCAGGAGATTCATTTTCAATTAATTGGCACTTTCAACGCCTATAATTTGTTAGCTATATACGGAACAGCGGTGCTTTTGGGAGAAGATAAAAATGAGGTTTTAGTAGAAATGTCAGCCTTGAAAACTGCCTCTGGACGCTTTGAACAAGTAGTTTCCGTAAAAAATCAGAAAGTAGGAATTGTGGATTATGCCCATACACCCGATGCTTTGGAGAACGTTTTGAAGACCATTAATCAAATTAAAGGCGGCAATCAGCGAGTGATTACGGTGGTGGGTTGTGGCGGAAATCGTGATGCGACCAAACGCCCCATTATGGCAAAAATCGCCTGTGAATTATCAACTCATGTTATCCTAACTTCCGATAATCCACGCAATGAAGACCCCGTCGAAATTTTGGAACAAATGCGAAAAGGTGTTCCACCAATTGATTTCAAAAAAACTAAGATTATTGAAGATAGAAAAGAAGCTATCCTATTGGCAGTCAATGAAATAGCCCAAAACGGAGACATTATTTTGGTGGCAGGAAAAGGACACGAAACCTACCAAGACATTAAAGGGGTGAAGCATCATTTTGATGATAAAGAGATTTTGATAGAGGCATTATTATGATTATATACCAAGAAGAAATAACCGTCTTTGCTGACGTAATTATTCCCGTTGCCATCCCGAATTTATATACGTATCGGGTGCCACGGGAGTATGCTAATATGATTCAAGTTGGGGCAAGGGTGATTGTACAGTTTGGCAAAACGAAGGTTGTAACTGCCGTTGTGGCAAAGTTACATAACAAGCCCCCCGAAAAATATCAGGCAAAATATGTCCTTGAATTATTGGACGATGCCCCGTTGGTAACACAACAACAAATTGACCTATTTCATTGGATTGCAGGCTATTATATGTGTACTGTCGGCGAGGTAATGAACATCGCTTTGCCTTCGGGTTTAAAGATTTCGAGTCTTTCAAAGGTGCAATATAATCCAGAATTTTCTTATCCCGAACTCCTGACCGACCGAGAAAAGGACATCATCGAAGAGCTAAAAAAGCATCAATCTTTGAACTACGATGAACTTGCTCGTTTTGCCGAAGTCAAGAATGTTTATCACATTATCAAATCTCTGATTCAGAAAAAAGCCATCATTATTTTTGAGGAAGTGAAGGAAAAGTATTCGCCTAAAATTGTTAAAAAAGTACGATTAAATCCTTTTTACGAAGATGAAAATAACTTAAAAACACTTATTGCCTCCTTAGAAAAGAAGTCTCAACAGTTAGATGTTCTCTTGCATTATCTCCGCTATGTACCCGTCCTCCGTACACCAAAATTGAACCGTAAAGGCTTAGAAAAGAACGCTTTAACCAAAGCAGATGTGTCAGATAGTGCTTTGAAAACGCTGATCAAAAATGGCGTTTTAGAACAGTTTGAAATCGTGGTGAGTCGCTTTGAGGAAGACCTTAATTTTGTGGAAGCCCCCACGCCTACGCTTTCGGTTTCGCAAGAAAAAGCCTATGCCGAAATCATGCAGAGTTTTGAGGAAAAAGATACAGCCCTCCTGCACGGTATCACGGGGAGTGGCAAAACGGAGGTCTATATCAAGCTGATTGAACAAGTTTTGGGCAGTGGCTCGCAGGTGCTTTATCTATTGCCTGAAATTGCCTTAACCACCCAAATTGTGGTGCGTTTACGCAAAGTTTTTGGCGATAAAATGGGCATTTATCACTCCCGATTTTCGGATAATGAACGGGTGGAAGTTTGGAAAGGAGTTATTTCGGGTAAATTTCAATTTGTGGTGGGCGTGCGTTCAGCGGTTTTTCTACCTTTTGATAATTTGGGACTCATCATTGTGGATGAAGAACACGAAAATTCGTATAAACAATATGACCCCGCCCCCCGCTACCACGCCCGTGATGTAGCGGTGGTGATTGCCCATAAACAAAAGGCAAAAGTGTTGTTGGGTTCAGCCACGCCTTCGCTCGAAAGTTATTATAATGCTCAGACCTATCGCTACGGTTTGGTGGAGATGAAAGAGCGTTTTGGCAATACACAATTACCTGATATTGAGTTGATTGATATTAAAGTTGCCAGAAAACAGAAGTTGGTCAAAGGGGATTTCTCTAACCTCATGTTAGACCGTGTTGGGCTGAATTTGGAGGCGAAGAAACAAACGATTTTCTTCCAAAACCGCCGTGGATATTCGCCTTATATTCAGTGTGAAGACTGCGATAATATTGTGTCGTGCAACAATTGTGATGTCAGTTTGACGTATCATTATAACGGTCAGGAATTGCGTTGTCATTATTGCGGACACCACGAACCCATGCCTAAAACTTGCCCCGCTTGTGGGTCATTGAAAGTGCGGACTCGTGGATATGGCACTGAAAAAATTGAGGAGGAATTACAAATATTATTCCCAGTCGCCAAAATTGCCCGCATGGATTTAGACACAACCCGAACAAAATCGGCTTTCCAAACGCTGATAAATGAAGTGGAATCGGGGGCAGTGGATATGTTGGTGGGGACACAGATGATTAGTAAAGGGCTTGATTTTGAGAAAGTTAGCTTGGTCTGCATTTTCGATGCCGACCGTATGATTCATTATCCAGATTTTCGTTCGTCCGAAAGAGCCTTTCAGTTACTTACCCAAGTGGCAGGACGTGCGGGGCGGCGGGATGTGCGAGGAAAGGTGTTGATTCAGACCAATAATCCGCAACAAAAGATTTTACAACAAATTATAGACAACGACTACGCAGGGTTATATCGTGATGAAATCAAGGAAAGAGAAGATTTTCAATATCCTCCATTTTCAAGATTAATTCGCCTGACGGTTAAACATATCGACCAACCCAATGCCCAAAAAGCGGCTGAATTTTTAGCCCAAAAATTAGCCGAGAAACTGAGTAAACAAAGAGTTTTAGGTCCCGAAAAACCAATGGTTGAACGAATCAGAAATCAGTTTTTGTTTGAGATTATGATAAAATTAGAGAAATCTCTAAACCTCCAAGCCGCCAAAGCCTTTGTGGCAGAAGAAGTGCAGAATATCCGTCTGTCCAAGGATTTTAAGGGAATTTCGGTGGTAGTGGATGTGGATTGTGGGTGATATTTTGACAAATAATATACTCTTAATTTTCCAACGCTTATCAATAAATCCAATAATGATTTTTAGAAGAAACCCTCTTTATGCCAGTTTTGTAATTATATTACTATTAGCATTAAGCGGGCTTATTGCTTATTTTTCCATTCTGAATATTTACAAAGAATTCTCAAACATCAAACCAAATTTGAGTTTAGTTTTACTCTGTTTACTTGGAATGTATGGAGTATTTATTTTACTAACTTTAATTGTTTCATATTTTAAGAAAACACCTACTATTGTATTGAACAAATCTTCGATTCTTTTTGAAAATGGAGATGAAATACCCCTCTCAAATATTTCAAATATAATTTATACAGGAGATAAAAATGCAGGTTTTTT
This sequence comes from Cytophagales bacterium, assembly GCA_038230735.1. Taxonomy (GTDB): domain Bacteria; phylum Bacteroidota; class Bacteroidia; order Cytophagales; family Spirosomataceae; genus Arcicella. The sequence continues at coordinate 10,834 of JBBRMR010000084.1, forward strand.
TCTAATGGGCGAGGGTATGCAAATTGAGTTTATAGACAAAACGAAAAAAGTATTATTAGACGACCTTTACACAGACCTTTGGAAATTAAAACAGTCTCTTTATCAATCGTTTACCCTAAAACAAGAACCACAAGAATTTACGATTGAGCCTATTTTGGAAGAAGATTACCAAAATGAAAATAAAACAGCTTTCAAAGGTTTTGTATTCTTTAGTATGATGGGAGTTTTGAGTTATCTCTTTGGGTTTATGTACTTATTTGTTACAGTTTCTGCATTTTTCAAGGAGAGAAATATTATTTGGATAGTTATTATTTTTGGAATTTTTATAGTCGGAGTAACGTCTTATGGATTGCACTATTTTATACTAACAGACAATCATTTGATTATAAAAAACCATAATTTTTTCTGGAAAAATGATGTATTTCGGTTGTCTGATATAAAGAAAATTTCATTTGAAAAACGTGGTAAAGGCTTCAATTTTATGAGGATTATTACCAATGATTTCAAGATGAACGTTTATTCTGCTGATACACTTGGGCAAAAGCAATGGAAGAATTTGAAAGAACATTTAGAAGTAAAAGATATTGAGGTGAATAATTATCTTCATTTTTTTTGATGAAATAGATTGCTACTAATAGTAAAAAAAGAGGTGCAAAACACCCACCTTCCTAAGGTTTTTTTAATGTAATTTAGATGATTAATGTAGATTATGAGTCATAAAAATATAATAATTTGCCTTATTCAATTACTCATAAGGAAAAAGTTGAAACTGATTTATGCTAATTTTTCTCAGATGAAACCAATATTTTAAATTCAAATTTCTGTCTCCCACCCGACATCCAAGCTACCTTTTTCCTTTGTAAATTTGTCCCATGAATAATTTACGTTTGCCGCTTTGGCTTATCAAACTCACTCATTTTGAATATTGGACTTGGTGGATGTTTTACGTTCCTCTCCTCCCCTACTGGCTTTTTCAGGCGGTTCGTACTCGCTCCCTAACCTTCTTTACCAATGCCGACCCTTGCATTGAATACGGTGGTTTTTTTGGGGAATCCAAGATGGATATTCTCCGCCAAATCCCCACTGAATACTTGCCCAAGACCATTTTTATTGAAAAAGAAATGGATTTGAGAAGTATCGTCAATAAACTAATTCAAGAGGATTTGGTCTATCCCATCATCTGCAAACCCAATGTGGGCGAGCGTGGTACACAAGTGGAAAAACTATACAGCAATTATGATTTAGTGGAATATTTAGGGAATGTCCAAGAGGATTTTATTATCCAAGAATTTATTACTTACGAAATCGAATTGGGCGTGTTGTATTATCGTTATCCCGACCAAAATCAGGGTAAAGTTTCATCCATTACTCGCAAGGAATTCTTAACGGTTGTTGGCGATGGAAAATCAACGGTTGAACAATTAATGCAACAAACCGCCCGAGCCAGATTTCAACTGAACTCCATGCGTAAACGGATTGGAGATATGGGGATGGATGAGGTGATTAAATTGGGCGAAAAAAGAATCCTCGAACCCATCGGCAATCATTGTCGGGGAACGAAATTTTTGGATAATAATTTCCTGATTAATAGCCAAATAGATGCCATTTTTGATAAGATATCCTTGCCCATTGATGGCTTTCATTATGGACGTTTTGACATGAAAGTAAAATCAATTGAAGATTTATACGAAGGTAAAAACGTCCGAATTATGGAATTGAATGGCGTGAGTTCTGAGCCTGGACATATCTACGACCCCAAAAATACGCTCTGGGCTGCCTACCGAGATTTAGCCAATCATTGGAAAATTATTGCCGATATTTCTATCCAACAACAACGTAGAGGCATCATGCCCGTGCCTACAAAAGTGCTTTGGGACATTGTGAAGGGACATTTTTTGGGTTAGGATGTTTCACAACAGGGAAGGTTTCATTTTGAACGAAGTCTTCCTTGAATATTAAAAACTTGTTTTGTCCATGACAATTTCCTAAATTTAGTAAACATCTAAATTCTCGGAATTATGTTCAATAGATTGTTTTCGTTACTCCTACTTTTGGCTTCTTTCCCAAGCCTTGCCAACTCCATTTTGATTCCGATGGATGATGCTCAGAGCAATCATCTCAAAGCCTACGGTTTGGCGTATATTACCCTCAAAAATGATACTGAAATAGACTGGCTACTCAATTATCGGGGCGGGAGTTTTTTGGTTAATTATTCCAAAAATCTTGAAAATGAGTGCTTAGTTCGGGGAGTTTCTTTCGAGGTTATTTCTGATGCCGATGTGCAAAATCTGAAAAAGGAAATAACTAATCCTGACGTAAATATGGAGGTAATGCGACTGTTCAAAGCCGCCAAAATTGCGGTGTATTCCCCCATCAAAATCAGTAGTGCCGCTTTTGAAGATACCGATGCCGTACTGTTGGTGCTTCGATACGCCGAAATCCCTTTTGAAGTGATTTATGACGAAGAAATCATCAGGGGCGACTTGGCAAAATACGATTGGTTACACCTGCACCACGAAGATTTTACGGGGCAATTTGGTAAAAATCTCAGGCGTATGAGCGAGAAAGATATGAAAGCTCAATACGATTTAGCTCGTAAGTTGAAATTTGCTAAAGTCTCAGAAATGAAATTAGAAGTTGCCAAAAATATCAAGAAATTTTGTGCGGGTGGTGGCTTCCTTTTTGCGATGTGTTCGGGTGCAGAAACCCTTGACATTGCCCTTTCAGCCGAAGATGTGGACATTGTGGGTAGTCAATTTGATGGCGATGATATTGATCCCGAAGCTCAAGCTAAACTGGATTTTACCAAGACTTTTGCCTTTCAAAATTTCAATTTACAACTCGTTGAATCGGGCGAAAGAGGTTGGGGAGGCATTTCTTTTTCTAATATCAACGCCAGTAATGGACGTTATGACGATGAAGACGAAAGCTATTTTAACCTTTTTAATTTCTCGGCAAAATGGGATTTTATCCCCGCCATGCTTTGCCAAAATCATGAGCATAATATCAGGGAATTTATGGGTCAGACTAATGCTTTCAATAAAAAAACCGTGAAATCTAATGTGTTAGTGATGGGCGAAAGCCGCACTTCCGACCGCTATATTTATGGTGAATTAGGCTTGGGACAATGGGTTTTTTACGGCGGACACGACCCCGAAGGACGAAGAGGTTTTCACCGAGTATCAACCGATTTGAATATATTCCCCCACTCGCCAGGTTATCGACTGATTTTGAACAATGTACTGTTTCCTTCGGCGAGGAAGAAAAAAAGAAAAACTTAATTTTAACAACAAAACACGCATGAAAAACTTATTAACCTTATTATTCATTACCTCAATTTTTACGCAATCCTGCAAAAAAAGCCCCGAAAAAACTATGGCTGGCATCACTCAAGAAGTACTTGGCAAAGTATCCGAAACGGAAAATGCCGAGATTTTCACCCTCCGCAACACCACTGGTATGACAGTACGTATAAGCAATTACGGTGGTACAATTGTATCATGGACTGCCCCCGACAAAGACGGAAATTATGAAGATATTACCCTCGGCTGTGATTCATTGGCGGGTTATCAAAAGGGTGTTCCCTACTTTGGGGCGTTGGTCGGGCGTTATGGAAACCGCATTGCCAAAGGGAAATTTATGTTGGATGGCAAAACCTATAATTTAGCCATCAACAACGGTGAGAATGCCCTCCACGGCGGTTTGAAAGGCTTTGACAAAGTGCTGTGGAAAGCTCTTCCATTGGATGGTGAAGAACCACAATTAGTACTAAATCATACCTCGAAAGATGGCGAAGAAGGCTATCCAGGCAATTTATCGGTAGAGGTGATTTATACGCTGACAAAAGATAATTCCTTGAAAATTGACTACAAAGCCACCACCGACCAAGCAACGGTTATCAACTTGACCAATCACGCTTATTTTAATCTGGCAGGTGTGAAAACCAGCTCAACAATTCTCGACCATGAAATCACGTTAAATGCCGATAAATTCCTTCCCGTGGACGCTACGTTAATCCCAACGGGCGAACTAAAATCGGTAGCAGGAACGCCTTTTGACTTCACGAAATCCAAGAAAATTGGTTTGCAGATTAACGATACCACCGATGTACAAATCAAATATGGCGGCGGTTATGACCACTGTTGGGTATTGACAGATTCCTCAAAAACCTTGAAATTAGCGGCAACCTTTCACGAACCCAAAAGCGGCAGAACGATGGAAGTCTTCACGACAGAACCCGCCATTCAGTTCTATACGGGCAACTTTTTGGACGGTACAATTGTGGGAAAAGGCGGGACTATTTACCAAAAAAGAATGGGTTTATGTTTAGAAACCCAACATTATCCAGACTCGCCCAACCAGCCCAAATTCCCAAGCACGGTATTACGTCCAAACGAAACGTATCAGACGAGTACGGTTTATAAGTTTTCGGTAAAATAAAGGAAATGAGTTTAGTAAAAACCGCTTTGGAGGGCTTTGAGGAGTCTTTTGGGGCGGTTTTTTTGTTTTCTGATAAAAGTTTTGATATTTAAAATGTTTACTTAAACAGATAAATAATTTTTTCTGGATTTGTCCATAAATTGCAGTCAATTTAATTCATAAAACATTTTGTTAATGACACTCGACAAATCTTACAAGGACTTCTTTCAGAGAATCAAGCAACAGATTAGTATTACTCAGGTAAAGATAGCTACTTCTGCTAACCAACAGCTATTATTTGGGTATTGGTATATTGGTAATATGGTGATGTACTTCCAAGAAAAAGAAGGTTATGGAGCTAAAATTTTCGATAAACTTTCATACGATATTAGACGTGAATTTCCTGATTTAAAAGGTTTTTCGGTTCGGAATATTCAATACATGAAGGCTTTTGCGAAGCAACATAATCATCTTATTTTGAATGATAAAAGTTCCTTTACCTTACCTGAAAATACTTCATCCCAAGAAGTGCAACAAGGGGTTGCACTTCTTGAAAATATGTTTCTTCAAAACGTAATTTCAAAGGTTACGTGGTCGCATCATTTGATATTGATGAACAAAATCAAAGACCTTGATGAACGAGTGTGGTACATTGAAAAATCTCTTGAAAATAGTTGGAGTAAAAATATTCTGGATATTCAGATAAGCCTAAATCTGTATCAGAGGCAAGTAAAGGCAACCAAAGTATCTAATTTCAATTTGACCTTGCCACGACCACATTCTGACCTTGCTAATTATATGATGAAAGACCCCTACATCTTTGATTTTATATCTGCAAGCAAAAAAGCTAATGAACGAGACATTGAAAACCAGTTAGTCCAACATATCACTCATTTTCTATTAGAATTAGGTCAAGGGTTTGCCTTTGTTGGGCGACAATACCCTTTGAAAGTATCAGATGAAATTTATCCGATTGACTTACTTTTCTATAATATTCCTCTCAAATCGTATGTAGTCGTTGAACTCAAAGCGAGAGATTTTGAACCCAAAGATGCAGGACAACTCAATTTTTACGTCAATGTTGTCAATGCCCAATTAAAAACGGAAAGTGATAATCCAACGATTGGGCTGATTTTATGCAAAGGTAAAAATGCAACCTTGGCAGAATATGCCCTATCAGGTATGACCAATCCGTTAGGTGTGGCAGATTATAAATTAACAAAAGCAATCCCCGATGATTTACGTTCAAAACTTCCAACCATTGAGGAATTGGAAAATGAGTTGATGGAGACAGATTTGGAGGAATGATAAGTTGAAATTTCTTCTTATTTTGATATACCTTTGCAAACAAACAAAAACGAAAAACTATCGAATAAAAACGAAATAATTACATAAACATATTAGCGTTGCTAAACAGTTTCTTCTCGGATAAAACGACCAAAATTTAGAGAGAAAGAAGCAGTTGAGGCGGATGCACCCATTGGGTGTGTCCTCTTGCTGTTATTTCCTTCTCTCTCACGGTGCTTGGTCGTACCTATCCGAAGTTGTGAAATTCATAGCAGAGGTTCATACCCTTTTTTTATTACTCCTACGCCACAAGAACCTCGGGAATAAAACCCTTTTATTCTTTGAGAAAATGTCTAAAACTGCTAATGAACGTACATTCCAAGGTGAACTATACCGTATTGTCCATAATATACTCGCTGAAAACTCCGAGATACAATTTGAAAAAGTGCTACAAGAAACCCAAGTTGGCACGGGCGGAAAAAGTCGTTTTTCAGATGGTATCTTAGTATCCAAAAAAGGTAAATCAAACAACGTTTTTATTGAATTAAAAAGTACCTCTTGGGATGCCACCAATGAAGTTCTGATAATGGATGCTGCCCAAAAAGCATTTGCCAATGGCGTAGAATATTTCGTTACGGGTACGCCTCGACAATTGGTTATTTTCAAAACTCTTGTTGCCAACAAAAGTATTACGGATAGGAAACTAAAAATCTACACCATCAGCAATATTAAAAAAGATGATGAAATTTTACTCCCCACTTACGAAAAGACCATTTATCAACCCCTAAAAGTCTTTTTAAAAGAACTTTCCGATTTAGTTCACGGTGTCAAAGAAGTACGTTGGGATAGCATAGACCGCTATTTTGTCAATAAATTATCGGCTTATATTTTGGAAGCATCCGCTTTTATGGTTAGTCCGATGTACGACCGTATTAGTGAAGATGCAGACCTCCGCAAACGCTTGCGTGAGTACCTGACTGAACAAGATATTTTCAATGTAAGTATCAATTTTGGCTTTGATGATGTCTATAATCTTTGCCAGTTGAGCAATTACTTGCTCTATCTGAAAATTATGTTTTACAGCTATTTACAACGGGATGTTCCCTTATTAAAACTCAAAATCTTAGAAATTCCCTTAGATAAATCATTACTGAATAAAACATTAAGAGAGCGTTTTAATGACGTGCTAAAACATGATTTTGAACTTATCTTTTCCGAAAACGTATTAGATGAATTTGAATTTGAGGATAATTATTTAAGGCAATTTAAACGAAATGTTGAGGAAATCAGAACGCTTGATTTCACTGACCTTAACACGGATATTATCGGGGCAATTTATAATACACTTATTGATAATCAAGAGCAACACGATAGAGGGCAGCACTTTACAAACACGCATGAGGTGGATATTGTGAATGCTTTTTGCATAAAACCCGATACTCAATTTGTTATTGATACTTCATCGGGAGCAGGAACTTTTTTAGTAAGAGCCTACTACTTTCTCAAACAATTTGCCAAACAAAAAGGTGAACACATAAGCCACGAAACCCTTTTAGAAAGACTGTGGGGCATTGAAATTGCGGAATTTCCTACTTTTTTGGCTACCATGAATCTCTGTTTACAGGATGTAAAAGTATTCGATAATTATCCCAAAATTATCCATGAAGACTTCTCTGATGTTTTCAATAATTCTACGCATCATGGTTTTCATTTGGGCAAGGTTAAAGACTTATCAGTATCAAATATTTCAGGGAAGAAAGCCGACGTAAAAATTCCCTTGTTTGATGCCTGCGTAGGCAATCCGCCTTATATCAGGCAGGAACTTATTCAATATAAAGACAAATGGAACAAGTTAGCCTTAAAAGAACATGGTATCAAGAAAATCAATCAACAATCTGATTTGTACGTGTATTATCTCATGCACACTGCCAGTTTTTTGAAAGAAGGCGGGCGACTTGGCTACGTTATTTCAAGTAGCTGGCTTGATGTTTCTTTTGGGCGTGATTTACAAGATTTTTTACTCAAAAACTTTATAATTATTGCCATCATTGATAACCATAATGTTAGAAGTTTTGAGACTGCCTTGGTTAATACTGTAATCTTAATTTTGGAAAAATGTTCTAAAAGGGAAATTAGAGAGAACAATATTGTAAGATTTGTAAGAGTGAATGAAGAATACCCAAACTTGATTGGAAGTCCTACTGATAATGACAGAATCACTCGTTTACAGGCTTTTACCCATGAAATTGAAACCTATTTTCCAGCAAAATCTGATGCTAAATCCGTTTTAGAAATTATCAATATCCAGCAATCTGATTTAGAAAAAGAATCAACATTTGAAGGTAAATATCAAAATGGGCATTGGGGAGCGAAGTATTTACGTTCCCCTAAAATTTATCAAACTTTATTGGAAAAAGGAGCGGGAAAATTAATTCCTCTATCAAGTATTTGCCAAGTAAAGTATGGCATAAAAACAGGAGCGAATGACTTTTTTTATTTAGTGGACGATACCCAGAAGGTAAAATCAATGAGTGATGAAGTTTATTATCTACAATTTGGAAAGCATAAGAGCCAAGACCAAAAAACGTGGGAAAAACACGGCTGGTATTATTCAGAAATGAGTAAGCAGCATCATATTATTGAAAAATTTTATGTTGAACCTATCTTTAAATCCCAACGTGAAGCCCAAAATCTGGAAGTGAATATCAATGATTTGCATTTTGTAGTATTGATGTGTGATAAAGATAAAGGGCTTTTACAGCGAACCAAAGCCAAAGTTTTGGATTACATTAACGAGGCTGAAAAATTGGGGGTACATCTCGGCGAAAGTGTGCAAGCACGGTCGCTTTGGTATGATTTGTCATCATCGGCAGTGGTAGGAGATTTTATTTTTCCTTCAAAAATTGGGGAACGTTTCAGGCTAATTGATAATAGAAAATCTGAGGTTTTTTGTGATAAAGTAAACTACGCTATTTCTGTGAGAACAGACTATTTGCATTACCAAGACTTTATACTATTATTACTCAATAGTATTCTGTTCCGTTTTTTAGTGGACTTATTTTCAAGGCAGATGGCTGTGAAAGTAAGCGATGTTGATGTCAATGTGGTAGAAACTACTTTGATTCCAAATCCTACGACTTTTACGAGTAAGCAAATATCTGAAATTTTGGAGTTGGGTGAATCGCTTAAAAATAGAGAGCAATTGCCAATCAATGAAGAAGTTTTACAGAAAGGTAGGATATTATTTGAGCAAAAATTACTAATCTCTTTTGGGTTTAATGAATTAGAAATCAATGAGTTACTATTCCAATCGGCAAAGTATGTGCAAGACCGTAAGGAAAAATCAGATTCAGTAATAACTTCTAAATCAAAAGGGAAATTAAGTTATGAAGATTCTTTAAAATTTGTGAAAGAACGTTTTCCAGAGGTACAAAACTACATGGAGCAATTACAAGGAATTAGTACCGCAAAATTTGTAGTTCCCGAATGGAAAGCTAAATTCTCTAAACATGAAACAGGTGGTATGGGAAATTTATTTCAATCCTATAAAGTATTTTTTAAGCAGGGAAATACGCAAAAGACCTTAGACTTTACACATCAGCCACAGCTATGGATTTTTGAGTGGATTTACAACGCAGTTGATATAAAAGGTAGAGAGGTTTATTTGCCTACAAAAGAGAAAGATTGTGTAGAAATATTACAGGTTTTGAGTTCAGATTTTGATTCCTATTTTATTCAAATTAGAAATGTGTTGAAGTCTAATCGTAGTACGGCGAATCCTCTGAATATTTATAGAGATTTATTAGGACTGTAAAAAAGGTAGGCTTCGCCACTTTTATATATTTTGTTATATCACAAAACAATATTATATTTACAACACATTACCACGATTTAACAAAATAGCATGAAAGAAAAAATCAAACAACTCATTGCCGAAAACCTGATAAGTCAAGGGCGTTTAAAATTGACCCTCCATATACTACTAAAACTGCTTGACACATAAACGATAAGTATATGAATATCAAGGAGTTGAAAAGAAATAAAAAAAATCGTAACTTGGTACTTTACCTGAGAAAAGTAGTCGAAAGTTACCGTGCAGGACTGGTTTCTTC
>JBBRMR010000085.1:0-19869 GCA_038230735.1 Cytophagales bacterium
ATATTATTTAGTGATGGAAACAGCAACAAAATTAAATTCAATGCAGCAATTCATGATTCAGCTTTTTGATAGGAAAGTGAGTTTAAAACAAGAAGGCGATATCAAACAATTACTGGCAAATTACTTCTCAAAACAAATTGATGAAGAAATGGATGATATTTGGGTTGAAAGAGAAATGACTCAAAAGGATTTAGACAATGCGTTGAAAACCCATAAACGAACAAAATATTGACATGAGGTTAGTGATTGATACAAATTGTCTATTGGTAAGTATTCCAAGATTTTCCGAAACAAGATGGCTTTATGACGGCATAAAATCTGGACTTTTTGAGATAGGAATTACTACGGAAATATTAGAAGAATATGAAGAAATTATAGGCGAATTTTATTCACCAAGTTTAGCAACAAACGTAGTAGAATTATTACCTAATCTTGAAAATTCGATTTGGGTAAATGTTTATTACAAATGGGAATTGATAACACAGGATGTTGATGATAATAAATTTGTAGATTGTGCTATTCTTGCCAAACTGATTACGTAATTACGCATGACAAACATTTCAATGTATTGAAAAAAATACCATTTCCGAAGGTTGAAATATTAAAAATGAATGAGTTGAAAAAGATTCTATTCAAGGATTAAAATAAATGGAAATTATAAAATTAGGTACAAGAGGTTCAAAATTAGCCCTTTGGCAAGCCGAATATATCAGAGAAACCTTAGAAAGGGGTGGAATGAGCGTTGAAATCGTGATTATCAGTACAAAAGGCGACCAAATTCTTGACCGTTCATTGTCAAAAATAGGCTCGAAAGGGGTTTTTACCGAAGAATTAGAAGAACAGTTACGTTCTGGAATGATTGATATTGCCCAACACTCTGCCAAAGATTTGCAATCGGAATTATCGGATGATTTAGAATTAATTGCTTTTACCGAACGTGAAAAAGTCAATGATGTACTGGTAAGTTTTGATAAAAGCCTATCTTTGGAAAGCGGAAAACCTTTTGTGGTCGGTACATCTTCAACCCGAAGAGTGGCAATGTTGAAACATTATTACCCTCATATTCAAACGGTTGATATGCGGGGAAATCTTCAAACACGCATGGGCAAATTAGAGTCAGGCGTGTGTGATGCCATCATATTGGCGTATGCGGGTGTGCATCGGATGGGTTATGAAGAACATATTGCCGAAGTTATTTCTACGGATAAATTTACGCCCGCCGTTGGGCAAGGTTCAGTGGCGTTGGAATGTGCCGTTTCATTAGACCCTGAGAAAAAAGCTCTAATCCGTGAACTATGCAATCACGCTGAAACGGAACAACAATTATTAGCAGAAAGAGCTTTTTTGAGACGCTTGCAGGGCGGATGTAGTATTCCTGTATTTGGATTAGCGGGGATTAGGGAATTAGAGAACAAAGGACAGGAAGATTTCTCAAACCTCAAACCTCAAACCTCAAACCTCGAATTAACGGGTGGTTTAGTCAGCTTAGACGGCTCAGAAATTTTGAAGGAAACCATTACAGGAAATAACCCTGAAACGATGGGTGAAGCATTAGCCGAAAAGATTTTGAGTTTGGGCGGTGATAGGATTTTGAAGGAAATTAGGGCAAATTTGTAAGGATGGATAAGGAAGTAATTTTCAAAAAAATTCGCCTAAATAGCGAACAAAAAATCTTAATTTTGAATGCTCCAAGCGAATACCTTTCGCTTTTGGAAGGTATCACCTTTGAAGATAAACCGAAAGATGATAATCTTTATGATTTCGTGCAAGTGTTTGGTTATCAAAAAGATGAATTAGAATTATTGGTAAAATCTGTTGCAAAATCTGGAAAATATGATTGTAAATTTTGGGCTTGTTATCCGAAAAGAACTGGCAAAATCAAAAGCGACATCAAGCGAGAAACCGTTTGGAAGGCTTTTGAATTAGTGGGTTTAGACACCGTTACCCAAGTAGCCATTAGCGAAACTTGGAGTGCTTTACGTGGGCAACCCGTTGAGATGGTAGGAAAATAAATCAGTCTAAAAAAGGTATTTCCCATAAAAATAATCATTATATTTATCGAAATAATCACATAAACAAAACATGGCACTCAATATTTCTAATCAAGCTAATACTACAAACGCAACTGATGCTAAAACTGGTATTGTTTCGGTTCTTGATAAAATCAAAGAGCTTTTCGTTAGCCCTCTCACTCTCACCATTGTTGTGTTGGCGTTTATTTTAGGGTATTTTATCGACTGGTGGGCGGTGGCTATTGCGGCTTTCATCGGTGGTTTTTTCTTCGGAAATGCCAGTGGCGAAACCTTTGCCAAAGGGGCTGCCGCTATCTCAACGCTCTGGTTAATAATGGTTTGGTATTATCATTTTTCAACGCAGGGAATTCTTTCCAATAAAATTGCTCAAGTTTTGCCTGTAGGTGGCAGTGCGGGAATCTTAATCTTAGTTACCGTTTTAATCGGTGGATTAGTAGGAGGTTGGGGAGCCATGAGTGGTTTTTTGATTAGGAATTTGTTTAGAAAATAGGGGCTGGTAGGATATTTTTCTTTTACAACAAAAATAAAAATGCGAGTTTTCCAATCAAGGAATACTCGCATTTTTGTGTTACTAATCAACCAAAATTATGCGGTCTGATTTACGTTCAACTAATCCTTTTTCTTTGGTATCTAATTTGGGATAAATGAAATTTAAAATTTTCACTCCTCGCTTTAAATTTTTGACATCTATTGCCATTTTCTTTTCTGAATCAAATTGCTTCTTCTCGAATATCTCAGATACATTTACAGACAGTTCTTCATTTCCAGTCTTGTCATCATAAATATTAATTGCCGTGGGCAGGATTTCTTTGTGTTCGATATTATCAAAACCAATGTATAAAACATCTTTTACATTAGCACTGGAATAGATACGATACCCAGACTGTGCAGTAAATGTTGGATTACGAGACCCCGAACCACAGTAACCGCTGGCATTCATAAAAAATGTAACTGATTGACCTGAACCCAAATAAAATGTACCACCCGTATTGTTATATCCACTTGGAGAAAAATAAGCACTCGAATTGTTTGGATTCCAGTTAATTGGAGATGTAAGGGCATTAGAAGGAATATTAGAATATACATTATGTCCCCCCGAGGAAACAAAATTTACGGTATTCACGGTATTACCCCAATCATAAGTCATATTCTGTAAATTGGCATTTACACATCTCCCATAATAGGTTAATGGATTGTTGGGCTGATATAAAGATGGAACATTTGTAGTATTGTGAATATATCTTCCCCAAGGTCCCCATTTAAAAGAACAAACTCCTGGGGTTGAGGTTGTAACGGCAGAATGGTCTCCTTGATACGAAACTCTTAAACCTTCGCCAGTAGTATTTGATGTTTGCACATAACTGTTATCAAGCCAAAATTGATCATCTCCAGGCGTAGTTAACCAGTAATCTCCGCCACCGTCATATCTTATCCAAGCATTACCATGACAATTGTATGTGTATGTAGGTTCTCCAATTTTAATTACATTGGGGTACACATTTTGTTGTTCATTATTAATCCAGTCAATCTCATTTTGAGTAAGTTCTGGATAGTAATTTACATGACCAGAAACATTAGTACCATTGGGGGTAGTCTGTGCAAAGGCTATACTGTGACAAATGAACAAAAACAGTAATAACGATATTTTGATTAATTTTTTCATTTTCAGTTTTGTTAAATTACGTTTGAGAATAAACTTTACTATTTCCAAATTTTAGTTCCGTATAAAATTTTAATCTCCTTACGTTTCAAAATGTAATCGTCATATCTTGCACGAGAGTTGGGAGAAGTTACAAAATCTAATTTTGCTCCATCACAGTAATATTGGTGGATATTTAAAGAAGAACATACAGAACATTGAACCTCAATTACTTGATTACCCTTATACTCAAATAAAACGATACCATTCAGCTTCATTTTTGCCTCTTCGGAGCTAAAATTCCATAATTTCATTTCATCGGATAACCACTTCAAATCGTTCAAAGGGTCTTTTGTACCACAGACTATGGTAATATTTGGATTTTCATTTAGTGTCGTACTTATATCTTTCTCACAAGACAAAAAAGTAATTACTAAAACAACCGCCATTAATAGTAAAAATGTTTTCGATTTCATGATGTGTCTTATTTTAATTGATTTACAAATATTTCTACTTCTGTCAAAACGGTATCAATAACTTTCGGGTCACTTATTAGCATTCTTTCGGTAAAAAGTTTTTTGGCATTATCTGTTTTACTGTCAATATTAGTATCCTTTTTACCTAATAAAACTGCAAATTTATTGGCAACAAATGCGGAAGTCATTTTTCCCCAAAATCCAAAAGACCCTTTGTGTAAGTCCTTCTCTTTATTTCTTTTCACAAGAAGTTTCAAAATATCAATTTGTTGTTCTTTTGAAAATTTAGGAACCATTTTTTTATTACAAAGTAATAATTCATACCCACAATAATAGAAAGAAAAACCAGCTTTATCCATCCCTTTCTCTATTTTATCTATTTCTGAGATTTGTTTTCCTGAATAAAAACGAAATAAAACATTGCCAGCATCCTTTCGATTAGAGAACTCGTCAAAACCATTAAATGAATCAAGCGTTCTATTCAAGCCTTCAAAAGGGCTATTGGAAGCTGTGTATGAACTAAAAAATGGATAATTCAAACACACTTTTAACAGTTCTTCTGTACTGATAGATTTCAATACTTTTTCAGGCATCTGTAAGTCTCTCACAATATCAAGAGTATTTTGATAGGATTTCCATTTTTCGGTACCAGGCTTAATTGGATAGTCCCAAGTCATATTCTGAGCATAACTATTGAGTGTAAAAATGCTCAATAATTGGAAAATAAGAATTTTCATAAACGTTTGCTTCATGGCGTTTCTTTGGTTTTAGATTATTGAAAAAATAGAAAATGTGATAACGTTAGTAAGCGATAAGCCTACAACGAGCCTGACTAATACAGAATTAGTCACAATTAATCATAAGAGTTGTTTTACGTGATTGTTGGTTTTTTAAAAATTACATTGTTTTTGTTTCAATGTTAGCGGCTAATAAAAAACGGAGAATGGGTAATAATTGAACTGGTATCTTAGGCACTAAAACGATTTATGGCTTAAATGTATATATATATATATATATATTATCCAAATTTTTGTCAATATATTTTTAAAATTGGAGTAAAATTTAATATTGACAAATGATTCTTGAAGATTCTAAGTGTAGAAAATACAAATACTCATTTTATGAAAAACGAAACAGACTTTGAGCATCAGGGGTGTAATACAGGTTAGTGGTCAAATGGAGTTTTTACTTGAAAAATTATTATCTTTGCTGACATTTTTTTGAAAACGAACATATTATCAATATTTTAACAATTTCCCAATGAAAAAATTATCCCTAATCTTGTGCGGAGGTTTATTATTATCAGGAATGATTTCTTGTAATAAAACTGCGGACAAAGGAACAGCTACTACTTCAACGGCAACCACTAAAACAGAAGTAGCCATGAAAACAGTATATGTAAATACTGACTCATTATTATCGAGCTACCAATTTTACAAAGACGCTCAAAAAGAATTTGAAAATAAAGGCTACCGTTTGCAAGTTGATTTAGGACAACGTGAAAAAGCCCTTCAAGGTGAATTGCAAGCGATTCAACAAAGAGCTCAAACGATGACTCAGGCGGAATTGCAGGGGGCGGATATGATGTTGAAGAAGAAAGGTTCTGAATTGCAACAGTATAGCCAACAAAGACAAGGGGTATTGCAGGGCGAACAAGCCAAAAAAATGCAGGAATTATATGCCAATATTCGTGAATATGTGAAGAAGCACAATGCCGAAAACAGATTTGAGTTTGTTCTGGGCTATACCACAGCGGGTGGAGGAATTCTTTTTGCCGACCCAAGTGCCGACAGAACCAAAGAAATCGTTGATGGCTTGAACAAGGAATATGCTGAAATGAAGAAGCCAGCACCTGCGAAGAAGTAATCTTTTCTTTATCAGTAAAACAGTAATCTTTCTTAAAAAAGCCGTTCAGAGTATTCTGGGCGGCTTTTTTGTGAAATAGGTAGGGGCGAATAACATTCACCAAAATGAAAATCCTGCGGGTGAATGCTATTCGCCCCTACTTTGCTCCGCTACAATGCCAATTCCTTCTTCAAAACTTACTGGATTATACCCCAGAATATTCATGGCTTTGTCCAATATAAACCCCGTGCGGAGTGGACGTTGGGCGGGTTGCGTGAAGGTATCAGCGTTTACGGGGGTAATCAGAGATTTGTCCAAACCGAAAAAATCGGCAGTTTTGATTGCCATTTCGTAGGGAGTTAGAAAGTCTTTACCTGAAATATGAAAGATGCCCTCGGCTTTTTTATTTACGACCAAATAACAGCCCATTGCCAAATCTTCCGCTAAGGTGGGGGTGCGGAATTGGTCAGTTACCACTTTGATATGTTGATTGGCTTCCAATGATTTTTTTAACCATAAGATAATATTGCTACGGCTCATATCCGAGACAACTCCATAAACCAAAACCGTTCTAACGATGCTTGATGGGCATTTTGCACGTTTCACCACTTCTTCGCCCGCAAATTTACTCCAACCATAAAAACTAAGGGGACTCTGTAAATCTTCTTCGGAATAAGGTCCCGCCATACCATCAAAAACGAAATCGGTAGAGAGATAACAAAAGAAAATTTGGTGCTTTTCAGCGGCTTTTACTAAGTATTCAGTAGCTTTCACGTTCATAGTCCAACACAAATCTTTTTCGCCTTCGCACTGGTCAGCATTGGTCATGGCGGCGGTGTGGATAATGGCATCGGGTCGAGTATTTTCAATTACTTCTTCCACTTGTTCAGCATCGGTAATATCCATTTCCAGATATTTATAACCGTTGGTAAAAGTAATACGATTTTTGCCTTTTGAAGTAGCGATTAACTGAATTTCAGGATTTTGAGATAATAATTCGACTAATTTTTGCCCCAATAGTCCGTTTGAGCCTGTAATGAGTATTTTCATAATTTTTAACCAAATAGTTGGGATAAGGAAGTTATGTTTTGTGGATTGTTTGATTTCAAAATTATCTACAATATATAATCCGTTGTTTGTGTTGCCACAAATACGTACATGATTGTGTATGTTTCACAAAAATAATAATTGATTGCCCAGATGTTTTGGAAATTAAGATGGAACTTTATAACTTAATAGAACCGATAGTACCTGATATAATTCCATTCTTTAGAATTAACCAAATTACGATAATATAAATCAACAAATTCAAAAAAACCAATTTCAATCCATGAAAAAACTCACATTTCTTTTATGCTTTTTAGCATCAATCAATCTTACTTTCTCGCAAGGGAAAGATAAAGGCTTCGTTTCACTTTTTGATGGCAAAACCTTTGCGGGGTGGAAGGTCAATGAAGAACATCCTGCCACATTTTCCATTGAAGATGGAACTATCAAAGTAGCGGGAGACCGTACCCATTTGTTTTATGAAGGGGCAGTCGGTAATCATGATTTCAAGAATTTCGAACTCAAATTGAAGGCAAAAACTTTACCTGGCTCAAATTCTGGCATATTTATTCATACGGTTTATCAAGCCAAAGGTTGGCCCAACAAAGGCTATGAAGTACAGGTAAATCAGACCCACGAAGACTGGAGAAAAACGGGCAGTTTGTACAGCGTTAGCGATGTGAAGGAAAATTTGGCGAAAGATAATGAATGGTATGAATATGACATTATCGTAAAAGGCAAACGGGTAATCATTAAAGTAAACGACAAAATAGCCGTTGATTATACCGAACCCGATGTGCTTCCAGATAATCGTGGACTTAAAAAACTCAGTGCTGGAACGATTGCCTTACAGGGACATGACCCCAAAAGTGTGGCTTATTTCAAAGATATTGAGATAAAAATATTGGATTAACGAAAGAGAATTTTGTTACAGTTTTAAAATGCTAAAAATGATAATTAAACCACTCCATCAAGAGTGGTTTTTTTGTAATTTTACATTAGGATATTCATCATCACTCTGTTTCATCAATGAGAAAAATAATTGTTTTCATCAACATCTTATTCTTTATAAATCATTCTGTAAAAGCTCAATCCAGAAAGGATTATCTCTTAACCATAGGCACGCCTTGGGGTGAAATGCACGCTGTTTTATTTGATAAAACGCCAAAACATAAGGCAAATTTTTTGAAATTGATAGATGATAAATTCTATGACGATTTACTTTTTCATCGCATCATCAATGGCTTTATGATTCAAGGCGGTGACCCCAATTCACGCAAGGCAAAACCCAAAGAAACATTGGGAAATGGCAGTGTGGGCTATAAAGTTGATGCCGAAATTTTGCCCGATTTATTTCATAAGAAAGGTGTATTAGCGGCAGCCCGAGACAATAATCCAACTAAGGCTTCGTCGGGGTGTCAGTATTATATTGTGCAAGGAAAAGTTTGGAATGATTCAACTTTGCAGCAACAAATGGCTCGCAGTCCGCAAAGGGTTTTTACGGAAGAACAAAAGAATGTTTATAAGACAATAGGAGGAACCCCCCACCTTGACGGCAACTATACCATTTTTGGGCAAGTAATTGATAATCTATGGATTATAGATTCGGTGGCTACTCAACAACGGGATGCTCAAAATCGTCCTTTGGTAGATTTACCGATGAAAATTTCGTGTAAAAAAATGCGGAAAAAGAAGATTACTAAACTGTATGGATTGGAGTTTGGGGGTTAGTGAAATCTTCAACCTGTAGTGAAATATTTTTATAAAAATGCCTCATTTGAAGATTATTTTCTGCCTAAATTTACATTCTATTACAACCCATGTTTCAAATGACAGCCAAAGAATTACCCATTGCCGATTTTCTAAGCAAAAGCCAAAACGGATTGGTGATAGATGTTCGAGCTCCCATTGAATTCCAGAAAGGACATATTGCTAACGCCATTAATGTTCCTCTGTTTGAAGATAGCGAAAGGGCAGAAATCGGAACACTCTATAAACATCAAGGAAAAGATACTGCCGTGGAACGTGGTTTAGAGATTGTTTCGCCCAAAATGATAAGCTTTGTGAATCAAGTAAAAGCACGTGCTAAGAGTAAAAAAGTGTTTATTTACTGTTTCAGGGGGGGCATGAGAAGCAACAGTTTTGCATGGCTGATGAACACGGCGGGTTTGGATGCTTGTATCTTGCAGGGTGGACACAAAGCCTATCGGAATCATATTCTCAACTTTTTTGAACAGGAACGTAAAATCGTTTTATTGGGTGGCGGAACGGGAAGTGGCAAAACGGAAATATTGAAAGAATTGGCGAAAAGTCCTCTACAAACCGCTGATTTAGAAGGTCTTGCCCATCATAAAGGTTCAGCTTTTGGGGCAATTAATGAACCCAAACAAAACCCCCAACAAATTTTTGAGAGTCATTTATTTGAAGATTTAAGGTTTTTAGACCCCACAAAATGGCTCGTTTTGGAAGACGAATCTCAAACAATTGGTTACAATAAAGTCCCGCATGGACTTTGGCTACAAATGTTACAAGCTCCGATTATCAAATTAGAGATTCCCTTTGAGTTACGAGTTTCAACATTGGTAAAAGATTATACAACGGTGAATATCAACGCTTTAAAGGACTGTGTTCTGAAAATTGCTCAACAATTAGGACCATTGAACACTAAACTTTGCTTACAATATTTAGACGAAAATAATTTATCAGATGTTGCCCGATTGTCGTTATTGTATTATGATAAAGCCTATAATCACGGGTATAAAAATAAAAAACAGCTCATTATTTCATTGCCTTCCGATACGATGGATGCGGAGGTGAATGCCAAGAAGGTGCAGGAGATGATTAGGGGGATTTGAAACTTACTGTTTATCAAAAGCCTTCTAAATGGATAATTTAGAAGGCTTTTGAAACAGCAAATTTAATTTATTTTACCCCCTTCAACCGCAAAATCATCTCCTCCAAAGCCTTAATCTTGGACTCTGCATCAGCTAATTTTTGGCGTTCTCTTTCCACTAATTCGGGTTTGGCATTGGCCACAAAACGCTCGTTTGCCAATTTTGCTTCGGTGGCTTTCTTGAAACCTACATTGTATTCCAAATCTTTTTGGGCAGTTTCTAATGCCGCTTCTACGTCAATTTCTCCTTCCAAAATGATAAAAAACTCATCCGATTTTATCACGAATGAAATGCTTGATTCAACTTTTTCATTGGTGTAAGTGATACTTTCGGTATTGGCTAATTTTTGAATAATCTCTTCAAATTGACCGTAAAGGGCTTTATTTTCCGTTTTGATAACCAATGGCAAAGCAATTTTTGGCGAAAGTTGTTTGGCGTTACGAGTGTCTCTGATTTTGGAAACCAGTTCAAACACAATATCAAAATCCGCAACAATTTTCGTATCCACCGTTCCTGCAATTGGGAAAGTGGCTCGACAAATACTCTCATTGTCCGCACGAGTGGCTAAGGCTTGCCAAATTTCTTCGGTAATAAAAGGCATATACGGATGAAGCAATTTCATCAATTTTTCAAAAATCTGAATCGTAGCCTCAAAAGTTGCTTTATCAATTGGCTGTTCGTAGGCTGGTTTGATAATTTCGAGGTATTTTGAACAGAAATCATCCCAAACCAAATTATACAGCGATAATAAGGCATCCGAGATTCTAAATTTTGAGAAATGATCTTGAACATCAATAATCGTTTGGTTCATTTTGGCATTAAACCAGTCAATTCCCAATTGATTACTGTTTACTACCAAATTTACATTTACTTCCCAACCTTCCACTAAACGATACGCATTCCAGATTTTATTACAGAAATTACGTCCTTGTTCAATCAATTTATCGTCATAAAGTAAGTCATTTCCCGCAGGGGCAGAAAACAATAATCCCGACCTAACGCCATCGGCTCCATACTGTTCAATCAACTCCAATGGGTCGGGTGAATTACCCAAAGATTTCGACATTTTGCGTCCTTGCTTATCCCGCACAATACCCGTCAAATAGACATTTCTAAACGGTAATTCTCCACGCCATTCATACCCTGCGATAATCATACGAGCCACCCAGAAGAATAAAATATCAGGTCCCGTTACTAAATCGTTGGTTGGATAATAATAACTAATATCTTCATTATCAGGGTTTTGAATACCATCAAAAACCGAAATGGGCCAAAGCCATGATGAAAACCAAGTATCCAGAACGTTGGGGTCTTGGGTTAAATCCTCTTCGGTTAAGGCAAATAACAAATATTCGTGCTGTGCCTTTCTTAGGGCTTCACGCTTAGTTTTTGCTACGATAATAGTGCCGTCTTGCAAATAAAATGCGGGAATTTGTTGCCCCCACCACAACTGCCGACTGATGCACCAATCATGCACATTTTCCATCCAAGAACGGTAGGTATTTTTAAATTTTGAAGGATATAATTTGATGTTATCATTCATCACATTTTCTAAGGCGGGCTTAGAAATCTCATCCATTTTCAAGAACCATTGCAAAGACAATTTTGGCTCAATGACCGCACCCGTCCGTTCAGAGGTTTTCACGATGGATTTATATTCTTCCATCTTCACTAAATGACCCGATTCTTCCAAATCTTTTACAATGTTTCTACGTGCCGCAAAACGGTCTTGGCCCACATAAAGTACCGCTTTTTCGTTCAAGAAACCGCCATCGTCCAAAATATCAATCACGGGCAATTTGTGTTTGATACCCAATTCATAATCATTCAAATCGTGGGCGGGCGTTACTTTTAAGCAACCCGTTCCAAAATCCATCGTAACGTATTCGTCAGTAATTACAGGAATTTCACGGTTCAACAAGGGAATAACAACCGTTTTGCCGTGATAGGCTAAATAACGTTCATCATTCGGATTTACGCAAAGGGCAGTGTCCGCCATGATGGTTTCAGGGCGAGTGGTGGCGATGGTCATAAACTCTCCTTCCATACCCGAAACTGGATATTTTAGGTAATAAAGTTTAGCCATAATTTCTTTCTCAATCACTTCCTCATCCGAAAGAGCGGTTTTCCCGAGGGGATCCCAGTTTACCATTCTTACGCCACGGTAGATTTGTCCTTTGTTGTAAAGACGAACAAAAGTGTCAATAACTGCCTCATACAGAGAGGGTTCCATGGTGAAGCGAGTTCTGTCCCAGTCGCAGGAAGCACCTAATTTTTGTAATTGGTCGAGGATAATTCCGCCGTATTTATCTTTCCATTCGTGGGCATATATCAAAAATTCTTCTCGAGAAATATCCTTCTTTTCAATACCCCTTTCTTTCAACATCGCCACCACTTTTGCCTCCGTTGCGATAGACGCATGGTCGGTTCCAGGCACCCAACAAGCCTCCTTGCCTTCCATACGAGCCTTGCGGATAAGGACATCTTGAATGGTGTTGTTAAGCATGTGTCCCATGTGTAGCACACCCGTAACGTTGGGCGGCGGAATCACGATGGAATACGGTTCTTTATCGGGATTGGGCTTGGAAGCAAAGAATTTATTTTCGAGCCAATATTTATACCATTTGGCTTCTATTTCTTGTGGAGCGTATGTTTTTGAAATCATTTTTATTGAATATAATGTAGTAATAAGCGTGAAGGGCAAAGCGATCTACTTTTTACTATCGAAATTGGTTTACAAAGATAGGGAATTTAGAGGAATGGCTTGGGGTGTTTTCATAAGAATGATGTCTCCCCTCTCTTGCTACATTCAACAAATTCCATTAAGTTTGTAATAAAGCGATTAGGGAAAATAATAAAGCATTTCAATCTCTATCACCAACACCCAAAACCTAATACCTAAAAAAAATGGCTATCCTCAACGAAACTATTGCTTGGTTAATGAAAAGACGCTTGCCCCGCATCCAGTCGTTTATGGAACGACCCATGGAAACGCAGGAGCAAATGTTTTGGCAATTAATCCAGTCGGCAATGTTTACGGAGTGGGGACAAACCTTTCATTATCAGTCGATTAGCTCCATCAAAGATTTCCAAGAGCGTATTCCCATTTCAACTTACGAAGACCTCTTTCCTCACATAGAACGCATGATGCGGGGCGAACAGAATATTCTTTGGCACTCCGATATTCAATTTTTCGCCAAATCTTCGGGGACTACTAACGCCCGAAGCAAGTTTATTCCCGTCTCGAAAGAAGCCCTTGACGACTGTCATTTTATGGGTGGTAAAGACATGATGACGCTCTTGGTGGAGAACAAACCCGATACCGAAGTTTTCTCGGGCAAAGGGCTTTCCATCGGGGGAAGTTTATATTCTAACGAACTGAATTCCAGAACTTTAATGGGCGATGTGTCAGCTGTGGTGATGAAAAATTTGCCGATTTGGGCTCAATTAATCCGCACACCTTCTTTGGACGTTGCCCTCATGGATGTGTGGGAAGACAAAATCCAGAAAATGGCGGAGATAACTTCCCAAGAAAACGTAACTTCTATCTTGGGTGTTCCTACTTGGACGTTGGTTTTGATTGAGAAGATTCTCGAAATCACGGGTAAACAAAACATCTTGGAAGTTTGGCCCAATTTCGAGTTTTTTATTCACGGGGCAGTAGCATTTCAACCTTACCGTGAGATGTTTAGCTCTCATACATTTCCTTCAAAATCAGTTAGTTATCTCGAAATATATAATGCTTCCGAAGGATTTTTTGGAGTACAAGATGAGATGAATCGCCCCAACGAAATGCTGTTGATGTTGGATTATGGCATTTTTTATGAGTTTGTTCCGATGGAAGAAATTGAGAACGAAAAACCCAAAACGTTGACGTTGGATGAAGTAGAATTGCATAAAAATTACGCCGTAATCATCTCGACCAATGCGGGTTTATGGCGTTATAAAATTGGCGATACCGTAAAATTTACCTCAAAATATCCGTATAGAATCAAGATTTCGGGACGTACCAAACACTTCATCAACGCCTTTGGCGAAGAACTCATCATTGAGAATGCCGAGCAAGCTATCACCCGTGCTTGCGAGGCTACGGGAGCCATTCTGACCGACTACACCGCCGCCCCCGTGTATATTAACAACCGCCAGCAAGGTTGCCATGAATGGCTGATAGAATTCTCGCAAGAGCCTGATAATCAAGAAGTTTTCAATAAAATGTTGGACGAAACCCTTCGAGAAAACAACTCAGATTACGATGCCAAACGCTATAAAGATATGGTATTGAAAGCCCCCAAAGTGAATGTTGTTCCCAAAGAAACCTTCTACGCTTGGATGCGAAACCGAGGCAAATTAGGTGGACAACACAAAGTGCCAAGACTAAGCAATTCGAGGGATTTTGTGGAAGAGATTTTGTTGGTGGCGAAGGAGGTTTTGGTTTGAGGGGAATTGAGTTAATCTAAATGATATAAAAAGTACGAAATAAATATTATGAGTAAATTTTTTCTGTGAAGCAAAATATTAACAAAGGCGAAAAGAGTATGAGTCTGTTTAAACTTTCCCTTTCGACCGAAATCAAGCCTTTTAGAACATACTATCCCAAAAAATTTTAACGTAGCATTAATTGGTATCATCAGCAATATCTGGACTTGATTGCCATTGATAGTTCATGCTTGTTGCATTTGAAATAATGCTATCAGTTTGATGGAGTTTATGCCTTAGTCAGTGTTTCACTCAATGCTGATTTGTGTCTGTGAGAGTTCTACTTGCAATTTCACCTTTGCTTTCACGGCTGTGAATACTCGTATTAAAGTGTCGATGTTGCATTAATGGGGTATTTTCCAATCTTGGAAGTAATAAAATCAAAGGCACAAAAAACAATACGGTTATTTTGTAGTTCATTGTATAATGAAACATCGACAGTATATTTTTGCTATAATTGCCATAGGATTTATGATATTATCTTGTAAAGAGAATACCATAAAACCAATTGAATTTGAGCCTATTATACTGGGCGGATTAGTAACTTTTAATAAAGATATCAAACCGATGTTTACTTCTAAATGCTCGCCATGTCATGCAGACGGAGGCGATAGAAACAATAAATACGTTGATTATAATACCGCCAAAACATTGATTACAGGCATAATTGGTAGAATAAAAAAAGAAAGTTCAGACCCACTTTTTATGCCCAAAAACGGAATAAAACTCAATAAAACAGAAATGGATTTAGTCAATAAATGGATTGATAATGGTTTGTTGGAAAAATAAGATAGGATAATGTTATGATGGATAACATAGGACAAAATGGTACAAGTCGGAGAGTGAGTAAATAACAAATATAATTATTTTGCCAATGATTACATTTGTTATTTGATTATCAAGATGTTGAGCATAAAAACACCCAGCCTTTGGAGGTTGGGTGTTTTGTTTTTACGCTCTAACCACTTATTTAAACGAGACAATCCTCGTTTCACCTTTTAGAAATTGGTAAATCCAAACTCAAAATGGAATGCCTCCCAAAATCGCAAAAGCTATTCACCAAACCGAAGAGGATATTTTGAATAAATCAAGAGATTGTACGATAACAAAATCTCATCACGAAAATGCAACTGAAAACCAGAATTTAATCCTGCATTTAAAGGAATACAATACTATTGTTCAACAACTTTTGGTAGAAAATAAAGATTTATCCAAAGCCAACCCATTATTATTGAACTTCAACAATTGAAGATAAATCGGTTGAAAGATGAGTTGGTAGGAAGATTGTAATCTTGATTGTTGGATGTAAGTGGCATTCATTTAGTTTCAAAAACGTTTTCCACTTGAAAACAAGATGAAAGTTTTTTTTGAAAAAAATATAAATTTAAACCACTCAAAATGTTTGGTTTAGTTTTTGCGTTCTACTTAAAGAATTAACGTAATTTTGTTCCATCCCCATTTTCAGTAATAATAATATTAAACCTTTTAAGGAAGCATGAAGTTAGATTTGTCGGCAATCGAAAAATACGGGCAGCAATACGCTGGGAAAGTATGTGATGATTTTTTCAATAGAACAGCTACTATAAACGGTCAGCAAATTTTGAAGTTGAGCAATGTTGCTCAGGTGAATATTTTTGTCGTGAATGACCTTTATGAGCGTTGGAAGGCTGATAGCGAAGCATTTAAAAGTCCTTATTTTAATTTTGAAAATGAGGAGGTAAAAGCCGCTTTAAAGACTTTCATGAACACCGTTTCTCAACATATCATGGTGAAGCGAGAAGATTTTGAGCCGATGTTATCAAGGGCAGTCAATAAAACGTTAGTGCTTTTATTAGACCCCAGCAAGCATTTTGATGACTATGTGAGGGACTCGCCCGATTTTACTTTGACCAAAGAGCGTTTGGCTCAATTGGCAAAATATACCAAAATTAATGGACAGGTTGCCAAAGCCATGACCGACAAAATGGCGGAGGAAGACAAAGTGTATGTAACAACGGCATTGGGTTGGTTGAGTGAAATAGATTCGAAGGGTGATTTCGAGAATCCAGATAAATATTTAGAAATGCTTTCAGCAACGGTGCCTTTGCAGAAAGAGAATTTTGTAAAATCAACGGCAAAAAGGGTGGTTGAGGATAATTCAGCCATGAGAATGCAACAATCTTTCTTTGACATCGACCCCGATGATGAGGAAATGGATGATGAAGATGCACCATTACCAACCGTTGCCCAAGTACAAGCAAGATTTGAAGCCGAAAGACCCGTTACAAACGTAAAATTGCCTGGTTTAGACCGTCTGAATGATACTTTTACGGATGACTTGCCAACGGTCAATGATTTATTGAAAAAGGAAATAATTGGAACAGGAACACCACTTTCAGACTTGGCTTTTAGTCGCCCCATCAAGAGTATTGTAGATGGAATTAGCCTGAATCAGAAGTTTGTTTTTATTGGAAGATTATTTGATGGCGATATAAATTCGTATAATAAAGCGGTTGAGGATTTGGATAACTGTTTAAATTTTCCAGAGGCTAAGAACCTGATGAATAAGGCATTAGCCCCCAAATATAACTGGATAATGGCAGCCGAAGAAGCCAATGATTTTTTGGAGGTGGTGGGGAGGAAGTTTCAACTTTAATTACCGAATATGGAGGTTAGTAAGGAAAGGATAGAAATGTCAGATGAAATAATAGAAGAAATTTGTATTAAAATATGGAAAATTTTGTAATTTAGAATCATAATAAACAATAAAAGCCCATTTGAGAAAAGCGAAGCGTTGCCCGTGGCTTTTTTATAACCACTATCAAAAATTATCAGATGAAAAAAGTTCTACTTTTCATTGCCTTACTATTTACCTTCCAAACACTCGCCCAAGAGTATCCCCGCAAGGAAATTAATATCCGAAATTTTATTCAAGACATTGTTGGCAATCCTGATGGCGGGGTAAATGAAGACCTTTTTGAGTCACTTTACCAAAATTATTTGAATCCGATTGACTTGAATAAAGTCAGTCGTGAGCAATTGGCTTCGGTGTATGTGCTTTCTGAAAAACAACTTAACTCCTTCTTTTTGTATCGTCAAAAAGCGGGTAACTTGTTGTCTATCTATGAGTTGCAGGCTATTCCCGATTTTGATTTAGTGACCATTTACAAACTCGTCCCCTTTGTGGCAGTAAAACCCGATGGACTTTCTTTTGGTACTTTGACCGATGGATTTGGTGGGTCGAATCAATATTTGCTCTTGCGTTATGCCCAAATTTTGGAAACGAAAAAAGGATTTACTGATCCTACTACAACCAGTAAAGTTCGGTATGAAGGCTCACCGATGAAGTTATATGCCCGCTATAAAATGTTTTCTTCCAAAGATTTTAGCTTAGGATTCACCCTTGAAAAAGATGAAGGAGAATCGCAATTGACTGATTTTAAGTCGTTTCATTTACAATTTCAAAATAAAGGGTATTGGAAAAATATTACCCTCGGCGATTATCAATTGCAATTGGGACAAGGGCTAATTTCTTCGGCAGGTTTTTATATTGGCAAAGGTTCTGAAACGGTTTTGACAACTCGCAGAAATCAATTGGGGATTCGTCCGTATTCATCGGCTTTGGAAAACAATTTTTTTAGGGGTGCGGCTGCCACTTATCAGTTGGGTCGATTTGACATTACTGGTTTCTATTCAAGACTTTGGCGAGATGGAAATATCCTGATTGACAAAGCAACCAATTTAGAATACGCTTCGTCTTTTCAAACTTCGGGATTGCATCGAACTGCTTCCGAAATTGCCGACAAAGGGAGTTTGTTAGAAGAAGATATTGGTACGGATATTACTTTTAAAAACAAAGACAATACGCTCCAAATAGGCTTTACGGCTTTGAAAACCAACTTTGATAAACCCATTCAGAAGGCGGATAAAGACTATAACCAGTATGAATTTGAGGGAACAAATAATCTTTTGACGGGACTTCATTATAGTTATAGTTATCAAAATTTCAACTTCTTTGGCGAAATAGCACGTTCATCAAGCGGTGGTTTAGGGATGGTTTCTGGCGTATTGGGAAGCATGGGAAAACGGACAGATTTCTCTGTTTTATTCCGAAAATATGACCGTGATTTTCATAGTTTTTATGCTAATGGTTTCTCTGAAAACTCAAGAAATATCAATGAAACGGGTTTGTATGGGGGTATAAAACACGCCTTTACGAGGAAATGGTCGGCTTCGGCATACGTTGATTATTTTCAATTTCCTTGGTATCGTTATCTGGTTGATAAACTTCCGACCAGTGGCTTCGATTATTTAGGGCGATTAACCTATCAACCCAGTAAAACCTTACAAATTTTCTTTCAATTTAGACAAGAAAATAAGGAGGAAAATACGAAAATCACCGAGACGTATATTGATAAAGGCAAACAGAAAACTCGTGATATTACGGTGGTTAGAGATAGAAGTAGAAGGATTTTTATTGCCAATTTGGATTATAAGATTTCCAAGATTTGGAATATTCAAACTCGTGCCTCATATAGCACTTATAAATTTGACGGTCAGGACTTTACGCAAGGTTTTGCCATTGCCCAAGATGTAAATGCAGACTTCGGAAGGCTTTCATTATCAATTCGTTTGGCATTTTTCAAGACCGATGATTATGATAATAGGCAATATTTTTATGAGCAAGATGTACTCTATGCTTTCTCATTTCCAGCGTATTATCAACACGGAATTAGGCATTATTTGATGGCTCAATACAAACTAACTCGCAACGTAGATGCGTGGGTGCGTTGGGCAAGAACTGACTTGTTTGACGGTGGCATTTTTAGCTCTGGTTTAGAGGAAATTCCGCTGTCGCATCGTTCAGAAGTGAAGGTGCAGGTTAGGTTACATTTTTGATTTAACAATCCCTTAACCTCCAGCAAATCATCAGTTTAAAGTAAATGCTCAATTTTGTTTCGGAAATTAAACCGTCATAAAATGAGCAAATTCTTATTTGTAGTGCAAGGCGAAGGGCGTGGACATCTCACCCAAGCTATTTCTCTATATGAAATATTAAATCAGGCGGGGCACCAAGTGGTTTCGGTGATGGTTGGGATGGATGATGAACATAATCTGCCTTCATTTTTTAGGGAAAAGATTAAAGTAGAAATCAATACTTTCCCTGCCCCAAGTTTGGTGTATGGACAAACGAAGGCGGTTAAAGTTTGGGACACTATTTCTACGCACGCTAAAAAAATTGGCAAATACCGCAAAAGTATTCAGTTATTAGCCCAAAAAGTAGAAGAACATCAACCCGATGTGATTGTGAATTTCTACGATATGATTTGTGGATTATACTCACAATTTTATCGTCCAACAATTCCCGTAGTTTGCATCGGACATCAATATTTATTGCTTCACCAAGAATTCATTTCGCTGCCAGATAAACAAATTGACCGTTTTTTATTGAACCTCAATACACAGCTTACCTCTTTGCG
>JBBRMR010000086.1:0-19599 GCA_038230735.1 Cytophagales bacterium
AATAAAACACTAATTTAGAAGAAAAATGTTTGATATTTTGCCAAAAAAGGCATTTTATTCAAAATTTAGTACCTGACTTACAGGTATTTCCAACGCCTCAGCAATTTCATTCAAATAAAATATAGAAGGATTTATTTTGCCATTTTCTAATCTTTCAACGCTTTGACGGTCTTTGAAACAAGCACGGGCAAGGTCGGATTGACTCCAATTCTTTTCAGAACGCAGTTTTACCACATTTTTTCCTAATTTATCTAAGAATTCCCTCTTGTCCATTGCTTAATTTTAGCAAGTGGCAAGTTGGAAATTGATTAAAAGAATTTTGTCATCAGATTAATTGACAAAATGAAATTTTTGTAGTTAATTTGGATAAAATTAAATTTGTAATTCACTATCACGAAATTTTACTAAAAACTATACCAAAATGGGTGAAATAAAAAATGATAATAATTCGGGATGCTTCTTTTTTATAGCCGTTATTTGTGGAGCAATTTTAGTATTTAACCTTATAAATTATATTTTCAAATCTGTGAGTGAAACATTTAAAAAAGACCCTGGGTTTGTTATGGGTTTGGTTTTAATAGTTGGAGTAATATCATTTTTCATATACAAAGCAAAGGAAAAACAGGAGTAGTGTATTAGTTTAAAACATTATTAATTAGTAAAGATTTGGAGAAAACTTAATTATATATCAAATAAATATTTAAAATATGAAATCATCACTAACTATTTTTTTACTAAATATTTTTCTTAATTTAAGCATTTTCGCTCAAATAAATATAAAATCACGACCTTTTCCAAAGACAACCTATCTTGACTCATTTGATGAGCAAGGAGTAGTAGATGCTATGAGATCAAGAAATAATTCTTTTGATTTAAATTCAAATGATATTCAAAATAAAGTTAATCAAGTTTTTGAAAAGTTAAAAAATTTAGAATATGTTGATAAAAAAAGGTATGAAGAAATATCTTACAGTGTTAGTTCATTCATTGAGTATTTAAATGAGAAACATTTAGATATATCAAATTCAACAAGTAAACGTTATATAGATAATAGTTTTCTGGAGATAAATAGTACAATTGATTATACTTTTAGATATAATAAAGAAAAAATCAAGATTCCTATTTGGATAAATCAAGAAGGGAAAGGCTGGGTCAAGGCTTCTTTAATTTCAGACCCAGAATAAAATTATAAAAAATGTCGTCAAAATTAAATCTTTTGACGACATTACTATTTCCAAACAAAATCCTACTTCAAAAACTCATAAATCCCAGCCACCCCTTGCCCGCCACCTACACAAGCGGAAACCATGCCGTATTTCTGATTTCTGCGTCGCATTTCGTTGAATAATTGTACGGATAATTTTGCTCCCGAACAGCCCAGCGGATGACCCATCGAAATGGCTCCTCCGTTCATATTGATTTTTGAACGGTCTAAATCCAACTCTTTTATTACCGCCAATGACTGTGCCGCAAAGGCTTCATTCAATTCTATTTGGTCAATATCATTGATGCTTAATCCCGCTTTTTTCAATGCCAAAGGAATCGCCGCCACTGGTCCAATTCCCATGATGCGGGGTTCTACGCCAGCGGTAGTGTACGTTACCATACGTGCGATGGGTTCAAGATTCAATTCCTTCACCATTGCTTCTGACATTACTATCACAAAAGATGCACCGTCAGAGGTTTGTGAGGAATTTCCTGCCGTTACCGAACCGCCTGCCGCAAAGACAGGTTTCAATTTGGAAAGTGCATCCATAGTCGTTCCAACCCGTGGACCTTCGTCTGTATCAACGACTGATTCACGAGTTTTTTTCTTGCCTAATTTTTCATCAAAATAAGTCTCCTTTACGGTTATTGGCACAATTTCGTCTTTGAAAAGTCCAGCCGCTTGGGCAGCCAGAGATTTCGTATGCGACTCTACCGAAAACTGGTCTTGCTCTTCACGAGTGATTTTAAACTGATTTGCCACTTGTTCAGCCGTGAGTCCCATCCCAATATAATAGTCGGGATGCTTTTGGGCAATCTCAAAATTCAATGCCATTTTGTAGCCCGTTGTGGGTACTAATGACATAGATTCTGTACCTCCCGCAATGATACAATCGGCAATTCCCGCATGAATTTTTGCCGAAGCAATGGCAATGGCTTCTAAACCCGAACCGCAATAACGGTTAATAGTGAAACCTGGCACTACTTTGGGCAATGACAAAAGGGCGATGTATCTCGCAATTTGCATTCCCTGTTCCGCTTCGGGAACGGCATTACCTACGATGAGGTCGTCAACCCGTGCAGGGTCGAGGGCTGGCACTTGTGCCACTAAATGTTTAATGACTTCCGCCGCCAAATCATCTGGTCTTGTAAAACGGAAAACACCTCTGGGGGCTTTTCCAACGGCGGTACGGTAGCCCGCTACAATGTATGCATTCATGTTATGATGTCGTTTTTATGAAAATTAATTCCGCAAAGGCTTCCCGCCGCTCAATAAACTTTGCAAACGTTCTAAGGTCTTTTTCTCGGCACAAAGTGAAAGGAAGGTTTCTCTTTCTAAGTCCAAAAGATACTGTTCCGATACGTTTTGTGCATAGCTCAAATCACCGCCTGAAATAACGTAGGCTAATTTATTGGCAATTTTTGCATCATGTTCCGAGATATATTTTCCCATTAACATTCCTTGAACACCCGCATTGAAAAGGGCAATTCCCGCCTTTCCTTGCACTCTGATATCCGTCCGTTTTTTAGGTTGGGTATAACCAGCATCCGCTATTTCGATGGCAGCTTTTTTAGCATCGGCAATCAGTCTTGAACGGTTCAATACAATTTCGTCTCCTCGGCGTAAATAGTTCATTTCCAAGGCTTCTTGGGCTGATGTACTCACTTTTGCTGTGGCAATGTTCATAAATGCGGCTTGTAAAGTATTCAATTCGGGGTCGCCAGCGGCGTACATATCGGCACAACGAACTGCCATTTCTTTTGTACCTCCGCCCGCAGGAATCAAGCCAACGCCCACTTCTACCAATCCCATGTAGGTTTCTGCCGCCGCTACTACTCTGTCGGCATGAAGATTGATTTCGCAACCGCCACCCAATGCCAACGTATGCGGAGCAACTACCACAGGAATTGATGAATAACGCACTCGCATCATCGTGTTTTGGAACTGAGCAATCATCATGTTTATTTCGTCATATTCTTGCTCGATGGCGAACATGAATAACATCGCCAAGTTTGCTCCTGCCGAAAATGCTTCGGTGCTGTCATTTCCGATGACTAAACCTCTAAAATCTTTTTCGGCTAATGAAATTCCTTTCTGGATTCCTTCGATAACGCCCGCTCCAAAAGTATTCATTTTTGAACGGAATTCTAAGCCCAAAATACCGTCTCCTAAGTCATAAACCGAACTTTCAGCATTTTTCCAAACCACATTATCGGATAAATTTTCGAGAATAATAAACGATTCTGTGCCTGGAATAACTTTGTAGATTTTGGTAGGAATATCGTAATATAAACGCTTGCCATTCTCTTTTTTATAGAATGATTTTGCCCCCGATGCCAACATTTCATTGACCCATTCGGCGGGTTTCATGCCTTCGGTCGCCATCATTTCCAGTCCTTTTTCTACGCCCAAAGCATCCCATGTTTCAAACAAGCCCATTTCCCATCCGAAGCCCGCACAAATGGCGGCATCAATGCGGTAGAGTTCATCCGAAATCTCTGGTATTCTGTTGGTTACATATCTGAAACCGTCTAAAATTGTCTTTCTGTAAAATTCGCCAGCCTTGGTTTTATCCGCTAAAAGTACCGCAAAACGGTCTTTCAACGCTAAGGTTTTTGTTTTCTCAAATACCTCAAATTTTACTTTCTGTGAAGGCTCATATTCAAAGGTTTTGAGGTTTAATGCTAAAATTTCTGACTTGCCACCTTCGCCTTTTATTTTCTTATAAAAACCTTGACCCGTTTTGTCTCCTAACCATTTATTTTCCTGTAATTTTTTCATTACAGCAGGCAACATAAATGTCTCTCGTGATTCGTCGTGGGTCAAAGAAGTATATAAGTTATTTGATACATTGATTGTTGTATCTAAACCCACTACGTCCGACAAACGAAAAGTTCCTGATTTTGGGCGACCCACCACTACGGAAGTTAATTTATCCACTTCCTCAACGGTAAGTCCCAATTCTTCTACCACTTTTATGGTTTGTACCATCGAATAAATGCCCACACGGTTGGCAATAAACGCAGGAGTATCTTTACACAAAACGGTAGTTTTTCCTAAAAATCTATCGCCATAGTGCATCAAGAAATCAATGACTGCGGGGTCAGTTTTGGGATTAGGAATTACTTCAAATAATCTCAAATAACGGGGTGGATTGAAGAAGTGAGTTCCGCAAAAATGCTTCTGAAAGTCCTCAGAACGCCCTTCTGCCATTAAATGAATAGGGATTCCCGAGGTGTTGGACGTAACCAACGTACCCACTTTGCGTAAGGCATCCACCTTTTCGTAAAGTGATTTTTTGATGGCGAGATTCTCCACAATTACCTCCAAAACCCAATCATAATTTTTGATTTCGGCAAGGTTATCATCGAAATTTCCTAATTTAATTCGGTTGGCAAAAGTAGGAGAATACAAAGCCGCAGGATTGGCTTTCAGGGTGTTTTGGAAGGCTTCATTCACGATGCGATTTCTCACAAATGGGCTTTCGGTGGTAAGACCTTTGGCTTTCTCGGCATCATTGGGTTCTTTTGGCACAATGTCCAAAAGTAAGACCTCAATGCCGATATTCGCAAAATGGCAGGCAATACGGCTACCCATAATACCCGAACCCAATACGGCAACTTTTCTAATTGAACGGTTCATTTTTTTCAGTTTTCAGTTATCAGTTATCAGTTATCAGTCGGGCGGAGAACCGCTATCAGTAAACAGTTATCTAATAGAATTTTAATTCGATTATTTTACTAATTAACTGTTTACTCTCAACTGATAACTGTGAAACTGTAAAGGTAAGATTTTTTTAAATTGTTATGCAAGCATACTATTTTATTTTTATAGAAAGTATCACATCCCCGCAAAATAATCATAGCCAAACAATGCCCAATAATCTTTGGGGCGAGTATCTGAAAACTTAATTACGCCAATTTTTTTCAAGCTTTTATAACCGTATTTTACGGGAATAATTAAGCGTAAAGGCGAACCGTGAAGGGCTTCGAGAGGCTTTCCGTTCATTTCATAAGCTAAAATTGTCTGCGGATGTACGGCACTTGGTGTATCAATTCCTACATAATACTTGCCATCGGGGGTTTCCATTCCTACATATTCAAACAGATTTTCCGCATCTTTTTGTCCGATTTGGTAGTGATTCATGAAATCTACGAACCTTACTCCCGCCCAATGTTGAATCTGCGACCAACCTTCAATACACTTAAATTCAAAAATAATTTCTTGTTTGGGCAAGGCTTTGATATCGTCAAGCGAAACCTCAAATTTCTTTTCGCCCGATTCTACCGACAATTTGTAATCTTCCAAAATCTCTCCGCCCAAGCCTTCTTTACCATTAATTCTTACTCTTGCCTCAGCTTCGGATTTTGGAAATGTGGGAGCTAAATGGCTATTAGACAGTAATTTAGCGGTAAGTCTTTCATTAAATTCCAACGTCTTCCGCAAGGGTGCGAGGGTTTGGTTCAACTTCGGACTTGCATTTATCCACTTCCATGCTGCCACAGGAATAAGGCTCGCTACGCCAAAACCCACAAAGGCTTTGATGGTTCTTCTACGGATTTGTTGGTCGGTTGTGAGTTCTTCTTTCATTTGGTTTCGATTTTGCTAAATCCCGTTATCATGCTTTGAAAATTTTGCCAACCCGCTATGATTACTTGAACGATGTGAATAATAAAAAATAGTACAAAGCCAATCGTGAGGGTAAAATGTTCTATTCTTGCCCATTCATAACCGCCTAAAATGGTGGTTAGCCAAGATAATTGTACGGGTCTGAAAATTGCCCAGCCCGTTAGGATTGAACCAAAGCCCATCACCATCACCATCGTATAAGCTATGCGTTGAGCAGCGTTGTATTTTTCTTGGGGGGGAGCCATTTTTCTGATGCCTAAATCATGCAAAACCACTTCCCAAGCCTCTTTGAAAGAGTTTTTTGTCGGAAAAATTAACTTCCATTCCCCCGAAATCATGGTGTATAGGAAATATAAAATGCCATTAATCGTGAATAACCACATCGCAGCAAAATGCCAAGCCATTCCTTTTGCTAATTGCCCTGAGATACCAAAAAACTTATAAAAACTTTCTGGGAAAAATTGGAAAAGTACGGTTTTGCCTACTTGAATTTTGTAAATATCATTTGCCCAATAAATCAACATTCCCGACCAAATCATCAGGAAAAGTATCGGAAAATTAACCCAGTGAAACCAACGGATGGCGAGAGGGTGCTTATGAATAATTTTTTGCATGGGGGTAATATTTTTAGAATTTGAAATTTTCGAAAATAATGTTTAACATTTAACGGTAACCGATGCTATATTCAATTTATAATTTCAAAGTGTATGACAAAATTGAGTATGTATCAATTATATATATGTCAGGAGGCTTTCAAATCTACGGAAAAATAAATAAAGGGGTTCAAAAATCTAATATAATTCTCCAATTTCTAATTCTATTAATAATCAACCCCAAACAAAAAGCCCTATCAAAAAATGATAGGGCTTCGCTTAAAAATATGAATTGCTTATTTTGTCGCAATGTAATGTTCGTTGGGCGTTAGGAACTCGAAAAAACGCTCTAACCAACTCTTTGAACCATGATTTTCAGACGATTCCGTGTTTTTCGTGCGGGATTGTGTCTTCTCCACAATAATTTCCGCCAATAACAAATTTTGGTACATTCTACTTTACGTTTAAATGAAATTCGGGTTCGTATTTGATGCGTCCAAAGGCGTATCGCACGTATTGTGCTAACCGATTATTTCCGAATTGTGATTAATAGAAATAGGCACTAAGTTTAGCCTATTTCTATTATTTTTTTTCATGACGTAAAGTTACAAAGGAAAGTTTCAAGAATGAGTAAAAATATAATTATTTCAATACAGATTCTTTAAATCGTGCAATTTTATTTGATTATTTAAAGATTTAATTACTTCTTTACGCCAATTAAAGCCATCATTCGTCCCGTTTTTCCTTTTTCTTTTCGATGTGAAAAGTAATCATAATTATCTAAAACTGTTGAGAAACTTGAAATTTCAATCTGATTTTTGGGTACTCCACATTTCATTAATTGTGCGGCATTTGCTTTCTTCAAATCTACAAAAAACTTTACCTTTCGCCCGTTTTTTACCATGGTTTTAAACTCAAACGCAAAAAGTTCTGCTATTTTTTCGCCTACTTCAAAGGAAAATTCGTCAATACACGTACCTACGTAAGCGTAACAATCAGTCGGTTTAGTGTTAAACTCTGCCTGCATCATCTGAATTGTTTTGGCGGTAATATCGGCAACTGTGCCTTTCCAGCCTGCATGGACTGCCGCAACTACCTGATTTTTAGTATCATATATTAAAATTGGCGTGCAGTCGGCAACGCTAACGGATAGGAAAGAATTTTTATTAATCGTTATCATTGCATCGTAGCCTTCGTAAGCCTTGCAGCGGGTAACTTTCAGGATTTTGTCCCGATGAACTTGACGGGAATGGGCAACCCTACTGGTTTTGATACCGAGCCTTTCAAAAAAACGGGTTCTATTTTCTTGCACATTTTCTGGTTTATCTTCGGTAAAAAGCCCTAAATTTAGCGAAGCATAAGGGGCTTTGCTAATTCCACCGTGTCGATTACTTTCTACGGCGATTAGTTCGGGAAACTGTTGGAAAATTTTGGGTACTGTGTACATTTAAAGATTTTGTGTTAGTGTTTTATCAAAATTAAAGCTAAAATTTGTTAGGGCGGTTGCCTTTCAATAAATGATGGATAAAAAAAATATTTTGTATCTCATTTTTATAGTTTTACTCTCCGCTTGTGAATCCAAAAAAAAGGTTCATCAAGCGGGGCTTGCTTTATCTTTTGACGATAGATTTGTGAAAGAATGGACTCTGTTGCAACCACTCATAAAAAAGTACAACGTAAAAGCCACTTTTTATATTACCCAACCTGACAGTCTTTCGGATGAAGAGGTGAATTTATTACATGAATTACAAAAAGATGGGCATGAAATTGGTTGCCACGGAGCCATGCACGTGCGTTCAATACCTTATGTTTGGGAAAATTCTTTGGAGGAATACATGGAAAACGAGATTTTTTATGCCCTAAAAACGATGAAAAAGCAGGGATTTTCGCCTAAAACATTTGCTCATCCAGGCGGGTCACAGATGTGGTATTCTGACCATGAACTATTGAAATATTTTAGCCTTTTAAGAGACGTTTCCTTAAAAAATAAAAATTTTTGGGGATATGAATATACTCGTAAGGTTGAAGACATGGACGAAATTTATTATCAGCACGATAATACGCAGAAAGTCAAGGCTTTACTGATGGATGTGGGTACAAATCTTTCGATGGAGGATATAAAAAAAGGATTGAAAAGAGCCTCCGAAGAAGGTTCGGTTATGATGATTTTTGGACATAAACCTTTCAACGGAAATACTAAAAAAATGAATGAATACGGTTTTAATATTCATTTTTTAGAGCAAATCTTAGTAGAAAGTGCTAAATTGAGGCTAAAATATTATCGGATGGATGAACTTTGTGGCGAACGGTGAGGGGTAAACGGTTCACGTTCGGACGACCATCTCAAACAATTAGTAAATCATATTAACAAAAAATAAAATTCACTTCATGAAAAAAACAAACAAATTCATCAGCACAATTTTCTTAATAACTCTCTCATTATCAGGATTTTCACAAGATAATGATTCTACTATTATTCGTAAGCTATTCAACGAATCGCTCTTGAAAGGTAAATCTTATGAGTGGTTACGGGAACTTACTACCAAAATTGGACCTCGTTTGAGTGGCTCAGAGGGAGCAAAAAAAGCGGTTGATTGGGGTAAAAAACTCTTAGAATCTGGGGGTTATGATAGAGTTTTCTTGCAAGATGTCATGGTGCCGCATTGGGTGCGTGGGGCGAAGGAAGAAGGTTTTATTTTGAATGGAAAAGTGAAGACTTTGGTGCCTTTGGCAGCTTTGGGAGGGTCGATTGCTACGCCTATAAAAGGCATCACGGCGGAGGTAATTGAAGTAAAAACTTTTCAAGAATTGCGTGAAATGCCGAAGGAAAAAATACAAGGGAAAATTGTATTCTTCAATCGCCCGATGGACCCGACAAAAATTAATACTTTCGAGGCTTACGGACAAGCGGGCGACCAACGCCGAAGCGGGGCAAACGAAGCCTCTAAAATGGGAGCTATCGGCGTGATTATTAGGTCGTTGAGTAGTACAGAAAACGATTTTCCGCATACGGGTTCGATGCAATATGCTACGGGTGTTGCCCTCATTCCTGCGGCGGCTTTGAGTACGAATGCGGCAACGTTATTGAGCAAAACTTTAAAGGAAAATCCAACCTTGAAGTTTTACTTCAAACAGTCGTGTGAATCTCTGCCCGACGTGCCTTCTTTCAACGTTGTGGCGGAGATAAAAGGCTCCGAAAAACCCGAGGAATTTATTGCCGTAGGTGGGCATTTGGACTCATGGGATTTGGCACAAGGAGCTCATGATGACGGCACTGGAATTGTACAGTCGATGGAGGTGTTCAGGTTATTTAAAACCTTGAATATCAAGCCTAAACGTACTTTGAGAGTGATTTTATTTATGAACGAAGAGAACGGAAATCGAGGGGGAATCAAGTATGCAGATTTGGCAAAACAGAACAACGAAAAACACATTTTTGCGATGGAATCAGACGAAGGAGGTTTCACCCCAAGAGGCTTTGGCATTCAAGGGGCATCCAAAGAAGTTTTAGCTAAAATTCAGAGTTATCTGAAACTTTTATCGCCTTACGGATTGAGCGATATTGACCGAGGGAATGGTGGTACGGATATCAGTCCCTTAGCTCCACAAGGAACGGTTTTAGTAGGTTTCAAACCCGACCCACAGCGTTATTTTGAATATCATCACACGGCAAATGACCGTTTTGAAAACGTCAATCAGCGAGAATTAGAAATGGGTGCGGCATCAATGGCGGCGATGATTTATTTGTTGGATAAGAATGGGTTGTAAGGATTGTTGATGTCATTACCAATTGGGATTTATCATTGCGAGGCACGAATCGGAGTTTCGTCAAACCCTTTTGGTAGCTTATGAGTAATTGAACTTGAAATCAATTACTCGTAAGCTAACAGATTGCTTCCTATCAAT
Organism: Cytophagales bacterium; assembly: GCA_038230735.1. GTDB lineage: Bacteria > Bacteroidota > Bacteroidia > Cytophagales > Spirosomataceae > Arcicella. The sequence continues at coordinate 10,336 of JBBRMR010000086.1, forward strand.
ACATCGGAGATGATAACGATTCATTTAATTTTTCAGCCCAAATCTGATACGCTGCTTTATTCAAATGAATGCCATCTAAGGAATATTTTTCAAGTAATTTTTTATCTATTGAAAGTTGCTCATTCATATCAAGCCAAGCGATTTTTTGAATGATACAATAGTCTTTCAATTTTGAATTTAGGATTGAAATATTTAAGTTAATTTCTTGACTATTAGTAGTATAAATAATTGAATTGACAATTATCTTAATATTTTTCACTCGTAAAATTTTAACTAATTTCGAATAATTTTCATACACTCGTTGCAAGGGTACGCCAGATAAAAGGTCGTTCATTCCACCTTCTAAAACTACAATTTTAGGTTCAGAGTTCAATTGCCCACGTTCTAAATTCCATAAGATTTGTTGGGTGATTGCCCCGCCAAAGGCTTCATTTTTTACATCATTTTTGTCTAATAAAATCGCCCAATTTTCTTGAGCAATTCTTGAATCTCCCACCATCAAAATTGTCGTTTTTTCGGGGGGAAATATGCGAGCTAAAATTTTATCTCTGAACTGAAAAATAAGAATTAGCAAAACTAAATTGAGTAGGAGGGAGGCAATGAGAAAAGGGTTTTTTATCATGGTTCAATCGTAAAATTGTCAGCATCTAAATACGCAGGAAATTTTATTCTAAATTCACTCAATTCTTGATAATTAAGCGTTTGGGTATGAATTATTTCTAACTCTTTTTGATAAAAATTTTGATTCCCTTTAAAATCAATCACTGCTGAATTTCCTGAATAATTCAAGCCCATGCCATCATTCCCAACCCGATTTACGCCAATACAATAACTCTGATTTTCAATCGCCCGAGCCTGTAAAAGTATATCCCAAACCTGCGAGCGGGCGGAGGGCCAATTGGCAACATAAATGAGTAGGTCGTAGTTGTTCGATTTTTGTTGTTCGATGCGGGTGGCGTTCCACTTCGAAGTTCGAATGACTCCGTCTTCACTTTCCTCCTTTTCTCCCTTCCTCCCTTTTTTCTGCGAAGTCTGCCTCGACCAAACTGGAAACCGTAAATCATAACAAATCAGCGGGCAAATTTTCCAACCTTTCAGTTCTATAATCAAACGCTCCGTTCCGCCCGTAAAAGTTAGGTGTTCATTACCCATTCTGAACAGATGTCTTTTATCGTATTTTTCAAAACTTCCATCGGGACGCATCCAGATTAATCGGTTGAAATATTTCTTTTCCTCTTTTACAATAAAACTACCTGTAACCACTGCATTAGCCTTTTTTGCTTGCTGACGTAGCCATTTAAAAGTCGTGAGATTCATTGGTTCAGCCATCGCTTTTGCATTCATCGTGAAGCCCGAATTAAACATTTCTGGTAAAATAATCAAGTCAGTTTGAGTAGAAATCTGGGCAATCTTCTCTTCTAAATTTGCGAGATTTGCTGTTGGGTTTTCCCAATATAAATCGCTTTGTATGAGGGTAACAGAAAGGTCTTGCATGGTTTGTTATTTTTAGTGTAAATTTAAGTAAATTAGAGTTCGATTCAAACCTATAAGGTTTCAAAAACCTTATAGGTTTAGCTTAATATAACATTCATTTCATGAAACTAAAAATTCTTATCCTGTCTATTTTTATTTTCGGAATAGTCGCTCTGAAATGCTCTGATAATCCCTATCAGGACTGGAAAGTCTATGGCGGTAATAATGAATCTAATCGTTTTTCGAGTCTTTCGCAAATTAATACTGAAAACGTCAAAAATTTAGAAGTCGCTTGGGAATATCATTCGGGCGATGCTACTAAAACTTCGCAGATTCAGTGCAATCCCATTATTGTGGAAGGTGTGATGTATGCCACTTCGCCACAAATAATAGTGTTGGCTTTGGATGCCGCTACGGGTAAGGAGATTTGGACGTTTAATCCCTTCAAAATATTAGGCGGAGAAAACTCATGGGCGGGTACAAACCGAGGCGTAACCTATTGGCAATCAGGCGATGAGAAACGGATTTTATTTTGTGCAGGAAGCCATTTGATATGCTTAGATGCCAAAACGGGCGAACCGATTACGTCTTTCGGAGATTGTGGTAAAGTGGATATGCAAAAAGATTTAGATTACCATAAAGAGAAGTTTTTATTGGTTTCTAACACCCCAGGAATTATCTATAATGACTTGATAATCATGGGAATGCGACTTTCGGAAGGTTTGGATGCCGCCCCAGGACACGTCCGTGCCTATAATGTGAGGACGGGCAAAAGGGAATGGATTTTCCACACCATTCCTCACCCTGGTGAATTTGGTTATCAGACTTGGCAAAAAGATTCTTGGAAAAAAGTAGGCGGGGCAAACTGTTGGGCGGGAATGGCTATGGACGAAAAAAGGGGTATCGTTTTCGTGCCAACGGGTTCAGCTACTTACGATTTTTGGGGTGGCTATCGCAAGGGTTCAAACCTTTTTGCCAATTGTATTTTGGCGTTGGATGCCAAAACTGGCAAGCGAATTTGGCACTATCAAACCGTCCATCATGATATGTGGGACAGAGATTTACCCGCCCCGCCCACTTTGATAACGGTAACAAAAAACGGAAAGCAAATTGATGCGATTGCTCAAATTACGAAACATGGCTATACTTTTATTTTGGAAAGAGCTACGGGGAAACCTGTTTTTCCTATCAATGAAATACCCGTTCCACAAACCGCTTTGCCTGGCGAACAACCTTGGAAAACCCAACCAATTCCTTCATTTCCAGCGCCTTATATGCGTCAGAATTTCTTGGAAAAAGATATTATTAATATTTCACCCGAACATCACGCTGAAATTTTGGAGCAGTTTAAACCTTTAAAATCGGGAGGAATTTGGATTCCACCTTCTACGCAAGGACACGTACTTTTTCCAGGATTTGATGGGGGTGGCGAATGGGGTGGGGCTGGTTACGACCCACAGAATAATGTTCTTTTTGTTAACGCCAACGAAATGCCTTGGATTATTAAAATGAAGGAAAATGAGCAAGTAGAAGGTAATGGATTGTTAGCCATTGGTAAAAATCAATACACTAATAATTGTGGTAACTGTCATGGTCTCGACCGCAAGGGAACGGGTAATATTCCTTCTTTGGTTGATTTAGAAAAACGCCTTAAAAAAGAAGATGTTTTAGCAATTTTGAAAAAAGGAAAAGGAGCAATGCCAGCCTTCGGACATATTTCAGAAAAAAATCGTGAAGCTATTGCCGCCTATCTTTTAAATTTGAAAATGTCTGATAATCAAGAAGATAAAAAAGAAATGCAAGCCGAAACCGACTTGCAACCCGCCTTCGTGATGACAGGTTATAAACGTTTTATGACTAAAGACGGCTACCCCGCCATAACGCCACCGTGGGGAACACTCAACGCCATTGACTTGAATACGGGCAAAATTAAATGGAAAGTTCCCTTAGGAGAATTTGAAGAATTAACGAAAAAAGGCATTGCTCAAACGGGAACTGAAAACTATGGTGGACCCGTTGTAACGGCAGGAGGTTTGATTTTTATTGCGGCATCCAAAGATGAAAAATTTAGGGCTTTTGATAAAAATACAGGCAAAGTTCTTTTTGAATACAAACTCCCAGCGGGCGGATATGCTAGCCCCGCTACTTACCAAGTCAATGGAAAACAATTTGTGGTAATTGCGTGTGGCGGTGGAAAAATGGGTACAAAATCTGGCGATAGTTACGTGGCGTTTGGGTTGAAGTAATGTAAAAACACGGAAGTCGTCTTTTTGAAGGACGACTTCCGTGTATGGTTAAAATTTAAGAGTAAAAGTCTGTAAAATCCAAAAAACAATTTCAATGAAAAAACTATTCACTATCCTCATAATCAGCATTTTATGCTCGTTCAGACCTTCAGAAGATATTCCTTCTTTAGCTATCGGTTCATCCGCTCCAGATTTTAATTTGAAGGGCGTTGATGGCAAAATGTATTCACTGAAATCATTTGCCAAATCAAAAATTTTGATGATTGTTTTCACCTGTAACCATTGCCCAACGGCTCAGGCTTATGAAGAACGCATTAAGAAAATTTCGGCAGATTATCAGGCAAAGGGAGTCCAAGTTATAGCTATTTCGCCTAATTCACCCATAGCGGTTCGCTTAGATGAAATGGGTTACACCGACTTGGGCGATACCTACGAAGAAATGAAAATTAGAGCTAAAGAAGCAAAATTTAATTTTCCTTATCTTTTTGATGGCGAAACTGAAATTATTTCCAAAAAATATGGCCCCGTAGCTACCCCACATGTCTTTATATTTGACGAAAAACGCATTTTACGCTATTCTGGAAGAATTGATGAAATGGAAAAACCTTCAAAAACACCTAAACAATTTGATACTCGCAATGCCCTTGATAATTTGGTAGCGGGCGAAAAAGTAGCAGTTGAAAAAACCAAAATATTTGGCTGCTCTATCAAGTGGGCTGAAAAAGAGAATTTATCAGCAAAGGAAAAGGAATCTTGGGAGAAAGAACCTGTGGCACTTGAAACCATCAACGAAGAAGGTATTAAAAAACTCTTGAAAAATGATTCAGGAAAACTTCGCCTCATTAATGTATGGGCAACGTGGTGCGGACCCTGCGTGGCAGAATTGCCCGATTTTATGAAAATAAATCAAATGTATCGCCACCGTGATTTTGAATTGATAACCATTAGTGCCGACAAACCTGATAAAAAAGACAAGGCTTTGGCAACTTTACAGAGACTTCACTCGGCTACGAAAAATTATATTTTTGATTCGGATGATGTCTATAAACTTATCGAATTGATTGACCCGAAATGGCAAGGAGCATTGCCCTATACGCTTTTGGTTGAACCCAATGGTAAGATTGTTTACCAAAAACAGGGACTCATTAATCCCCAAGTAATGAAACGATTGATTGTAGAGCATCCTTTGATTGGAAGGTATTTTTAAATCATCTCCGCCACTTTCCGCCCCGTTGCCATGGCTGCATTCAATGAAGGATAAGCGGTGGCATCTCCACATTGATATAAAATATCGCTCAATTGAAGGTTTTGAGCATTATTCTCAGAGTTAAGAAAGCTCGGCAATGCCTGTGGAATGTGATAGGTTCTCAGGTGTTGCCAAGTTTCTGTTTCCTTGCCAAACCAATCGGTCAATTCTCGTTTAATATTTTTGGCTAATTCTTTTTCATTATAAAGGTCAAAACCCTGCGTTGAAACAGAAATTAAAGACTTTCCCGCAGGAGCACAATTGGGAGCAATGTCCGAAGGCACGCACATGTTATGCACCATCGAAGCACGGTTCGGATTTAAGGCTAACATCTTCTCTTTCAAAGGTGATTTGTCGGCTGAAAAATAAGTGCAAGTGGTGGAATTAAATTTTCTATCGGGATTTTTTCCTAATAATTTATCCGCTTGAAAACCATCAGTTGCCAAGATTATTTTTTCTCCGTACAGTCTATCCCCATTGTCTAAATAAACCCTATTACCATCAATCCTGACTACTTTTGTGTTTAGTTTTACCGTGCCGATGTACAACATTTTAGCAATTTGTTCAGGGATTTGTTGAATACCTTTGGCGGGTATAACGGCATCACCTTCGTAGAATTTTCCAAAAGTATATTTGAAAAAATTGGCAGAAGTTACAAGGTCATTTTCTAAGAAAACTCCCCCAAAAAATGGCTTGAAAAAATCATGAATCATTTCATCAGAAAAACCATAATTTTGAAGATATTCTATGGTAGAAACTGATTCATTTTCAAAGACTTCCTCCTGCACATTATTGGTATCCATCACCATTCGTAATACCCTTAATTTATCCGTCAATGAACCTACTTTTGAAAACATCGAGGGCAGTAATTGAGACGGTTCTTTAAATGGATTTGCCAAGATTGAGAAGTCATTTCTTTGAGCATCTCGAATCATCGCTCCCGACTTAAATGCCTTTAAATCAAGGGTTTCGTAGTTCAGAAGTTTCTGAGCTTCGGGGTATGCCGTTAAGAGAATCTGAAAACCTCTATCTAATAAAAAACCCTCGTGTGCGTCCGTGCGTACTCGTCCGCCCACACCGTCAGATGCCTCTAAAATGAGGGTCTGAATGCCTCTATCCCTTAAATATTTTGCACAGGTAAGTCCAGCGACTCCCGCTCCGATAATGATTATCATAGTTGTAACACGGACAGCCTTGTCCGTAGTATTTTAAATCTTTATTACGTTTTCGCCGTTGTCTGTGTCTTCACCATAGCCGTCAGGTTAAGGTCAAAAATTGGTGGGGTTGTAGAGACAAGGCGACCGTTGCACGGCACTGCCTTGTCTAATCTGTGTCCAATTTTTATCCACGATTTGGACATTGATTAGACAAGGCAATGCCTTGTCTCTACTCCACTCACAATGATAAGGCAATCCATTACATTTTACCTTTTCCCTTCACATACTTCTCCAACCACTCATTTTGTTCCCAGAGCAAATGCAAAATATTTTCTTTGGCGGTATATCCATGACTTTCATACGGTAACTGAATAAAACGTACCGTTCCACCATGTCCTTTTATGGCATTATACAATCTTTCACTCTGAATCGGGAATGTTCCAGGGTTATTATCCGCCTCGCCGTGAATCATCAACAAAGGCGTTTTGATTTGATTGGCATAACTAAACGGACTCATTTTGAAATACAATTCAGGGGCTTGCCAGTAGGTACGTTCTTCATTCTGAAAACCAAAAGGCGTTAAACTTCTGTTATACGCTCCACTACGAGCAATGCCCGCCTTGAATAACTTACAGTGAGCCAGCAAGTTAGCCGTCATAAATGCCCCGTAACTATGTCCGCCCACTGCCACACGGGTACTATCACCAACGCCCATTCCCGCAATTTTATTGATGGCGGCTTCGGCATTCCAAACCAATTGTTCAATAAAATTATCGTTGGGTTGTTTATCACCTTCGCCCACAACTGGAAACTCCGTATTGTCCATTACGGCATATCCTTGCGTTGCCCAGAAAATTGGCGAACCCCAACTTACCCGAACAAAAGAATATTTTGAACCTCTAATTTGAGCCGCATCGTTACTACTTTTAAACTCCCTCGGATACGCCCACATAATCACGGGCAACACTCCATCTTTCTCTTTGTTATAGCCTTTTGGCAAATACAAATCAGCCGCTAAATCAACGCCATCTTTGCGTTTGTAGGTGATTTTTTCTTTCGTAATTCCTCTTAATTCTGGTTGTGGGTCAGTAAATTTAGTGAGTTGTTTAACCATATTATTTTCGTGTAAAAAATAATTAGGCGTTTCGTTTTGACTTTGCTTACTCGTTACAAAACTTAATTTATTAAAATCAGAAATAATGATAACTGACTCAAAATAAGGCTCTTCACAACGCCAGAGGGTCTTTGTTTCTTTTGTGTCTATATTAAAGGAATTCAAAAATGGTAAATCTCCTTTGGGCGAAGAACCCGCACCACGCATCAAAATTGTTCGATTTGCTAATACTTTTACACTATTTTTACCAAATTGATTCGGGGCAGAAATAGGTGTTCCTGGGTCATTATAAGCATCATCGGTACTGCGGTCAATTAATAATTTTGTTTCCTTTTTGGCAATATCAATTTTGCTCAGTTTTTGCTGATGTTTTACCCTCGAATATTCACTAAACATCATTTCATTTTCGCTCAAAGGAGAAATATTTCCCATTCGCATGGACGTTTTTACTAACTCGGTTGGTGTTGCCGTAAAAGGTGCAGCTTGAATGTACACCACATCACGAAACGCCACTTTCTTCTTGATTAAACCACTATCCAAAGGCTCAATCCAAGAAATTGTATTCGGTAAAGTATTCACCCAATTATGCCCTCGGGGAGCGTTCAAGACATTATCATAACCCGATGGTGCTAATTCACTACTGGGTAATTTGGCAATCATTTTTACCATTTTTCCTTCCGAATCCATCACCAAAATTGTTGAATTAAATCCATTTACCGTAACTAAATAGCTATAAGGTTTGTCGATTTTTTCCACTAAAAAATATTTTTTATCGGGCGAAAGCGAAGCCATATTATAAATCTGTGGGGTGCCAATTTTGGTTTCTACGCCATTGGTATTTTTCACTAATTGCGTAGTGGTATAAAACTCAAATAATTGCTCATCATAAGGAGATTTTATTAAATCTTGGTAGGTCGCACTCGCTGCTACTTTCCCCATATTTTGCTGAACCACGGGACCTTTGGGAGCAATTGGTTTCTTGGGTGCATCATTGGCAGATTTCAAGATGGCATTATACAGAATGCTATTATTGTCAGCCCAAGAAATATCATTAATTACCACGTTCAAGGGCATTCTATTCACTTTCTGAGCCTTTTTTGTCTTCAAATCAATCGTATATAAATCAACTGATTCATTACTGGTTTGGGTAAAAGCAATTTTATCATCATTCGGACTCCATTGAAAATTCCCTGATTTTAGGTTTGTTGGTAAACCAGTAATCGGGAATTCCTGACCAGTTTTTATCTCCTTCAAAGACAAGCCAATTCCATACGTTGAACGACTTGGAGCAAAATTATTGGGGTTAATTCTCAAACCCGCAATCCGTAGTTCGGGCTGTGCCAATTCTTCCACGGTGGGCATGGCACTACGCTCAATGATGAGCATAAAATCCCCCTTATCATTCACACTCACGCTGGGTGAAGGCTTGGCAATTGCCAAATTCAAAATGGTTGTTGGAGGCGTTTTGTATTCGATAGCGTCTTGTGCATTGATTTTGCCACAAAATAGAATACCAATAAAAAGAAGAAATTTTTTCATGTTTTATGTTTGTTGAGTATTGAAAAATAAACTGTAAAAATAGGCTGTTTTTAATTATTTCCTACGAAAAATCATAAATCTTCTTTAACTTTATCCTTCATTTCAAACCCAATTTTATGTACAGAATTAACTTCCTTTTGATTTTATTGTTTTCAGTTTTCGTAATAGCATGTAGTAGCGATGATGAAGTTTTAGGTCCAGAACCAGACCAAATTAGTAACTATATCAAGACCAAAAAATTAATTGTAACCGATTCTTCAACGGCAGGATTGAAGTTTATAATGGTAAAAGCAAATCCATCGGGGGCAGTTCTAAAAAGCGGTCAGAGTATTGTAGTGAACTATACTGGGAAATTTATTGCGGGTAAAAAGACCGATGATACCTTCGATTCAGGCAATTTTACTTTCACCCTCGGAGCCAGACAAGTAGTGGATGGTTTCGATAAAGGCATTGCCAAAATGCGGGTTGGCGAAAAAGCAACACTGATAT
>JBBRMR010000087.1:0-19434 GCA_038230735.1 Cytophagales bacterium
CTAAAATAGTTTCTAATAAATTATTGGAGAATGCCAATTCATTATCCGAAAAATGCCCCAAGAGATTTTTGTCGGTTGCTAATAATGAAACTGTTTTTCTGGCGTGTTCATCGCAAAATATTTTGAAATTTGGGTCAAAAATCAAAGACAAACTATTCTCTTTTTCTCCGCCTTTCTTCTTGTTTAGTTTGGAATATTCACCCAAAAAACTCAACATGGTCGTATAAACGATTGGGGTTTTGGGATTTTGAGTATTGTACTTTTGAATCAATTCAACTTCCGACCAAGCTCCAATGACATTGAAATCGGTATTTTTCAAGAGTTTGTTCGTTTGAATTAACCATTCTTCGGGCGTGCCAAATTGATTTTTTAATGACAACTCATTATTAGGCGATTTCCCCATTCTAACACTATTGACGGCCGCCGTAACGAAGTGATTTCCTTCGGGGTCGATTATCCACCAACGATTTTCTTGTTTTTCGGTTCTGAAAAAGCCCGTTGCTTTTGATTTTATAGAAACATCGCCCCCATATTTATCCGTTTTAGCTTGCGTCGCTATTTTAAAATTAGGCAACACATCAACCGTCCTACTCGGGTAAGATTGCCAATCAGAAATAATAATATTTCGATTGGCATCCCTGCCCCAAGTTTTAGCTTGAATACCAATACCTTTTTGTGCAAAGCACTGATTGCCAAACAGTAGGACGACAGTTATATTGATGAAGTATAATGCGTATTGTTTCATTTTAAACGGATTTGTAAATATCCATAATTGACCATAACTCCACGATAAATTAGTTGGAGCTGGGTAAATATTATGGTAATAAAATTTAGGATTACGCTACAAAAAGTATTTAATAAAATAAATCAAGGATAAATAAATTTGACCAACACATACAATACTGATGGGCAAAGTAAGCAACCCAAACCCGTGTAAAAAGTAGCGGTCATGGCTCCGTAAGGCACTAATTTAGGGTCTGTGGCAGCTAATCCTGCGGCAGTTCCGCTGGTTGTACCCATTAAACCACCGTAAATCATGGCTGATTGTGGGTTATCCAAACTAATATATTTAGCAACAAGCGGCGTTCCAATAGTAACTAAAATTGATTTGACAACCCCCGTCGCAATACTAATGGCAATTATCTCAGAACTTGCTCCAACGGCAGTACCCGTTACGGGACCTACCACAAACGTACAGGCACCAGCCCCTATCGTAGTGATACTTGCGGCATCTTGATAGCCCATGGCTACTGCTATGGAAGCCCCAACAAAAAAGGACAAGATTACTCCAACCATCAATGAAATAACTCCTGCCAAACCTGTTTTTTTGATGATAGAAAAACTGGCTCCCATTGCGGTTGATACAATAGCAAAATCTCGGAACATTGCTCCTCCCATCAACTCAAAACCTGATAATTGTCTAATATCTGCGATGCCTTTGTTGCCACCCGTTATGATTCCTCCAATGTAAGCCACCACGAGTCCTGAAAAAATGGCAATCGCAGAACCTGGAATCTTTTTATTGGTTAAGACTTTAGAAAGCCATTCTGCAAAAATCATCACCAAACCCACCACTAAAAATGCAACTATTAAACCATTTTTTGATAATACTTTTGTGATATAATCCACGGTTTACGATTGGGTTTTAGAGATTTTTGAAATAAGCGGCATCATCGCCAAACAAATAATAATAGGGACTATTCCAGCTAATAATGCAACCATCCCGCTTGATAAAGCGACTCGTACATTCTGAATGGCAGACATCGCTACAATAATCGGAATGTACATTTTACTCCAAAACTGTACACCATCTTCCATCTCCTTCGTAAAAAGATTTCGTTTTTCCAACTCTTTTTGGGCAAGAATCAGTAATAACATGGCAAAGCCTACACCGCCAACGTTAGCATCAATGTGTAGCCATCTTCCCAATGTCTCGCCCATGAGTTGTCCGATTATAAAACAACCAGACAATAATGCAACGCCTCTTAAAATCATTTTTCTATGGTTAGGTATTTATTTTATATGATATTTAACTCGCTTATAATTAGTTTTTTTACTTCATTTTTAGTTACTTTCCCCATCGCATTTCGAGGTAATTCTTCCGAAATAAAGTATTTTCTTGGAGCTTTATACGCTGGCATTTGTGTTCGCATCCAATTATTTAATGCGGAAAGATTAATGGTTTGAGTTGATGGAACTATAACGCCTACAACTAATTCCCCCCATTCATCGTTTTCAATTCCTACTACACAACAGTCTGCGACAAATTCATGCGTTCTTAAAACTTCTTCAATTTCAAGGGCAGAGATTTTGTAACCTCCTGATTTGATTATATCCACCGAGTTCCTACCCAAAATTCGATAACCACCTTCTTCATCAACGGTAGCCACATCGCCCGTTTTGAACCAGCCATCCTTGGTAAATGATTCTTTTGTGGCTTCGGGCTTTTTCCAATATTCTCCAAAAACTGTTGGTCCTTTCACCTGAATTTCTCCGATTTCAGCAGGTGATATTTCACAATCTTGTTCATCAGCTAAACGAACTTGAACACTTGGAAGCGGGTTACCTACATGACCTGCGTAACGTTTTCCACGATACGGATTACTGAGTGCCATCCCTATCTCAGTCATACCATAACGTTCTAAAAGAGTATGGTTGCTAATTTTTTGCCATTTTTCCATGATAGAAACGGGTAAAGCCGCAGAACCAGAAATCATTAAACGGAAACGTTCCATGATTTCAGTTAGTGCTTTTTGTTGATCCGTTGGCAAACTTTCCCAATAAGCAATCAACTTAAAATAAACGGTTGGCACCGCCATAAATACGTTTATTTTGCCATTTTTGAAAGCATTAAAAATGCCTTCTGCCGAAAAATTAGGCAAGAAATCACAGCAAGCACCTGCCCACAAAGTGCAGCACACAACGTTGACGATACCGTGAACATGATGTAAAGGTAACACACAGATTGTATGATCATTTTTATCCCATTCCCATGCTTCAATCAAGGAAGAAATTTGTGCATTCAGATTATCATGGGTTGTTACAACACCCTTTGGTAAATTGGTAGTACCACTGGTGTAAAGGATCATTGCTCTCCGACTATTAGCAAAAGTTGGAAGAACTATTTTACGATTTTGAGGCAAATTGTCCTCATTTCCCAATACGATAAATCTCAACGATAACTCATTAACTAAAGGTTGTAAAATTTCTATGTATTCAGGTGAAACGACCACTATTTTAGCTTCGGAATTTTCAATCGTATATCTTAGCGAAGGCAAAGGATAACTCAAACACAAGGGAACGGTAATGCCACCCGCCCGCCAAATACCCCATTGCACTCGCACGTAATCAAATCCTGGCAAAACCATGAAAGCAACACCTGCTTCTAATAGGTCGCATTCTCCGTTTAATAAAACTTCAGCAAAATTACCCGATTCTTTTAATAATTCTTGATAAGTAAAATTGCGAATATTAGAAGATATTGCGGTTCTTGCAAGATTTTTATGTGCTTGTTCAACGATTTTGAGCATAATTTTTTGCGTTTACTTTTTAATAATTAAACTATTCAAAAGTAAAACGAAATTTATAAAAATATTAATATGAGTTGATTTTGTTAAATAATTCATGTAAAATCTCAGCTTACATGAGTTATTCACGATTAAAACCCAGGGTTTTGGGGCATCAGTTTTGTTAAATTTGCATCAATCACGGTTTGCGGTATTGGCATAATTGTATCTCGCAACGCAATCACGGTACTTGCATTAATATTATATTTTTTAGTACGGTCAAACCATGTTTTGGTTCTTAATAAAGTGTATCGACGGTGTTCTTCCGTTACTAATTCTCTTGACCTTTCATCTAAAATAAAGTCTAAATTTACCTGTGCCGCCGTAATTGGGGTTGCTTTTGCCCTATTGCGTAATACATTGATGGTGGTGGCCGCATCCGCCAGTTCGCCTAATTTGAACTGAGCTTCCGCTAATAATAAATAAGTATCTGCCAAACGCAAATAAATGAGGTCATTATAATTACTTGATTGTTGTAAATCAGAAGCTAAACTCGGTGCCCAATCCCATTTGCGGATGCTTGGCCATGACTGAGCGGTGGTTGAGTTGGTTACGGGTTCATTTCCAGTGGTGCTTAATTTTACAACATCTCCTAATTTTGCCCCAGTTGGTAAGGATGCAGCATTATTCATGGTATAAGAATATCGCCAAGCAAAATCACCGCCACGGTCGTCTGTTGGACCATATACTGAAAGGGCATATTTTGTAATCCCAAACCTTCCAAGACCTCTACCTCCGTTCTCGATTGAAAAAGTTATTGGGGTTTTACCTCCGACCGAAATTCGTTCGTAGCGATTTACCCACCAACGGCGCATAATGCAGTTTTCGCCACCTGCCGAAAGATATTCATTTTGTAAAACCCAAAGTGCTTCGGTATTTCCTTCGCTTCGGTTGGAATTTCCATCTAAAAACATATCCGTAAATGGCGTTCCTGGATTTGCCTTATTCACGCCATAACGAGCAGTAACCAACTTATAATTTGCATTGCTAATTAGCGATTGAGCTTTCTGTTTGGCTTTGGTGTTATCACCGATTGTTAAGTATAATTCTGCTAAATAATGCGTTGCAACCGCTTTGGGAAAACGAGCCGCATTACTTGCCAATTCAGCAATATTAGCTTCAGCATAAAGCAAATCTTCTTCCATAACTTTTCTGACGGTGGCAATTGGCGAACGCTCCCAATCTGTTTTAATCGAACTTCCCTTAGATTCCGTTAGATTCAGGGGTACATCGCCAAACATGAAGGTCAAATGTCTATATGCCCATGCCCTTACAAGTTTTGCTTCGCCCACAATTTGTTTCTTTTCCGTTTCTGTCCATTTAATAGCGGGGTTTTCGGCTCTGTCAACAATAGTATTAGCGGCATTAATGGTCTGATACAACCATTGCCAAACATTGCTAATGTACGGAACGGCAGGATTGAGCGTTACGCCAAAAGCATTGAATACTCTTTCGGGTTGCTGATTGCCGGCAGGAAAAGGGCTAAAGGCATTATCAACCCCCACGAAAGCAGGGGTAATATACATATCATTTGATGTATTGGTGGTAGGACCGCCGTCTATACCGCCTCGTTCTCTTCTTACTAAATTATACAATCCGTACAAACCAGTTTCAAAACCGCTTTTATTGACATACAGATTTTCGGGTGCAATGATGTTAACAGGGCTTTCTTCCAGAAAATCTTCTTTACAACCCGTGAAAGCAAAACTGATAATAAAAGTGAGTATAAATATTGTTAATGTATTTTTCATTTTTTACATTTTAAAAATTTGACCATTTTTTAAATTGACCATTCCTATAAACCGAAGTTCAAACCAACAATGAATTCTCGTTGTAAAGGAACATCTAACTGATTATTGATTTCTGGGTCAAGCCCTGAATACTTCGTAAAAGTGGCTAAGTTCCTGCCAGTTACATAAACTTTAACTTTACTCAATTTTAAGCGATTAAGAATCAAACTTGGTAGTTGATACGCTAATGAGACATCTTTCAGTCGAGCAAAACTGGCATCTTCATAAAAACGCACATTGAAAGTATTCGCTAAAGCATCGTTAGAAAAATGCGTCCCCGCTGTGTTTGTTGGCGACCACCAATCTTTTTTCGTGGTGTTTCTTCTTACATCACCAAAAACGTCGTCTTGTTCTAATGGATTTTCTTTGGTTACGCCCATCAAACCATTAATGAATACCATCAAACTAAATCCTTTGTATGTAAAAGTATTTGAGAAGCCATATACAACCTTGGGGTCGCTGTATCCTAAAATGGTTCTGTCTAAAGTGGTACTAATTTTCTTATCACCATCAATATCAGCTACTTTCACATAACCCAATTTACTGGTTGCTTGAGAAGAACCATCAATTTCACTTTGAGAGGTAAAAATTCCCGCATTTTGTAAACCATAAATCGTTCGGATGGGCTTGCCAATAAACCATCCATTAGCTACGTCATCACGTCCATCTCCGTATAAATCAACAATTCTATTTTTATTATGGGATACGTTTAAATTACTTGTCCATTTAAAACTACTTGTTTGAAAATTGACCGAAGTAATCCCTAATTCAATTCCATTATTGGCGGTTTGTCCAATATTTTGTAAAATTCTGTCAAAACCTTGTACTGAAGAAATGATACGATTAAGCAGTAAATCTTGGGTTTGTCCAGAATAAATATCCAATGACCCTTGAATTCGATTATTAAAAAAGCCGAAGTCGAGGCCAACCGTTGTGGATGTGGTTGATTCCCAGCCTAATTTTTCGTTCGCTAATCTACTTGGTACATAGCCCGTGAGTACAGTAGTGCCATTCAAATACTGACGAGTTGCCAGAGTTGCTAATGATTGATAACTTGATACTGCTTGATTTCCATTAAGTCCATACGAACCTCTCAGTTTTAGGTTCGTTACAAACTTGACATTTTTCATGAAATCTTCTTTCGATATATTCCAGCCTAAGGCAACTGAAGGGAAAACGCCATATTTAGAATTTACGCCAAAACCCGAAAATCCGTCTCGTCGAGTTGTTAGAGTCAATAAATAGCGACTATCATAGCTATAATTAATACGCCCCATCTGAGATACCAAATTTTGGGTATAATTATCAGCCGAAGGCGTTAATAAAGTTGCCGCATTCATTTGATAATTAGTCAAAACATCGTTCGGAAAGCCCACTCCCGTAAGTTGATCTCGGTCATAATCATGGCTTTGCGAACTGTACAATGCAGTAATGTTCAAGCTATGTTTCCCAAAATCTCTTGAATACGATAGGATATTTTCGGCCGTAAAATTTCGCTCAATTGCGTTATAATTAGTAGCACTACCCTTTTTTTCAAAACCCGTTGCCGTACCTAAACCATAATAGGTTTTGCGTTGAGTATTATCATATTCTACGCCCGTATTCAATTTATAAGATAGCCCTTTCAAGAAAGGAAAGTCTATTTTTATATTATTAGCGGTAAAAATACGATAGCTATTATCCTTATTCTGGGCTACGGTTTCACCAAGTGGATTTCCTGAAGTATTGTATTCAGGCCATGCGTAAACCGTCGGCGTACCGTCAGCATTATACGCTGTAGTGAGCGGATTCATCACATTTGCTCCAAATTGTCCAGAAAAGTCCGCAGGGCGACCGCTTCTATCCTGAAACGAGAATTGCGTTGAAGAACCAATGGTTAGCCAAGGCGTAACTTTAATATCTAAATTTGGACGGATGGAATATCTTTTGAATTGGTCATTCACAGCAATTCCTTGTACATCTAAATACGTGCCACCTAAATAGAACGAAATTTTATCAGTTCCGCCAGATATTGATAAAGTGTGCTGCGAACGAGTGCCTTGGTGCGTGGCCAAACTGTACCAATCAACCGCTTTCCCAGCATCATAAACGGCTTGTTCTGAGGCTGTTATTGAATTGGCTGGAATATTTAATCTATTTTTCTTAAAATCATAAAACTCACCACCAGTCATTAAATTGGGTTTATTGGCAATATTCTGAACCCCATAAAAACCATCATAAGTGATGTTTAATTTTCCTTTTTTACCTTGTTTTGAAGTTACCAAGATTACCCCATTTGAAGCCCTTGCTCCATAAATCGCTGCCGCAGAAGCATCTTTTAACACTTCAATTGATTCAACATCATTGGGGTTTATTTCTGAAATACCACCTGTATAAGGGATACCGTCCCAAATAATTAAAGGAGCGGTACTGGCACTTATTGAGTTTCTGCCTCTTACCAAAATCGAATTATCATTGCCTTCTGCGCCCCCACTGTTGGTATTAACTTGTAAACCGGGAATAGCCCCTTGCAAGGCTTGGGCAATATTAGTGTTGGGAAGTTGTTCTAATCTTTCTCTTGAAACAGAGGCAACCGAACCTGTAACATCACTCTTCTTTTGCGTACCGTATCCCACCACCACAACTTCGTCTAAGGCTTTGGTATCCTCTCTCAATACAATGTTGATAGTGCTTAAATTGCCTACATTTTTTTCTTCTGGAAGATAACCAACAAAAGTAAAAGCGAGTATCGAATTTTGGTCGGGTACATTAATTGAGTATTTCCCATTATTATCGGTCAATGTACCTCTTGTCGTGCTTTTTAGCGCAACACTTACGCCAGGTAAGCCAACACCATTTCCATCATTTACGATTCCAGAAACCGTCTTTTCCAGATTCGCTTCAGTTTGCTGAATTGTTTCTTTTTCGTTTGGGATTATAGAAGTTTGTTCCGCTTTACTTTTTTTAAGTAATATACGGTTTTCAAATACTTCGTAACTGATAGCGTTAGGCTTCAATATTTCTTCCAATACCGCTGAAAGTTTTCGGTTATTCGCACTTACATTTAAGCGTTGGTTTGACTTAATTTTTGTGCTATACACAAATTTTACATCAGCCTGTTTTTCGATTAAACTGAGAATGTCCTTCAATTCAATATTTGAATTAATAATGTTTATGGGGCGATTGAGAACTTCTTGAGCTGGCGAATCGTGTGCCATTGTCATACTGCCCAATAACATTACGATGAGCAATTGATAGATTGTAATTTTCATAAACTTCCACAAAAGATTAGGAATTGGTACTGTTTTTTTCATACATTTAGTTGTTTTTTAATTGAACAATTGAGAAACGTTACGCTCTACCAGATTGACTTTTGAAGAGAGCGTACTTTGAAGTCGGAAATGTTTGCAGCATTTTCGACTTTTTTATTGACAACTTTCACCATTAATAAATACCGTTGTACCTCTTTTTTCGTAGGAAGCATCAATTGATTTACAGATGAGTTCCAACTGAATAAACATGGATAAACCATTCAAATCAGCGGTTATTTGGCACTCTTTAGCTTTAGGGTTGGTGATGATAAACTCTATTCCATATACCTCTGAAAGGGTATTCAGCACATTTTGCAGCGGGCTGGATTTAAAGAAAAACTGTTCTTTTTCAGCGACCAAAGCATTTATTGGGATTGGATTCTCAACAATACTTGGAACAATATTTTTGGATGCTACATCAAATATCACTTTCTGGTTTGGTGTGAGAATTACCCCATTTCGTTCGTCTTTTTTATTGCCTTTTTCAGAATAAACGGATACTTTTCCCGTACTCACCACTACTTCAATTACATGGGTTTTGGTATTTGGTTTGATTCGAAAGCTGGTCCCTAAAACCTCCGTAATAAGCCCTCCCGTATGCACAATAAATGGTTTAGCTGGATTCCTTTTGACTTTAAAAAAGGCTTCTCCTTTCAAAAATACAGTTCTGTTGATTTGGTTAAAGGATTTATCATAAACGATACTACTATTTTGCTTCAATAAGATAATTGTGCCGTCATCAAGCTTTACTTCTTGCTCTGACTGGGTAGTATTTTTTAATTCAATCCCTACTTTTTCAAGGGTATTTCCCCTGAGTGATATTGGGATATTACTTTTATCGTTTTTCACAGCATTAAACCATACGAAACCAATCATCAGGCAAGCAGCCATACCCGAAACCCACAACCATTTTGAAAAATAAATTGAATTATTGGGGCTGATATGGTTATAAATTTTTGTCCAAATTCTCTTTTCAAATCTCTCTTTTTGCGTAAAAGAGAGATTTGTTTCAGAAGTTTGAGGCAATTTATTAAGCCATTCGTTTAAAATTCTATCCTCTTCCTTAGTAGTAATGCCTTCTAAGTATCGTTTTGATAAATTATTAAATTCTTGTTGCGTCATAATTATAAGGCTCTCGGCGAGTTAATTGTCTGACCGAAATGTTTTTAGGTTATCTTTCAAAAATTTTAAAGATTTAGTTATGTGATATTCAACGGCTTTTTCACTTAGTTGTAATGAACCAGCAATTTCTTTAACTGATTGATTTTCAAATCGGCTACGTCTAAAAACTTCGGCACTTTTTTCGGGTAATGAGCTTAAGGCTTTTTCCACGGCGTTAAATAGTTCCGTAAAATTTACGATTTCATCGGTGGCACTATGTTGATTTATTTCTTGAAAAATAAGGTATTCTTGATATTTGCGGTAGCTTATTTGCGATTTGATATAGTCATACACTTGGTTTTTGACCGCCAGCGTAAGATATAAATTTAGGTTACGAATAACCACGTCCGCACGTCTATTCCAGAGGCTCAAAAAAACCTCTTGCACCAACTCTTCCGCCTCTTCATGCACACCCGTTTGATGATAGGCGATTCCAAAAAGTTTGTACCAATATCTGCGATAAATCTCTTCAAATGCAGACACTTGCCCTTCGTGTAGTAGCGTTACCAAATATTCGTCTTCAAGTTTCTTTATAATCATTTTTAACTCTGAAATTAGCCTAATTATATGTATAGTAGAACAACGCTAAAAAATCCCTAAATAATTTAAAAAAATATTTGAATTATTTTATTTTCTGAATAGTCAAATTTATCGCTAATAGGTTGTAAATTAAAAGTTAGAAGACTGACATGGCTGTAATAATTGGTTATCACTGAGCAGAAGCCCGATTTTCACGATGAATTCAGTAGATTTTTCGGCTTGCAAAACTTCACACTTGAACAATTCTTACCTTTTAACGCTTCAATTTTGAGTTTTGATGAAATTTTACCTTCAATCTATTGACCTCTAAAATTCTGGCGATGGTTGCTACTACCACTCTTTCATCTGATAATTTTTGGGTATCCTATTCTTTTCCTTTCCTGTTGGTCCTACTTCTTTATTTTGAGAACCCAGTAGGCGACTAAATCCGTTACTTTCACTCCCACGTTATCGTAAATTTTTAGTACTTCTTTGCCCACAAGAAACTACCAAATAGACTTTGGGAGTGCTTACTAATTCTTTGTACAAAGCTGTAAAATCATGGCATTTTTAAAAACTTTACTAAAAAATAAAAAAATTACTTTTATTTTTTGCCCATTTCATGACACTAAAATGCTCGTTCATGCTGTAAACTATCAACCGTTAGTCTAAGCATGATGATTATAATTACCAAACCAGTATTTTTGTGCAGCTTATAAACAAATCGTTGCACAATCAATCCAGGCGGAGATTTGTTTGCAACAATTGTAAGACGGTGTTCTTAAAAGATTATCCGCAATATATTTGGATAATCTTTTTTTCATTGTATTAATATACATGGTTAGTAACTGCCTAAATTTTACATTTTTAGAAAATAATATATTTGAATATCAAACAGTTATGAATTAAACCACAACTGTATCCTGTACAGTTAGTGGCGAATACGATGTGTTTGCTGGTGACAAATATTTTTGTTTTGTATTTTGGAAAAGTATAAAGTAAATTATTAAAGTACAAAAGAATTTTGGGGGGACAGCAAGTTTGTGTGGTAATGACAAAAACCTTCTGCAAAATCAGGTTTACTGAGTACTGGAACGTGAAGTATTTCAGACAGGATATTGTCCTTTTTGTGGATGTAATTGTAGTTATGAGTCTTTTGATACCATCGTGTGTACACAATAATAGATAGTAAATCATTGGATACCATAATGTTTTTCAGAGACATCACTTTATTGAGAGTAGCGGAAATACAATTAAAATTGTGGAGTCTTTTTACAAGAAGCGGAAAAGTTCAATAAAATAGATTTAAAATTTTTACTTAATACTTTAATCACTGACATAATTTATAGATTCGATGCAAAATGAAATTTTGGTGATTGATAATGATATACTTATTCTCAAATTAAACTCATTTTTTGTGAATAAAAATGAGCTATACAAAGGTTTTAAATTTCTAAGTTTTAGTAACAACGATGAAAGAATCAATTATTTGTTTGATAATAATAAAAACAATAGAAGCTTTCTACTGCTACTTGACGTAGATTTCCCAACTAATCATAGCTGGGAGTTTTTAGACGTTGTTAGCCAAGAAGGTTTCGAATGTGATATTAAAGTTATTTTGACTACCTCCTTTTTTCGCTTTCACGATATGGAGAAAGCAAAAAGTTACCCGAAAGTAATTGCTTTTGCCTCAAAGCCTCTTTCAAAAGTTGTGCTACTCAAAGTTTACAATTTTATTCGTGGAACTTTTAATTTTAAGAAGGTAAATGAGAACGGTAAATTACATTTTCTTTAGCTGGCAAATAAAAATATTGCAAGAGACATCAACAAATAAAAATATACCTTAACGGGTTAACGTCTATGCCCCGCCGCTATGGGGAAAGTTCACATTAGGTGTAAAAACCTGATGTGAATGCATAGACAAGAAAGGAACAAATTATATGTAGATTGTCGTAAATAAACTTTTAGATTTATTTACGACAATAGGGTAGTATATTAATTAGGTGTAAAAGGTATTAATGAAGATTTCCCCGATGGCTTCTGTTGGGGAAACTTACACTTTACTCATACTGGTAAGAACATATCTTTAACTACCATGAGTTTGTATTAGCAATACTTTACTATTCAAATTTTCGATTTAAAACCAATCATGAGATAATCTCTGAGCGGCTTCCCCAATGAGATATCGAAGCGGAAATTCATAAGGTATTGTTGAGCAAAGGTGCTTCCCTCAAGATTTTTTGTATTGACGGCGGGAGTGCTAAGATTAAATGAGTGTGTTCTTGGTTGTAAAGGTTACTTGATACAAAGTTAACCATCTTTTTTGAAATAATCTCTAACGTAAACTTCCTGACGGCTTCGCCATAAATCCCTGTCAATGATAATAAATCTGTCTGAAAGAGACAACCCATGTCTTTAAAAAGGATTAACCGATCCATTTTATTTAAAAAGTAAGGATGCCTTTCGGGATGTGATATGACGGGAACATAACCGTTGACCGCAAGATCTCGAAACACTTGCCTGAAGTCCCGCTGCATACCATTAAAGGGCAAACTTATCAGTACGTATTTTTTTCCAAAAATCAGTAATTTATTTTTTTGCAGAAGCTCCTCAAAATTTTCATTAAGGAAGTACTTTACCGCTATTTCCAACTGGAGAACTATTTTTTCAGTATCAACTCTATCCTTAATCAATTGATAACTTTTCAGAATTTGTTCAAACGAATTCGGATATTTGAACGATTTTACGGGCGGCGTTACAATCACTTTTTTGAATCCTAACATTTCAATAGATTTCAAATTGTAGATTATTTTATCCAAGTCATCAACTCCATATTCTGGAATTAAATGAGTAATAAAGTCTGTGCGAATACTTGCGTATGTATGGGGATGGTTTACACTCCTCCCTGTAAAAAATGAAAACATAATACTACCTTAGACAAAAACGATGAACGAAAAATAAGTCTTACTCAAACAATGACTGCGAATTAATTTTACTTAGATACTTATGCGTTGCCGATTCCTACTTGACTCTTGATGAGCGAGTGTTCTCAACAGTATAACCTTAATTTTTTTTGAATTAGCTGATTGGCAACAAGCATCCTACAAACAAGGTTGTTGAACTACTTCCCATCTACGAATTATCCGAAGTGTACCCCATAAATGTCGGAATAAGAAATGTAGATTATTTTCAGAAATACAACAATTAAATCTTGATTTGGTAAACTAAATCTTGATTTGATGAAACTAAGAAGGATTTTGTTATTTGAGAATTTTGAAAGGATTAATCGGTATGAATTGAACAAATTGGCGGGTGAATTGAACAATAATTATTGAAAGCCAACTTGTTAGAAGAAATGCTTGAGTTCCAAAAATAGGAAAGTGAATAGAATAATCGTTACTGAAATTTAATCCATTCGTTAAATGAAGCAACTTTAAGACGGCTTACAACCAATTCATCAAGATAGTACAATGCAATATTTACTTGTAATTTTCTATTTGACAATGGAACTATATGACTAATCGCCTTTCTGTGAATAATTGTTTGTCGGTTAATTCTAAAGAAATCGTTAGGATGTAGGATAAGTTCGATTTCATCTACCGTTTTAGAAATTATTGACTGCTCACCCTTAAAAGTCTTTACATACACTATTCCATGTTTCAGAGAAATAATGGCTATTTCCTGCACTAAAACTGGAATGATTTTTTCTTTATACCTACTAATTAATACAGGTGGAAATCTCGTAGAATTATCGTTGTCGATAGGTTGTATTTGCTCCAAATTGCTAAATGAAGCCTTGATTGTAAATGTTTTTTTGAGGGCAGCATCAATGTCATCTTGACTGAAAGGCTTGAGAAGATAGTCGATACCATTATTCTTGAAGGCTTGGAACATATATTCACTATAGGCAGTGCAAAAAACTACCCATTTTGTAAACTGATTAAATGCTTCATTTGTAATGCGAAACTCATATTCAGATACAATAAGAATCAAAATTTAACTAAAAAAACAGTTTAAAGGTGATTTTTTAGTTAAATTGCTATGAAAATATCAGATTTAGACAGAATTATTTATCAACAACCTTTCCTATTGACACATCATATTCTTTATTGAGTTCATTTACAAAAACCTTCATTAAATCTGTACTTCTATTACCATGTTGATAAGCATTTTCATACGATTTCCAGTATTTCGGGTAGGGTGCTAAAAGACTTTTTAACACACCATAGGTTAATGGCATTGTCAAACCTGTTTTAGTATCAATAATAGCTTCAACTTTATTCGTCATACCCGTTGAAGCGAGATAGCCTAACAAGCCAAAAGCGGATGTCATTATAGAAGATGTCAGGGCTGAAAAAGTCTTATCTTTTACCAACGAATATCGTCCTAACATTTGAATTTTAGCGTAATGGCTTTGGTCATAAGAATAGTTATTAGAATTTATATAAATATTTTCTCCATCTGAATAACCGTACAATTTCAAACGTCTTAATGATTTGTTGGGGTCTAAAATATTAACTCTATTTTCATCAATTGGCTCAATCATGAATGCCGTTGTGGTATCAGTGGGAGTATTATTGAAAAACTCTTGAAATGTTTTGTACCCACCTTTTCGTTTAATTGTCGCTGACAAAATATTATTCGTAGAGTCCAATCGCTGAAATCTGAATAGTTCTGGTTGCTTTAATGATTTCCAATCCGATTTTTGAAATTCCAACAGAGCTTTATTAAGTAACTTACGAATACGGTTTGGATGACCTAATGTTACGTCCACAATTCCGCCGCCATTTTCGATAAAATCTTGAAAGGTGAACAAGGCATTAAAATCTCCCTTTTCATCTCTTTGACAAAACACAACAGTCATATCAGCACGACCACTTTCTGATATTGCTCCTGTGGCTTCGCTTATCCAAAAATTTTGAATAACTATTTCAATTGGGACTTGTTCGTCAATTTTTGCTGGGTATTCTTGGGAAATATAATCAAGCAAAACTGAGCTAATATTGCCCTCAAAATTTACCACAACCTTTCTATTACTTAAACCTTTTTGAACAAATCCAATATTGTCTTTGAATAAACGGTTATCCCAAATTCCTTTGATGTAAAAGTCTCTTTTGAAATCTAATCTTTCAGTTTTATCCAACAATTTTTCGATATTGATTAAATGTTTTTCGGTTTGTGAATAGCCAAAAAATGCAAAAAATAATAAAAAAAATGTACAAAGTCGTTTTGTGTATTTCATGTTATAAACCTTTGAATTTGAAGGGGATAATAAGAAATTAAGGTAGTTCTTTCCCTTAATTTCTTATCAAGTTATTGTTTTTTATGAAAATTTACCCCATTTAGATGGTTGTTATATCACTCCAATAATTTCGCTTATTATACCCATACCCATAAAAGTGCTACCTTCTAAGATTTTAAACCCTCTGCCAATAAAAAACTCATTTTCAACATCTAAATCATCGTAAAATAAATTTTAAATAATATATTATAATACGACTTACCCATTTCAAGATATGCCATATTTTTAAAATCCATTAATCCAGAACGTATGATAGTATTTGAAAAATAAAGTAAAGGTCTATAATTGTCTCCTTTTATTTCTTGCGTTCTGTTTTCATCAGATAGATGAATATTTGCCTTGAAATGATACATTGGATTTTAAGTTTTACCCATAATTATATCAATATTTTTATCGTCTGATAAATCCCAATACCACCATTTATGAGTATTATGCTTTTCTTGTTCATAACGTCTGAAATATGAAACTCTAAAAAGATAAAGGAATAGTTTTAAAGATTTTTGTAATTCATTTTCAGGAAGATTTATTATTTTTTCAAAACTAAATAACTTCAAACCATTTAATTTAATCAATATACAAACAGTATATGTTTTTTTTAAATCACTCAAATTTATTGCTTCGTCAATGTCATCCTCTTTTGGCTTTGACTGCAAAATAAAGTGCGATAAGTCTGTAAGATATTGCCGTTTTTCCTGCAATTCCAGTTCTGAAAAAAAATCAATAAAATAATTTATATCTTTGAGACCTTGTCCCCATTGATTTACGGCTATTTCTTCGTTTAGTTTCATTTTACATTTCCGCCTTTATTGGTATTTTCCCTAATAGGCTAATCTCCGAGTTGTTGGAGGAAACACCAATAAAGGCGGAAATCACTTTATGTCTTTCTCCATTCTATACTAAGTCTAATTCTTCTAAAATAGAATTGATTTGTAATGATTTTGGATAACTATTCCTTAAACTTTCTATTACAGTATCCAAGTTATTTCTCTTATTACACTTCATTAAAATTAATAAATTTCTGCAACGTTGATAATCTGTTAATCCTTCGGAAATACCATTTTGCCAATTTTTTTCTAAGTTTAAATCGGAAATTTTATCACTTATATATGGTATAACCAACTCTAAAATAATGGAATTTATTTCATTATGAAGCTTTATCAAATCAGTATCATTATTTATTTCCCACCAAATATCTTTGTTAATCGGTAATAAAAAGCCTACTCTTTTTTGCCAATTACAATCAATAATAGATGGTTTTACATTCATATTTTCTTCAAAAAATGTTCTTAAAGTAGTAGAAGATATGCCAATATTGATAGTGAATTTTAAACTATCTACTAAATTATCTCTACTTTTTTGAAAGTTAATTAGCCCCCAATTATTATCTTTAAGTATATAAAATGAATCTCCTTTTTTTGTAAAGTTTTGTTTTTTTAACAAAACTTCTACATCTGTTAATAATTGTTTGTATTTATCCATTTCAATAATCTATTTATGGTTTTCCTATTACATTTACTTTATAACCTTCCATAATCCGAAGCCAATTATCTTTTGCACGTTGTGCTGGTAGATAACGAGAACCTCCCACCTTAGTCTCAATACCACCTAATACTTTTCCATTTTTACTAACTTCAATGTCCATGTATCTTTTTCCAAATGGTGTTTTCTTATAAACCTCTTTTTGAATGTCATATCCTTCTTTTTCCATGAGTTCTGCAAATTCATCTCGAAATAAATTTCCAGCATTTCTATTAGTTTGAACTCCACTACTTTTGACAGAGTTTGTAATAGTTGTTTTCGCAATGTTAGCTGCCGAACTTCCCAACGCCTTAGCCACATACGTTTTAGTAGCTTTAATTCCAATATCAATTGTGGTCGTAATTGGCTTTCCATTGATAATAATAGTGGGGGTTCACTTAAATGTGAGGCTAACTTCCCACCAAAGACACTTAATTAGTTGATAAATAATTACTTACGAGCAGAATAATTTTAAAAATGGCATGTTTTTCAAGGTCTTTTTTATGGATACCTTCCTAAGTATTGTAACCTTTTTATATCATTTTTAAGTAAAAAAGCTGTTTATTAGCATAGATTAGAGATAAATATCGGCTTTTTTGTAGAAAAAAACATTTTAAAACAAAAAGATTGTTCTCTCGTGGGAAGTTTGCCCCAAATTTAAGTGAACCCCATTGTTGAGAAAACATGAAGATTGCTGGCGTGTCAAATTCTCTAATTTCATGGGGTGGCAATAATTTAATTCTACTCATAAAATGAAATGTGTGTGGGTTAAAAATGTTATCCGAATACGCCCGAATTTTGGTACTATTAACTTTGGGGTGATTGGGTTCAATAAGAGGCTAAAAACTGTACCATAAATCTATGCCGTAAATAAAAATACCGTATATTTGATTTTAATGAGTAACTGAATACAAATCCCTGAAAGTATGAAAGTTGGGTACGCACGAGTTAGCACTCAGGAGCAAACGCTTGATTTACAAGTGGATGCCCTCAAACAGAATGGTTGTGAAAATATCTACACCGATAAAGTGTCGGGAATACAAGCCGTCAAACCTGCTTTCGAGAAAATGATGGATTTTATGCGTGAAGGAGATACGATTGTCATTTGGAAATTGGATAGGTTAGGACGTTCGACCAAAGACCTCATTGAGTTGGTGGCAACTTTGGAGAAAAGGAAAATCAACCTTATTTCCCTCAATGACCCCATTGACACAACTTCGCCAAGTGGTATTTTAGTTTTCCAAATCTTCTGTGCCTTGGCAGAACACGAAAGAAATGTGATTGTCCAACGAACCAAAGCTGGATTAGAGTCCGCAAGAGCCAGAGGAAGAAAGGGTGGTCGCCCAAAAGGTTTACTACCAGCCTATCAAGAGATTGCGGCATCGGTTAAGGAACTCTATGATGCTGAAAAGCAATCTACGACTCAAATTATGAAGACTTTTAAGATTGGAAGTCGGAGGACATTCTACAAAATACTAACTTTCGCAGGGGTGGAAGTCAAAGGATTTACCAAGAAAAGAGGAAGGAAAAAGTTAAATCCAACTGTTAAAAGTTAAATCTCTGATAATCAGTGATTTATAAAATAAGTTAGTAGAAAATATTCAAGATAACTGTTTGTATTTCAGTAAGTTACGCTATGCTATCTTACTCTGGGCCCAATAAGGGACTTGCAACCTAATAATAAAGTACAAAAACCATTATCCGTATTTTTAAATACTTTGTGGGCAACCAAATCAATCGTCAAGTCATCAATCAACCTGCCAAAAGTTACAACCAGCTCATTTTGAGCAACATCAACTCCTAAAACTTGTTTTAAAACCGTTCCCATTACTTGTACATTTAAGATTTATGATTGTGTAACTGAAATATCTTCCTTCGTTTTGTCTCCTTATTGGATATTCAAGATAATGGTAAACTCACCATTTCTTTACATTCTGTTCAAACTCTAAAAGATAAAAAAGGATGAGGCTATTTCTCATAAAGAATATACCTCGAAGGGTTATTTAGAACCTCATAACTCTCACCCTTTTCAATTACAACTACAAAATTTAAACTTTTTTAAGCAAATTGAAAAAGTTAACAAACATAGAAGAACCTCAATATCAATTTGGCTTGATATTGATGGGAATGCCAGGCATCGAAAAACAGCTGTCCAGATATGCACAATTGTATTCAA
Source organism: Cytophagales bacterium (assembly GCA_038230735.1). Taxonomy (GTDB): domain Bacteria; phylum Bacteroidota; class Bacteroidia; order Cytophagales; family Spirosomataceae; genus Arcicella. Next base: position 19,323 of record JBBRMR010000087.1, read on the forward strand.
GAATTGGTTTTGTCCATGAATTGAAGCCTATCAACAAGGAAGAAATGAAATTTCTATTTGAACAAAAATGGCAAGAACTGGGTCGTCAGTTTGATAAAAATACTTTTGTAGA
>JBBRMR010000088.1:0-19434 GCA_038230735.1 Cytophagales bacterium
GGTGATGAAATTCTCTTTTACCGTGATGAAATAAAAGATGGTTTTAGATTACATAATTTACCATTGAACCAAACCCTGCACCACGACCTTTGTTTGATGACGCAGGCGACTAATTTTGGCTCTTTAATTCTCCCAAAAACCGCCATCGAGGACATACAGACGGTTTTAGCCTTGATAAATGCCAAAATTGACCCGATGGCTCTCACCCAAGATTTCCATTTGCCCCGTTTGTACGAAGCCCTAAGCCAACTATTGCCACTGAGCCGAAAATATCATTGCATTGTGGACAATCCGCCTTATATGGGTGGGGGAAATATGAACGGTATTTTATCCGATTTTGTCAGTAAAAATTACCCTAAAAGCAAAGCGGATTTAATGGTTTGTTTTATGAACAGAGCTCAATATCAGGTACTTGACAAAGGATTTGTGAGCATGATAAATATTCCTTCTTGGATGTTCCTTTCTTCCTTTGAAGAATACCGAAAGGAGATAATTGAAGAATATGGAATTGATACTTTATTGCATTTGGGACGTGGAATATTTGGGTCAGACTTTGGAACGGTTGCTTTTACCTTTATTAAAAATATTGATAAAAAACCAAACGGAATATATCGTAGATTATTTGAAGAACACGTACAAGTTAGAAGTGTAGAAAATATAAAATCTATATTTTTGGATAAAAATTACGGTCATTTTGAAACTAATCAAAGAGATTTTTTAAAAATTACTGGTATTTCATTTGGATATTGGCTTTCATTAAAATTAATTAATAGAATATCTGAGTCAATAAAACTTGATTCAAAATTTGATATTGTGGCTGGAATATGTACGGGGAGAAATGCTCAATTCCTTTATTCATGGTTTGAAGTCCAAAAATCAAATTTATGGATAGATACTGAAAAAAATCCGAATGATTTTACTTTTAAATTTCATAATAAAGGAGGAGAAGCGAAAAAATGGTATGGTAATCACGATTATATTATCAAGTATAATTTAGATTCATTAAATAATCTCCAAGAATTAATTGGGTTTAGACATGACGGGCAACGATATTATTTTGAACCATCTATATCTTGGTCTAAAATAACATCATCAACGAATACTTTTAGGTATTATCCAAGTGGCTTTTGCTTTGATTCTGCGGGGCTATCAATTTTTAGAAAAGACAGAGAAAGTGATAACAAAGAAATTTCTTATCCTCTTTTAGGATTTTTAAATACAAAAGTATGTACAACTATTTTAAGTGTTTTAAATCCAACAATAAATGCTTCGCCAGGAGTAATTAAAAAGCTCCCTTTTACTGAATCTTATCCAATTGAAATAGAGAAAATTGTTTTAGAAAATATCAATATTTCCAAACAAGAATGGAATTCCAGAGAAACCTCATGGGATTTTCAACAGAATGAGTTAATTCGCATGAAAGGGCAAGATTTTGAAGAAAGTGTGGAATTATACCAAGCTTTTTGGCAAAAGAAATTCTTTCAATTACACAAAAACGAAGAAGAACTCAACCGTCAATTTATCGAAATCTACGGGCTACAAGACGAACTTACGCCCGATGTACCATTGGAAGATATAACCATTCTGAAAGAAGAAAGTAGCATCAACAATGGGCAATTAGTTTTTGATATTCAAGAAATCATTGCTCAATTTATCAGCTATGCCGTAGGCTGTATGTTTGGGCGTTATTCGCTTGATAAACTTGGGTTGGTGGATGGTGATTGGGGGTTGGTGGATGGAGTGCTTAGTCCTGAACCACTAACCACTGACCACCAAAAACCAAACACTAAATTTCTTCCAGATGCCGATAATATCATTCCAATCTTAGACGATGAATGGTTTGAAGACGATGTGGCAGGACGTTTTAAAGCATTTTTGAAAGCGAGTTTTGGCGAACGTGATTTTGATAAAAATTTACGTTTTATTGAAGACCATTTAGGCAAAGATGTACGAAAGTATTTCACCAAAGATTTTTATGCCGACCACGTAAAACGGTATAAAAAACGTCCCATCTATTGGGCATTTTCATCGCCCAAAGGCTCGTTTACCGTCTTGATTTATATGCACCGCTACAATCCAGATACTTTGGGTAAAATTCTCAATGATTATTTGGTGGAATACCGTGAAAAGTTAGGAATTCGTATCGAGAATTTGGATAATACCGTTGTAACGGGCAGTCCGATAGAACAAACCAAAGCCCAAAAAGAGATTGATAAAATCAAATTGGTCTTGATAGAACTCCAAGAATACGAACGAGATATTTTGTATCCTTTGGTTCAACAACGCATCAAGATAGATTTGGACGAAGGCGTATTGGTGAATTACAATAAATTTGGGCGAGCCATCAAAGAGATTTCGGGTTTGAATGACAAAGTAACCAAGAAAAAAGTAGCAGCATTTGATTGGATTGATAGTAGTTTGATACAGTGATTGGTGGTTGGGGTTCGGTGGTTAGTGGTCGGTGGTTAATTTTGTAACCACTAACCACCAAAAACCAAAACCAACTACTAACCACCAAAAACCAAAAACCAAAACCATGAGTATTCCATTAACCATAGAAAAGCTTTTAGCGGGCAAAGTAGTTGAGTCTGAACGCTTAGAATTTAAGAGAAGTTGGAATCCGCCCGCCATTCTGCGAACCATCACTGCCTTTGCCAATGATTTTGAAAATTTGGGTAGTGGCTATATCATTGTGGGGATTGACGAAGAAAATGGAATGCCCAAACGCCCCGTTTTTGGTTTTGAACCAGAAAATTTTGATAAAGTACAACGGGAAATGTTGGGCTATTGCAATCTAATTCGCCCGACTTATTTTCCACGTCTTTCCTTGGAAGAGATTGATGGTAAACACGTTTTATTGATTTGGGTAAATGCGGGAAGTAATCGCCCCTATGAAGTTCCCAAAGATGTAACTTCCACTACAAAAGAATATCAATATTACATTCGTCGTTTTTCAAGCACCGTTATAGCCAACATTGAAGAAAAGAAAGAACTCATCAGTCTGACTGCCAATATTCCTTTTGACGATAGGGTAAATCATCGAGCCAATTTATCTGATATTTCCATTAATTTAGTCCAAAACCACCTGAGAGCCATTGGCAGTAAACTTCAAGACGAACTCAACAATCTTAGTCATTTGGCATTATGCCGACAAATGAATTTGGTGGAAGGCTCAGACGAACATATTTTACCCAAGAATGTGGCATTAATGATGTTTAATGCCAAGCCTTCAACGTTTTTTCCCGATACTGCCATCAATATTGTAGAGTTTCCAGACGGAGTGGCAGGGTCAAGTTTTATCGAAAAGAACTTTGATGGCCCCATTCAACAACAATTGATGGATGCTTTGGCGTATTTGAAAGCACAAATTATCAAGTCAAAAACCATCAAAATTAAAGGAGAGGCTTTATCAAAAACCTTCTTTAATTACCCTTTTGAAGCCATCGAAGAAGCACTTGCCAATGCGGTATATCACAAAAACTACGAATTAAGAGAACCCATAGAAGTACGGATTCTACCAGAAGCCATTGAAATTATCAGTTATGGCGGTCCAGACCCTTCTATTCGTAAAGACGACCTCAATAATGGCATAATCAGAGCCAGAAGATACAGAAATAGAAGAATTGGCGAGTATTTGAAAGAACTCAACTTAACGGAAGGAAAAGGAACGGGCATTCCCACCATCAAACGAGCCTTAACCTTGAATGGCTCTAAACCTGCGGTGTATGATACAGACGGAGATGAAAGACGTTTTTTTGTGGTGATAATTCCAGTTCATGAGGTTTTTCTGTTGGAAGATATTAACCAAGATAAAACAGAAAGTGTCATAGATAAATCAAAAAGTGACCAAGATAAACCAAAAAGTGACCAAGATAAATTAAAAAGTGACCAAGATAAAATCTTAGAAAATTTAGAGAAAGAATTACTATCAATTTATAAAAAACAATATAAAAAACAGATATTAAAACGAATGATTGATATTTTAATTTACTGTGATATAGCCAAAACAAAAGTAGAAATATTAGAACATATTGGATTAACTAAACATACAAGAAACTTCAAAGAATACATAGAGCCAATCGTAGAAATTGGATTTTTGAAAAGAACAATACCAGAAATTCCAACCAGTAGAAATCAAAAATATATTACTACTATTGAAGGCAATAAACTAATTACAAATGAATAATATTATAGAAGCCTTGGCGGAAAGATTTGAGGATAATCGGGTTGTTTTTTGGTATGACGAAAAGTCCATTCTTACCGATGATTTCCAACAATTTGAGGTTGAAAATGTGGAGAAAATCCACGTACAAGGCAATGAATTTGAAGTAAAATATCGTATCAATAAGGTAAGACCCAAAGGCAAATTTTTACTATATTTCACGGGCGAAAGACCCAAGAACGAAGACAATTGGTTATTGGATATGGAACTGGCACATAATGTTTTCAGAACGGAACAAGAAGCCATGTTTCTCCAAGAAATTGGGTTAGATTATCACTTCAAAGAATTGGTAACAGAACACCTTGATTTTTTTAAAAACAAGGACAGAAGGGTGAAATTGAAGGATTTATTAGAAAAAGACGACCAACACGAGCAAATCAGAATGAAGATGTTGGCAGTAGTTTTCAATGCCGCCGAAGCCCGTTTAACCACTTTTCTGCACGTACAAGCATCGGCATTTTGTGATGGAAATGAAAAATTTGAGCGAGATTTAACCAATTATAATCTCCACGATTTCTATTGGGCAGAAATCAAGAAAAAGTATAAATATGATTCTAAAACAGTTTCAATCTATGATTTTCTGTTAGAGGTTTTCAATAATAATTTTGTCTTTGGTAAAAAATCAAACTTAGCCAAAGATTCTCGGCTATTGCTCTCAGCATGGCGAGATTCAATCCTTTATCGAACATTTTTTGGGTTAATTTCCGATAAAATAGCCCTTGATATGGGCGTAGAAAACAACCTAAATCAAGCCACAATTGATGAGATTATTCACGATGAATTATTCAGATTGAGTGATAAAAAAATCATCCATGAATTATCGCAATTGATTAATTCAGAGGGCATTTCGCACGAAAAAGTGGTCAGTTATGTAAAGTTGCGAGAGAATAAATTTTGGTATCATGAGCTTTCAGATTTTTACCAAAGTTTAGTATTTGCTTCTGCCTTAATTACGATGGTTCGCAAAGTGGGTAATACACAGTACGAAACCATAAAACAAGGCATAGCCGATTATGCTAACACCTTGTATGAAGTAGATTATCTGTATCGCAAGTTTATACTACATTATAGAAAAACCTCCCAAGATAAAATTTTATCGGAAATTGCTAAAAGAATAGAAAAAGTTTATGCCAACGATTGGCTATTAGTTTACAACGATAATTGGCAAAAATTGATTGATAAACAGACTACTTGGCAAGACGATGTATCAACCAGCCAAAGACGCTTTTTTGAGAACCATGTTCGTCCAATAGTAGAGAAAAAACAAAGCCTTTTTGTGATTATTTCGGATGCACTTCGCTACGAGTGTGGAGCAGAACTTTCGAGATTATTACAGCAAGAAAACCGTTTTGAGGCATCCATTAGCTATATGGCGGGTAGTTTACCCTCTTACACCCAGTTAGGCATGGCTTCGTTGTTACCCCATAAAGTGTTGAGTTTTCAGGGTGAATCAGACAATGTATTGGTAGATGGAATGTCAAGTATAGGCATACAAGGCAGGAATAAGATATTAGAAGTAAATTCGGGCGTAAGAGCAACAGCCATAAAAGCCGAAGACTTTATGAAAATGAATTCCGCCAAAGAGGGGCGAGAATTTGTGAAACAATACGATTTAGTTTATATCTACCACAACCGAATTGATAAAACAGGAGACGATAAAACTACCGAAGAAAAGGTATTTGAGGCAGTGGAAGACGAATTGCCATTTTTGATGGAGTTGATGAAAAAAATAGCCAACATGAATAGAACAAATATTTTTGTAACCTCAGACCACGGCTTTATTTATCAGCACAGCGAAATTGCAGAAAGTGATTTTACGGTATCGAACCACGAAGGAAAACCTTGGAAAGAAAATAGAAGATTTATCATCGGGAATGACCTCAAAAACGATGCTGCCACCAAAGCGTTTAAAGGGGTTGATGTCGGTATTCAGTCGGAGGTGGATATATTGATTCCAAAGTCCATTAATCGGTTAAGAGTGAAAGGGGCAGGTTCGAGATTTGTACATGGCGGAGCATCCTTACAAGAAGTGGTAATTCCATTGGTAAAAATCAGAAAGAAAAAGGAAGATACAACTTCCCAAGTCGGGATTGATATTATCCAATCGACAAATAAAATTACGACCAATATTTTAGCGGTTTCGTTTATGCAAAATGAAGTGGTGAGTGAGCAAGTATTATCTCGCAAAATCAGAGCTGGAATTTACGGTCAAGATGAGGTATTGTTGAGCGATTTATTTGTCTATACTTTTGATATTGAGGATGGCAGCGAAAGACAAAGGGAAGTGAAACATCGTTTTCAGTTGGGACAAAAAGCCAGTGAAAACTATAAAAATCAAACCGTAAAATTAGTGTTGGAACAAGAAATTAAAGGCGGTGAAAACAAATGGAGGCACTATAAAGATTTTAGTTATTATATGAATATTTCCTTTACAAATGATTTTGATAATTTTTAAGAAATGAAGGCATTAGATAAAAAATTGAACGAGTTTTTTGGGGGAAAAGTAGTACGAAAGGACTTAACTAAATTGGTCAAGGGCAACGCTATTGTACCTATTTATGTGCTGGAATACCTGCTTGGACAGTATTGTGCTACGGATGATGAAGAAACCATTAATCAAGGCGTAGAAACGGTTAAGAATATTTTATCTAAACATTTTGTACATCGAGACGAAGCACAAATCATTAAGTCAATGGTTCGTGAAAAAGGCTCACATCGAATAATTGATAAAGTATCCGTAAAATTAAACGATCGAAAAGACCAGTACGAAGCTTCTTTTGCCAATTTAGGCTTAAATCATGTACCCATTGCGGATGATATTATTAGAGAACATCAAAAACTGTTATCCAGTGGCGTTTGGTGCATTTTAACTTTGGGTTATCTATCATCCGATGAGAAAAATAGCCTTCCATGGATTATAGAAAGCCTAAAACCTATTCAAATTTCGAGTGGAAACTTAGATGAATATAAGGCGGGCAGGAAAAATTTCACCAAACACGAATGGATGGATGTGCTATTACAAACGATGGGACTGAATCCAGAAGAGTTCACTTTTCGTTCAAAATTATTACAGCTAACACGGTTAGTTCCTTTTGTTGAGAATAACTATAATCTTATCGAATTAGGCCCCAAAGGAACGGGGAAATCACATATATTTTCGGAGTTATCGCCCCATGGAATGTTAATTTCGGGAGGTGAAGTTTCAAAAGCAAAACTCTTTGTCAATAATAGCTCAGGAGAGATTGGATTAGTGGGTTATTGGGACGTGGTGGCGTATGATGAATTTGCTGGAAAAACTAAAAATACCGACCGTGGGTTAGTCGATATTTTGAAAAATTACATGGCAAATAGGTCATTTTCGAGAGGAACACAAGTTTATGGAGCATCTGCTTCAATGGTTTTTGTGGGTAATACTGACCATAGCGTTCCGTATATGCTCAAGCACAGTAACCTTTTTGATGCCCTACCGAAGGATTATTATGACACCGCTTTTTTGGATAGGATGCACGCCTATTTACCAGGTTGGGAAGTACAAAAATTGCGGAATGATATGTTTACTTCTGACTACGGTTTTATTGTAGATTATTTGGCAGAAATACTAAAAGAACTACGGAAGGAAGATAAAACCAATGATTATTCAACGTTTTATGCGTTATCAGATACCATAACAACCAGAGATAAAACCGCAATTACTAAAACCTTTGCTGGGCTGGCCAAAGTCATTTATCCAGATGGAGTTATGAAAGAAGCAGAAGTAAAAGAATTATTAGATTTTGCCATTGAATGTAGAAAGCGAGTGCAGCAACAACTACAAAAAATGGATGAGACTTTTGAAAATGTTGATTTTAGTTACGTAAATAAAATTACCCAAAAAGTTACAACCATTGAAACGCTTGAAATCTTAGAATATAATCCCCCTGTTTTGATAGCGGGAAATTTGGCTGAGGATATTTCTCCCGAACAAGCGGTAGTAAAGGAAAAAGAAATCGCAAAGATTGAATTAAAAAACCATCAACAAATCATTCGTGATAATCAAACAGGTATTTCTTATGAAAATCTATTTGGCGTTTATTTAGAAGATTCAACGAATATTAAAGTGATTGACCCGTACATACGTTTACCCTACCAACTACGAAATTTCATGGAGTTTGCCAGATTAGTTTCTGAAAAGAAAGATACTGATGTGGAAGTCAAATTACATTTAATAACCAGCAATAATGAAGACTTTATCGAAGGAGCAAAAGATGCTTTTTCTCAGATGACCTATTCCTTAGAAACCATTGGAATACTATTTACTTACGAATTTGATGACAACATCCACGACCGTTCAATAATCTCCGATAATGGTTGGAAAATTGTTTTAGGCAGAGGGTTAGACATTTGGCAAAAAACGGGTGGTTGGTACGACATCAATGAATATGTACAAGAAAAAAGGCTTTGCAAGGCTTGTGAGATAACTTATTTGAAAGATTAGAGAACGGAATTTATAGAAATAGATTTCATCAAAAAGTGTAAGGGAATAACATTTATAGTTTAAAAAATTATTTTGAGGTGATTAATTTAACCTTAGTTTCTCAAAACAATCATGTAAAAGTTTACAGTTTTAGCTAATTTGAACAATTTGATAAAAATTGATTTTTCGTGAATTTCGATGAAATTGTTAAAACTTTGATATGAGTTAATTTATTGAATATCAATTAATTAACTCATATTTCAACAAAATCATCACAAACTAACATACTTCACCCTTACAACAAAAACTTATTAGCCTCAAAGAAAACATTAGAGTCAAAATTGTCTAAATATGTTTGAGTAATTGACTCGCTTTCGTGTCCCAAAGCGTTACTGATGATAGAAGTAGAAACACCACTTCTCTTCAATACAGTTGCGTAGGTATGTCTGGCAACGTAGGTAGTGATTGGTGTTTCAATTTCTAATTCTTTGCCAATTTTTTTCATATTGATATTCACTTGCTTGATAACTCTGAGCAAACGATTTTGAATTTGTTGAGGCGAAATATGAACAGCTTTATCCAAAATCGGAAAGACGTAATTATTGACATCATACCCTGATAATTTACGATAGCCTTCCAAAATTTTTAGTGATTGTTCTCCTAATTGAATAGCAAAACGACAACCAGTTTTTTGGCGGGAGTATTCCATGATACCAGTTTTTGAAACATTCGACCAACGTAGTTTAGCAATGTCAATATAATTCATGCCTTGGTTAAAATAACTGAACATAAAAATATTGTGGCAATCACTCATTTTAGAACCATCCTTCACAGGGTAATTATATATTTTGAGCATATCCTCTTTGGTCAATGCTCTTTTTGTGGTGGTTAAATCGAACTTTGAAATCTTGAACTTATCAAACGGATATGTATAGCTTGTTTTAGAAATAAGTTCTTCGTTGATAGCTTTGTTAATGATACTTCTGAGGGTTCTGAAATAGACTGCCATTGAAGTTTCTTTGAAATTATTTTTTCGCATGAATGACTCCCACTTAATTAAAAATAGGTAGTTAATTTCTTCAAAAGTAAGTTTTTTGTCAGGGTGAAATTTGAACAACATGAGTTTACAATCATTGTTGGACTTTGCTGTACCCATTCTGTTTTCTTCTTTTAAAGTTGCCACTAAATTATCTACGTATTTGGCAACATTATTCCCTTTAATCTCTTCTTCATTTTTAGGCTTCTCCAACACCGCTGATACTAATTGCTCAATGGTATAATCCTTCGAGTGAAAACTAAATTCTTGAATCTTATCAGAAAACTCTTTCTCAAATTTGTTAATCAATGCGATTATCTCAGCACGTTGGGGATGGTTTGATTTAGGCAATTCTTTAGCTTTATCCCAATACTTCAAAGAGCAGTTTATTCCAATACTAATGTATTTTCGTAATCTATTCTTGGTAATCCTTATCATCAAAGGATGTTCGCCATTAAATAATTGCTTAGAAGTGAACAAAACTACTTTTACAAAAGCAATTTTGTGAGTAACTTTACCACGATGCTGTTCCATATTTATAGTTATTTGTCATGTCTCTGGTTTACACAGAGTTTACACAAATATACAAAATAGCTATAAAGATACATAATATGGAAAACACAAAAAGCTCTTTTAAACGCATTAAACGCATTTTTCGGGTACTATTTATAAGTAATTATTAGTATATAGCAACTGACTCATAATCAGTAGGTGCTTGGTTCGATTCCAAGTGGGCCCACGTTAATAAATATATGATTGTTAAGGAGTTACGATTATTCGTAGCTCCTTTTTTTGTCGGAAAAAATTGCTGGTTTGTATATAGTTTGCATAAATCAACTACTTGTTAAGCAGTGATTATTTATTGGTGGTTAGTTTTATGTAACTAATTGTTTATCAGATCCTTCCAAACACCCAAAGCCATAAAATAAAATACCTCTCTTATTTCTTCAATAAACGATTTATTTTGTAGATTTAAGGATAAAAAATTAATGGAACAACATACTTAGAATTGCATTAATAAGTATACACATCCGTACCATAAATAATCAATAAAACAAAAACCGTATGGAAAATGACCCAGAAAATCCCCAAGAAGAAAAGGAAAAAAATGTTGCTTTACGCTCTATTGATTGGGTAACGAATATGAATGAACGTATCTTAACGGTATGTTTAATATTGGGAATGTTGTCAGGACTTATTTTTTGGATAAGCAAAGGCAAAGAGCCTGAATTAGTGAGAAAGATTAAGAATTCTATGATGGAGCATAAAGAATGTTTGCAAGATGATGTCATCACGGGCGAAATTCAGGTAAACGGAAGAATCAAAAAAGCTGCCCTTTGTAATTTGACGGTTTTTAATAAATACGAGAAAGAATCTAAGACCGTTATTGCCAACGAAATCACTCAAAAAGATGGAACTTTCAAATTTAGTTTTTGTAGATCTACTACCGCTTACGTAGAATTTAGCGTTAATGATTTTAAGCACCAAGAATACGTAAAAGGTTATCCCGTAGATTCCATACCCACGATTGTGGACTTTCAATAAACCCTAATTCCATGAAAAAAACATTACTCTCTATCATTATTGTATTTTTATTTTCATCATCACTGTTTGCACAAGCATACAGTATTGTTGATTCTGTGAGCAGTAGAGGCATTTTTGAAGCAAAAATCGAAGCTCGTGAACGCTTTGAATCCTCCAAGGGAAAAATAGTTAATAATCTATTAAAGCGATTTCAGGGGACTAAGAAATCGAACAAAATATCCGTGAATATTACCGCCATATCCCATGCTGCCATTGTTTATTTCATCGTGAGTCACCCTGATTATTTTTCGAAGGAAATTGACCAAGAAATGATTTCGGACAATACAATTCCACTCGTCAGAAATGGTATTAGAGATGAATACTGCATCAAATTATTCACCATCAAAAAAGAAATTAGCGAAGCCGAAAAAACGAAATTTGAAACGCTTTTTGCAGTAGAAAATATCCAAAAAATTATCCGCAAAGATGGTCGATATGCCTACATAACCACGCCCATTAAGAACCTGTATAAAAGTATTGACCAATTGGAGAAAATGAAAGCCTCTAAAAATCCGATGGTTCAAGACAGCTATTTGTTATACGCTCGCAACAATATGCCAGTTCATTTCAGAATTCAGTTGGCAGTTGCTCATGAATCCATGATAAGCGAATTTAATACCCCTTCAAAATTGTTGGAGAATCGGTATAAACTCAAACAAGTCCAAACGGAAGATAGTCTTTATCGAGTGGTTTCAGCAAAAAAGTACATGGATTATGCAGAGGCGGTAAAAGATTTTTCCGAGAAAATACGGGTAAGGTTAGGCAATCCCAAAGCGGTAATTATTGCTTGCACAAAGGTAGGGGAGAAGGAAAAGGTGATTACGCCGATGAGTTTGTGAGGTGTTTTTGAAACTGTATTATTGTTTTTGTTGAAATTTAGGAAATTTTGATATGGGTTAATTTATTGATTATCAATAGATTAATCTATCATTTCAATAGAATTGTAAAAAAATTGCGCATCCCACCATAACCATAAATAGTTATTAGTCTCATGGAAAATTGAAGCTCAAATAGCCACGTGTCTTAGAATTCTCCACATCTTCCTGACCGTTAAATAAGTATTTTGCTTCTACTAATGTAATTGCAAATCAACTTTATACATTTACACTCAATCACCGATAGTTAAAGAATAAATTAAATGAAAGTCGAATAAACCTTGTCAATTTTTTGACACTGTTTTCTAAACCTAAAAAAATAAATCCCTCTTTTCTATCAAAAAAGTTGTTTTAGAGATTATTAATGAAAACGATAATACTCCAATAACGCTAACTTTTGAAAATATTGAGCCTTCCAGTAAATCAAAAGAAGTCCAGAAAGTGACGAAAGGATTTAAACCTCTTTTGCAAAAAAATGGTAGCTTCTTTAATATCAGAGAAGTGGAATAAGAAAACTTAAGGGAATTTTTTAAAACGGTAAATCAATACAATTCGGGTCGATTAGTTAGACGAAGTTTGGATAAAATGGAATTATTTTGAAAGATTTTAATTGAACAAGATTCATTGTTGTTGAAAATGATGAGATTTTGATATTTTAAAAGCATTAGAGGTTTTGTTTTTACTAATTTTATGCACAATTACTTAAAAATCAAATACATCATGCTTACACACGAAGAAATACAACAGAAAATTGATTATGAAATAGTGGTTGATTGTTATGATGATTACGAAGTCGCCGTGGGTTGGATAACCACCATGGGCGATGAAATAGAATTTCCCTTCACAGCAACCGCCGAATTGAAGAAAAAAGATGGCTTTGTTGAACATAAAACCGTACAAATAGTGAGTTTGGAGTCCGATGAAGATGATTTTCATGGCAATGATTTTTATCTAAATATGGAAGTAAGCGAATATATTATCCCCATTGCATACTCTCAATTGACTAATATCGTTGCTTCTGAACAGACCTTGGAATTGTTCCAATGTTGGAATCATTGGATAACCACGTAATTATATTCATGAAAAATAAAGTCCTTCAAATCCTTCTCGTAATTCTATCAATAGTTGGGTTAAATATCTTAGCCAACCGCTTCTTTTTCAGAATTGACCTTACCCAAGAAAAACGTTATACCATTCACGATGCTACTAAAAATCTTTTGGGGAATCTTCAAGATGAGGTTTATGTGAAGGTGTATCTGACGGGTAAAAGTATTCCTGCGGGCTTCAAACGCCTTGAAAATGCCGTGCGTGAGACCTTAGACGAGTTTCAGATTTATGGAGGAACGAAAATAAAATATGCCTTCATTGACCTCAATGAGGAATATAAAGATGAAAAAAGGCGTAATCAGGAGATTGAAAAACTTTATAAAAAAGGTATTCAACCAACTAACGTTTTTAATAATGAAGACGGCAGAAAAATCCAGACTTTGATAATTCCAGGAGCGGTGATAACCTATAAAGACAAGGAAATTGCTACTTTATTATTGAAAGGAAACAAAATGGCATCGCCCCAAGAGATTCTCAATCAGTCTTATGAGGGAGTGGAATATCAGTTGGCTTCTGCCATCAAACAAGTTACTACCGAGAGCAAAAAGAAGATTGGTTTTTTCATTAATTATACCCATTTACCCGCCGTCAATCAGTTGGATTTGATTGGGGCGTTGAAGAAAAACTACGAACTTTTTCCCGTTGATTTACGCCAATCGCCTACCTTGGATGGTTTGGATGCCGTTTTTGTCTTGAAACCCGACCAACCTTTCAACGATGATGATAAATACAAAATTGACCAGTTTATCATGAATGGGGGCAAAGCATTGTTTTTTGTGGATGCCGTAAAAGTGGATTCGGTGGCTCGTGAGGGAAATATGGCTCAATTACAAAGTGTAGGTTTAGAAGATTTACTGTTTAAATATGGCGTTCGGTTGAATCCAAACTTGATAAAAGATGCTCAGATGTGTGCCAAAATTCCTTTGGATGTGGGCAATTTTGGCAATAATGCAAACATTAAATTGGTGGATTGGCAATATTATCCGCTGATAAATTCTTTCGGTAACTCGCCCATCGTCAGGAATTTGGATGCGGTTTATACCAAATATGTAGGTTCATTAGACACCGTTCGGGCAAATGGCATTGCCAAAACGCCTTTATTGATGACATCGCAATACACGCAACTCCTGAATGCACCCGCCATTATGAGTTATAATTTTGCCAGTAAAGACCTCAACGCCAATCAGTACAAGGCTGGTGTTCAGACGGTTGGCGTATTGTTGGAAGGTAAATTTGAATCATTATTCAAAAATAGAATCTTGCCTTCCGACTTCCGTTCGGCTACTTTCAAAAGTGATAGTAAAGGCTCAAAAATTATTGTTTGTTCCGATGGAGACATCCCCGCTAATGATTTTGACAAAGCCCAAAATACGCCACTACCACTTGGTTTTGATAAATACACAGGGAATACTTTTGCCAACAAAGACTTCGTAATGAACGCCATTGACTATCTTTTGGACGATAATGGCGTAATTACGGCAAGAAATAAAGAGATAACTTTACGCCCTTTGGACAAAGCAATTTTGCAAGACGACCGTCAATATTGGCAATCCATCAACCTGATTATTCCAATTGCTTTATTGGTAATAGCGGCATTTTTGAAGAATTATTTGAGAAAGCGTAGGTACGAGCTATAAGTAATGTGGCGTGAGCATTGAGATATGAGTATTGAAAAAGGCTTTCAGATTTGTTTCTGAAAGCCTTTCCTCATTTATAAAAGCAAAAGCCACTGAATGAGTGGCTTTAATTTTGGGTGGTCTAACAAGGATTCGAACCTTGGACCCCCTGCTTGTAAGGCAGGTGCTCTGAACCAACTGAGCTATTAAACCGTGTGCTTAATAATTTGGTGGTCTAACAAGGATTCGAACCTTGGACCCCCTGCTTGTAAGGCAGGTGCTCTGAACCAACTGAGCTATTAAACCAAATCTCCTATCTTTTAGGGACTGCAAAATTACGGTTTACTGGTTAATTATGCAAGTAAGGTTGATGAAAAAATTTGATTATTTTCGATAGCCTTGATAATCAAAGCATTGGCGTTATTTTTTTTAATTTTTAACAATAAAATAGAAATTCACTAAAATTTTGTTACCAAATAATAATCATTTACGACTAAGTGGTTGTAAAGGATTTTTTTTATGCCCTTACCTATCTTATCTCTAAAAAATTATGTCAAATCTCACAGCACATCGTGAAGCCCTTCTCACGGTCGATTCCAAGCGAAACATCGCCATATTTATCGACCGTATCATTATGTTGGAAGGCGAAGGAAATTACACAGTCTTTCACTTGCGTGAAGGCAAATCTCGGATGTATGCTCATTGCTTGCATACCTACGAAGAAATCCTGCAAGCCAAAGGCTTCTTGCGGGTTCACAAATCATTCATGGTCAATCCCAAATATGTGATAGACTATCGTACGGAAGATTGCCAATTATTACTGGAAAACAACCTCGTGGCTTCCGTTTCTCGGCGGAAGAAAGGGGTTTTAGGGATGTAAATCATTTCTGAATTTGGATTGCAAAACGTTGCAATCCAAATTCAGAAATGATTTTTCAATATTTCCTTGCCGCTTCCATCAATCTAAATCTAATTTTCTTCCGAAAACCCTCTGGACTAATGACCTTCATCGCCTCGCCGAATCCTAAAATCTCCTTTTCTAATTCGTAATTATGTTGCACTTTTATTTCGATGATTATGCCTTCTTCGGTTCTTTCAATTACTTGTTACGAATGATGTAAAGGTTTCGTTTCGACATAAGGGGCATGGTCTTTTACTACGAAAATCCTCAATGCCATCGGGCGGAGGTTATTGACCGTTATCCCAATGACATTTTTATAATATTCTTCCGAGTTAATATTCTCATTTTCAATGCATTGCACTTCATCAGTAAGCGAAATGTCCACGATTCTGTCTAAGGCTAAATTAGAAATATTGCCATTTTCTTTACGAATCCCCACCGCAAACCAGCGATTTTTAAACTCTTTCAACCACCAAACGTGAAAGAAAAACTCATTAGGTTCACGGGCAGAAAAGGATTGATAGCTCATTTTCAGAACTTTCTTTTGGATAATACTTTGATAAATAATATCTAAAAACGACAAGCCCCGGAGGTTCTCATTTTTCTCAAAATCAATGACTGGATTTTCTTCTGCCCAACGGCATATACATGGTCTTCCAACTTCTGGACCACTTCATTCAAGGATTCAAAATGTGAAAAGCCCTTAAATTGTTTCAGCATTTCCACGGCTTCATTCATGCGGGAAAGGTCGTTCTCGGAAATGGGAATGTTGGTAATACTATAATTTGGGTCTTCGTAGGAATAATACTTTTTATCCAAAACCACGATGGAAGCAAAATGGCCCAATTTATCATTCCGTATCATCTGAATATCCGCCTGAATGGTTCGTTTACTAATATCCTTATCAATACCTTTATATTCATAAAGGGTATCAGAAACTTTTTCGATAATATCCTCCAAAGTCCATTTTCTGAATCTATTTTTGAGACAGGTATCAATGGTTTTATAGCGGATGAGGGCGTTGCGGTTTGCGGGCATGGGGATTTATTTTGAAAAGAATTTGCGATTTGAAAATCGTGAATTCAAAAATAGTGAAAATATTTTTGAAGTACGCATATAGAGTGTGTAGAGAGTTTAGAAATTTGTAATGTAAATTAGAGCAAATGCCGCAAGGTGGGAGGAATGGCAAGATTTCTGAAAATGAAATGAGGTCTTTTGGGTTCGAGTCCCAACATTGGAATTTGCCCCGTTCGCTCTGATTTTAAATAAAATGTTATGCAAATAATCTATAAAGCCATCGTAGGCAGTCAAGCCTACGGAACGAATACTACTGGTTCGGATACCGACTATAAGGGTGTGTATGTGCAACCGACACGGGAGTTGGTGGGCTTTGGCTATCGGGAACAAATTGAGGTCTCGAAGGATGAATGTTATTATGAAGTTCGGCGGTTTTTGCAATTGCTTCAATCTGCCAATCCTACGATGTTGGAGTTGCTTTTTATGCCCGAAGATTGTATCGTTGAAAAACATCCCGCCTTTGATTTGATACTCGCTCAACGAGATAAGTTTCTGACTAAGAAGTGTTTACATTCTTTTGGCGGATATGCCATTGCCCAAATCAAAAAAGCAAAAGGCTTTGACAAAAAGATGAATTGGGAGAAAGACAAGATGGTCAGGAAGTCGCCCATGGATTTTTGTTATGTTTATTTGGCGGGTAAAACGATTGCCTTGGATAAGTTTTTGGCGGACAATAATCTCGCTGAAAATCGTTGTGGATTGGTGGCTTTGACGCATTTTAAAGATGCCTACGCTTTGTATTATGATGCCGATGAAACACGAGGTTACAAAGGAATTATCTCGGAAAAAAGTACGAATTTAAAACTCAGTTCCGTAGAAAAAGGGGAGAAGGATTTGACCGTTTTGTATTATAATCAGGAAGGATATTCACGGCATTGCAAGGATTTTTTGCAGTATTCCGATTGGCTAAAAAACCGTAATAAGCAACGCTACGTGGATATTGAGAGCCACGGACAGCAAATTGATGGTAAAAATCTATTGCATTGCCAGCGACTATTGGACATGGCTTTGGAGATTGCCGAAAACAAAACCATCATCATGAGAAGACCAAACGCCCATGATTTATTGAAAATCCGTCGGGGAGAAATTGACTTGGAACGCTTCATGCAAAAAGCCGAAGAGGACATTTTAAAATTGGATGAATTATTTAAAAAAAGTGATTTGCCCGATGAAGTTGATGGAGATTTTGTGAATCAACTACTTTTGGAAGTTAGAGATAATATTTAAAAGGAAAATAATGTTCAACTTGCAATTTTCAATGTACAATATTCAAGTATTTGAGACGGAATTATATGTGCAGAAAATACTTGAATATTGAAAGTTGAATATTGCTTATTGAAAATTATATTTTACTTTCAATTCCATGAAAAAAATACTAATCCTACGTGGACTCCCCGCCAGCGGAAAGTCCACTTTTGCCAGAAATTTATTAACCGAAAATCCCCACGCTTGGAAACGGCTCAATAAAGACGAACTCCGTGCCATGTTGGATAATTCGGTGCATAGTATTCCCAACGAAAAATTTGTGGAGCGTGTTCGTGATTTTATGCTCGTGGAGGCTTTGAAAGAAGGAAAACACGTAGTAATTGACGATACCAATTTGTCGGACAGACCGATTGAACGCATTACGCAAGTCGTTCAAAAATACATGAAAGATTCGGGCGATAAGGTACACATTGAGATAAAAGATATTGATACTTCATTAGAAGAATGTTTGGAACGGGATGAAAAACGGGAGAAAAAAGTGGGGCGAGATGTAATCATGCGAATGTACAAACAGCATATTTTGAAGAACGAAAGAGGTCCATATTATCAAGAACAAGACGATACTTTGCCCCACGCCATCATCTGTGATTTGGATGGAACACTGGCGATATTACACGACCGAAGTCCCTATGATTCAAAACGCTGTGAGACGGATTTGTTGAATATTCCCGTGGCAGAAATCATCAAAACGTACCATGAAAAGGGCGTAAAAATCATTTTAATGTCGGGGCGAGAAAATAATGCACGAAGCCAAACGATTAATTGGTTATCGTACAATCGGATTCCGTATAATGCCTTGTATATGCGGACTACGGGTGATATGCGTAAGGATTCGGTGGTGAAGAAAGGGCTTTTTGAAGCCCATGTGAAAGACCAATTTTATGTTCAATTTGTGCTGGATGATAGAAACCAAGTGGTCGATTTATGGCGTTTGGATTTGGGTTTGCTCTGTTTACAGGTGAATTATGGGGACTTTTAGTCAGTTATCAGTGAGTCCTATTTTTAAAAATAAGTTTATTCTTAGCAATATTTTCTAACTAATTACTGACTACTGTTTAGGTACATTAAACAGTAATATTTTTGGATTTTCTTTGTTCAGGCTTTCGTTGGCTTGGAGGAGTTCGGTACTCATACGAGCAGATTTTTGTTCGCCTGGAACCGACTGTAATACGCCCGTTTTGATATAATTCAGGGCAATGCTCAAACAGCTTTCTGCGGGGTCGCCCAAATCGTGGGTCACGTCGTCAGCCTGAGCTTTATCAACGGCAAATCCTTCATAAAAATCAGCAAAACCCAC
>JBBRMR010000089.1:0-19214 GCA_038230735.1 Cytophagales bacterium
AAGTTCTCAGTGATATTCTTGAAGTGGATATGAGAAAGGTAATGAACCTTGAATTATAATTTTTTTACGTGTAACTTATTGATTTAAAGATATTTAAGTAATCTTCGTGGGAAGTTTGCCCCAAATTTAAGTGACTCCCCAGCAAGCATTGAGGAAATGGTCAAATATTTAGAAAATGAGTTTGAAAATGTTGATGATGTTTCGTTTATAAATCTTAAACGTGCTAACATTATTGAAGGGTTAGAAACTTACATCAAAACGCATAAACCAGATGTTTTAGCGATGGCACTCTCCGAAAAATCATTTTTTGAGAAATTATTTGATTCAAGCATCACAAAACATTTTGTACAAGGCAGTCATTTACCCATGTTGATTTTCAAGAAATAAATTTCCCTCCATCTCAAAAACTATCCCGATGAAGACGATACTTTTCCCCACCGATTTTAGTAAATGTGCTATTCATGCCTCCCGATATGCAGCAATGCTGGCAGATATTTATGAAGCAAGAATCATTTTATTGAATGTTGATTACATTCCGATGGTTCCCGCCAATCATCATTCCCAAGAAGCCCAAAAAGCGGTATTTAGTAGCATGAAAAAGGCTCAAGAAGATTTGCAGGCTTTCAAAAGTCAATTCATTGAAGATACAAAAATAAATCCTATACGAGTTTTGCAACAAGTAGTGTATGGTTATCCTGCCGATAAAATTGTGCAAGAAGCCAATTATCTAAATGCTGATATGATTGTGATGGGAACTAAAGGAGCACCAAATTTATTGGATAAATGGCTGGGAACAAATGCTCAGAAGGTAATGAAAAATGCTGATTGCCCTGTTTGGATTATTCCAGAAAAAGCAAAAATAAAACACCCTAAAAAAATCATGTATGCCGCTGATTTCAAGGAAGATGAGATTTTAGCTACGCAGAAAGTAGTAGAAATTACGGCACCCTTAGACGCATTTTGCAAGGTCATTCACGTCCATGATATTTTTGAATCACTCGAAAAATCTACAGTAAAAGAGCAGGTAGCTACTATTAATGAACAATTTGGGGAAGATGATGTTTTTGCCAGAAATCTCAATCGCTCGGATATTATTGAAGGTTTGGAAGCCTATATTGAATCTTTTAAACCAGATATTTTGGCATTGGCAGTGCATGAAAAATCTTTTTTAGAGTGGTTTTTTAACGAAAGTGTTACGAAGCATTTTGTACAAGTATCACAATTGCCATTACTCACTTTTAGAAAATAAAACTTCAAAGCAATATCATTGCAATTATGCCATACGGCGATGAATTAATAAGCTATTCTATGAGCAAAAATTTCCCGAAAGTAAAAAAACTTTCGGGAAATTGAATTATGTTTATATCGTACCTATCAATAACTCACATATTGATTCGTGAAACTCCCATCATCATACAAATCAATTAGGGCATATCCTGCTTGCGTGTGTTGATATTTACCAAACCACCAACGCCCCGAAACTGCACCATTGCAACAATAAGAAACGCCGTTATAATCCACTCTATCCGTGAGGTGAATATGTCCTGAAACGGCTAATTTGACATTTTTATGCTCATGAAAAAGTTCTGAAATTTGTTTTGAATCGGTATGCATCCAACTGCCAGGCACTTCCCACCGACTTTCTTTTTCCTTCATATTATCGCCGTCAAAAAATACACAAGCTGCCAAGATAGGAATGTGAGAGATAATCATTGTGGGCTTATTTTTAGGTAATTGTTTTATATCTTGACGAAGCCAATCGAATTGATTTTCGTCTAAATTGGCGGTGTACCAAGAACCGTCTTTCTTCTTCTGAACGCTATCCAACATGACAAAATGCCAGTCTTTTTTATCGAAACTGTAAAAACTTTTATCTAATCCCATCTCATCCATCGCCCACTTTTTGCCATCCTCAAAATTGCTTTCAGAATCTCCTTCGCAATGAATATCATGATTGCCTACGCCGTGAAAAATGGGAATTGAATTTTCTGATTTCAATAAATTACTAAAAAGTTGCCATTGTTTCTGAACATTCTCGTGTTTTCGACGATGAGCTTCCATTACGCAATCACCAGAATTGATGATAAAATCTGGCTTAATATCCTGATTTTGAATATGATGCAAACATTGTTCAAAACCTTTTGCCGCACCAATGAGGGGCTGAATATGTACGTCCGTGATGTGGGCGATACGAAGGACTCTTTTGGGTGTGGCAACCGACGCTTCGGTTACTATTTTTGGAGTTGCATTAATCAAACTTGGTAAGGATAGCCCGCCAGCGAGTAAACCCGCCCGACGAAGCAATTCACGTCTTTGCATATATTGAATTTTGGTTTAACAAAGTTCAATATTATTTATAACCTTTTGATTTACTCTACATTAAAACTATGTAAAGGATTAAAGTGCTTTATGAAATAATTGTAAACAAGCATTAGTCCACCTCAACAAATTGACCATTTTCACCAAACACCATATTTTCCTTTTCAATTTTTAATAATATTCGCCCAAATAATTCCTTTAAGTCAATACCTTCATTTTGGGCGATAGAAGGCAAAAAACTCTTCGCATCCAAATTTGGCATCGTATTAATATCTAAAATATATATTTCGCCTTCGTGAATACGTATATCCGTGCGTGACATTCCCCTGATTTTCATGGTTTTATGAAGTAATAAAACTTTCTTCATCATCTCATTTCTAAGGATTGAGTCCAATTCGGGATTCAAAATCTTTTCTGTACAGCCATACGCCTGCCCCGCTATATACACCGCTCTGTTATCATCAGGTTTGATTTCGAGGGGTTTTAAAGCCATATAATCAGTGCTATCTTCATTCGGAATTATACCTATTGTAAATTCTCTTCCCGTCAAATAAGGCTGAATAATATAGTCTTCACGTTCCAACAAATCTTGGTAAGGAATATTATTTTTCTCGAAAATTAGCATATTCAAATGCAAACTTCCCATTCGTGGTTTTACAATAAATCGCTCATAATCGTAATAAGAAATATCGCTCAGGTTGAATATTTGAGGCGTTTTCAGTTGAATTTCCTGACAAATCTCTGGAAGGTTCATTTTGTCTTTTGCCAAAATCTGGATGTCATAAGGGCTGGCAGTATGATTGATTCCCTCACTGTCTAACCATTGGGCAATATCTGTCTGCCCCGCCTCGCCAAAGCCATAACAAACATTGAAAACAAGGTCAAATTGCTTCAAAAAACTCGCAAATTCATTGGAGAAACCCACAAAATGGGTAACATAAGGATAATAGCCTTCTGGTGTTGATTTTAGGAAATTGGCAATTGTTGTTCCGAATATATTTTCTTTCCAAGGAGTAAAAGTAGAATCGGAATAAAGGTAAATTAGGGTACGCATGGACATGGATTTGGGGATAATATTTAATTTTCAAAAATACCTCAAACTCCTAATTCTATCGTTATGAAAAAGTTATGGATATATTAAATTTCGGATGTATAAACTTATTAATGCAACGCTAAATATTATTACAATTTAACCGCCTTTCAAAGAAATTTTACTTGGTTTATGACCTCATTATTTGTTTCTTAACAATGATTAATGAACCATAATTTTCTCTTAACACTTTGGTAATACTGCGTAGGTAATTTTGGGAAATTAAACTTTCCCCCAAACCGAATAGAATCTTATGATTGATTTATCCCTAAAAGTATTACTTGTTGATGACGACCCTGATATTTTAGAACTTCTTGAATACAATCTTTCCAAAGAAGGATATATTATCAAAACTGCCGAAAATGGATTAATTGGAATTCGTACTGCTGAGGAATTTTTACCAGATATTATCCTGATGGATATTATGATGCCTATCATGGATGGTATTGAAGCTGGTAGAATTATTAAACAAAATAAGACGCTCAAAAAAGCTTTTTTAATCTTTCTGACGGCTCGAAATGAGGAATACTCGGAGGTGGCCGCATTTGAAATGGGTGCAGATGATTATATTACTAAACCCGTGAAACCAAGGGCTTTAATCAGTAGAATCAAGGCAATTACTCAAAGAAATTCAGTAGAAGAAAAGGATGAATCTGATATTATTTTAGAAGATTTTACAATCAATCGCCAAAAGTATGCTATCACCATCAAAGAAAATACTTGGACTTTACCAAAGAAAGAATTTGACCTTTTGATGTTTTTTGTAAATCATCAAAACCGAGTTTATACTCGTGAAGAAATTCTTAAAAGCGTGTGGGGCAAGGGCGTACACGTAACCGAGCGAACAGTGGACGTTCACATCCGCAAAATTAGAGAGAAAATTGGTGAAGACTATATTCAGACTATCAAAGGGGTTGGATACTTGTTCTCAAAAAAATAACTGTTACTGCAAACCGCTGTCAATCCATTTTTTTATAGTATTGGTTTCACAATCTGTAAGTGGATACCCACGAGGCATTCTTGGAGGATTACCATCAAATGGAATTATTTGGTCATAAAGATCTCCGCTATTTGCCCAAAATTTAACATCCGAAATATCTTCTATTTTTACACCTCCTGAATGTTGTTGATTACTATGACAAGAAAGGCAATTTTTGTCCAAAATTGGCTTAATATCTACATCATAAGTTATTTTTGAGCTTGTTTCAGTCTTACAAATTGGGGTGGGTTCTTGGTGAGTATTTTTACAAGAACTCAAAAAGATAAAAGCAAGAAATTTTAATTTAATATTCATTATCGTAGTTATTTTTTAAATACACAGAAAAGCCGAGACCATTAATCTCGGCTTTTGCATTAATATACCAATATGAAAATCCTTTTGGACTTTATCCCTACCGAGGAAGAAAGAAAATCCTTTATTCAATGTTCGAACCAAGAGTAATTAATATGGTTTCACTACTTTCCACTCATGCACTTTTTTATCGTAAGCTAAATGCTCATCAGGCCATTCTATATATTGTTTCATGGGAATTTGAGCTTTAAGATTCCCATTTTTCAGTAATTCTCTAAATAAAAATTCTCCTCTCTCCTTCACCACTTCCGCCTTCAAATGAGGAGTATTGGCAATTTCTTCAAATTCTGTAGGCATGGTTGAGTTTTGCTTCAACTTAAATTTCCCTAAAACTCCTCTTTTAAATTCTCCCCCACCAACGGGACGAATCAAAAAGAAATAATTCCAACCATCTGAAGTTTGTTGTAAATTTTCGAGGGTAAATTTTGTAGTATTTTTTGTGTAAAATCCTCTAAATTGAGGCTGAAATCTTGTTTCTACAGTTGCGTTAGGGGCAATAGAATAGATAAATGTAACAATATTCGTCAAAAGGCTATCGTGCTGGCTTTCAGATAAATTGATATTAAACTTAGAGCTTTTGGATTGACAGGAAACGGTGGATATTGCAATAAGTAATCCTAATGTTATTTTTTTCATATTGGTTTTTTTATAAAAAAGGGATAGGTTTGATGCCGTTGTCTGCATCCAACCTATCTCCTAAATTTTTACTTAATATATACTACATTTCCTGGGCTAAATTCTGACCAACCTGCAGTCCAATCGGTTTGGTTGAAAGCTCCAATATAATCAGTTTTATCAAAGAATGCTGGTAAAGTTGGCAAAGCAGCCCCTGTTAAATCCGTACCTGTTCCCAAAGTAAAAGTTGGTTTGCCTACTGCCCAAATATTATCATTCAAGCCCGTAGTTTTACGGTTATCCAAAACCTTATTTCCTTTCAATCCTTTGAACCAATCAGTAGGTTTTTTATTACTAATCAAGATAGCTGTAGCCGAACTATTTGCTTCGTTTTCACGTACTGGAACACCTTTAGGATTGTAAGAAATTGTACCACCCGTTCCCCAAAAGTTATCTCCCCAATTTTCAATTCCGATTAAAGCAACATTTTGTAAATCAATATCACCTTTATCAGCATTTCCTTTGGCATCACCCAATTGTGAATCTACATAAACGCCCCAAGGATAACCCGTAATCACTGTATTATAGATTTTTTGCTTGTTATTTCTTCTCAATTGAGCTCCGTGTTGAAACTGTGTACTGATAGCCACTTCACGACTTGATTTTGCTCCCATAATTGACATATTGGCAAAAATAGCAGATGTAATTGGCGTTAAAGCTGAACCATTTGCGTCATTATCACACTCAAAACCATTAGATCCCGATTGGTCAGCAATGGTTGTTCCACGAATACCAATACCATATTGAACGTATCCAGAAAAACCATTATCTGTATCAAAATCATCATCTAAACCTTTGTAAGCAATTAAGTGCTTGCAATTTACAGTTCCACCAAACCACTCAAATGAATCATCCAAACCGAAAGAAGCTTGTACATAATCTACTACTGTACCCGAACCTACTGAACCAAAAGTGAAAGAGTTTACTTCTTGGTTAGGGTTAATTGGAATACCCGCATATTCTACACGCAAATATTTGTATGAACCAGAATTGTCAGCGACATCTGTTCCACCGTGGAATCCACCATAACCGCCCTCTAATTCACGAGAGGCTTCAATTAAGTTGTTTGGGGCTTGTCCACAAATAACTAAACCACCCCAGTCGCCTGCTTCACGTTCACCAACGGCACGTTCAGAGGTCATAACGATGGGTTTATCAGCCGTTCCGTTCGCAATTAATTGACTTCCACGTTGCACAATCAAAGTACCTTTCGAGGCACGGTCGCCAATGATTAATGTACCTGGTTCAATCGTCAATACTGTTTTCTTAGCAATTGTCCCTTTTACAGATTCGTCACCAACACGTACAAAACCTACTAATTTATAGATTTTATCAGCCGTCCAAGTAATATTACCAGCTGCTAAACTACCTGCGGCAATTGTTACGATGGTTTTAGGAGGAACAGCCGTAATTGCTACTGGAATTGTTGTCAAAACCGAGGTCTGGTTTGCATTATCAACAACTTGAACCGTAAAGTTCACCATTGTTCCTGCCGACAAATTTTCAATTGTATAATCCTTTGTATAAGCCAAAGTTGTTTGACCAGAACCCGTTATAGCATCAAATGGTGCTCCATTTTTCAATACATTTACTTGTTTGATTCCACCTGGGGCATTGATATTTGCCGAAATGGTTACTTTTGTACCTGGTGTTCCCGCTAAATTTGCTGATGTTGTAATGGTTGGTGCTGGAAATACTTCCGCATCTTTCTTACAAGCATTAAACATTACTGCCATAGAAAGGAATAATGCAATAACTCTGATTGCCTTCATTTTCATGAGATTCATTTGATTTTAGATTAGAAATTTAATTTGAAATTTGCTTTATTTTTGAAAAATATACGCCAAACCTAATGAGTACACACTTCCTGGATTGTATGACTGTATAATTTGGTCTTTATTATTATCAAAAACAGAGTCTTGATTACCGTCTTGAAGAATCAAAACTTTTTGATTTAAAATATCAGTAATTCCGCCTTTTATTAATAAATTTTTGGTAATTCCTTTTGAGAAAGTCAAATCCAAAACATTACGGGGCATTTCGTACCAATCTGGATAGGGTGTTCCGAAATTGTTTCCAACTGCATAGATTCTCCTTCCGATAATGTTATATAAAAGATTCAATTGTAGCTTCGTTTTTTGATTGTTGTAGTTTATACCGCCATTAATAATATAGGGCGATTGACCTTGCAAGGGGCGGTTATTCGACTGAGTAGCTGCGATATCTGGCTTAATAGTTACTCTACTATAAATAAAGGCAGCATTAAAAACTAAGTTGATTTTATTCAAAAAAGCATTAGAAGTTATCCCGCCCAAAGATTTTTTAGCTTCCAATTCAATACCCGCACTGTATGCAGATTTAGCATTGTCGAAGGACACATTGGGATTAGCACCACTCGTGAAAACTACTTCAATTGGGTTTGTAAAATTTTTATAAAAAGCAGCAACACTCACGACTTCCGAGGGGGTAGGATACCATTCGTATCTGAAATCATAATTATCAATCGTTGCGTTATTTATGACTGGATTACCCGTAACAACACGATTAAGCACGAAATCATAAAAGGTAAATGGAGCAATTTCTCTAAATTCAGGACGGTTTAGGGTTTGTCCGTAAGCTAATCTTAGCAATGATTTTTCAGAGAAATTATAGGTCAGATTTAAAGAAGGTAAAATACTCAAAATATCACGATTGAAGTTTACGGGTTTGCCATCACGGTTATCAAAACCATTCAATTTTTGTTGATTGCTCTCCGCACGTACACCAGCAATGAGGTTGAGTTTTTTGGTAAATGAATAATTTCCAGACCCATAAAACGCTATAAGATTATTACTGGCAGTATAGGCATCACTATTATTGGTTTGCTCATCTATCTTTACACCATTTGTGGTATTGATATTTTGAGCCGAGAAAATAGTTTCAATCGGTAAAGTTCCGATATTAAATAACGAACTATTTGCCTGTACAAATCCTAAATTTCGTGCATTAAATGTTCTATCCTTTGATTCATAAAATACTCCTGCCTTCAATTCTAAGACTTTACCCTCTTCTTCAGTAGCCCCTTTCCTGACTGTTATCTTCTGAACTAAATTGACCGCACCTGTTATACCTTTTTCATCCAAAATAATATTAGTACGTCCCAAATTAAAGGCTTGAACTGCTCCCTGTGGCACTAATAAATTTCCACCAGAATCGTATCTGAATCGCTTGTAATCAGGCAATTCGTTGAAAGATTTATTGTAGCCAATTACCCAATCAAAATTTGTTTTTTCACTATTAAATTTATGTCTTCCCACCAATTGACCCGTATAAATACCACGATAGTTTTGATTAAATGAGCTAATTTCCCAATTAGCTCCATTTTCAAAACCATTACGATCAATAAATTGAGAATTGCTTAATTGATTGAAAAGGTTTTTAAATTCTATCGTATGGTTATCGTTAATTTTTAATGCCCAATTATGCAGAACTCCAACCCTTACTGTATTTGTATATTGCTCATCATTAAAATTCGACAAAACATCTGCCTCGCCCGTTGAAACGATTTTTGTGTAGGCAAAGTCATTCTGAGTTTTCATAAAACGTGTGCGAGTATTAGAATAATTGATGGCAGTAACATTGCCAATTCGCATATTACCCAAATCAAATTTAGTGGCACTCGTTAAAGCTATTCTTTGGTCTGGAATCGAAGTTGATTTTACAGGAGTCCACGAATTTTTCAAAGACTGTCCCACCTGTTGCAATCGTTGAGGATTGGATACCGCTATGTTTTTGAGGTCGGCAGTAGTTGGGAAGAATTTAGGCAAATCACTAAATCCGTCATTGAAACCAGTCCAAGCCGTTGAACCAGCTTGTGGTGCATAAAAATCTTTGCCCGTTGTACCATCACGATATGAAGTACCGTAATCTATGGTAAAACTGTTTTGGTCAGGAATACTTTTTGTGAAGATTTTAACCACACCGCCTGCAAACTCGCCAGGTAATTCAGCGGCTGGAGATTTATAGACTAAAATACGGTCAATTTGATTGGAAGGCAATATATCAAATGAAAATGAGCGAGCATCCGACTCCATACTGGGTGTGAAAACGTTGTTCAGCATCACGGTATTATAACGTTCATTCAAGCCACGAATATTAATAAAACGGTCGCCAAAAATGGTAACACCTGGCACTCGTTTTACTACTTCCGCAGCGGTACGGTCTAATGTTTTGCTAATTTGAGCGGCAGAAATACCACTGACAATTTGCTGTGCAGCTTTTATTTCAGAAATAACCGAAACCTCTGTATTCGTTAATTTCTGACCAATTACTTTTACCTCATTTAAGGTAGCACCTTCTTCTTCAATTAAGGTATTAATTTCGGTTACTTGTTCAGAAAGCACTTTAACATTTTCAATAAACCTAACTTTATAGCCTACAAATGAGATTTTTAACTTATAATTCCCTGTTGGAATTCGGCTCATTGAAAAGAAACCGTTAATGTCTGCCGAAGTACCTTTATTAAGTCCTTCAATATAAACCGTTGCACCAACCAAATCTTCCTTAGTTTTTGCATCCTTAATAGTGCCTCTGATAGTGCCTTCTTGGGCAAAAGTGAAAGAAAGTGATGTGATTAAAATAATAGTTGTACTCAGTAATCTACGTATCATCATATTGGATTTTAATTGATGTCGCAAAATTAGTACCTCTATTTATCCTGATTGTTAGGGTCTGATTAAGTATTAGTTATCGTTTTGTTAGGTTAAAATTACTAATAATTTAATTTGATAATATTTAGGTAATATATGAAAGGGACAGGCTGTCTATCATCAATTATTGAAATATTCTTGAAATCCTCTCCTCTGAATATCCAGCCGCTGTGGTCATGCCTTTTCCCCCAATTCCTGTTGAAATAAAAATTTTATCATTAATATCATGTTCAAAAACACCTCCGTTTGCCGATTGAGCGTAATACCCTGCCCAATAGTTTTGAATCCGCCAATCGGGGAGATTTATCATACGTTGGGCTTCTTTCAAAATCAACTCATTAATGTGCATTTCTATGCCAAAATCTAAGTCTGCCGAAGTAGTCACGGAGGCGTACTCGTGCGAGTCTCCGATGATGATTGAGCCGTCTAAGGCTTGTTTAAACAGGATATGAATTCCTAAATCTGAATATTCTTTTTGCCATGATGGAGCAATAATGTGAGGATAAGAAGGACAAGATTTAAAACTATCATATCGCCTAATAGAAAGCCCCGAAAGAATATTTCCTTTCAATTCTATTTCTTTTATGGGATAGGTGGACATCATATTTAATTTGCTGATTTTCATGCCACTATCAATGAATATTTCTGGAAAAAGGAATTTAAAATCTCGTCCATTACAAATCGCAACTTTGTCAGCATATAAGCTCTGATTATCAGCCGTTTGTACCAATACTTTTCCATTTTTTACCTCACAGTTTCTCACCGTTAAATTCGGATGATATTCTAAATGATAATCCTTTATCAACATTTCTCGAATCCGATGCACCATGGTACGTGGTTCAACGGAGATTTCTTCAGGAAAGAAAAGCCCTCCTTCGCAATAAGTTGATTTCAAGCTTGAAACTCTTGCTAAACAAGCCTTTTTTGACAGTAATTGAACGGGATAATCTCTATCTTTAAATAAGGTTTGGGCTTCTTCCAAAAGCATCATTTCGCTACTATCAGAAGCAAAATAGTACGAACCATTTTGTCTGGCGGAAATATCAAAATTTGATTGAATACTTTTATAAATTTCTAATGACCGCCGACCGTGATTAAACCACTCATCAAGGGCTTGTCCAGACGGAACAACTTGACCAAAATTACGTACAGTTGCCTCCATTGGCTGAGAATCCTTCTCTAAGAGCAATACTTTTTTACCTTTCAGTAATGCGTGATAGGCGTGAAAAGTACCCAGATTTCCCGCTCCAATCACGATTAAATCGTAGTTTATCATTTTATTTTTTTCTAAAAATACGCTAAATGTTCTGCTTTAATTTCTTCTAAATTTTCAATAATTCCTTTTAATTCAGCGATATTATTCAATAATCCATCGTTGCGATGAATGCTTAATTGTTGGTGGGTATGCGTGCCATTCGTTACGCCCAAAGACATTCTACAACTTGCCCGAATTCCAGATTTTAAATCTGAAGGGGTATCACCAATATTTAAAACTTTTGAGCTATCATGCACACTCATTTTTTTCATTGCCAGCTGAATCATATCAGGTTCGGGACGACCTTTTGGCACTTCATCGGAGGCAATTGAAGCTTGAATCAGCGTATTTTTATTACCTACGTATTCATTATTTAAGCCATTTAACCAACCCAATTTTTCTAAAATAATATCGGTTACTTTTCGGTAAAAACCTGTCGTAAGGGCTATTTTGATGTTTTTTTCTTTTAAAAAAGCAAATATTTCTAAGCACCCTTCGGTCGGTAAGATTTCGTTTCGGTAATAATGATTCTCTAAAATCTCACAAAACTTAAGATAGGAAATATTTACGTACTCCTTTAAATCAGGATGTTTTTCACCAATCATTTCCGACCACAATAATTCAAAGACATAAATTTTTGAATAGCCCTGCAAAGCCAAAACTCGCTCGGGCGTAACGCTTAAACCTGTGTAGTTGGCAGCTTCCAAGAAGCACATTTCCACTTCGTGGCGGTCTCTAACGGTTGTTCCTGCCATATCAAAAACAACTAAATCTATTAATGCCATTGAATTATTTTTTAGAAATTTTTGAAAAATCAAAGGTAATTACTTCAATTTTAATTAACCGTTAAATATCCGTTAAGGATTTGTAAAGTGCTGATAATTGAGGGGTTTTGTTTGCAATTTCGTGCTTCCGATGTTCGGGATTTAAAACTTGTGGTTCAATTTAAGTCCTTCATTTTTCTTAAACTTGAGCATCAATAATCGAAAATAAATATGCGAAATTTCTTAGCAAAACAATCTCAATTCTTCTTGGCTCTATATTTGGTTCTTGCGGCTTTCAGTACGTATTTCTGTATGTATGCTTTCCGAAAGCCTTTCACGGCAGGAGATTTTCAAGGTGTTTTGTTTTTGGGAATTAATTATAAAATCGTGTTGGTAATTGCCCAAGTTTTAGGTTATGCCACGGCTAAAGGTTTGGGAATTAAGATGGTATCAGAAGCAAAACCTAACAAAAGAGCTTTATACATCGTGGCAATGATTGCTTTTGCAGAATTAAACCTTCTATTTTTTGGCGTTATTCCGCCACCTTATAACTGGGTTTTTCTTTACTTTAATGGCTTGGGTTTGGGCATGGTGTATGGCTTAGTTTTTAGTTATTTGGAAGGGCGACAAATTACCGAAATATTAGGGGCAGGACTAACGGTGAGTTTCATTATTTCATCGGGAATTGTCAAATCAATCGGCAAATATTTTATAAATCTTGGTATCAACGAATATTGGATGCCTTTCTGGACGGGACTTTTGTTTTTTCCGTTACTCTTGCTTTCGGTTTATGCCCTTTCTATCGCCCCAAAACCTACTAAACAAGATGAAAATGAGCGTTCTGTTCGATTACCCATGGATGCTGCATCACGGAAAATTTTTCTTCAAAAATATGGAATTGGGTTAATATCTTTGATTTTTGTCTATGTAATGATGACTATCTTGCGAGATTTAAGGGATAATTTTAGCGTAGAAATTTGGCGAGAAATGGGTGTAAATGATGCTTCCATTTTTACCAAAACCGAATCACTCATTGGCTTAGTTATTTGTACTTTCACCGCCCTAATGTATTTCGTTAAAGACCATAAACAAGCCTTTTGGTTGAACCACCTAATGATTTTTCTGGGATGTATTTTCATCCTGATTTCTACTATTTCTTTTCTCAATCATAATATTACTCCCTTTTGGTGGACTACCTGTATGGGTATCGGCTTATATATGGCGTATGTGCCTTATAACGGAATGCTTTTTGAGCGGCTTTTGGCTGTTTTGAAGGAAAAAGGTAACGTAGGTTTCTTGTTTTATTTAGCTGATTTCTCTGGCTATTTAGGTAGCGTTACCCTCTTGATTTTTCAGAATTTCAATACTCAAAAACACTCTTGGTTGAATCTATTAACCGATTTATCTCAAATTCTACCCATCATTAGTATCCTATCCATCACCATTTCTTTCTTGTATTTTAATCAGAAGCTAAACCCAAAAATGCCTTCAATTCCCGTCAGACGAGTTGTTTGAAATTTCATAATATTCTGATAATATACCAACCGATTTTGAGACTATACGTAAACTCATCCTTATTATTTTCATAACATTTAGTTTAACGTGAGGTAAAAGGCGTTGCATAATTTTGCGGAAGTATTAAACTAATAACAAACTCATGAAAATAATTTTCCCCCTCCAAAACGGGCGATTTTCGTTACGATTATTACAACGGCTATTACTGCCCATATTTTTTATTTTTTTCTCGTTTGTCGGCAATGCCCAAGAGCGTACCGTAACAGGAAAAATTACTGACGGCTCCGATAATAGTCCCTTAGCTGGTGTGAATGTACGGGTAAAAGGGAGCGACAAAGGCACTACATCAAACTCGACAGGAGGTTTTAGTATTGCAGTAAAAGATAATTCAATCCTCCAGTTTTCATTCATTGGTTTTGCTCCAAGAGAGGTTCAAACTGGCTCTAAATCAACTATTGATGTCATTTTGAAAGAAGATGTTACTCAATTGCAGGAACAAGTTGTAACAGCGTTGGGAATTTCTAAGGAACGCAGAAGTTTAACAAATGCTATTCAAACGGTACAAGGTGCGGACTTAATCAAGGCACGTGAACCAAATTCAATTAATTCATTGGCGGGTAAAGTAGCAGGCTTGACTATTGGAGCATCGGCTGAATTATTGGGTCGTCCAAATGTAGTTTTACGAGGTAATACAGACGTTTTATACGTAGTGGATGGTGTACCAATTAACTCAGACACTTGGAATATTTCAGCTGATGATATTGATACATACACCGTTTTGAAGGGAGCTGGGGCTTCAGCTTTATACGGTTTTAGAGGAAAAAATGGAGCAATTTTGATTACTACCAAAAAAGGCTCAAAAGATAAACGTGGTTTCTCAGTCGAGTTAAATTCTTCGACTATGATAGAGAGTGGTTTCAACGCTATACCGAAAGTTCAAGACCTTTACGGGCCTGGTGACCACGGGCAATATGGATTCGTAGATGGTAGAGGGGGCGGAAATAATGACGGTGATTATGACATTTGGGGACCTAAATTTGACCCTACGGGCAAAACCAAAATTGCTCAATATGATTCCCCTATCGACCCTGCCACAGGCAAGCGTATTCCTACAGCTTGGACTGCTCGTGGAGCAAATAATTTGCAACGTTTTTTAAGAAATGGCGTTTTGGCAAATAATAACATCGCCATTTCCAACAGTTCTGAAAAAGGAGATATTCGTTTCTCATTATCTCATAATTATCAGAAAGGTATTGTACCGAACACACAATTAAATATTACCAATTTCAGTGTGAATACAGGCGTGAATTTTTCTAAAAAATTGCGTTTGGAAACTAACTTGAACTATAACCGTCAATCTACTCCCAATATTCCAGACGTAAATTATGGACCAAATTCCTTGATTTATAACATGACAATTTGGGGCGGTGCAGACTGGAACGTGGATGATATGCGTAATTATTGGCAAGCAGGCAAAGAGGGTGTTCAGCAAATTTATGCCGAATATCAACGCTATAATAATCCCTACTTCATGGCGTATGAGTGGGAAAGAAGTCATTACAAAAACGATGTTTACGGCTATGCTTCCTTAAATTATCAGTTGAACGACCATTTTAGTATTATGGGGCGTACTTCGATAACAACTTATGATATTTTCCGCTCCGAAAAATTCCCGTATTCAGCTACGGTTTATGGGCGTGAAGAATCAAAAGGTGATTATCGTGAAGATAAAAGAAGCCTTTTTGAAAATAATACTGACATCTTACTGAAATACAATCAGAAATTTAATCAAGATTTTGATGTAAAAGTTTGGGCGGGTGGAAATATTCGTTCGTTCAAATATAATTCGAGTTATGTAACAACGGATTATTTGAATACGCCTGGGGTTTATACATTCTCCAATTCTTTGAGACCGCTGAAAGCATTCAGTTATTTATCGGATATGGAAGTACAAAGTGGGTATTATTCGGCTGATTTTGCCTACAAAGGATATGTAACCCTCTCAGCAACAGGGCGTTTAGACCATCTTTCTACTTTGCCACAAGGCAATAATACCTTCTTTTATCCATCATTTGGATTGAGTACGGTTGTGTCCGATTACGTTAAGTTACCTGAAACCATTTCATTATTCAAATTGCGTGCTTCGTATGCCAATGTGAAAGATGGTTTAACCCGTTCAACCATTGGTACAACGCCAAGTGCCACCTATAGTTTGGGTTATGGTTCAGAATATGCGTCTTCTTATGATGGTCCAAATTATGCGAACTCAGTAGGTTATAATATTTTTCCATCCTACAATAACTTACCAGGTGCTACTTATTCTGACAAAATCAACAACCCTGCTTTAAAACCTAATACAACGGAACAAATTGAAGTAGGATTTGATTTGAGTTTACTACAAAACCGTTTCTCGGCCGATGTTACTTACTTTACTTCAAACGATGGGCCTCGTATTTTCAACCGTGATTTATCATCTACTACGGGTTATACATCGGCGATTGTAAACGGTATCAAAACGCAAAAAACAGGTTTAGAAATCACCTTGAAAGGAACACCCATCAAACAGAATTATTTTAGATGGGATAGTCAGTTAAATTTGTCGAATTTCAAGGAAACTTTGCAAGAGGTTTTTAATGAAAATAACGTAAAAATTGACCGAGTAAAATCTGATTACTTTGTGGGTGGTAATTCTTCAGCCCAATACATTAATGTTGGCGAAAGAATCGACCAAGTATATGTAAATACTTTCCAAAGAACTGCCGATGGACAGATTATAAATGATGCTGGTGGTCGTCCTTTAGTAAATGGAAAAAGCTCTATGGTTGGTTTTGCTAATCCTGATTACGTATGGGGTTTCATTAACAAATTTTCTTATAAAAATTGGGCTTTAAGTTTCCAGTTTGACGGTCGTGTAGGTGGTATAACCGAAGATTATATCCGTCGCCAGACATTCCGTGGTGGTCGTAATATCGAAACGGTTCAAGGTGCTTTGGGTGCAGCTCGAGATTTTGATGCACAAGGTATTAAATCTTATGTGGGCGAAGGCGTAAAAATTACCGAAGGCTCTCCAACATTCGATGCTGAAAAAGGTTCAATCACCAATTTCGATAAACTCAAATTTGCTCCAAATGACATCAAAACTTTTGAACAAGATTATATTAGTCGATATAATTCCACAGCCGAAGGAAATTTGATGAGCAAAACTTTCTCAAAATTACGTGAAGTAACATTGAGCTATAATTTTCCAACCAGCATTTTAAGCAAAACTTTCATCAAACAGGCTTCAGTTTCATTGGTAGGACGTAATTTATTGTATTTCATCGACAGCAAGCATGATGGCACAGACATTGACCAGTACACGGGGCTTTCTGCCAGTACAGGATTACAAACCCCAACGATGAAACGCTTTGGTGTTAATTTGAATATCACGTTTTAATAGAAATTATCATGAAAAAATATATTTTATCTCTTATAATCATTTCATTCTTAGCGAGTTGCAGTGATTATCAAACTTTGGAGCTAAATCCAAACTTGCCAACTTCCGTACCTTCTTCGCTCATTTTAAAAGACGCTTTGAGCAAAATGAATGAAGGTGCTTGGAATACCTTTATGCGTAACAATCAGTTTTATTGTTCTAATTATAACTATTACGACAACAATGAATACAGTTGGGGAAATGCTAATTTGCAATTTACGACCTTGAAAAATGTGGTTAAAATGGAAGAAGAAGCGAAAAAAAGTGGAGCAAAAGATTTAAACCCATATTCAGCTTTGGGTAAATTTTTAAGAGCTTACTATTATGCTAATATGAGTTTGCGAGTAGGAGATTTACCCGTAAAAGAAGCCCTTCAAGGTTTAACGATTGACAAACCTAAATACGATACACAGAAAGAAGCATTCGTTCAAGTATTGAAGTGGTTAGAAGAATCAAATGCTGATTTAACCCAATTAATTGCAACAGGAGATAGAACTTTGGACGGTGATTTTTATTTTAATAATGACTTAAAAAAATGGCAAAAAACGGTTAATACGTTCAGATTGAGAACATTAATTCAACTTTCTAAAAAAACGGATGATACTGATTTGAAAGTAAAACAAGACTTTGCTAATGTTTTGAGTAATCCAACGAAATACCCTTTGATGACAGATTTGTCTGAAAGTTTACAATATGTTTGGAGTACAAATAACAAGTATCCACGCAATCCAGACAATTTTGGCAATAATGCTACTCGTGAAAACATGGCAAAAACTTATGTGGACTTACTGAAAAGTTACAAAGATCCTCGTCTTTTTGTAGTAGCAGAACCCGCAGATGCTCAATTGGCAAAGGGCTTAAAAGCTACCGATTTCGAGGCTTATGTGGGAGCAAGTTCGGGCGAAGATTTAGCGGATATGTCGTCAAAAGCAGGTTTAGGGCAGTATTCATTCCAAAGTCGCAAGCGGTATTATAGCACTTATACAGGTGAAAATACTTTTGTCATTAGTTATCCAGAAATGTGTTTCAACATCGCTGAAGCCATCAATCAGGGTTGGGCAACTGGCAACTCCCAAGATTGGTATGAACGTGGCGTGAAGGCATCAATGAGTTTCTACGGAATCAATGATGCAACTATTTATTTAGCCCAAACGAACGTTAAATATGCGGGTAATAATGCCGCAGGATTAACCCAAATCTTGAATCAGAAATACTTAGCTTTCTTTCAAAATTCGGGTTATGAAGCATATTTTAACTGGCGTAGAACGGGAGTTCCTACGTTTTTGATAGGAGCAGGTACGGCAAATGGCACAAAGATTCCATTGCGTTATCAGTATCCATCAACTGAAACCAATACCAATGCCATAAACGTCAATGATGCCATAAGTCGTCAGTTTGGAGGTAAAGACGATATTAATTCGCAAATGTGGATTATCAAATAAAGCATTGAAGTAAAAAATTGTGGTTAGAAAATGCCCAAGAAAAATAGTATGATTGAATAAAAATAGTTAATGATTAAAAAATAGCGAGAGGTTTTCGCTATTTTTTATTTTACAAATCTATCCGATAACTAAATCCGTGTTTTTCAAAACCTAAACTTTCATAAAATTGATGAGCTTCAATTCGTTTTAAATTACTGGATAATACCATTTTATAACATCCAGAATCTTTACAGCGGTCGAGGGCGAATTGCATCATTGCCTTGCCAATTCCTTGCCCTTGATAGTTTTGAGCAACAACTACATCTTCTACCACGCCCGAAGGTGTACCTACATGGGCGAGATTGTCCATAATCAATAAAGCAAATGTGCCGATAATCAAATCATCTTTTTCAGCTACAAAAACTTTATAGTTTGGATACAATATCATCTTGTCAAAATAATTATGGGCATCCGTCAAAGTAAGCGTTTCTCCTTTATCCAAGACGGTAGCATAAAGATGAAGTATTGAGGATAAATCGGTTTTAAGTAGTTGCATAAATTTAAACGCCGTTTTGTATTTCGTATCTTTGTTGTATGGGATATCGCTATATTAAATTAACAGATGCAGAGGAAACACTTTTAGAAAAAGCCTCAAAAAGCA
>JBBRMR010000090.1:0-19097 GCA_038230735.1 Cytophagales bacterium
ACTTATCTTTGTGCTGTTTCGATTTTCGTTATTCGATGCTTGATGTTTGGCTATCCATTCCGAACATCGAATCCCCAACTTCGCACATCGAATCCCGAACAACGAACATCAAACAACGAATATGTCCCATCAGTCGCTTATCATAACTCAAAAATCTGCCAAAGATTTATCTAAACTTCAAAAGCAATTTAATGCTAACGTCAAGAAAATCAATGAGTTAAAACAACGTTTGGTAGAAGATACTGAGCAAATCAAAACCATCGTTACTCGTATTCAAACAGAGGTTATTCCTTTTGAAAAGAAACATAATGAGAAAATTGTGGAATTAGTTTATGTTTTTGACAGACACCATGAAGACGCTTTTTTCAAGAAAAAAGAGAAGGAAAAAATGGCTGATTTTATCCTAAATCATTGCCATGATTTGATTCATGCAGGATTTGATGAATTGAAAGTCATTCATGACAAATACGCTGATGATTCTTTTGATGAAATGGATGCGGAGTCGGATGATACAGCTTCGGAGATGTTGAAAGACATGATGAAAAATATGTTTGGCATTGAGGTGGATGACGATGTGGACGTGAGCGACCCGAATAAATTGCAAGCATACATGGCTCAGAAAATGGACGAAAAAGCAGAAGAAGCCAAAGAAGCTGCTGAAGCCCGAAAAGCCAATAAAAAGAAGACTGATAAACAACTTGAAAAGGAAGCCAAGCTCAAAGAAGAAGCCAAAAATATCAGCAAAGCCGCTCGAAGTATTTATACCGATTTAGTAAAGGCTTTTCACCCCGACCGTGAGTTGGATGAAGCCGAAAAACTCCACAAAACCGAAATCATGAAAAAGGTTACACAGGCGTATGAAGACGATGATTTATTTGAACTATTACGTTTGAAAATTGAACTGCAAGGCTCTGATATTGAATTACTTACGATGGCGGACGAACAGTTGAAATATTACAATAAAATCCTGAAAGAGCAAGTTGATGAATTAGAAAATAACCTCTGGCAACTGCGAATGGGAGCATCTGGACCCATGGGAATGATGGGCGGTGGCATGGATTTATTTCAAAAATTTGGGGGTGAAGCAAAGCAAATGAAAGCGAAATTTACCCGAGAAATAAATCGTTTGAAAAAAGGAATTCAAGCCTTAGAAACGGAGATAATGAGTCTAACTCCCCGTGAAAATATGCGAAGATATTTGAAACAATACGAAATACAAGATGATTTTGACGACATGGATTTCATGAATTTTTTACCACCGAGTTTTTTTAGGTAGAACGTAAAAATCCCTCAATTTTCAGGAATTGAGGGATTTTTATTTTATTCTAATAGTTTAGTTACATCTATTCTCAATTCATGTTTTAGGGCTGTGGCAAAGCTTAGATTGTCTTTGTCACTCTTCAATAACTCAAAAAACTCTTCTTCATTACTACAAAAACTTCTTAAAATTCTAATGTTATCAACATGAATACTGCGGTCTTTGTACAGCATAAAATGATTGAGACTTAGAAACTTGATTAAATTGTCAACTTCTTTATCCATTTTATTTACAACCACAAATTCTCCATTTTCATAAGTGATTCTTTGTAAAAAATCTTTTTCATAAGGCATGAGTATTGGCAAAAAAGTATCTGTCTTACTCGTTATTTTTTTTGGTCTATTTTCATTTATCAACGCCACGACAATATACCAGTTATAGTAATCGTCCATCTTATCTGGATATTCAGCCTTCGGGGAAAAATGCTCAATATGAACAGAATCAGTCTTCTTAACAAACCGTTCTGTATAAGCACAAAAGCCCTTTTGTTCGGTATTAAGCAATATTTCTTTGATTTTTTGACGGTCAGAAGGATTTGAATATTTTAGATTAATAGCTTCTGATGCAGGAGTTTTAATGAGATACTGCATCGTTTACAGAGAAATTATAGGCGTTACCCAACTTCATAAATTCTTTAATTAATTGTTTTTTTTGCGTTTTGTCTTCTGTATTAGGAATAATATTTTTTAACTCCAAATAACGTTGCCAAATCATTTCTCCTTTCTCGCCCATTACACTTCTGACAGCAAAATCTTTGTATAAAATATCATTAGTATCATCATAAATGGGGCTTGTTCCTCTACGTGCCTGCACATATCCATTTTCATTAAATTCTAAAATAAAACGCTCATAAGGCTCAAATTGAGCAGCTATGATGGGACTGTGTGTAGCCATGAATATTTGCGTATTCTGGGTAATATTCTGGTAAATTTCTATCAAATCATACAGAAAATCAGGGTAGAGGCTATTTTCAGGTTCATCAATAATCAGAAAACCTTTTTCAATTTTGCGATTGAAATAAAGGCTGTAAATATGACCTACTTTGAAGATAAAATTTCTGATGCCCGAACTCAGTTGATTGTATGGAATCTTGGTATCTGAATTAATCAATTTTATGTATGCCTGTAAATTCTCAGTCAATTGTACGGGTATATTAGCCTTTTCAACATCAAATTCTAAACCCGCTTTCCGTAAAATCTTATTCCAAATTTCGGCTAAACCTTCTAATATTTTGGGATGAACTTTATCGAATTCGTCTTTTAATTGCTTAATGGTTTTATCTTGATTTTCAGGTTTTTCTTGCAATTTAATCATTTCACTTTCTCGGTTTTTGATGAGATAAATCAACAAAGTCCAAAATTGTGAAATGGTATTTGAAGAGACTTCGTGTTTGAAAGGGAAATCTTTAAATAACTTTATAGCCTCATTTACAGAACTATCGGGTAAATTATAAATAGAATTAAAAGCGTTATCATTCTGTTCAGAAGGAACATAAATAGCTAAATCATTAGAATTATCTTTTAGTGTAAAAACTTGTCCTGTTGCAAAAGAATAGTTTTTATTAGAAGCGTATTTATTCCAAGACTTTAAACCCTTATGGAATATTTCTAATATTTCTTTGTCTGATGCATTAATCTTAAAATTAGTCTTATTTGATTTTTTCAAGTTTCCTTCAAGAATTTTTTTACCATTTTCTTCGACATCATACAATATATTCAACAAACTACTATCTTGATTGGAATTATATAATCTTTTATCTTTAGCACAAACTAAATCATTCAAATCCTTCAACAAAGTAGTTTTCCCCGTCCCATTACTCCCAATAAAGCACACTTTATCCAAAGGTTCGCCCGTTTCTGGATGGGTTAGATCAAGCTCAAAATCTTTGAACTGTTGAAAGTCTTTGATAATTATTTTACAGATTTTCATTTCATTTATTTTTTATCTACTCAAATAGAACAAAAAAAGTCCGATTTTCAAAATCGGACTTAAATGTAGGTCAAAATACTTTCTAAACCACCTCTAAAACCTCCTCATTCTTAACCTCCCCACCCTGCACTTTCAAATTCCTCGACATATAACTATACACCGCTGGAATGATGTAAAGCGTTAAGGATGTGGCAAATAGCATCCCACCTACTACCGCAATACCCATCGAAACTCGGCTTTGTGAGCCTGACCCCAAGGCTAAGGCTATGGGTAAAATTCCCAAAATAGTACAAAGCGATGTCATCAAAATAGGTCTGAAACGAGCTACGGCTGCCTCTTGGGCGGCTTGCATTTTGTTGCTTCCTAACTCTTTTCGTTGATTGGCAAATTCCACAATCAAGATTCCGTTTTTAGTTACTAAACCAATCAAAACGATAATGCCGATTTGTGAGAAAATATTGAGCGTCTGACCAAAATCCCATAGTGAAAGCAAAGCCCCCGCAACTGCCAAAGGAACGGTCAGAAGGATAATCAGCGGGTCAATAAAACTCTCAAATTGTGCCGACAGAATCAAGTAAATCAGGATTAATGCCAAGGCAAAAGCGAATACTAAGGATGATGAAGAGTCCTTAAATTCCTTCGATTGCCCATCATAAGCCGTTGAAAATGAAGGGTCTAAGGTTGCTTTGGCAATCTTATCCATCTCGTTCAAAGCCTCTCCCAAGGTTACGCCTTTGGCGGCTTGTGCTTGTACGGTAGCAGCCACATAACGGTTGTATCTGAACAATTGCGGGGGGGTACTTTCTTCCGTAATTTTCACTAAATTATCCAACTGAATCAAATCCCCACGATTACTTTTTACGTATAATGAACGTAAATCGGACACATCATTTCTTTCTGGACGATCTATTTGCCCAATAATTTGGTATTGTTTTCCATTCATTAAAAAATAGCCAAATCGTCTGCCCGAAAGCCCCAATTGAAGCGTTTGGGCTACATCTTGAATAGAAACTCCTAAATTTTGTGCTTTTTCACGGTCAATTTCCAAGCGTAATTCGGGTTTCGTGAATTTCAGATTTACGTCTGCCACCTCAAATTTGGGTGATTCCCGAACCTTTGCCATAAACTCTGGAATAGCTTTTTTGAGTTTATCAAAATTGGCTGCTTGAATTACAAACTGAATGGGCAATCCTCCACCCGAACGTTGTCCTGTTTGAATAGTTGGCTCCTGTACCACAAACATTTTCGCTCCCGTATATTTCTTCAATTTTGGCTGAATTTCTTCCACAATTTGCTGTTGAGTTCTTCTATTTAAAGTGTCGTGCAATACTACTCTAATCGCTCCTGTATTTGATGCCCCATTACCAAAAGGTGGCGATGTAATAGTGATAACACCCTTTCGTTCGTTTTGGGGCAATTCTTTCATTAAAAAATTTCCTATTTCATCCGTAATGCCCAACATATAGTCGTAAGTTGCTCCCTCAGGTCCTGTTGCAGAAATTCGGAAACCGCCTCTATCTTCCATAGGAGCGAGTTCGGATGGAATCGCATCAAATTTGAAAAGACCATAAATTATTCCGATAAAAGTTATCATCAAGACCCAAGCAAACCAACGGATTTTCAAGAAACCTGCTAATGAATTTGAATAAGCATTGGTCAAACCTTGAAAAAATGGCTCAGTAACTCTATAAAACCACGGTTTATGATGCCCCCCTTTCAAAATTTTGGAACTCAACATGGGCGTTAAGGTCAGTGATACAAAAGCTGAAATAATTACCGAACCCGCCACAACAATACCAAATTCCCGAAACAGCCTTCCCGTGATTCCTTGTAAGAAAATAACGGGTAAAAACACCGCTGCCAACGTTACAGTAGTAGAAATAACGGCAAAATAAATCTCCTTTGAACCTTCCAAAGATGCCTGCCAAGGTTCCATCCCTTCTTCAATTTTGGCGAAAATATTTTCCAAAACCACAATGGCATCATCCACAACGAGTCCAATTGACAATACAATTCCTAATAAAGTAAGTACATTAATGGAAAAATTCATGATGTACATAATGAAGAAAACGCCAATCAAAGACACTGGAATTGCCGTTAGCGGAATGAGCGTAGAACGCCAATCTCTGAGGAAAATAAAGATAATCAGAGCCACCAAAGCAATAGCAATGAAAATGGTTTCCTCTACTTCGGTAATGGATTTACGGACGTATTTGGTATAGTCAAGCCCCAGGGTTATTTCAATATCTTCGGGCAAAGTGGCTCGTATTTGCACCATCTTTTTCTCAATGTCATTCACAATCTGAATCTGATTTGCCCCTGGTTGTGGAATCACCGCCACGGCAATCATGGGAACCATGTCACGTTTGAAAAAAGTTTTTTCGTTTTCAGGAGCCAATTCAGCAAAGCCTACATCACTGAATTTCACCACTTTATCTAATTCTTCTCTCAAAATCAAGTTATTGAAATCTTCGGGTGTGGTTAGTCGTCCTTGGGTTCGTACCGTAAGTTCGGTCATCGCTCCTTCTATACTTCCAGATGGCAATTCGATATTTTGCTTCGTGAGTGCATTTACAATATCAGGGGCAGTGAGGCGATAAGAAGATAATTTTACGGGGTCAATTCTGAGTCGCATGGCGTACTTTTTTTCACCCCAAATTTGTACGGAACTTACTCCTTTAACCGTTTGAAATTTCTCCTTGATATTTCGAGTAACCAATTCGTTCAAATCCAGCAAATCACGTTTGGCGGATTTAATATTGATGAAATAAATGGGACTGGAATCGGCATCAGCTTTGGCAACCACGGGCGGGTCCACATCTTTGGGCAAATTCGCCAATGAACGAGCCACACGGTCTCGGACATCGTTGGCGGCATCTTCAATATCAACCGATAAATCAAATTCTACGGAAATCGTTGAGCGACCATCTCGACTGGACGAAGTGAGGGTGCGGATTCCCGCAATACCGTTGATGGATTCCTCCAA
This sequence comes from Cytophagales bacterium, assembly GCA_038230735.1. Lineage (GTDB taxonomy): Bacteria > Bacteroidota > Bacteroidia > Cytophagales > Spirosomataceae > Arcicella. Next base: position 6,234 of record JBBRMR010000090.1, read on the forward strand.
AGGTTCGGTAATTTGCGATTCGATAATATCGGCATTTGCCCCAGTATAATTAGTTTGAACCGTTACAACGGGCGGGTCTACACTTGGGAATTCACGAATACCCAAATAAGTGTAGCCAATTACGCCAAAAAGGATAATCAAAATAGACATCACCACCGCCAAAACGGGGCGTTTGATGCTGATTTCAGAGATGGAAGCCATAGTTTTAGATGTGTTTAAATGCTTTTATTTACAACCGATTCAATCGCCAAATTGAACCTTTCCGAACACTGTGCCAAAGTCCAATTTTGCCGAACGTTCTCAATGGAAAATTTAGATATTTCTTGCTTTAATTCTTGATTATCAATAAGTTGCTGAATACATTTGGCAATTTCTTCGGGCTTTGAATCTGACAGAAAACCGTTTTTACCATGAATAATCGTCTCTCTAACGCCTCCTTCAGCTACGGCAATTACGGGTGTTCCACAGGCATTTGCTTCTAAGGGAGCAAAACCAAAAGGTTCGAGATTAGAGGAGTAAATCATACAAATTGCTCCATTCAAAAGTTCTACTAATTGAGCATCCGTAACCATTTTTTTAACCTCCAAAACGACACCCAAAGCACGAGCCAATTCAACCATTCCATCCCAATATTCATCATCAACCATATTACCAACCCACAACAATTTTGGACGATTCTCTGTGATATTTCCTACCGAACGAATCGCTAATTCTGGATTCTTATGAGCGTAAAATCCACCTAATCCTACCACATAAGGCTTTGTAAATGAGGTATTTATGGGTTTGAAAAGCTCATTATCAACTCCCAAATAACATACTTCTGAGGGCAATCCGTAGGCTCTTTTACAGCTTTCCATTGAAAAATAAGAATTAACTAAAACCTTATCAAAAGCCTGAAAATTCTTTCGTTCTTCACGTACATACACCCTAAATTTATTGGCTCTCCAAATATCACTAAACATATAAACCCAAAATTTGGGTGTTAGTTTACTCAAATTCTGAGTAGGAGCTTCCCAAATTTGTTCAGGCATGGCTTCGTATAAATAACGATTGGGTTCGCCTAAATATAATATTTTCGGAATTTTTGTGAATTGCCCAATAAAAGGCACGCCATAATAATGACAACTATTAGCAAAAAGTACGTCAAAACCCCCTTGATTAATCTCGTTGGCACATTGCTGACAATGTTTTTCCATCGAAATCATATTCAAGTCCTTCTTAAAAAATAATGAAGAAATTTTTCCCCTCAAAGAAGGTTGCTTTTCAGTATATCTTAAAGGCACTTGATGGAGCTTTACACCATCGGGCAATTTCATAAATCCATCAGCATCGGGGGCATCTGCCCACATTTCTACTTCGTGTCCTGCTGAAATTAATCCCTGAATATGATACTGTAAAGCTCTGCTACCCCCGCCACTGTGCAAGTTATGCCAAACAGCTATTTTCATTTATTTTTGTTTTGATTAACATTTTTAAAGAGTATTTATAAATAGTGGTTGTATATTAAAGTCGTAAGTTCTAAGTCGTAAGTCTATAACACAATAGTAAATCTATAATATAAAGTCGAAAGTTTGTAAGTTGTAAATCCGCAAGTGCAGTATTAGTAAATAGATTATTAGTTTTCAGTTACTTACGACATACGACTTAAAAACTTACGACTTTTCCTCTACTTTCATCCAAACCGCCCCTGCTTTATTCGATTTCACTACGGTATCAATAAAAGTCATCCCTCTGATGCCTTCTTCAATCCCTGGAAAATCATGGATTTCTGAATTATATCCGCCCGTCATGCTTTCACTTTCACCAGCTAAACCACCCGCCGCATTTTCTTTGGCAACTTCGCCCCATCTTGCTCTGAGGGCATAAGCAAAGTTTCTGTAAATACTGGCAAAAGTCTCAATGTATCCTTCGGGATGTCCTGCGGGTTGGCGAGTATGGGCTTGTGCTTGCGGTGATAAATCGCCCACACCCGTTCGGATAATGCGTGAACCCTTTTCTTGATTAGTCAAAATAAGGGTATTGGGTTCCATCTGTCGCCATTTCAAACCCCCAAATTCTCCGTAAATTCTGATGTTCAAATCGTTCTCTTCGCCATTACAGATCTGCGAATTATGAAGAATTCCCTTTGCTCCGTTATCAAAACGCAAGAGCATATTGGCATCATCGTCCAATCGACGTCCTTCTACAAATATAGTTAAATCTGCACAGATTTCCGTAATTTTCAAGCCTGTAATGTATTCAGCGAGGTTTTCAGCGTGCGTACCGATGTCGCCCACACCACCCGCCGCACCACAACGGGCAGGGTCAGTTCGCCAATCGGCTTGCTTTTGACCCGTTGCTTCCAACAACTGTGAAAGCCAACCTTGCGGATATTCCACAATTACCTTCCGCACCTTACCAATAACGCCATTCTTAATCATTTGTTTTGCCTCCTTCACCATTGGATAGGCGGTGTAGTTGTGCGTAAGGCAGTAAATCAAGCCTGACTTCTCCACAATATCTCTCAGTAAATACACTTCTTTGGTGTTTAAGGTTGCAGGCTTGTCTGATACAACATGAAAGCCATTTTCCAGAGCCATTTTTGCCGCCGAAAAATGCACATGATTGGGCGTAACGATGGTTACGAAATCCATTCTTTCACCTTCGGGAAGCGTTTTTTCAGTCAAAATCATTTCTTCAAAAGAACCATAAACCCTATCAACAGGCAAATAGAGGGCTTCACCAGTAGCTTTTGATTTTTCAGGATTAGAACTGAACGCTCCGCAAACCAATTCTACTTCACCATCTAATGCCGCCCCACGACGGTGAACTGCCCCAATAAATGCTTCAAGGCTACCGCCAATCATGCCCATTCTTATTTTTCTTGCCATTATATTTTATAATTTTTATCTGAATACTATGTTCTAAAAATACATTCCACTTACCTTATTAACTGAAACAAATCAAAATTAAAGAATAATTTTAAATTAATGAATTTATACGTTTAAAACGCTTAGGAGGGTTTATTCCAAAATCGAACATCGAATCATTTAATGACCCAAAACCTCCAAAGCCACCCTTTCCCCCGACCGCACCGCTCCGTCAATATAACCATTCCAAACCTCCGAAGTCTCCGTGCCAGCCCAGTGAATATTGCCAATTGGTTCACGAAGATGCTTGCCCAGACTTGTCCATGCACCCGTCGGCATCACGCCTGCGTAACAGCCACGAGTAAATTCTTCCTCCGCCCAAGATTTGTCAATATAGAATTGGGGCGAACGTGCTTGTTTCCCAAAAAAGCCTTCAAATTGATTCAAAACGGCACTTTTTCTTTCATTCTCCGTTAATAAAGAAAACTCTTTTGCTTGATTTGCCAACACAAAACCCATCATAATTCCCTTTGAACCATCTTTGGGAGAGTTATCAAAGGTTACTGAAACGTAGCCCTCATCAGAAGCCGCCAAACCATTTTGCCCTTTATCTCGCCAAAATGGACGGTCATAAACAGCATAACATTTCCAGACCGTCCCCATCGGAATTCTTTGTAATAATTGGTCTCGATTAGCGGGTAAAATTGGTAAATAATCAATCCGTCCCGCCAAGGTTGGAGGGATGGCAACGATAACTTTTTTAGCTTTATAATTGAAATCTTTACCCACAATTTCCACCCCTTCTAAATTATGAATAATAGTTTTTACTACGGAATTAAATCGAATAGTATCCGCTGGAAAACTCTCTGCCATTTTCAAAGCTACGGACATTGCCCCGCCCAAAATTCGTTCTTCCTGAGCCCCATTTTTTACGTTCATTAACGTATCAAAATCCGTACAAGACTTGGTATAAAACATCGCATGAAGCATTGAAACTTCGTTGGGATGTGTAGCCCAGATTGCCTCAGAAGCTATTTTGAATAATTTTCGGGCGGTGGAAAATGACATTTGTTTTTCCATCCAAGTCTGTAAAGTCATCGAATCCCAACGGGCTGCATCGGGCGTATTCCAAGGTTCTTTGAGATTTACGGTTTTGGAAATTTTGGTCATTTTCTTTATCGCCATATCCAAACTCAACAGAGATGGAAGAGGCAAAGGCGGAATCAAACCCTTATAATTTTTAGTTTTACCATTCATCAAAAGTGTACTTTTCCCTTCGTCATACGTGGGGAAAGTCTGCAAGCCAAATTCACGAATTAAACCATATATTTTATCCTGCGTAGGTCCAACCCAAGTGCCGCCCATATCCAAATAGAATCCCTCGAATTGTTGCGTATGTACCCTTCCTCCCACTCGCTCACGAGCCTCCAAAATCTTTACTGTTTTACCTGCTTTCAATAATTCACTTGCCGCAGTAAGCCCTGCATAACCCGCCCCTATTATGATAAAATCTACATTTTCAGTCATTTTTATAATTATTTTACGAATGAATTTTAATTTATCTTGAAAAATACGCATAACAAAGCTACCGCCAAACAAAAGGGTAGCAATAAATATTGAGTTTTTTATGTAATTTTGTCTATCAACTAAATAGGGAAAGAGAATTTATGAGTTTAGGGTTTACGAATTTAACCGATATACTCATAAACCCTAAACTCATAAACTCTTTTCCCCCAAATCATGATTTCTAAAAAAGCAAAATACGCCCTAAAAGCCTTGAAGGTTTTGGCAAGAGAATATGAAAAAGGACCACTATTAATTTCAAATATTGCCGAATCTGAGAATATTCCAAAGAAGTTTTTGGAAGCTATACTTTTGGAATTACGCAACCACGGCATCCTTCAAAGTCAAAAGGGCAAGGGAGGCGGATACTACCTACGGATGCCTCCTGAACAAGTAACTTTTGCTAAAATTATCCGTATCATCGACGGACCCATTGCCCCAACGCTGTGCGTATCGCTGCATTTTTACGGAAAATGTGATGATTGTGTCAGTGAAGTAGAGTGTACTCTTCGCAACGTAATGGAACAATGGCGAGATGCCAATCTTTCGGTTTTAGAACAAAAAACTTTGATGGATTTGGTATAAATTCCCGATTATGATAGCTTATTGATTTAGCCATTTTTTGAAGATTTTTAAGGTATAAACTTTCCTTTAAAAAATAGCCTTTGCAAAGGCAAAGGCTATTTTTTTGTATTTTTACACAATAATTAAAACCATTTTCAGTATTTATAAATGAGTGTATTGACGGTTTTTCCAAATTAAACGCAACCATTTCACATCAATCCAAGTATTATCATTAAACCCCTTAAAAACTTCTTCCATTATTATGAACACAGACAATCAAGTAGAAAAAATCAATCGTCACGAATTCCTGAGAAAATTAGGCTTAGGTGGTGCAAGTCTGATGGCAGTTTATTGCGGTGTAACCATGTCGTCTTGCAAAAACGAAGAATCCACCATCGCCACTACCCCAAAAAACCTTACTTTTGACATCAATACCGTTGGTTCAAATGGAACTTTATTAAAAAATAAAGGTGGGTATTTTGTGGATACTACCAACAACATTGTGGTTGCTCACACCAATTTAGACACTTATGTAACGGTTACACTGATTTGTACACACCAAGGGTTTCGTCAAATACAATATGCGACCAATGTATTTGTGTGCAATGTTCACGGAGCGATATATGATAACACTGGGAAAAATCTATCGGTTGCCCCAAGTCCCTTGAAAACTTATGTAACCAGTCTTGCTGGCACAACCGTAACCGTTACGCTGTAATATTAATTTCGTAAAATCTAAAATCAGTATCTATTCATAATTTCCATGGTATAGGTACTGATTTTTATCATTAAGTGTAAAGTATAATTAATATAGAATTGTTCATCATGAAAAAATTACTTACTCTCTTTTGCTTAATCTCCACCCAAGTATTTTCACAGGATGACTTGATGAAAATGTTGGATGATGAAAACAAAGACCAAAAAACTTTTACTACCGCCACTTTCAAAGCCACAAGGCTCATAAATGGACAAACGGTTGAAACAGTGGGCAAAAATCAATTAAATTTCTGGATTTCGCACCGCTTCGGAGCTATCAATTCAGGGTTTATTGACAACTTTTTTGGACTGGACGAAGCCCGAATTCGGCTGGGTTTAGAATACGGAATCACCGACCAATTAACCATCGGAATCGGGAGAAGTTCGCAGGAAAAAATGTATGATTTTTACGGAAAATACAAACTCCTCCGCCAGTCCAATGCCATACCCGTTACCCTTACCTTATACGGAAGCAATGCCCTAAGTACAGCGGGAACGGGTTCAGTCTTAGAATCTGGAACGGTAATGAAATATTACGATAATATCGAAAGAATGACCTACACGGGGCAAATCTTGTTGGCAAGGAAATTTAGTGAAAGGTTTTCCCTTCAAATTATGCCCACAGTCTTGCATTTCAACCGTGCAGAGACCATAGACACCCCCAATAATATGGTCGCTTTGGGCGTGGGAGGACGCATGAAATTATCCAAACGTATCAGCATTAGTGGTGAATATTATTACGCAGATTTCAACCGCCCCGCTAATAGCAATTATCATAATTCTTTGGCATTGGGCTTTGATATAGAGACGGGGGGACACGTTTTTCAGCTCCATTTCACCAATTCGAGAGGGATGATTGAACGTCAATTCATCGCCCAAACTACCAAACAATGGAGTGATGGTGGTATATTTTACGGATTCAACATTGCACGCAGTTTTAGTTTGGACAAAAAAGCCAAGGGAATGCACAAATAGTCTCTCAAACCTGTAAGGATTTTGAATCCTTACAGGTTTTTCCTCAAAAATAAATGTCATAATCAACCAAAAAACAATGAAAATCATCATCAAAATCTTGTTAATCAGTTTGTTAGTATCAGACAAATCTTTTGGGCAAATGTACGCTACCCAAGCGGGCGAAACCAGTTTCTTCTCCGAAACGCTCGTAGAAAATATTGTAGCCGTGAATAAAACCGTTGGAGCAATTATCAATACTGCCACTAACGAAATAGCCGTGAGCATGAAAATGTCCGCTTTTGATTTTCCCAATAAGTTGATGCAAGAACATTTTAATGAAAACTATATGGAGTCTGAAAAGTACCCGATGGGGACTTTCAAAGGCAAAATAGTTGAGCCAATTGATTATACAAAAAATGGCACTTATGAGGTAACCGCCAAAGGACAATTGACCATTCATGGTGTAACGCTTCCCCGTGATTTGAAAGGTAAATTAACCGTTGAGAATCAAAAAATTAGCTTGGTTTCAAATTTTGATATAAAATTAGTTGACCATAAAATTGATGTCCCAAAAATCGTTTTTGCCAAAATTGCCGAGGTAATTTCCGTGAAAACTAAATATGCTTTTAGCCCTTACATCAAAAAGTAGAGGTATTTTTGTCAAAAAAGAAGCCCTGATTCCGTGGAATCAGGGCTTCTTTTTTTTAATTCATTCCACATCTACATTTTTTTCATCGTTTTAAAACAAGTTGATAAATTTAATGTTAAAATTATGTTATTGTTTAAAGAATTATTTTTATTTTTACAGTATAATCCACCCAGTAACAAAACCACTTCGGCACGAGATTTATGTTTCAATTTATTGATAGTGAAATCATTATCACTATTCACTTAATTAGAACACTATTTTGACCGCCAATCGAAACGATATGAGAAAGTTAAATCAGTTCATGATTCTCCAATGGTTGGTATTTCTGCCATTGATCCTTCCTTTGAGCATCGCTTCAGGAGCTTTGCAAGGTATCAAACATTCAGTGTTGGGTCTTCTCGACCAAATTCGGAATGATGTTTCGTCGCCCCTTATTCATGAAGATAGTCAAGATTTTTTTGCTTGAAATCGTCAGGATCGAGTTCTAAGAATTCTTCCCAAAATGCGTTAGGAGGCACTGCCGCTTTACAAATGATTGGTTCTTTTTTCACAGGATGAATAAAGTAAACCCGTCGAGCATGAAGATTAATGCAACCATCAGCGTTGGGTTTATCGAATCCGTACTTCAAATCTCCACGAATCGGGCTTCCTATCGTGGAGAGTTGAACACGAATCTGATGCGAACGCCCCGTCAAAAGTTCAATCTCCAATAGAAAATGCTTATTCACTTCTCCTAAAACCTTATAATTCAATTCCGCTTTCTGCGAACCTGCCACTTCGGTTTCATAAGCCGTTACCAAATTCTTAGTTTCGTCTTTTATTAACCAATGCGTTAATTTCCCTTTCAATTCTTTCGGTCTGCGTTTTACCACTGCCCAATAAGTTTTCTGAATATCCCGCTTTCTGAATAATTCCATCATGCGTTCCAAACCTTTTGAGGTTCTCGCAAAAATCACTAAACCACTTACGGGTCTGTCCAGTCTATGCACGGGATGCAAAAAAACGTCGCCAGGCTTGCCGTAAGTTTTTTTGATGTACTCTTTTACAGCATCAGTGAGGGTACGGTCGCCCGTGGAATCGCCCTGCACCAATATTCCTGCCCTTTTATTAACCACTATGATATGGTTGTCTTCGTAAACTACGTGAAAATCTTTCATTTTAATAACTTTCTTTTACACTTGGGAAATCTACTGATTTCACATCTTTAACATATTGAGAAATTGCTTCATTCATAATGCCGTCTAAGTCGGCATATCTGCGGAGGAATCTCGGTTTGAACTCTTTATTAATACCTAACATATCGTGAATCACCAAAATCTGTCCATCAGCATCTGAACCCGCCCCAATGCCAACGGTTGGAATGGTGATTGCTTGTGATACTTTTTTAGTTAATTCGGAAGGTATCTTTTCTAAGACAACACCAAACGCTCCGATTTTGTCTAACATCTTGGCATCTTCCATCAGTTTTTGTGCTTCAACATCTTCTTTTGCCCGCACGGTATATGTTCCAAACTTATAGATTGACTGCGGAGTCAGTCCCAAATGCCCCATAACGGGAATTCCCGCACTCAATACCCGCAAGATGGATTCTTTAATTTCTGAACCTCCTTCCATCTTCACGGCGTGTCCTCCTGATTCTTTCATAATCCGAACTGCCGACCGCAAAGCCTCCGAAGAGTTACCTTGATACGACCCAAAAGGTAAATCTACCACCACTAAGGCCCTTTTTACACCCTTCACTACGGATGTTGCGTGGTATATCATTTGGTCGAGGGTAATGGGAAGGGTAGTTTCGTGTCCCGCCATGACGTTTGAAGCAGAGTCGCCCACGAGGATTAAGTCCACCCCAGCGGCATCCACAATCCGAGCCATCGAATAGTCATAAGCGGTAAGACAAGAAATTTTCTCCCCACGGTTTTTCATCTCTTGTAAGATGTGGGTCGTTATTCTTTTAATTTCGGTATGTACAGACATATTTTTATTGATTATTAGTTTGAAAGTTTTAGAGGTGGTACGATTTTTTCAGTAGTTTTAAGGGTTATACTTATATCAAACAATACATTAACTTTGAGTGTACGGTATGCAATTTTACAAACAATGCCTTATCTTTGTCATTATAGCGATATGCAAAATTAGGATTAATAGTGTGTAATAATTAATAAAAATACCTCGATTCAATATTTTTTGTGAAAAAAAGTATGATTTTTCCGATATAAGCACTTGTTTTTTTGGAAAAAGCGTTACTTTTACCCACTCGAATGCTAACAACCGCTTAGTAAAACCGTCACAAAAACCATTCATTTTATCAAAACCAAGCAAATATGAAACAGATTTTTTCAGGAAACAGTCTTTTGCAAAAAACAACTAAAAGACTCACTATTGGACTACTGACTTGCCTTGCCGTAGGTCAATTAGCAACAGCCCAAGACTTGAAGACTACTGGCACTAAACCAACAGTTGTTAGTTCTTTAACCGACAACGGTATTACTACCACTACCTATTCAAACGGACAAGTAGTAAAAACAGTTGCTGATGGTTATTTTCTTGACTCGGCTTTTTATAAGAATAGTAACGTGTTGCGTTCAACTAAACCAAAAAGTTATTGGAAAGTTACTGACCGAGTAGGCATAGCCATTCCTTTTTGTAAACAATCAGAAGACAATACGATGTTTTTGACCCCAGGTGGTTACAACTCTTTGTCGGTAAACAAATTTTGGGGCATCATTGGTTTAGGCTTAATGGGAGGCTACCAAAACTTTAATGTTAGCGATGATTATAAAGGAGTCAATGGACAGATTTCCAAAAATGCCAAAATCTTAGGAATTAGCCCGAGTGCTTTGAAGTATGATACGCAAGGCAATTACGAAGACTTCTATCTATTGATTGGACCCGCCTTAGCTTTGCCAGTAGGTAAAAAGTTCAACATAGATATTGATTTGAAAGGAGGTCTATTCAATTCTTCTGCACCGAGGTTCGGGGCAACCACCACAGGTGCTTTGGGTGCTGACCAATTGGTTTATCGTTTGAACTCATCAGCCTCTAAAAACCAATTGGGTGGAGTTTTGAGTGTGGACTTTTTATATAATTTTGCAAAAAACTGGGCAATTGGTATCAATGGACAAGGTTTCTTGACCAGCACACCATTCACAACCATTGGTGCAGACGTTACGCCTTCTTCATTAAGAGTTTTATCGAAAGAAGATAATCGTACGCACGGTGGCTGTAACTTCGGTTTAGCTCTTTCGCATACTTTTGGTGAGAAAACAGGAAATACGGTTTATTCATTATTACCTCCTCCTCCCGCACCAGTTGTATGTGCTATACCTACTTTGCAAGGAGGCAATGGAAAAATTTACGACAATGGTTCAACAGAAATTCCAACATTTGCTTGGAAAAGCACTTCTGCAACGCCTGAAAACGAAGAATATATTTTCAAGTTGTATAAAGCTGACGGTTCGGGAGTTCCAACTTACCAACAAACAACTAAGAATTCTTCTTTGAGTTTACCAGCCAACGTTTCATTAGTAAACGGTGATGATTGTAGCTTCTATTATTATACCGTTCAGTCAAGCGTTGAAGGAAAATGTTTATCAGAAGCAACAGCGGCAAGTTTTGGATACCGTGCTAAACCAGTTGTTCAAAATATCGTAGCAAAACCATTTGAAGACCAATATATGTTCAAAATCTTCGGTGGTTCAACAGTAACAAAATACTTTGGAGGAACGCAAGGATATGGCTCTGGTCGCCCACGTCGTAGAGTTCGTAAGGCTACTACTTCAACAACAGTTGCTCCTGCCAAAACAACGGACGTTGCAAAACCGAAACGTTTAGTACCAAGACGTAAGAAATCAACTGGATTGACGGGTGTTTCTACTTATAGTTCAACGGTTAATTACGAAAACGTAGCAACTAATCCGAACATCGTTTGGCCTAAAGATTTACCGTTGCCAAAGAGTCCTTCGATTTACGAATACGAAGTCCAACGTTTGAATGCAGGTGATTGTAAGCCAACAGGACAAGTGGCAAAATATAAATTCTATATTGACCCTAAGAATCCTACGGACATCCGTATCATTCCTGACAAACCTAAAAAGAAATAATATTGATTAGGTTTTATAAAAAAATCCTCTCCGTTTGCACGAAGAGGATTTTTTTATTTTTAGGAAATTATAATTCGACACAACCTTTTTAACCTTTCTTACGTCTTTGGTAAAATACTTAGAAGTTAGTAATCACAATTGCCAGTTAGGGAGTAATTCTATCTAATTGTAAACCAACAGATAGCGATATTAATGGTTCACCAAACCCAATATTAATTCCTGCTTATGTTCAGGCGAAGATTGATTCAATAAAAATATTTCCATGTGAAATCCATCCGCCAGTGTTTATTCGTATGTGTATGAGAATCAGACTGTTTACTGCTTTTCGATCGTTGGAAAGTGGCAACGAATGAAACTTTAATTTGGAAAGATAAAAGAAAAAATAAATAGCTTATGGAGACTGTTGAAAACCCCGAGAATCTTTCTTGGGGCTTTTTTTGTAGAGAATTATGCTCCAAAGCCATTTTTAAGCATTAATTCCCATACGTTTATTTCGTGGTCATCAATGATAGGAAAAGGAATTTCCCAACTGGTAAATGTCCATTTTTGGAGATTGTCGGCAATCAAAATTCTACGAGAAGATGAGAAAAACCAGATTACTTTTTCAACGCCCCATTGTAATAAACGTTCGGTTTTTTTGTGAAAGTATTCTTCTTCATTTTAGAAATATTCCGATTCGTCAATCTTTATATCCACTTCAATCACTACGCTGGGAGGGGTTTTTTCATATTTTGTAGAATGAAAACCTACTTTCAATTGTCCCTCTCTGAAAATAGCAATATCGGCTGAAAATTAGTATTTTTAGAAATATGTAATCCCAATTCTCCCGAACCTAAGAAATAAGATTCTGGAAGATTTCTATTCAGATATTTCATCAAACAGCCAATAATGAAATACTGTAACGTACTTATTCCCATGCTAATTTCTTCGATTGTTTTTAACCCTAACAAAAAATCTTTGTATCCTTTCCGATAGATAGGATGTCCATCAAACTCTTCGTAAATGAGTATTTTGTGAATTTGTGCTACCTTTGCCATAGTTTTACGGATTGATTGATTCAAAAGTAAAGGGATTTTGTTGAAAATAAAAGAAATGGGTTGGCTTTTAAAATATTATGTAAAAAAGTCCTTCTGAAATCAATCAGAAGGACTTTTTATTATTTTGAAATGAATTCCTCAAAAATCTACACCATCTCAACCTTATTTCCCATACGCTTACGTTCACCTGCTTCCAAGTAAATTTTACGGATACGGATAGATTTTGGGGTAATTTCTAAATATTCATCTTTCTGGATATATTCCATTGATTCTTCCAAAGAAAAGTTCAACTTAGGAGCAATCTTCACGTTGTTATCCGTACCAGAAGCACGCATATTCGTTAATTGCTTTGCTGTTTGAACGTTTACTTCGATATCATTCTGACGATTATG
>JBBRMR010000091.1:0-18939 GCA_038230735.1 Cytophagales bacterium
CGTAATAATTTTAGTATCAATTTTAATATCAAGTATTTCAACCGATGGCAAATTGAGTAATTCTTCGTAAAAAGTAATCTTTTCCATTATCAAGATTACGAAAAATTTATAACTCCACAAAAACTGTCAGAGAACCAGAATTGTGATAAATATTAAATTGAATAATTAAATTTTCGTAATTGGTTTTTGGTAATTCTAAGCGATGGTCTTCTGGAGTATTGCTAAAATATAGACGGAGTTTTTGCAAAAATTTCTACGATTGTTTTTCATTATGTGTTTAAAGTTTAGTTTCAATAATGGATTATTATAAATACCTTACCTTCAACAAAATACAGATTTTTCTATCCTTGCATATTAGCAAAATTAGAATTGATTTTTTGTTCATGTAAGGGTAAAAATACCTGTTTTATAAATTGGTGTAATCACTCAGAAAACAAGGATAAATTTTGCTTCTAAAATGTTTTGTTACATACAATTGGATAAATGCCTTTCAACAAAGTGGTAATTCTACTATTTAAAATGATTGTTATTGCAAGAAGAGTATTTGAGGGTAAATGAGGGAGAATTTGAGTGCTTTTCTTATTAGAAGGTAAACTGTTTTCTATGGTTTTCACAATTGTTGAGATAGCGAAAACCACACTAACAAATTGACAACTTACTGGGAGCGTGTCAATGATTGTTAGCTTATTGTGTATTAATGATTGAGGTAAACGTAATGAACTCATGATGTGAGTCACGTTCTCATCCAAATAAGCATTTTTGGATAAGATATCGTATTAATTTTATGTGTGTTATCTACTCTTTCGGTCATTCCATACCATTCCAAAATCGGAACGCCAAAGTATTGACCATTACTAAAATTTTCTAAAATGCTTTCACTGCCACCTTTGTACCCGTCAGGATGAAAAACTATTGAGGGTTCAATTCCAATTTCAAGACAAGCGGCATAAGTCCAAGCAATTACAGCCATTTCTGTGGCTTCTGCATCGTTTTGACTCTCCAACGAACCTGATAAATTCTTGCGTTGTTCGGGATTCATTAAAGCAATATGACCCGCTTCATGCAAGGTGTCACCGATATATTTTAATTGATTTTTATCAATAAATAATGTTCCATTTTCAATCATCAGCCCAGGCAAAAAGGTTTGCTCAGAAATCTGACGAAAGCCGATAGCAATGCCTATATTCTGAACAAAATCAGTAATCTTTTTGAAGACCGCTTCACTAAAATCCATGATAAAAACAAAGAATATTAAACGAATAAATTGTTGATTGAAAACTTAAAAATATCAAATTTTCTAAACTACTTTTGAAGGATTTATTTATGTGAGTATAACAAGAAGTGAAACAATATTACAGAAAAAATTAGCAAATATCAATATCTCTACTTTTTTTTGTGAAATCAGGATTTATGTATGCGAAATATAATAACTATGTCAATGAATGATTATAAATTTCCTCAAACGTATAATGTCAAACGTCTCAAAACTGACTTAAAACTTTGCCAAAATATATACTGGTTGCTTCATTTCAACCAAAATGACTTCACAGGGCATTGGTCAAGCTTTGCACTTCGCTCCATTTCTGGAAGTGAATTAGACATTTTAGCCACGCCAAATGCTACCTTTCAAGATACGCTCACACTCAGTAAATGTTTGTATTTCAAAGAAATAGTTGATTCTTTTGAATGTAAAAAAGAAGCGGTGAGACTTCTTTCCCTCTCGCCCAATAGCTACATAAAAGAGCATACTGATTCAGCAGCAGGTTATGAAGATGGCTTTTTCAGAATTCATATTCCAATTCAGACCAACGATAAAGTAATTTTCACGGTTAATAAAAAACCATTACCCATGCGTGAGGGTGAGTGCTGGTATGCAAACTTTAATCGTCCTCATTTTGTATCCAATGAAGGCGAGACTGACAGAATTCATTTAGCGATTGATTGCCTAAGAAATGACTGGTCAGACCAACTGTTTGCGACTATTGGTTATGATTTCGAGGAGGAGAAAAAAAGTAAATATGACCAACAAACCAAGCTGATGATGATTGAACAATTATCGTTGATGAAAACAGCAAGGGCTGATAGTTTGATTAAACAATTGCAGGAGGAATTGGCAGAAATAAAATAGGACAGGTTTCAAACCTGTTTTTTGATTCCATTGACAGGTTGGAAACCTGTCCTACTCAAAAATAATACATCAAAACATGAATACACATGCACTAAAAAACTGGATTCCCTTCCGATTAGATTTTCACGCAAAAGAACTATACTGTCGTTGGCTTTATGTTAGCGATAAAAAATACACTGAACCTTTCTTTCACGAAACCACAGGACAATGTAAACGTTTTGAAGAAAATCGAAAACCTTTTCATGCAGTAACAACGTTGGATGGCATCATTGATTTTTCAGAAAATATGCCCTCAATCGCTCCAACGGCATTCATTTTCCATGTATCTCGTTGTGGTTCAACGCTTTTAGCTCAATTGCTTTCTTTGGACGAACAGAATATTGTCCTTGCCGAACCCCCTATTTTTGATGAAGTTTTAAGAGAAATCGCTTTCCAAAAACCTGAGATTTCAGAACAGAAAATTGATGAATCATTACAGGCAGTTGTCAAATTTTTAGGACAAAAAAGAACGGGCGAAGAACAAAACTTCTTCATCAAATTAGACAGTTGGCATATTTTTTATTACGAAAAATTAAGAAAATTATATCCCGAAACACCGTTCATTTTTTCGTTCAGACGACCCGATGAAGTTATCCGTTCGCAAGTGAAGGAGAGCGGTATGCACACTGCCCCAGGCGTGATTCAGTCAGCGATTTTTGGATTTACTTTAGAAGAAATTTTAAAGGTAGAACGCCCTATTTACGTAGCGAAAGTTTTGGAAAAATACTTTGAAAAATATGTTAAAATTATTGAGAAGGACAAGAACACCTTGTTCATCAATTATGCCGAAGGAATCTTAAGGAATTTAGAGAAAATTGAGGAATTTTTGAAGCTGAAAATTGAACCTTCCATCAAACAAAAAATGGTGGAACGAACTCAATTTCATAGTAAAAGACCCAATACAGTTTTTGAAGAAAAGCCCTTGGAAGATGAATTGCCTGAATATCAGAAAAAGGTGTTTGAAATGTATGAAAAATTAACTTCGATTTTCTAAAATAAAGCCCAACACTTTTCCCAAAGAATCTTCGAGGTTTTCTTCGGAAGTATCAATCACCATATCAGGATTTTCGGGAATTTCAAATGTGTCATTTACCCCCGTAAGATTATGGATTTTGTCGGGATGATTTTCGGGTAAAAAAGCTCTTTCATAAAGTCCTTTGGTGTCTCTTTTTCGAAGCGTTTCCACATCACATTTTACATAGATGAGTTTTGCATTGTAGCGTGCTTTCAACTCATTACGTGCAACATTATAGGGATTGATTGCCGCAATAATTGTAATAATTTCATTGCGAGATAACAGATTAGCCACAAAGCCAAGCCTTTTGATATTCTCAATCCTATCTTCTTTCGAGAAACCCAATTCCGCACAAAGTGACTTTCTGAACTCATCTCCATCAACAATTTCTACTTTGAGATTCATAGCGAACAATCTCTCTTTCAGCAAATTAGCAATTGAGGATTTACCTGCACCCGAGAGACCTGTCATTTGAAAAAGTGGCATAATTGAGGTGTTTTTAGAAAAGCAAGTAACAAAAAAAAGCGACTCAAATTGAATTTGAGTCGCATTTTTTATTTTCCGATAACATTATTCAGAACGTACTTTAATAATCTTTACAGTTGTTCTTCTATTCTTCTGATGTTCGGCTTCGGTACAACTTACTCCGTCTGTACAACCATTGACCAAAACACTTTCGCCATAACCTTTTGCTAACATTCTATTCCGTTCGATTCCTTTTTTAGCAATATAATCAACGGCGGCTTGGGCTCTCTTTTCTGATAAATTTACGTTATCTTGGGCTTCTCCTTTGCTATCTGTATGTGAGCCTAACTCTATTACCATGGAAGGAAATTTTTGTAAAGTGGCTGCCAATTTATCTAATTCACGGGCGGCATCTTTTCTGATTAAAGCCTTGTTAGAATCGTAATAAATATTATCCATCGTAATGACATCGCCTTCTTTGAAAAGCCCTAAACCCAATGAGATTTCTTTGGCCTTCACGCCTTTCTTAACCTTTTTGATTTTGTTTACATTGGTGCCATAACCATCTTTTGAAACCTCCAAAGTATAGTCGCAACCATCGGTCATGTTGAAGGCATAAACCCCGTCTGGACCCGTCATTACTTGTTGGGTGGTATTATCACAATCATTTTTGAACGTTACCAAAACGCCTTCAATGGGTGTTTTTTCAACTTCGGTTTTTACAATACCTTTCAACAATGACTTCTTTTTCGTAATTGCCTCGGGCTTGTACATGGGTGCGGACGGTGCAACAGGCACAAGCACTTTTTCGATAACTGCCTGTGGTTCAGGCTCTACAATTTGTACTTTCATCAAAGGTACCTCCAAACGTGATGGTTCATCGTCGGCTTCACCTTTTGTTGAATATCCTACAAAATTGGTAACGTAACCTTCTTTCACAATCTTCATCGAATAATCTAAATCTTGACCCGTGCAGAATTTCAAGTTACCACTTTTATCAGTTTTCTTTATTTCGGGCTTTCCTCCCTTCGGACTGATTTCTACATCGGTATCAGCAATGGGTTCTTTGGTTTCGGGGTCAAAAATAATAACCGTCATTTCACGACAATCATAAATTGAACCTGCCTCACGAGTAAAACGATAAATATCGTCATCTTCACCACGTTTACGGTCTGAACTGAAATATCCCATTTTGCGATTTCCGTCCGTGATAATTCCAAAATCGTCATTGGGTGAATTAAAAGGTTCACCCAATGATACAGGGTTCTTAGCGGCAATTCCGTTTTTAGTTTCTACAAAAAACAAATCTAAACCGCCTTCACCCCCCCAACCATCGGATGAAAAATAAAGATTCCCTTTTTCATCCACAAACGGAAAAGCCTCTACACCTTTTGAATTAACGTCTTTTCCTAAATTTTTGGGTTCGCCCCATGAGCCATTTTTATTTTCAACTACCCAAATGTCCATACCCCCAAAACCACCTTCACGGTCGGAAGCAAAGTATAGATATTTTCCGTCTTTCGACCACGAAGGGTGTGCCGTGGAGAATTCATCATCATTAAAGGGCAATTCCGTTACCTCGCCCCAAGCCCCGTTTGCATTTTCGGCAGAATAGAGTTTTAATTTGGTAACGTTATCTTCACTAACGCCTTTCTGACCTTCATTATAGTTGTTTCTCGTAAAAATAATTTGAGAAAAATCTTTGTTAAAAGTTGCTGGTCCTTCGTGAAATTTAGTATTTAATGTTTTACTAAATATCTCAGATTCAGCAATTTGACCTTTTACATTTTTAACAACTGCTTCACTATTATCGCCAAAGAAATTTAGCGTTTTTGAGTCATTTGACGTTGGTCGAGAATAATAATCATTTCCCAAAGACTTTACGCCACCCATTGAGATACGTTTCTTTTTCTTATCATTTCCATCAACACCCAATCCTTGCACTCCACTCAAATCATTGAGGTAATATAAATCCAAATAACCTCCCTTGTCGTTCATCAGACTTGTTCCTGAACTTTTTCCAGAACAATAGACAATCCCATCACGATAATACATCGGGCTAAATTCGGGATTTGAGGTATTAAAGTCCAAGAAATCAACCTTATATTTTCCCTTAAAATTCGATAAAGCACTGGCATCTTGTGAGATATTGGTAGTATTCGACCCTTTAAAACCTTGCAAATTCGAGCTTTCCAGCACTTGCGAAGCATTATATTTATCAAAAAAACCTTGTGATTCTTTAAATTTTCCGTTTTCCGCCAACACCTTAGCAAAATGCAAGTATGATTTGGTATCTTCACCCACTAAATTTGTGGCAGACAAAAGCACTTGCTGATAGACACGCTCGGCACTTGCACCATCTTTGACTTGCTGGTAACTATACGCCAATTTCAAAAGTGTTGATGTTCGGTCAGTCTCTGAAAGTGTCGAAGAACCATCTTTCAAGATATTTTCAAATTTCTGAATAGCCGTGGGATAACTCCGTAAATCGAAATGACGAACTGCATCGTTCAATAACGGGTTGGGCTGTTGGGCAGAAACATTACTCAAAAGAGCCGTTGCCAACATAATGGTAAGTCCGATTTTTCTTAATTTAGGCATTGTATTAATATCCTAAGTCCTATTATACTACAACAATTTCCTTTTATAAAATTAATGAGGAGTTTTTATAATTTGACCTGATGATTTTGATGGGTATTTTTAGCGAAATTCTTGAATACAACTACAATATTCAACGAAATGTGAGCATAAATCATGCCAAAAATGGCAAAATTTCAGTTTATTTTAAGGGTATTTTGCTCGAATTTTTTAACAGTAAATTACTTAAAGTCAAATACTTACCTACAATTATTTCAACTCACAAGAATCTTGAAATTCCCATCCCAAACATAGAAGCGAAACGCCGCCCTAACAAACAATAAACATCGAAAAATATGCTAAAAAGTTTTTACAACGAAACCCTCATTGAGGCAGGTTTAGACGAAGCAGGGCGGGGCTGTTTAGCAGGTCCTGTGGTAGCGGCAGCGGTTATTTTGCCCAAATATTATACCCACGAACTCCTAAACGACTCTAAACAATTAAGTAAAAAACAAAGAGAAATCCTCCGCATAGATATCATCCGTGATGCCCTTGCGTATGAGATTGCCGAGGTTTCAAACCAAGAAATTGACGTAATAAACATCCTAAAAGCCAGTATGAAAGCCATGCACTTAGCGATTGATAAACTCATGATTCGCCCAGAACATTTATTGATTGACGGCAATCGTTTTCCGAATTATCCCCTC
The DNA here is from genome assembly GCA_038230735.1 of Cytophagales bacterium. Lineage (GTDB taxonomy): Bacteria > Bacteroidota > Bacteroidia > Cytophagales > Spirosomataceae > Arcicella. Next base: position 6,932 of record JBBRMR010000091.1, read on the forward strand.
ATTCCGCATACATGCATTGTGAAGGGAGACAGTAAATTTCTATCCATTGCAGCCGCTTCTATTTTGGCAAAAACCTATCGGGATGACTTAATGGAGCATTTATCAACCCTTTATCCACAATATGGTTGGGAACATAATGCGGGTTATCCAACGCTAAAACATCGAAAAGCGATTTTGGAATTTGGGGTAACGGTTCATCATCGGTTGACGTTTAGGATGTTGTAATTGTTTTTTTAAGCAAAAATATTTAATTTTGTTATGTAACTATATTAGTTACATAAAATTTGATGTTTTTATGATAACCAGTATTACCCATAAAGGCTTACGATTATTTTTTGAAGAAGGTGATTCGTCCAAAGTTCAGTCGATTCACATTGAAAAATTACGCAATATTTTGACTCGTCTGGATAATGCAGAAAGTCTCAGTGATTTGAATTATCCAGGCTCAGAATTACATCCATTAAAGGGAAAGCTAAAAAGCTTTTGGGTATTGAAAGTGGATAAAAATTACAGGGTTATTTTTATTTTTACTGAACAAAAAGGGGAGATTTTTGTAGAGGTTTCTGATGTGTATTATATTGATTATCATTGAGTTATTTTAAAAAATATTATTATGTTAAAAAGAGGAATGAAACCAGCCCACCCAGGCACATTAATTCGTGAAAATATTGAGGGGCTTCGTGCAGAGGGTAAAAATATTACTATCGAAGAAGTAGCAAATGCCTTGGGAATTACTCGCAAGACCCTTTCTGCCGTCTTGAATGGCCATCATGGCATTAGTCCAGCGATGGCAGTTCGTCTGTCGGAGTCGTTTGGAACTACGGCTAAGTTTTGGTTAAATGTCCAAAGAAGTTATGATTTGTTTGAAGCGGAGAGAACTGTTCAGCGGAAGAGTATTGTGCATCTTTGGGAAAGCCCATTATTAGCAATAAATCAATAGTGCTATTTTTATAATTCCGCAATCCAAATTCCAAACTCCGCAATCAACTAAATGTCCTTCCGCTCAATACTCGCTAAACCCTTTGCCTCTTTCGTAGTTCAAAACCGCCGAAAATGGGAACAACGTGCCGTAGAAACGCAGCTTTCTTTGATGAAATCGTTGGTTTCGGAGGCTTCGCATACCCTTTTTGGAAAAGACCATAAATTTTCTCAAATATCTGATTATCAAGAATTTAAAGATTCCGTTAAGGTTCAAGACTACGAAAACCTGAAACCTTATATTGAAAAAGTGGTAGCGGGTGAACCTGATATTTTGTGGAAAGATAAACCCTTATATTTTGCCAAAACTTCGGGGACAACTTCGGGCGTGAAATATATTCCTATCTCCAAGGAATCCATCGGTTTTCACATCAACGGAGCGAGAGATGCACTTTTGAGTTATGTACATGAGACGGGGAATTCTAAATTTTTGGATAAAAATCTCATCTTTTTATCGGGTTCGCCCGAAATGGAAAAGAAAAATGGCATCTTCACAGGCAGACTATCGGGCATTGTAAATCATCATGTGCCTGGTTATTTACGAAGCAATCAAATGCCAAGTTACGAAACCAATTGCATTGATGACTGGGAAACGAAACTTGAAAAAATCATAGATGAAACCATCGAAAAACCCATGTCTTTGATTTCGGGAATTCCCCCTTGGGTACAGATGTATTTCGACCGTATTCAGGCACGCACGGGTAAGAAAATCAAGAACGTTTTTCCAGAGTTTTCACTCTTTGTGTATGGCGGTGTCAACTTCGAGCCTTATCGTGCAAAGCTCTATGAATCAATTGGTTGTAAAATAGATTCTATTGAAACCTATCCTGCTTCCGAAGGATTTATTGCTTATCAAGACTCCCAAACCGAAGAAGGACTTTTGATGCTCTTGAACTCAGGCGTTTTCTATGAATTTATTCCCGTTGAAGACTATCTCAAAGAAAATCCCCGACGTTTGCATATTGGAGAAGTGCAATTGGGCGTAAACTATGCCGTAGTGATGAATACCAACGCTGGACTGTGGGGATACTCCATTGGCGACACCGTAAAATTCGTTTCTTTGAACCCTTACCGCATCGTAGTTTCGGGCAGAATCAAGCATTTTATTTCCGCTTTTGGCGAACACGTCATTGGCGAAGAAGTAGAAAAAGCCATGCAATTTGCTATGCAACGCCATCCCGAAGTGGAATTAGTAGAATTTACGGTAGCCCCACAAGTAAGCCCACCCGAAGGCGGATTACCCTATCACGAGTGGTTAGTAGAATTCTCAAAAGCTCCACAAAATATAGAACAATTCGCCCAAGACCTCAATCAAAAATTGGCAGAATTGAATGTTTACTACGATGATTTGATGGTCGGAAATATCCTTAGACCATTGAAAATCAAATCATTACCAAAAGATTCATTTATCAATTATATGAGAAGTCAAGGTAAATTGGGCGGACAAAATAAAGTGCCGAGACTGTCGAATGATAGGGGGATTGCAGATGGGTTGTAAGTTTAAGAAGATACAAAAAATGCCTCTCAAAACTCTGAGAAGCATTTTTTGTTAGGTTAACGTTTTTTATTCTCTAATAAATCTTCCATTTTATATTGAATGGAAAGCAATTCATTGGCTAACTTTCTGTCTTTTGTTTGCTTGTTTGAATGAAGCAAAATGAATTGTTTTAACTCATCTTGTTTCTCATTATTCCAAATATCATCAATTAAAATTTCTTGACTTTCCATGATATTTATTTAAAGATTGATTATTTTTTACTGCTCTCTGGTGAAATAACTAACTGATTGTTCCCAACTTGCGAGTTGTTCCCTCAGAAAATATTATTTTTTCTTTTTATCTTTTTCTCTTCGTAATAATATCTCGTTATACCTCATTTTTGCATTATTACCGTTAATTTCAATTGATGCTAACATTTTGATTAAACCAGAATATTGATAATTATCAGTAAGATTCCCTTTTTCTAAAAAAGATTTCATCTCAGAAATATGAAAGTTTACTTTTAATAACAAATAAAAATTATATCTATCATCTTCGGGTAAAATAAATTTTTCGTTTAAACCTTCTTTTTCAATTAAAAAGAATATAACTGTCAGAGATTCTGAATAAAATCCAGTAGAGGTTCTTTTTCATTACTTGAGACTTTTTGGAATATAGATTTAGGACTACTACCATTATTATGATTCACTTTTAAAATACCATCAAATCCCATATTTGTTTCGTCATAAAATATTGATTTTGCAAACTTTAAATCAAGTATCTGTAACTGATTATAGGCAACTGTGATAATATTATTAGAAAGTGTAGTAACATCGTTGAATCTTATGCTTTCTCTTTGCAATCGTAAAGTATAAAAAAGTAATACATTTCCTACGAGAGTAAAAATCGTACCTACAACACCTCCCATAAAATCTCCAAATTGCCCTGTTGTAGCAAAGTCAATATCGGCTTTTCCATATATTCTAAAACCATCACAGAAAGAACTAATCGTAAAATAGATTGAGATGACTATACCTACTAATAGGAAACCCCATGCAATTTGAAGTATATTCTTATTCAATATTGTGTTTGTTTTGCTTCAGTCATTTGCTTACGTATTACAAGCAAATAACTGAAAACGTTAATTTAAAACCACTTCTTTCTTCTCCTCTGGCAAAATAAACTTAATCGCTTTTGATACTTTCTCCTTCATCAATGCTATTTCCAAAACCTCATCAACCATATCCACGTAATGAAAAGTTAGGTCTGAAATATACGATGGTTGGATTTCTTCTATGTCTTTGCGATTTTTGTAACAAAGGATAATCTCCTTAATACCAGCCCGTTTTGCAGCTAAAATCTTTTCTTTGATTCCGCCCACTGGCAAGACTTTCCCTCTCAAAGTTACCTCGCCCGTCATCGCTAAATGTGGTTTCACTTTGCGTTGTGTCAATGCCGAAGCAATTGAGGTCGTCATCGTGATACCCGCCGAAGGTCCATCTTTGGGAACGCCTCCTGCTGGTACGTGGATATGAAGGTTGTAATTATCAAAGATTCGGTAGTCAATATCGTAGTCTTCCGCATGAGTCCGCAAGTATGAAAGTGCCGCCATTGCCGATTCTTTCATCACATCACCCAACTGTCCAGATAACGTAACGCCGCCTTTTCCACGATTTAGGATTGATTCGATAAACAAAATATCGCCTCCAACTGATGTCCAAGCCAAGCCCGTAACTACGCCAGCCGTATCGTTGGTTTCATAAAGGTCTTTGTCGTAAATCTCTTGTCCCAACAACTTTTCTACATCTTCCGACTTGATAACTTTATTATATTGTTCCTCCATCGCAATGGATTTCGTAATCTTCCGAATCAATTTACCCACTTGCTGTTCCAACTTCCGCACGCCCGACTCACGGGTATAACCTTCCACCAATTTCTGCAAAGCTCCGTCCGTGATGGTTAAGGTTTTATTATCCAAACCATGTTCTTTCTTTTGCTTCGGAACAAGGTGTTTTTTGGCAATTTGCACCTTTTCCTCCATCGTATAACCACTAATGTCAATGATTTCCATACGGTCACGAAGGGCAGGTTGAATAGTGTCCAAAGAGTTGGCGGTGGCTATAAACAATACTTTAGAAAGGTCGTATTCAACTTCTAAATAATTGTCCGTAAAAGCGTTATTTTGCTCAGGGTCAAGCACTTCCAGCAATGCCGATGATGGGTCGCCACGGTGGTCTGCTCCAACTTTATCAATTTCATCCAAGATAAAAACTGGATTTGCCGAACCCGCTTTTTTAATATTCTGAATCACTTTCCCAGGCATAGCACCAATGTAGGTTTTACGATGTCCTCTGATTTCAGATTCGTCATGCAAACCGCCCAATGCCATTCTCACGTATTTTCTCCCCAATGCTTTGGCAACCGATTTTCCGAGGGAAGTTTTACCCACCCCAGGAGGTCCGTATAAACACAAAATCGGAGCTTTCATATTGCCCTTCATTTTCAAAACTGCCAAATATTCAATAATTCTTTCTTTAACTTTTTCTAAGCCAAAGTGGTCGGCATCTAATACTTTTTGAGCTTTTTTAAGGTCGAAATTATCCTTCGTAATGTCATTCCACGGCAAATCAGTCAATAATTCAATATAATTTACCAAATTAGAATATTCGGGCGACATCGGATTTGTGCGTTGCAGCTTGCTCAATTCCTTCTGAAAATGGTCACCAATTTCTTTGCTCCATTTCTTCTTCGTTCCCTTAGCTCGCAATTTATCAATTTCCGCTTCGGGGTTATCCACACCTAATTCTTCCTGCAACACTTTTATTTGCTGACGGAGGTAATAATCTCGCTGTTGTTGGTCAATATCGCTACTGGCTTTGCTCTGAATTTCACGCTTGATTTCCAATAAATCCACATCATTCATCATAAACTCCAACAAACGATTTGCCTGTTCGATATTATCCCGCATTTCTAATAATTTCTGTTTGTCCTCCAATTCAGCATTGACATTGGCAGAAAGAAAATGGATCAGAAAACTGGGAGATTCGATGTTATCAAGGGCAATTTGAGCCTCACGAGGGATTTCTGGATTCAAAAACAAAATCTTTGAAGCCATTTCACGCAAAGATTCAATCAACGCTTTATTTTGCTTGTTGAGTTTAGCGGGAATATTATCGTCCAAATAAGTAACTTTCGCAATCAGATTTGGGTCGGTTTTCGTATATTCATCCACCTCAAAACGCTTGCGACCTTGCACTATAATCGTAGTATTTCCCCCTGGCAACACAATCATTTTGATGATGTGAGCCACCGTTCCAATCTTATATAAATCTTCACCCGTGGGTTCTTCCTTCGTGGGGTTCGCCTGAGTAATTACGCCAATGGTACGGTTGCCTTTATACGCTTTCTTGACCAAACGAACGGATTTTTGTCTTCCAACCGTAATGGGAATGACCATTCCTGGGAATAAAACAATATTTCTAATCGGTAAAATCGGTAATTCATTCTCCAAATCGCCTAATTTGGAATCTTCAAAATCATCCGTTTCCAAGGGAATCAATTCAATTCCATCGAAATCAGCAATTTCGGCAAGTCGGAGGTTATTCATTAAGTTTCTACTATAACTCATATTTTTCTGTAAAAGATTGACGGAAATTATTAATGGTTGGTTTATTGAGAGTTTATGCCAAATTGACATAACATATAAAATTACTCTTTAAATTCCTTTTCCCAAACGTGATTTATTAAGTGGTCAAAACGTATGCCGTTTGCCACATTGTCAGAGTTTACGAGAATAAATCAATTATATCATCTTGCGATAATTTCTTTAAAAATCCATCTTCCGTACTGATAATATCCTTGGCAATGGCTCGTTTTTTATCCTGTAAAAGCAATATTTTCTCCTCAATGGTATCTTTACAAATCATTCGGTAAGCAAAAACCTTTCGTTTCTGACCAATACGGTGAGTTCTGTCAATGGCTTGTTGCTCCACCGCAGGATTCCACCACGGGTCCACCAAATAAACATAATCGGCTTCGGTGAGGTTTAATCCCACGCCACCCGCTTTCAAACTCATCAAAAATACTCGGCAACTTTCATCTTCCTGAAAATGATTTACACGGTCGGCTCGGTCCGTAGTTTTTCCATCCAAGTATTCATATTTGATTTTATGCTTTTCCAAATGTTGCTTAATTAAATCCAACATTTTCAGGAACTGACTGAAAATCAATATCTTATGATTCCCTGCATTCTCCTCAATCTCCCGAATAATCTCTTCTAATTTGGCTGAATTTTGGTCATATTCGGTATCATCACTCAATAACGCTGGACTATCACAAATCTGGCGAAGTTTTAAAAGTGCCTCCAAAATCAAAAATGAAGACTTTTCTTTGCCATCAACTGCCATTTTATCGACCAATTTTTGGCGGTACATTTCCCGAAAAGTATCATAAACTTTTCGCTGTTTAGCGTCCATTTCGCAGTAAATAATACTCTCGGTTTTATCAGGTAAATCCTTCGCAACTTCCTCCTTTGTCCGTTTTAGCATAAAAGGATAAACAATTTTACGCAGTTGTGCCGCCTTCTCTTTGTCCTGCATTTTATCAATCGGCGTAGCAAATTCAGACTTGAAAAACTCCGCACTTCCCAACAAACCAGGGTTCAAAAACTCCATCTGCGAATACAAATCAAAAGTATTGTTTTCCACAGGCGTACCCGTCATCACCAAACGATTACGTGAATTCAACAATTTCACCGCTTTTGAAATCAAAGAATCGGGATTTTTAATGGCTTGCGACTCATCCAAGACGATATAATTAAAATGAAATTCACGGAAAAGTTCAATATCTGAACGAACCATGCCGTAAGTTGTCAAGATAATATCGTAATCCTTCCAATGCTCATTCACCTTTTGACGAGTACCCCCACGATGCACGAATAACTTTAATTTTGGACAAAACTTAGCCGCTTCCGCTTGCCAGTTAAAAATCAAGGTTGTCGGTAAAACTACTAAATTTGTACCTCTCTTATCTCGGTTTTGTTGTTCTTGCAAAAAGGTCAGCATTTGTATGGTTTTCCCAAGCCCCATATCATCTGCTAAAATTCCACCCCACGAAAATTCATCCAAGAAATTCAACCATTTAAAACCCTCCACTTGATAATCCCTTAACTTAGCTTTGATATTTTTAGGCAATTCAATATCAGCCATCTCCTTGAAATTCAGGAGTTTATTCTTCTTTTCAAATAATTCCTGTTCAATTTCAAAGCTATCAATATCACTACTCAATTCGTCAATTAAAGAAAAATGTAATTTAGAAACTTGCAATTCATCACCCTTTACTCGCCCAAATTTCAAGACATTCTCATACTTTTTCAGCCATTCTTCGGGCAACATTCCCAACGAACCATCCTTCAATTCTACATAATTCTGTTTCTTCAAAACGGCTTTCTGAATGTCTTTTATGCCCACAAACTGGTCGCCAAATTGAACTTCAATGTGCATATCAAACCAATCAATTCCTGATCCTGCCTTGATGTTAAATTTCGCTTTATTGGGATTATACTTAAATTTCTTCAAATCCTTGAATCCCAAAATAGTGATATTTTGTTCTTTCATGGCATCAAAGAATTTGAAAAGCCAACCATCCTTCAAAACATCATTGAAAGGCAAATAAAAGAAGGGGTATTGTTCTTGACTGTTAAATTCAGAATTTTGCTCACGGATTAAACCATAGTGATATTTTTCCGCATCGGGATTACGTTCCTGAATCAAAATTTTATCCGATTCATAAGTAATTTTATTCAGTTTTTGGTCATGCGAAAATTCAAGAACATTCGGGATTTGTCCTTCATAAATCAAAGGCGTAGTGTATTCATAAACGGGAACTAACATCAAATTTGCCTCATCCTCTTTCATATAAACCTTCGCTTCTTTGAAATTAAGTGTCTGACTTTCAATCTCTTGACTAATTTGAAGGTCAATCGTAAACTTCTCTGCCAAAGGCATAATAAACTCCTGAAAGAAACCCGTAAAGTTAGATTTCCGAACTTTGATGATACCATTTTTGGGTAAATAACTCAACAAATTAGCCACCTCGGGATTCGCTAATTTATAAACCGTTTTGCCAAAAGTTCGTAACCAAAAACTGGATGGATTCGTCAAAGAAGCCAATTTTATTTTCTTGCCGTGTAAGGTTGTATATCCCTCCAAAACCACAAAATCATCTTCCTCTCTCAACACAAAAAATGGCAAAATCTGTTCTGCCGAAACTTGAGCTTCCTCAATATCCGTCTGACTACCCACATACGATGTTTTACTGGTAAACACCTGTTTTTCAGACAGTAAGCTAAATATTTTATTCAGTTTTTTATTAATATATTCCTCAACAATCGGAGCATCAAAAGCCGAAACCTCATCCCGATTTAGGTATTCATAAAAATAGGGCAAATGCAAATCTTTCTTCTTCCCAAAACTCTTCAGACCATCATCTTTTATGCTGTTTACCAACGTAATAATCTGATTATCAGATTCTTCCATCTTGGGCATATTCTCCATATCACTATCTTTTAGCGAACGGATATATGTCATTTTACCATTCGGCGCTGCCTTATACGAATATACATCCACGGCAACATCATTCAAAAATTCCTCCCCTTTGCACCGCAACACGTATAAAATTTGGCGTTGGTCTTTCTGTCCATCATCCACCCCAATACTGAATGTGGTTTCAGGGCTTCTAAAAATTCTACTATTAACGGTTCGCCAATTCTGGAAATCACTAATTTTCTGAATACTCGTATCAATCCGAATCAATTGCACCGCCCCGTCAGATTTTAATTTAAAGTCAAATTTTCCCTTCAAATCATCTTCCAACGAAAAACCAAATTCACCCAATAATTTATTTTTCTCCGCCGTATAATCCCGCATTTTATCAAAAGGACTATTCGGACCAAAAGTATCTCTAATCGCAATCAAGCCCGCCAACTTATGCACACAAGCCTGATTTTCAAGCTCTTGCGAACAAGAACAAGATGTAGCTAACTCACTATTAAACTGCAATTTGGTAAATTTTGTCGTAAAAATCTCTCCATTCAGCGTAACTTCCACCACCGCTTCCCCATTCAAAGCCGATATAATCTGAGTCTTCTTCACCGCCGTTCGCTTCTTCCAATCATCCAACGAAACCAAGTTTTTCAAGGTCCAATCATCAAAAGAACTAATCCTAATCACGTGATTGGCAGTGGGATAAGTCCGTTTTTTCGTAGAAGGAGCAAACGCCGAAGATATGTCTGGGTCTTTGAAGCGAGAAAGTTCATTTTCCAACAGCAATAACGCTGCCACCCGATGTTTACAGATTCCACCCCAATCATAATCGCAAGTACAAGAAGTATTCAAAATAGGCGTATTCCAATTCTTCACCACAACGCTATAACCCCTTGACCCTGAATCACTTTTGACCTTAATGGAAGCCTCACCCTTATCAGAATTCGAGAACCGTTCCAACACCATTCCCCCACGAGCAAAAATGGCTTTCCCCTTAGAAATACTCTGCGGCAAAGCATTAGATTTCAAGTATTTTTTTAATCTTTCCGTTACAATTGAAGACATTTTCTCTGAGGCTATGAACCAGTTTAAACCTTCTATTTCGAGGTGAAAATATTGAATTTTTGAATCTACGTTTCCCGAATTTTTGAAACATAGCACAGCTACGTTGAAAAAATTTGGGGAGCGTAGATTTAAAAAGGCTTTTTTTCGTCTGAAATAGAAGATTCAAACTGGTTCAATATTATTAAAATTCGCTAATCCGCAAAGGTACGGAATTCAGAGGGCAAAAAGGAGGGAAATGGGAAAAAATGTAGCACGTAACACGGGAATCTTTCCCGTGCATTAAACGTAAAACGGCAATTCTTTGCCGTGAAAACTAAACCTCACCTCGATAAGAACTCGCCCAACCCAAAATAGCCTTAAACTTCTGGGCAGGATTAAATTTAAACGAAATGGAATCTGAATGTTCAGCCACGTGGAAGTTTCCAAAATGTTCCACCGTAATCGGTCGATGTTCTTTCATTCCATCAAAAACAGTCTCAACAAAATGATTGATTTGCAAACTTGCTTCTTCCTCAGAAACACCCGCTCGCAAAGCATACATCTTCACAAATTCTTTATGTTTGATGGTTTCTTTTTTATGACCTGAACGTGAGAAGAATGGCATAAAGGAGGTTATTTATTGTAAAAGGCGGTTTGTAAAGTTATCCCCAATTTTCTGATGGGCATTATGAAGACTTTTACATTCTTCAATCTTTTCAAGATAATCGTTGTCTTTTGAAATAGAATAAAATACACTTCTAAACTCGAAAGAGTTTTTAGTATGTTCCCATCTTATACCATCATTTTTGGAATTTTTCACAAGATTTCTAAACCCCTTATCTGCTGTTATTTTATAGTAATTTGTAAAAATATGTCTTTCATGAAAATTGTACTGGATAAAGTTAATCATCACTTTATAAGGATAATTACCCGTTTTCGCCTTAATTTTTGAAATGATTAATTCATGATTCCAATTTTCTCCTTTTGGGCAAGCTATGAATGTTATATGGAAATCTATTTCTAATTTTTTTGGTAATATTTTACTCAAAATTGGGAATATGTTCTTTTCTAAAACAACCTGTAATTCATCGTTTTTCTCTGCAAAACAGTAATCGTCCGTTAAAATTAAAGCATTACAAGGGTGCTGATTTTGTTTAAAAAATTCAAAATCTTTAAATTTATTTCTATTTGAGAAACTTTCATTTTGAAGCCTAAAAAGTCTTTTTGATTTAATCATTTCATCTTTACTAATAAAAAAAAGACCATATTTTTCTTCTAATTTAATAACTTCCCATTTAGGTTTTCCTATCAGAAATAACGCATTTGGATGAATTTCATCAACTAAAAATGTAGCATTATCTAATGTTTCATAAACCTTAGTTGGTTTTAAGGATTGGCTTTTAACCAGAGCATTGATATAAGGATTGGTCTTGGCTAACTTTTCTATCTCTTCGAGTGTTTTATCTATTTCGATATTACTTGATTTGAAAAGTAATTTATATAAATCTACCCCATAATCATCACCACTATTCAAATACTCAATCAAATCCTTACCTTTTAGATAATTAATAAATCCTTCTAAAAAAGCAAAATCGCAAAATACTGGATGTTTCATTCTAATTTTTGCGGTCTTGAAGGTTGAACAAGTTAATTGCTAAATTATCTGCCTCATCAAAAAAACCAGTCCCAAAATCACCCGACAAACCCCCATCTTCCAAAATCTCAATCTTCTTCACTTGCTTCTCTCCTGCGGGAATATTGTTGGGGTCGTTGAAATAATAGATAATTGAATCTTTTGGTGCAAATTCATTTTTAGCTGTCAAATACTGTAATTTCCTAATAAAATATTCACTATGCGTTTCTACAATAAATTGAATATTGTAATTTTTATAACACTCCACAAACATATCAGCCAACTTTGATTGTAAAGCAGGATGTAAATTTGTCTCTGGCTCTTCTATTATCAC
>JBBRMR010000092.1:0-18861 GCA_038230735.1 Cytophagales bacterium
AAACGACTCTGAAAAGATAAATACTTGATAATCAATGAGTTATGTATTTTGAAAATGTAAAATATGTAAGTGTAAGTAGTTGATTTTTAGAGAGTTATACTACGCTATGTAATTTTGGGCCCAATAAGGGAGTTGTAACCAAGAAAGTCCGAAATAAAAGCTAAAAAGTTGGATAAGGATAAAGCTTTAAAATTGCGTCAGAGTTCAGCAAAAAAGGTGAATGAAGACATGATAGCGATGGATGGGAAAGCACCAAAGCCCCGTCCTGCTTTACAATCCATCAAATAAAGAATAGTAAATTAAGTTAAATAGTGGTTAGGTGTTTGTTAAAATCCGTCATTCATAATGGCGGATTTTTGATGTTTATTCATAAAATAATGGAAGAGAAAGATTTTTATTATCTGGTGAATACGAATGAACACAAAACGGTGTCCTTGGAATATAATTTCAGAGTTAAAGACAAAACGCCCGAAATCTGGAATCCGACCGATGGAATAATCCAAAGACAAGCCCTTTATTGGGAACAAAATAGAATAACTATTTTACTCATTAATCTAAAACCGAAGGAGTCAATTTTCGTGGTTTTTACAGATAAAAAGAATCCTATTCACTTCATACCCTTGAAAGAAAATGCTGGAAAATATTGTTTCCAAGTAAAGACACCGTTACTAATTTTACACCTAATATTTTTTACAGTGCTAATAATCAGGCTATTATAGAATTATTATTAAAAATAACTTTATTTTCAATAATAATTCAGGAAAAGAAATATCCGTTTCAACGAATAAAGCCAAGTAATTAATTCTTTGGGAGGTAATATTCACAACGTTATCACTTATTTCTCCCCTTCTTTCTCCCCCTCAAATCCTCTAAAATTAGAAATATTCGCTCCGAAGAAAAGGGCATTTAAAAATAGCTTATTTGTCCCAAACCAAGTACCTCTAAAATTTGGATTGTCCGAAAACAATATCACTCTGCCGCTACCTTCGTTGGCAACTAAAATTCCCGCCGAACTACCGATTTTTTTCAAAGTCTCTTTGTGTACGTAACCGCAAATCCAGGGGTTTTCGGTATATTTCATCACGGTATTGGCTGCGGTGACTGATGATTCTAAAAGGGTATTATTATTGCGGTACAATGCTATTTTACGAGACTTATAACCAAAACCTATCGGGTTTGAAATGTCTAAATCTGCCTCAAAAATAGCTCCGCCCGTGGCTTTTGCTCCTTCTGAATTTACATAATCTTCATAATTAATGCGGGCTTTGGTTCGGCTACTATCCGCCTTTATTTCTCTGATTTTTTCCTTCACAATGTCATTTTTAATTACCCATTCAGACGCTCCTTTTTGTGTAATCAATGTGCCTCCATTGGCTATGAAAGCTTTTATTTTAGCGGCAGAAACTTTATCCAGAGCTGCATAATTTCCCCCAACCAAAATCATGGTATTGTAACGACTCAAATTGATTCTTGGAAAATTGTAAATGTCAATTTTGGTGATTGGCATTCCAATTTTGGTATCTAATAAATGCCAAACTTCACCCGCTTCCGATGATGTAACGCCCCCACCTACGAGCATCATGGCTTGCGGTTTTTTAACGGTTACTACCGAATTACTACCCAAATCAATCCCCGAAGCACTGAAGCCCGTGGAGACTGGTTCAATAGTTACGCCCGTTGCTTGGCTAATTTTACTGAGTTTTTGTTGTAGCTCATCCGCTGTAATCTTCTGGTTATTCACCGGAATAACCAGCGTACCGTATCCAAATTTTTTCTCTACCCCAGCAATATTGACCGAAAAGGGTTTCATTGAAACTTTGGTAAGAATCTGGTTATCAAGTAATTGGTACAATACTTTAGTGGCGTAAAAATCGGTATATTCAATTAGGTAGGCGTAATTACTTTTGGTGACGGTTTTTACATTAGGCGTTAAATCCGTTTTGGTTATCCGTTCACCCTTAGTAAAATTGGTCGTAATTTCTGCGTGTGGCAATCCATACGCCAAAGCTAAATTCCAAGTAGAAGCATCATAAAAGAGACTATCCGCAAAAGTTTTGGGACGGTCAAAGATAGAACGAACCATCAAATATTGTGGCTGATTACTTGGAATAATAACTGCTTTTCCTTTTTCAAAAACTTGTCCGCTCTGGGTAAAGTTTTCAGTCAAATGAAAGAACTCAATCTTGTGTTGCAACAACAAATCCCAAAAAGCACGGTTGCGGCTTCCATCATTCGCATCGCCAATTACGTAGGCTTTGGTAGTATTTTTTTGGGCTTGCGAAACGATATCCACAAAGAAATTATGCTGATGTTTTAATAAAATCTCTCGTTCATTCAATGAGGCTTTTACCGTTGCTAATCCGTTAGTCAGTTGGTTACGAATGGTGAAAGCAAAACTTACATTACCATTCTGACTTTCTTGTAAATGTCCTCTTGAACTCGCTTGTTCAAATAAAAGCCCCAAACCACCTTCCATGTCGGGGTAGCTTGAACCGTACCCTGGATAAAAATTATCGAAAGATTCTTTGGTATAGTACAGTGAGCCAATGGAATTCATGGCTTCTTCAAAATATTTGGCAAAACGACCATTTAAATCTCGATAAACCGATTTGGGAACGAGTGAATTTTCGGCATTTTCTTTGGTTGGTTCAAAAAAGTGGGTTGAATTTGTTCCCATTTCGTGGAAATCTGTTACCACGTTGGGTAACCATTGATGATAAAAATTCAAACGGTTTCTACTTTCAATATTCACCGCCAAATACCAGTCACGGTTCAAATCAAACCAATAATGATTGGTACGTCCACCGGGCCAAGCTTCGTTATGTTCACGGTCGTTGGGGTCAGAAACTAATGGCTCGCCACGGTTGGCATCTGCCCAAAAAGTATGCCTATCACGCCCATCTGGATTAATTACAGGCTCCATTAAAATCACTGAATTACTTAACCAATCATTCATTTTTGGTTCTTCCGAAGCCGTCAAATAATAGGCAGTAAGCATGGCGGATTCGCTACTGGATGGCTCGTTTCCGTGTACATTATAGCCCAACCAAACGATTGAAGGCATGTTTTTAACATCGGGAAGTGGTTTGGCAGGGTCGCACAGAGCGAGGTGTTCTTGACGAATCGTCTCTAACTTAGTGGCATTAGTGGGATTAGTGATGGTGAGGATTATTTGCTCACGATGTTCAAATGTTTCGCCAATTTTTTGTACCGAAACTTTATCCGAAACACGGTCGAGTTCCTTCATGTATTCTACCAATTTATCGTGCCGAGTATGGTGCGAGCCAATGGCGTAGCCTAAAAATTGCTCAGGACTTGGAATGGCGGGATTAAGTTTTTTATTAGGAAAGAAATAAGCATTTTGAGCAAAAAGCGAATGAAAAGAGCCTAAAATTAGAAGTAATAATAATTTTTTCATATTTGTATCGTGATAAAGTGATTAAATAAATAAAAGGAATTCTAACTAACTTTATAATCCAAAATCGTTTCGAAAATAATTAAATATAAGTTTTTATCGTATTCTGTTCTGCTAACTTAACAAATTCATTATTTTAAAATTTTCCGTTCTTTCAAGTTGAATTTTTGTCCTTTATTTAGGAAAAAAAAAGAGCCATTATTCCCAGATTCTCCCGAAGGATTTGTTATTTTTCCTTCAAAATTAGCAATGTCATAAATGGCAACAACCGAATTTCCAATGACTTCAAATTGGTCTTTTTTAACTACGATTGCCGTACTTTCATCAATCCCAATTCCTAAAAGATTTGGGTGCTTTTTGATGGTGGGGATTAAATCGAATTGACGATTTCGAGGTAAGATATGTTGGTCAATGGCGACATCATGAATAAAATCCAGTCCTTCAAGATGATCACCTTCTAAAATGGTATTTGATTTGGAATCTCCTCGAAACAGAAATGACCCTTGAATCGTGGCTCCCGCAGAAGTCCCGCCAATAACGCCATTTCGATTCAGTAAATTTTTAAATTCTTTGTGAGCAAGCGTATTGAGGTAAGAATCCGCTAAACGCCATTGTCTGCCACCCACGAACCATACACCCGTAGCTTTTTTGAGTGGAGCAACGAAGCTTTCCGTGTTCGCTTCTTTCGGGTCAATACTGTGTAAAACCGTAACCTTTGCAACGCCAAATTTTTCAAGTAATTCCTTCTCGGATGAAAAGCCTTTGCTCGCTTTGATAGTCGAATCGCCCATTGCCGTAGGAATTATCACAATATTAGCTCCTTCGCCACCCGCTAATTCAATAAATTTTGCCCAGACTTCGGCAGGTATTTTGCCACCGCCAACAATCACCAAAGAACCATTTTCTGGTCCGATGAAAGGGTTTTTTTCTTGAGCAAAAGTCGAGTAAATGTTTGAGAAAATACAGATGATTATATAGAATAATCGTTTCATATTTATTATGGTTAAATGATAAAATAAAGCCCTAATTTTATGACCTTATCGTGTAGTATGGTTACTTATTAACCAAAACTAAATGCTTTTCTGCCACTTCCTTAATTTTTGATTTAGTGAAATACACAGGAAAATAACCCCCTGTTCCCCAAAGATTAAATAAATCGCCGTAGTGTGGTGAGCGTGGGTCGCCCGATTGCCCAGGGTTATTGATACCCAAAGTTCGGTCCCAGTTTTCGGTATCAACCAAGATCCTGAATGAAGCTCCGTGCGATTGGTTTAAATTATTACTGGTGGCATTGACCGTTTCGCCATAACCTCCCCTCGCAATTGGTCCAAGATTGATTTTTGCTTTCAAAGTTGGGTCTGTTACCCATGCCGAAAGTGCGTGTATGAGGGTAATATGCTTGTTTTTGGCTTGTCCATATTGCCATTTACTCACCTCATTTCCGAGGCGTATATTTAGTGAATCAACGGCGTATTTGAAACAGTTTGCCAGAATGGAATCTCTTTTTACTAAAGGATTTGCCCCGAAAAACGGTGGTGGCGTTACTAACCAATCGGTCAATCGTTTGGTCTGAATAGTTTTCATGTACTTTCTGGCATTTGCGGGAACTGCCAAAGCGTTTACTGCTTTTTGCAATTGATTTTCCCAAGCCACGTACAAAGTTGCTTCCGTAGATTCTGGATTCAACTCAAAAGACTTCCAATTTTTAAGACTACTTAGATGAGTGGCATAAACATTTTCTTCTATTTTTACTCGATTTAATAACGGAACAAGGGTACGTGCCGTGAGCGAAACATAATCGTTTTGCAGCAATGCAAAGGTTCCTAAATTGTGCTTTTTGCCAGATTTTAGTACTTCCTCAATTCGATTTGCTCGCACAGGATTTGCCCATTTCCAACCGATAGCATTGCGATTGGGGAAGTCGGTGGGAGTTAAATTATTGTTGGCAGTTACCACAAAACCTTCGTTTGGGTCAAATTTATTGGGTAACAAATTTATCGGTAAATAGCCTCCCCACTCGTAACGCCCATCACCAGGAACGGGTACTAAACCCGACCAATTTTTACGAATCGGCGAAAGCCCGACGGATTGCCAACCGATATGTCCCGCTTTGTCTGCCCAAATCATATTTTCGCCTGGAATGCGGCTAAAAGTACAGGCTTGACGAAATTCTTGCCAGTTTTTGGCTTGATTCATCCGTAAACTTGCCAAATAAGGCGAGCAACCCACTTCTTGCCAACCCGCTCTGACGGCGTATAAATGATGGTTCGAAGCATCCTCAAAAACTACGGGTCCGTGTCGTGTATATTTCAACTGCACAATCTTTGGAGCTTGGTCTTTTACTAAAATGGTATCGGTGATAATTTTCAAGTTTTCCCAAATTCCTTTGTATTTGTACTGGTTTGGATTTTTAGGGTTGGTTTCATAGACGTATAAATCTTCGTTATCGGTTTCAAAAATTGTTAAACCCCACGCTCCAAAATCATTATGACCAATTGAAACGCCTGGCAAAGTTGGTTCTCCACCCCCAATCACATTCCAGCCTGGGGCGTTCAGATGCACCCAATACCGTAACGATGGTACGCCCTGAGCCCGATGTGGGTCATTTGCCAACATTGGATAGCCACTTTCTGCCATTTTACCCGCAATAATCCAATTATTTGAGCCTACATTTTCCTTTTCTTCTTTATACCAATCCTGAAAATTATCCATCAAACCGACACTATTATTCTTTTTAGGAAATTTTAAGGGTGCTCGAAATGCTTCGTAATATTCCAAAATATTGGTAAACAAAACATCATTATCCAATATTTTATCCAATGCCAGATTGGGTTCAGTTTCGGAGTTTTTAGGGTGAAACCAAGATAATTCACGCACTTTATCAGCTCCTAAAAGTCTGACCAAACGAGCATTGGATATTTCTTCTTCTATATTTCCTAAAAGTCCTTGATGGCGACTAATCACAGTTTCGGGAGTCCAAAAATCGGGAAGGGTATTCAGTATTTTAAATTCAAAGGGCAGTTCATCGGGCTTTTGGCGGGCTTCGGCAATGTAAGCGTTTATTCCCGCCACAAAAGCCTCAATAATTTGTTTACTTCGTGGATGATAGTGGTTTAATTCAGCGGTCAAATTTCCTCTGAATTTGAATAATCTTGTACCAATATCTCTTTTGAGCTCATTTTCTCCGAGTAATTCAGCTATCGTCCCAGTGGCTTGTCTTCGCCACATTTCGAGTTGAAAAAGTCGGTCAGATGCTGCCATATAGCCTTGAGTAACGAATAAATCATGCTCGTTCTGGGCGTAAATGTGCGATATTCCCCAAGTATCTTTATAGACTTCAACGGGTTGTTTCAACACGTTAATTTTCAGTGTTTGAGAAAAACAAGAGTAACTTAAAAGAAGAATACTAATACAAAAGAAAAGATTTTTCATGGTATTTTTAAAGGGAAAATAATCGTTAAATAAGCAATTTAGTATTTTTTTGAAATCGAATCCAACACTACATTATTCAGCATTTCGTGGATGCCTTCAAAGATAGTCAGTGTAATTTTTTTGGAAGATTTTTGATAAAGGATTGCCCTATCACCTAATAATTTATTGGGCTTTTTATTGGGAAATGACTGCGTTTTAATCATCATAGATTTGTCTTGGTCAGAAATGAATTTGCCCAAATCTGGTTCGTGAGCGTCAACCAAAAGTTTATTATAAAAATTAATGGAGTGCGAAATCGGTACTGAACCCGTGTAGCCATCGTGGATGCCCGCATAGATTTGTAAAATACTGTTAGTACGTTTTTTCACGGGAGTTTTCCAAAATAAAGGCGAACGGTTTTTTGCTTTCTCAACATCAAGTTTTTCGCCAGAATCGGTACATTTAATAATTTCGGCGGCGTATTTATTTTTTCGTTCAACTGATTCCAGATACCAAGCCGACAAGTCTGTAATGGATGCCCATGCTGAAAATCCACGAATTTTATGTCGAGATTTCATATACATTGCTAAGGTTGCATAGCCTCCCCCACTCACGCCAGCCACATAAATTTGGTCAAAATCTACCTTCATATTTTTCAAAGCCCAATCAATGGCTTCATCAATATCGGCAATGACAAATTCGCTGCAACAGGCTTTTCCATGATTATTTACGCCTCTAAAATTGGGAAAAATATAGTTCCAGTCTTTATTTTTAGCTTCGGGGGCTAAAAAAGCGGTTTTCAGAGAATCAGCACCATTTGACCACGAATGAAGCTGAACCACCAGCGGTTTTCGCTTTAATTCAGTCGATTTATAATAATAAAAAACTTGCATATTATTATCCAAAGAAGATTTTATGCTGTCTTTTTTAAGAAAATCTGGTCGTTGAAAATTAGGAATATTTTGAGCAAATATCACAAAACTGCTCAACAATAGAACGATAATAACGGCTATTTTTTTCATTTTTATTACTTTATAAAAATAGACTTCGGTAACATGGCGTGAACCCCGACATTGCCATCCACCAATTGCGTTATATTTACATCCACCGCAACGCTACAAAGCATATAGGCATCTGCTTTGCTTAAATGTTTTTCATCCATTAAATATTGTATCATTTCTCTTACGGCGATATGAGTAGCTGCATTCAAATCTCTATCGCAACCCATCGCAATGATGTGCGTTTTGGTTTCGGCTCTGGGCCAATGTAGGCTCTTACCCTTATGAACGATAAACTGTAATTTGCCAATCAGTGATGTTTCAATGGCGGTAATATCTACCTCACCATTACCTTGTGCCGCATGACCGTCCCCCACCTCAAATAATGCTCCTTTTACGTGAACTGGTATGAATAATGAACTGCCAGCCACCAATTCTTTATTATCCAAATTGCCCGCATTTATCCACGGTGGCGCACTGTTCCATTTGCCCGCTTCTTTGGGCGGTGCTACTCCTGCACTACCAAAAAATGGTCGTAACGGAATAACAATGCTATCACTAAAATAGCCCAGCATTTTTTCTTTGTCCAAGGGTATAATTTTTGTTTTTCGCTCAAATATCTCATCCGATAAGAAACCACTTTGCCCAATGGAATTATAACCATAAGGAATTGCTAAATCAATGGTGGCAAAGCGAACTTCCAATACATCACCTGGTTCAGCACCTTCAATAAAAACGGGACCAGTTAATACATGACCCCCAGGACCTCTTTCTTTTACGGATTGCACATCATACAATTCTTTTTCTATTTTATTTTGAGGTACACCCGCTGCCAATAACCGTTCTGGATTTGAAGTTATTAGCGTATGAATCGTAACAAAATCGCCCGATTTTATAGACAAAACTGGCGGTGCTTCTGACCAATAATAACCCCATGCAACCGTAGTGGCAGAAGGTTCTAAGACATAAGGATTTGTTGCAGTACCTTTGGTTTGAGCTGTGGCAACCAATGACAAGCCATATAAAAATAGGCTGAAAATAGTGAAAAAAATGTATTTTAATTTCATATTTATCGTATTGTAGCATTTGCTACTTTTTAGGGTTGATGAAAATTTTATATCAAGGTAATACAGATGCTTTTGCCTTAGCTAACGAACCTATTTGTTGAATACCGTGAACAAGTAATAGTAATCTATAATTATACTATTTGAACAATAAATTAAATTTTTCCAATAAAAAATTACTCATGTCGTACTATTTGGATTGTTGATAATAATATCTCTTTAAGGTAAGAAAAATATTCAAATACTAAAATTTTTATTCATAGTTCAAATTCAATTGGTTGAAAGGACTGATAATTTTCGAGGAATTTCATACTTACGGTTGTTTCTGAATACGGTTTAAAGTATCCTTCCACAAGTGCAATACCTTACATTTTGATTTATTAAGTTAGCAACACATTTCAGTATCATGGGTTCTTTGGACATACCCTTAAATTTTGAATATTGTTTCTGGATAAATGCTGTGCATAAATCTTTTCGTTCTGTGATGTCGCTTCGTTCAAGGAACTCAGGTTCCCACTCAAAGAAT
This sequence comes from Cytophagales bacterium, assembly GCA_038230735.1. Classification (GTDB taxonomy): domain Bacteria; phylum Bacteroidota; class Bacteroidia; order Cytophagales; family Spirosomataceae; genus Arcicella. The sequence goes on from JBBRMR010000092.1 coordinate 9,415, forward strand.
GTCATTCATAGTACTTCGGTATTATAAATTTGTTGTTTGAATAAACCCTCCTTTTCTTTACTACCATTTCAAATCCTAAAATATCTTTACTACCGGGATAAAGAGTAAATAAATCAAAGTAAATCTTTATGTCAATGACTTTACCGTCTATCAGCCGTCATGAAAAACGTCATTTTACCACCACCTATAATTTCTCCGTGAGAGATTGACAATTTTAGTAATGGCTTTCCGTTGAGTATAATTTTATCGACATACATATTCTTTTCTGACTGATTCTTGACATTAATCTCAAATGTTTTGCCATTTTCTAACCGTAAAATTGCTTTCGTAATAGAGGGACTTCCGATGGAATACTGGTCTGAACCAGGTGCAACGGGATAAAAACCGAGCGTACTGAAAATATACCAAGCACTCATCTGTCCGCAGTCGTCATTTCCACCCAAACCGTCTGGACGTGGGGCATACATTTTTGGCAAAATCATCCTTACACGTTCTTGCGTTTTCCAAGGTTCGTCCGTCCAATTGTACAAATATGCTACGTGGTGGGAAGGTTCGTTGCCGTGAACATAATTTCCAATGATGCCATCTCTGGTAATATCTTCGGTTTCGGCAAAGAATTTATCGGGCAATTCCATCGTGAAAAGAGAATCTAAATGACGGGTAAATTTGGCTTTACCTCCGTTTAGAGCAATTAAAGCCGCAGGGTCTTGGGGAACAAAAAGGCTATAATTCCACGTATTTCCTTCAATAAATCCCTGCCCGTTGGTGCTGAGAACATCAAAATCTTTTCTGAAAGTACCATCTTTCAACCTTGGACGCATAAAACCTACGCTGGGGTCGAACACATTTTTATAATTTTCGGAACGTTTGAGATATTGTTCGTAAATACCTTTTCTGCCCAATTTTTTAGCCGCTTGGGCAATACACCAATCGTCATAAGCATATTCCATCGTGGTTGAAACTGAGTTGCCACTACTTTCATTTGGTACATATCCTTTGTCGATATAATCGCCCAAACCGTCAAAATTGCGGTGATTTGAAGTAACAATACAGGCATCCAAGGCTTTGTTGGCATCAAAAGGTATGTTGCCTTTGATGATGGCATCGGCAATTAATGACACGCTATGATAGCCCGACATACACCAGTTTTCATTGCCATAATGCGACCAAACGGGCAACATTTTCTGAATATTTTGTTCATAATGTGCCATCATCGACTTTATCATATCACCGTTTCGTGTGTGTTGAATGAGGTTGAAAAGTGGATGCAAAGCACGGTAAGTATCCCATAACGAAAAGGTTGTATAATTGGTAAAACCCTTTGCTTTATGAACATTTTGGTCAAGTCCCATGTATTGCCCGTCCACGTCCATATACGTTGTGGGTGAAATGAAAGCGTGATACATGGCAGTATAAAAATTCTGTTTCAAGGCTAAATCTCCCTCAATCGCCATTTTGTTAAGTTCCTGATTCCAAGTATTTTGCGTGGCTTGCTTTACTTTTTCAAAATTCCAATCGGGCGTTTCTGTTTTCAGATTTAACAAAGCCCCTTCCGTACTCACGGGCGAAATGGCAAATTTTACCTTAATTTTTTCATTTTGCGAAGTCTTAAAATCAAAGTACATTCGTATTTGTTTGCCCGCTATTTCTGGAAAATTTTTGGCTTGATTAAACTTACCCCAAAAACCTCTATACGCTTGTTTTGGGTCAAATTTTTTGTTGCCATATTGATAAAAAGGTTTTGAAAAAGTCATGGCAAAATACTCAGTACGAGTTCTTGCCCAGCCATTGGTACGCCGATAACCAGTAATGAGCGTGTCGTTTTCGATGCGAACGGATGTCCAAACGTTTTTGTCGGGATAATTATAAATCCCACTCATCAAATCTAAAATAATATGAGCTTCGTCTGTCTTTGGAAAAGTGTATTGATGAAACCCCACTCGACTGGTAGCGGTGAGTTCTGCCAAGATATTATGGTCGTTCAATTTTACTTTATAATATCCCGCTTCTGCCGTTTCATTTTGGTGTGAAAATGCTGAACGGAAACCACTGAGGGGATTATCTGCCGTGCCAGGGTTCAGTTGGAGCGTTCCAGTAGTTGGCATAATCAAGAAATCCCCCAAGTCTGAATGTCCCGTACCGCTAAAATGGGTATGGCTAAAACCCACAATCGTTTTGTCATCATATTGATAACCCGCACAATATTTATAAATTTCGGGGTTATACTTTCCGTATAATTCATATGAAAGCGTATCGGTATCGGGGCTGAGTTGAACCATTCCAAAAGGTGCAGTTGCCCCTGGATAGGTATGCCCCATGCGTTGCGTTCCAATGATGGGCTTGACAAATTGGACAAGATTTTGTGTGGTTTTTTGTTGGGCAAAAACCTGAGTTGAAATGATGGTAAGGACAGTCAAAAGGGATTTCTTCATAGGGAATATTTAAATAATATCAGCGGTTATATTGAACATTTTAATAATTCCGATTATTTCTCAGTTGATAACGAATAAGGAAAAGCTGATTTATTAATGCCACGCCTTTTATTCGGTTTATCCTGCATCATAAAATTAAAAAACCCGCCATTTTGAATAGAAGTATGATTTATCCAATTAAATTCATGCGGTTTTCCGTTTAAAGTTGCCTGCCCAACGTACTTATTATTGGCAGAATTGTTGGAAGCATTTATCACAAATTGCTTGCCGTTTTCTAAATTCAACGTTACTTTTTTAAATAAAGGTGTTCCCAAAACGTACTGGTCAGTGGCGGGACAAACTGGATAAAAACCCATCGCCGAAAACACGTACCAAGCCGAGGTTTGCCCGTTATCTTCATCACCACAATAGCCGTCTGGCGTAGGTTTATAAAGCCTTTCCATTGCTTGTCGAATCCAATATTGGGTTTTCCACGGCTCACCAGCGTAATTATAGAGGTAAATCATGTGTTGAATGGGTTGATTTCCGTGGGCATATTGACCCATATTAGCAATCTGCATTTCCCTAATTTCGTGGATTGTACTACCGTAATAAGAATCATCAAAAATGGGAGGTATGACGAACACAGAATCTAACATCGAAACAAATTTTTTGTGTCCGCCCATCAAATTTGCTAAACCTTCTACGTCATGAAAAACCGACCACGTATAATGCCAACTATTGCCCTCCGTGAAAGCATCGCCCCATTTGAAAGGATTAAAAGGCGACTGAAATTTACCATCTTGATTTTTTCCTCGCATCAATTTGGTTTCGGGGTCAAAGAGATTTTTATAGTTCAAACTTCTTTTAGTATATAAATCAATCTCATCTTGGGGCTTGTTTAAGGCTTTTGCTAAGCGAGAAATCGTAAAATCATCGTAAGCATATTCCAAAGTTCGAGCGGCATTTTCATTGATTTTAACGTTGTACGGCACATATCCCAGTTCGTTGTAATATTTCACCCCCGTCCGTCCCGTGCCTTGCGGACCTTCGGCGTTTGCTCCGTGTTTGAGGGCTTCGTAAAGCGTATTAATGTCATAGCCACGTCCGCCTTTGATATAAGCATCCGCCACCACCGAGGCAGAATTATTACCCACCATTACGTCTCTGTATCCAGGGCTACTCCACTCAGGCAACCAACCGCCTTCTTTATAATCATTGACCAAACCTTCCTGCATTTCTTTATTGATGGACGGATAAACCATGTTTAAAAAAGGAAATAAGGCACGAAAAGTATCCCAAAAACCAGTGCCGCCAAACATATAACCTGGCAAAGTCTTACCTGTGTAGGGACTATAATGTACAACCGTTCCCGAAGCATCTTTTTCGTATAATTTCATCGGAAAAAATAAGGTGCGGTACATCGTTGAATAAAAAGTACGCATCTGGTCAATGGTGCCGCCTTCCACTTGAATTCTACTTAACGTTTTGTTCCAAGTATCTTTTGCTTTTAGCTTTACGGTTTCAAAATTATCATTGCCAATTTCCTTCAAATTCAATTCTGCTTGCTCAAAACTGATGAACGAAGAGGCTACTCGAGCATTTACTTTTTCGCCAGATTTATTGATTTTAAAATTAATTAATGCTCCCGCATGATTTGCCGTAATTTCCTCAGATTTTACGAATAAACTGTCTTTCCAGCCTTTTGAAGCCGTAAATGGTTTATCGAAAATAACCACAAAATAGTTTTTAAAGTCCTTGGTTACCCCTCTACTGTTACGGGTACTGTACCCAATAATTTTATGTTGGGCAGGAATAATTTTGATGTAAGAACCTCTGTTGAAGGCATCCACCGCCACGAAAGCACTATCCGTTTTTGGAAAAGTAAATCGAAACGAAGCTGCTCTTTCGGTGGGCGTGATTTCGGTAGTGAGGTTATGGTCTGCCAAATAAACGCTGTAATAATAGGGTTTTACGGTTTCGGATTTATGGGTAAACCAACTGGCTCGTTGGTCTTCCTTAAAAACGCCTTTGCCCGTCATTGGCATGATGGAAAACTGCCCGTAATCATTCATCCACGGGGAAGGTTGATGAGTCTGTTTGAAACCCCGAATTTTGGGGGCATTGTAGGTATATTGCCAACCATCGCCCATTTTGCCAGTTTGCGGAGTCCAGCAATTCATGCCCCACGGCAAGGCAATGGAAGGATAAGTATTACCATTGCTCAATTCAGAACTACTGGCAGTTCCCATCAGAGGGTTTATCCACTCCACTAAATCGGTTGGTTTTTCAACGTATTGACCATACGAAAACGGGCTAAATAAGCCCAAAATGCAGATCAAAAGAATATTAATTTTCATGTCTTTAAAGGGTGATAAAATACAAAATGTTGCCTCTTCGAGCGGAAAGACAATACAAAATATTTCCGCATCCGTGGCTGGTGTTTGACTGGGATGGGTATAAAAATTGTCAAATCGTATCAAATTTAGCCTTACAGTAAATGTCTTTTCTCCCGATAAATTTTCAGGATAAATTCGCCAAAAAGCGTATTTGCCCAAGCAAACCATTTGCGGGTAAATTGTTTGGCATCGTTTTTATGAAATGCTTCGTGCATAAAACCCGTATTGGCATGAGATTTTTGTAGAATGTTGAGGCAATACTTTATTTCTTCATCATTTTGGCTGGTCAATCCTCGCATAATAATGCTCAAATGCCAAATCATATCTACGCCTACGTGGGGTCCGCCGATACCTTCGCCCGCTTTTCCTTTAAAGAAAAATGGATTATTTTCACTCAATAAAAATTGGCGGGTATTTTGATAAACGGGGTCGGATGCACTAATTGCTCCTAAATATGGAAGTGCCAACAAACTTGGCACATTGGCATCGTCCATGAGGTTATAACTACCAAAACCATTCACTTCATACGCATACATTTTGCCAAATTTTGGGTGCGAAATAATACCTTCTTTTAGCGTTGCAACTTTCACCTCGTTTGCCAAAGCCGAACATTCATTAGCCAAAATGCTATCTCTTTGAATTGCCAAAAGCATTTCGGCGGCTTGTCGCAAAGACACTACTGCGAATAAATTGGCAGGCACAAAGAGTGGAAAAATGGTAGCATCATCACTCGGTCGAAACATCGAAAAAATCATTCCGTTTGGTTTGGCGGGATAGCCATACCCACCCAAAGGTACGCCATCAGTCGCCCAAGTGGTGCGACGTTCAAATTTATAACTACCTTTTGAATTTTTGCGTTGTTGTTCTTTGAAAGTCTTGATAATCAACGTAATAGCTTCTTTCCATTGAGCATCGAAAGGCGTGGTATCTTTGGTTTCTTTCCAGTATAAATACCCTAATCTAATGGGATAGCAGAGACTATCAATCTCCCATTTACGTTCGTGGATGCCAGGTTTCATGTCAGTAACATCGTCTTTCCACTCGCTTATTTTAGTGGCATCTTTGTAAAAAGCATTGGCGTAAGGGTCTTTCAGAATATTTTTTACTTGACGATTTATTACCCCAACTACGAGTTTTTGTAATTGGGAATCGTTTTTTATCAAAGATAAATAAGGCGTTATCTGTGCCGACGAATCCCGCAACCACATGGCATCAATATCACCCGTAATGACGTAAGTATCTGGTCGATTATTTATGATTTCAAAATCAACCGTTGTGTCTAAAGTATTGGGAAAACAGTTTTCAAAAAGCCACGTCATTTCATCATTTTTGACGTTTTTCTTTACTTCCTCAATAATATTTTCAACTGCCAAACTTTTGAATTTTCGTTGGTTTTCAGCTACTCGAACAGTTGGAAAATTCTTAGCTTTTCCAAAAGAATGAATTTTGTTACTCATCAAAGTTGTAGCAGTAAGTAAGCTGGTTTTTTGGATAAAATCTCTACGCTTCATTTGTATTTTTTCATGTTACAATACTTTCTCAACCATTCACGCTTGGTTTACCAAATCAACGACTTTTTTAACGCCTATTATTCACATATCATTCAAATCATTTTGGAAGGCATCACGTGTACATCCTTGAAATTAAACAAAAATTTTGATTCATTTACGTATTTATTCAAATGAATTAAAGCCTGCAAGTAAACCGTGTTGAACCAACTTCCATCCTTGAAACATTGATTCCCTCAATTAATTCTTAGTCTTTGGTTTGTATTTGTCTTCGTCCCGTGGCTGGATTAACGCTTTTGGGTTTAAAGGTAAAGCAATCGCCTCAACATATAGACTCTCGAATAGATGGCGACTTAAGGGATGAGCCATCTTCAAAATTGCCAATAAATATCTTTGTTACAAGTAGACTTGCTATTTATCGGAATGATTTAATGACTAATTCTCCAATATGTAAATTAGAGATGTGAAGAAGACCAATCCAAGAAGTCCTATAAATGGCGGCTGTGGCGATGGAAGGGAGTAGTTTCTTAGCAATCTGCCTTACTAAATTACACCGACAGATTTTTGGAGATTTGAATAATCTGTGCCTGTATTTTGCCCTCCTTGCTTTTTAGCGAAGATTAAAAAAAGGGTAATCGTTGATGCGGGGCAGCACAATGAACCTTGCCAGATTGAAATAATAAATAATTTTTCGACAACTTCATTTTATGGGGATACTTAAAAATTGATAATTAGGACAGTATGAATAAAATTATCCAGCCTCATGATTTTATTTTCGCATCAATACTGGGTTCAATATTAAATACTTGCATAGGTGACATAAAATAATTGCCCATTATAAAAATTGTATTATTGTTGCCCATATCTATATTTTGCGTTAATGTCCAGTAATCCAAATGCGAATCTCTATTTTCTATTCAATTGTAGCGTGAATATCATATTCTACAAGGTCTTCAATTCCAATTTACGCCATCTTACTTTTATCCCACCACCACTATGAATTTGTAAAGCAATAATACCTGCTCGTCCACCGATTTTTTCATCATTGAGCATAATCATTTCTTGTCCGTTCAAAAAAGTAGTTACTTGGTTGCCTACCACTTTAATTTTCATGGTATTCCATTCTCCCATTTTTAGTGCTTTGTCTTTATCATCAGTTGGTTTAATTAGCCAACCTCTGCCGTAGGACTCATAAATCCCCCCAGTCCAGCGTCCTGAAGGGGCTACTTCTGCTTGCCAACCCGTGATTTTTGTTCCATCAATACTTGAATGAAAAAATACGCCACTGTTTCCATTGGCTTCTTGTTTGAATTGAAGACTTAATTCAAAATCCTGAAAACCTTGTTCTGTTCCTAAGTATCCATATTCTTTGTCTGGACCACTTTCGCAAATCAACTCACCATTATCTACATACCATTTTTCAGTACCATAAATTTTCCATCCACTAAGGTCTTTCCCATTAAAAAGACTAATCTTTTTCCCTTTTTTAGGTGTCTGGGCTTGTGATACAAAACTTATCAACAAGCTAATTACCACTAAGTATGCGTTTATTTTTTTCATATTTTGATTTTTAATAACGTTGGGGGGGCAACTAACTGTGGGGAAAACTACCCACAAAGAACATATAGATTTATACTTTAGTCTTCAAGAAAAATTATACATAAAGCCGTTGTTTACCTTTTATTTCTATTAATAAACCAATGCAAACGAACGATAGATAATTTATCTAAAATTTGATAATTTTTCCAAGCGTAATTTTGTTTGACGAAATTTTATATTACCCAAATATCTATTTTAGTGAAATTTTAAAGTTTTAATTTTCCTAAAAAAAAGAAACAGAATAAAAATAACCCCCTGCGTTTGTCCTGATAATAAAGGGATTTTGTACCTAAGATTGATTAAGAATGTTAAAATACTCAGGTAGTTATCAATACCATACGCCTTGAAAACACAGCTTTTTAAATTATTCTTCTCGTAAGTAATAACCCATCAACTAATTAAGTGTGCTTCGGGGGAAGTTTACCCCTTATTTAAGTGAATCCCCAAATATAGTAAAATATAATTTGATTTAAGATACAACAATCTGCAATTAGTAAACTTTTTTGGTAGTTATTGAAGAAGTGTCGATAGACAATTTTGGTTGTAATCATATCACTATTTTGACCGATCAAACACTTCTAATTCAAGATACACACCCAAAATGCCATACAAGATTACTGCCTATTTATTGAATTTAAGTCCTGTAAATAGGAGTAAGCATTGTTAGAAACAGTTTTTATCATAATATTCCTTAAAATGCGTGAATTATATAAACATTTTAAAAAATTATGTAACACCTACGATCCCAAAAGTATTGACCTTTGCATAGCGAAAAAGTATTTCAGCAAATCTTCACCATATCTAAACATCAGTTTAAACATTTAAAACAATAGAAATTATGAAAAACAGAACAATGCTTTCCTTAATTTTAGTCGGGTCAATATTGGCTGGATTAAATACTAATATTTCCGCTCAGACAACCAAAAAGAAACTAAGCAAAACCGAAAAAGGTGGAATTATTGGGGCGGCTACAGGAGCAGTAGTTGGAGGAATTATTGGTGGCAAAAAAAATAATGCCGCACTCGGAGCCATCCTCGGTGCAGTTGTGGGAGGAAGTGCAGGGGTGATTATTGGTAGTAAAATGGATAAAAAAGCCAAAGAAATAGAAGATCAATTAGGGAAAGCTGCCAAAGTGGAACGGGTTGGCGAAGGCATCAGAGTAACATTCAACAATCAATTATTATTCGACTTTGGAAAATCCGATTTGAAACGAGAGAATGTGCAGAATTTACAAACATTTGCCACAACCTTAAATGCCAATCCAGATACTGACTTACTCATTGTTGGTCATACAGATAGTGTTGGTTCAAATGGATTCAATCAAGCATTATCTTCAAGAAGAGCAAGAGCGGTCTCAAATCTATTAGAGTCTTCGGGTATTAGCAACAATGGTTACAACTAAAGAAAAGTCAAAAATTTCCCACAACCTCCGTAGAAATTTTTGACTTGCATAATTTTACGCTTGAACGATTCTCAGGCGTTTTAACTTTCCAATTTTCGAGTTTTAATAAAACTTCTCACGGTTAAACG
>JBBRMR010000093.1:0-16821 GCA_038230735.1 Cytophagales bacterium
AAAACGACTCTGAAAAGATAAATACTTGATAATCAATGAGTTATGTATTTTGAAAATGTAAAATATGTAAGTGTAAGTAGTTGATTTTTAGAGAGTTATACTACGCTATGTAATTTTGGGCCCAATAAGGGAGTTGTAACCCTTGCTGTGCCAGTACGTCAAGGTCTTCGCCAAAAATCTTCACGGCAACATCTTGCTTGACCCCCGCTATTAATTCGTTAAACCTCATTTGAATGGGTTGTTGAAAACCAAAGGTTACGCCTGGCACTGACTCAGCTAATACTGCCTGCATTTTTTCGGCAAGTTCTTCCCGATTATCCGCCTTTTTCCAAACTGATTTATCATTCAAAATTATCATTAAATCACAGGCTTCCACGGGCATTGGGTCGGTGGGGATTTCGGCAGAACCAATTTTACCAACTACTTCTTTGACTTCATCGGGAAATTCTTTTTTTAATATTGAAGAGGATTTTAAGGCTGCATCAACCGTTTCGGACAGAGAACTTCCCGTTAATATTCTGGTTTCAACCGCAAAATCGCCTTCGTCTAATTGGGGGATAAACTCCCCTCCCATTGTTAGGAATATCCATAAACTCCCCACGAATAAACCTACCGCACCAATCATTACCCATGCACTTTTACGTAGCACAAAGCCTAAGATGGGTAAATAAAGTCGATGAAAAAAGGCTATCAATTTATCCGAAATGTTTAATTTATGTTTATGTTGCTTGCTTAAAAATACCGCTGAAATCATCGGAACGTAGGTCAATGACAAGATAAATGCTCCTAAAATAGCGAAAGCAACCGTTTGAGCCATTGGTCGAAACATTTTGCCTTCAATACCGACCAAAGCTAAAATGGGCAAATACACAATCAAGATGATGATTTCACCAAAAGCCGCTGCACTACGAATTTTGGAAGCTGACTCAAACACTTCTACATCCATCTGTTCTTGGGTGAGTGGTTGATCGAATTTTTTACTGACAATATGATGTAATGTAGCTTCCACAATAATCACCGCACCGTCCACAATTAACCCAAAATCTATCACTCCTAAACTCATTAAATTACCCGAAACGCCAAAGAAATTCATCAGAGAAACGGCAAAAAGCATTGCCAAAGGAATAACCGAAGCAACCACTAAACCCGCTCGGAGATTACCCAATAATAAGATAAGAACGAATATGACAATTAATGCCCCTTCAATTAGGTTTTTAGATACCGTAGCGATGGCATTATTGACTAATTTTGTTCGGTCAATAAAGGGTTCTATGAGTACACCTTGGGGTAAAGATTTACGAATTTGCTCAATGCGTACTTTAACATTTTTAATTACCTGTGAAGCATTTGCTCCTTTGAGCATCAAAACCATTCCGCCAACTACTTCGCCTTCATCATTATAGGTCATTGCTCCGTATCTTACGGCATGACCGAACTGTACACGAGCAAGGTCTCGAACAAGTACGGGTAAACCATTGGCATTTTGCCTTACTTGAATTTTACCAATATCCTCCAAACTGCCAATCAGCCCTTCACTACGGATAAAATAGGCGTTTGGTTTTTTATCAATGTATGCCCCTCCGGTGTTTTGATTATTTTTTTCGAGAGCGGTAAAAATATCGGACATCGAAACGTGAAAGCTCCGTAATTTTTGGGGGTCAATGGCAATTTCATACTGTTTTAAGAAACCGCCAAAACTACTTACCTCAGCTACGCCAGCCGTTCCTAAAATTTGTCGGCGAACAATCCAATCTTGAATACTTCGCAACTCCATTGCTCCATATTTTTTTTCATAGCCTTTCTGCGTATGAAGAATATATTGATAGATTTCGCCTAATCCCGTGGTTGCAGGAGCAATTTCGGGCATTCCTGCCCCCTTTGGAATTTGGTCGGTTGCTATTTTTAGGCGTTCTGATACCTGTTGTCTCGCCCAATAAACATCAATATCATCCTTAAAAACAATGGTTACGATGGATAATCCAAATCGAGAAGTGGACCATATTTGGATAATATTAGGAATGGTTGCCATGGAGGTTTCCACGGGAAAAGTGATCAATCGCTCAATCTCTTGGGCTGCCAAAGAAGGACTATTGGTTATGACTTGAACTTGATTATTTGTAATATCTGGAACGGCATCAATCGGGAGTTGCGTTAATGAATACCCACCCCAAACGATTAATCCCAAGGTAAATAAACCAATAATGAGTTTATTATGAATGGAAAAATGAATGATTTTATCTAACATCTTGTCTTAAATTTAATGAATAGAAATACGGCTTTTACGGATTGCGTTAGACACAATCGTAAAAGATAAAACCTAAAAATCAATTCATTAAATTTTGGGCGGTTGCCAGATATTTGCGTAGAAATTAGAAGAAAATGCTTCGTTAATGTAAGAACATACAGGATTTCTTTCAATAATATTAGAAGCCTTTATTGAATTAATGGAAGGAGAATTATACGAAAACACAATCGTTTGCCCACAACAGGCACAAGTGCAAAATGGGCTACACGTTTCTTGTTGATGGTGATGGTTTTCGTGTTGGGAAGCCTTGGAAATTACCGTTTCTTGCACCTCATTACAGTCCTGTTCATCAGCACAAGGCAGACAAGACAGGGTTAATAGGTAAATGCTCAATAGAAAACTCAGTATTTTCATGGTGCAAAGATAAATAATAAACTCATGCAACAGGTAGTCAAAAACAAATGGGCTTTAAATTTGTCTTTCTCTATTGTTTGAAAATTAATTCCCAATAATTATAAATTTCCATTTTTCAGGAATTTATTTCCACTTTTTCGTAATTTCGAGTGTTAATTTATTCATCAATATGATTTGTAAAATGAAATTATCCCTACTTTTTTTCCTCAATAGCTTACCTTTCTTTGCCTATACTCAGGCAATACCTTTGGATTCTTCTAAAAATAAAAATTTGGAAGAAGTCATTGTGCAAGGCTATCGCAAAGATTTGACCGTTTCAACCATACAACCCGTTAAAGGGACTTATATTTTTGCGGGTAAAAAATCCGAAATCATCGCCTTGGATAGAATGGATGTAAACGTGGTCGATAATAATCCAAGACAGATTTTTGCTAAAATACCAGGCGTTTTTGTCTTTGAAACGGACGGTTCGGGCAATCAAATAAACATTGCCACGAGGGGTTTAACCGCTCACCGTTCTTGGGAAATGAATATTCGCCAGAATGATGTAATGACTAATTCTGACTTATACGGTTATCCTGCCAGTCATTTCAATGCTCCAATGGAATCAATCCAACGCATTGAATTGGTGCGGGGGAGTGGCTCTTTGCAATACGGAGGGCAGTTTGGTGGCATGGTCAATTACATTTCAAAAGAGGCGGACGACCGTAAAAAAATTAGCTACGAAACTCAGAACTCCTCTGGTTCTTTTGGGCTGTTGAGTACCTACAATGCTCTCAGTGGAAGAATTAGTAAGTTTAAATATTTTGCCTATTATAATTATCGTCAATCGGATGGATACCGTGAAAACAGTGAGTACCAGTACCAAGCCTATCGAGTGGCTTTGCAATACGATTTTTCACCCCAATTAACGTTAAAGGCTGAATACAATCGAATGAATTACGTCAATCATCTAAATGGGGGTTTGACCGATGCTCAATTTTACGATAATCCTCGCCAATCAACCCGAACTCGGAATTATTATTCTCCCGATATTCATTTACCTTCTTTGCATTTGGATTATAAAATCAGTAAAAATACGACCTTGAATTTTATCAGTTCTGCCGTATTGGGTTCTCGAAGTAGTGTTCAATTTATTGCTCTGTCCACCGTTAGAGATACTTTAAACACTAAATTAGGTACTTACAATCCTCGCCAAGTGGATATTGACGAATATAATAGCTACGCCAATGAAGGTCGTTTGATGCACAAATTTGATTTGGGTAAATTGAAAAATACCCTTGTTACGGGCATTCGTTACATTAATAATAATCTCATTCGTAAGCAATTAGGCAAAGGAACAACGGGATCTGATTATGATTTAACCCTCACAAATCCAATATATGGGCGTGATTTAAGTTTCAAAACCACTAATATTTCCCTCTTTGTCGAGAATCTTTTAGAGATAAATCCTAAACTCTCTTTAACGGCTGGGCTTCGGTATGAAAATGGGGAAACCAATATGAAGGGGAAAATTAGCTATTACGATGCCAATAAAATACCCGTAACCATTGCTCATCAATTTGCACTATTAGGCTTTGGGGGAGAATATCATGTCAATCCAAGTATTTCAGTATTCGCCAATTGGTCACAAGCCTACCGACCCGTAATTTTTGCGGATATAATCCCAACAACGGCTCTTAATCAAGTAAATCCGAACATTAAAGATGCGTATGGCAGTAATGCAGAATTGGGTATGCGAGGAGAAATTGCTAAGGGTTTGCGATTAGATTTCACCCTTTTTGCCCTTTCATATCACAATAGAATAGGGGATTTGGTGCAGAAGAATGAGCAAGGACAAACCTATTTTTACAAAACTAATACGGGAAATTCACTGTCAAAGGGCTTTGAATTATACGCTGAAATTCAACCGCTGGCATGGCTTGATAATAATAGTCGTGGGTTTCAATTTTCAGTATTTACTTCTACTTCCTTGATTGATGCTCAATACATTAGTGGAACATTGGCGGTGGCTGGCAAAAATGTAGATGTTACGGGCAATCGGGTTGAGGCGGCTCCTCGATGGATTAGTAGAAATGGTTTACAGATGCGGTATAAAAAACTATCAGGAACTTTACAGTATAGTTTTGTAGGGGATGCCTTTGCAGATGCTCTCAACACCGAAAACTCAAATGCTTCGGGAACACTTGGACTTATTCCTTCTTATCAACTCGTGGATTTGAATTTTACGTATCGTTTCTTAGAAAAATATAATATCAAACTGATAACGAATAATCTTTTCAATCATCAATACTTCACGGAAAGACCAGCTTTTTTCCCTGGTCCGGGTGGGCTTTATCCGTCGGACGGTCGGTCGGTGATTTTATCGGTTGGGGCTAAGTTTTAAGGTTATAAGTGTTCTATTTTCCTTGTGTTAGTTTTATTCATTTTACGATTCTTTGCTAATATTGGTGATAACGAATAAAATAGAAATTTTACGCATAATTTATATTGAACTACGCACAGTATCATCAATAATAAACGAGTAGTTCTCCTATAATTATTCAGTTACGATATCTTGGGAAGTTAACCCTAAATTATTTCAAGAAACTCCATGAATTGCCTTTGAGTCGTATTTGGTTTTCATAAGCCCCAAAATAAGCTGAATACTGGCTACTTCACCGACTTTTCCATTTCCAGAAACTTCAATCCAATTGCCGTGTGTAGATGATAAAAATGGAATACTTATGATTAAGAATAATATGGTTAATTTCTTCATTATCTCTAATTTTTTATAATTCAGGCTGATTATTCTTAAAGTAAAATAAAAGTAAACCAAGACAATATGAATTACTTTTATCAATAAATATTGCAAAAAAATATCAATAAATCCTTAAATAACGACCTCAAAAAACCTGTGAATTATACAACTCTTATGTATAATTATATAACGCTTTTTGAAATTAATACAACAACCTTTGATTAAAGGAAATCTGTTTAATCAATCAAATTTCAAAATATAACATGAAAAAGTTAATTTTATCCATATTAATGATGGCTTCCGTTGATGCTTTCTCGCAAAACCATCAAATGCCAATGCCCGAAATGAAACAGGGGGCAAAGAAAGAATCAAATTCATCCAAACCTCAAAAAGCCGCCTTTGAACGTAACACTATGAAGGGAAATACCCTTCCCCTTTCAAGAATAATCGCTCAAAAATTGGTGAAACCTACTGGTAAAACAGTTGAGTACGATTTGTATGTTACTGAAAAAGAAGTTTTTTACTCTGGGAAAAAAGCTATGGCAATTGCCCTCAATGGCGGAATTCCTGGACCAACTCTACGTTTTACCGAAGGT
Source organism: Cytophagales bacterium (assembly GCA_038230735.1). GTDB lineage: Bacteria > Bacteroidota > Bacteroidia > Cytophagales > Spirosomataceae > Arcicella. Next base: position 5,996 of record JBBRMR010000093.1, read on the forward strand.
GATAATGCTATTGTGAGGGTGCATAATCAACTCAAAGAAATGACTTCCATTCATTGGCACGGTCTATTACTCCCAAACCGACAAGATGGCGTTCCCTTCTTAACAACTCCGCCGATTAACGCTGGCGAAACTTATATTTTCCAATTCCCAATCGTACAATCAGGGACGTATTGGTATCACGCCCACAGCCTTCAAGAACAAATTGGCGTTTATGGTTCAATTACCATTGAACCACAAAAACCAACCATCAAAGTTGACAAAGACATTGTTTTAGTATTATCAGAGTGGACGGATGAAAGCCCTTCGAGTATTTTAAAAAATCTGAAACGGAGGAATGAATGGTATTCAGTTCGTAAAAATACGGTGCAAAGTTTAGATAAAGTTATTAAAAATAAAGCCGTGGGAGCTTATTTGAAGCAATCATTCAACAGAATGAATCCAATGGATTTATCGGATATACTTTATGATAAATTTTTAATTAATGGTCTGAATTCCAGTAGCTTAGAAGATTTAAAACCCAATGAAAGAGTTCGAGTAAGGGTTATTAATGCGGGTTCTTCTTCTTATTTTCACGTTAATTATGCGGGTGGAAACATGGAAATGGTATCGGCTGATGGAGTAGATATTGAACCCGTAAAAGTTAATCATCGGTTAATGGGCATGGGAGAAACTTATGATTTCATCCTTACTATCCCAAACGATATGGCGTATGAATTCAGAGCCACCGCCCAAGATGGTTCAGGGTATGCTTCCTACTTTTTAGGCAAAGGAATGAAAATGGCAGCCCCCGCAATTCCCAAACCAAATCTATATGAAATGACTCGGGCAATGGGTTCAATGAATATGGGAAGTGATGATATGAAAGGGATGGACATGGGAGATAGTGATAAGAAAAATGCCTCTATGAAAGACATGGATATGAAAAGTGCCGATAAGAAAAATACTGACATGAATGGGATGGATATGGGAAATACCGCTATGAAGGGAATGGATATGAAAAGTACCAAAAAGAAGAAAGTGGATAGTAAAAGTGGCGGCATGAAAGAGATGGATATGAAAAATATGGATATGAAGAATATGGAAACAAAAAATACTAACGTAGAAAGTATGGACATGGGATTAGGAGAATATTATGGTATTGATTACAATATTTTAAAATCTACTGAACCGATTATTTTCCCCAAAGAACGCCCTCTAAGAGAAGTTAAACTCGAACTTACGGGAGATATGCGAAGGTATATTTGGGAAATTAATGGAAAACCAGTGTCCAGAGAATCAACCATACCGATTAAAAGAGGGGAAATTGTTCGCTTCAAATTGGTTAATACCACGATGATGTTTCACCCAATGCACTTACATGGGCATTTTTTCAGGGTGTTAAATAATCAGGGCGAATATTCCCCGATAAAACATACCGTAAACGTTGCTCCAATGGAAAGCGTTACGATTGAATTCTTGGCAGATGAAGAAAAAAATTGGTTTTTCCACTGTCATTTATTGTATCACATGGCTACGGGTATGGCAAGAATTGTGAGTTATGAAGGTGATAAACCCGATGCTGATATTGCCTTATTGACCAAACAATTAACAAAATCTGTTAATGATAATGTATTCTATTTTTGGGGAACTGCCAATGTAGGCGTTACCAACAATTACCTCAATGTAAATTATTCAAATAATAGAAATGCTTTTATTTTGGGAGGCGATGCCAACTGGAAGGGAGATTACGAAATTGATTTAGACTATGAACGATTCTTGACTAAATATTTTAGAGTTTTTGGTGGAATTGATGCAGGAAACGAGCTTTTTTTAAGAAAATCGTCTGGGGATGTAGGAACGAGTGTTGATTCCAAAATTATACGACCCGTTATTGGGTTAAGGTATTTACTTCCATTTTTAATAGAGTCAGAAGTAAAATTTGATTCAAAAGGAAATGTTCGCTTTCAATTATCTGGTGAACAACGATTAACCAAACGTTTAGGATTAGGATTACAAGGTCAATGGCTCATAGATGGTTATACTCGTTTGCACGTGGATTTAGATTATATTTTGAATAAAAGTTTTTCACTTTTTGCGAATTATGATACCCGTTATAAAAATGCTGGGGGTGGGTTAAGTATCAAATTTTAAACCCTCAAAATTCATACTATGACAATTGTCATAAAGTCTCCGAAGGATTATCATATTTTTAAAAAAATAGAATTAATAGATTTGTATCATGCTTTAATATTCTGAAAATCAGATAATTATATAAAACCGTTCCAGAATTGTGTAACAAAATACTTATTTGATTTACGGAACTTTGTAGGAGAAACCCCAATAAATTATTAAACTTTTTGAGCTATGAAAAATCTAAGTTCTTATGGAATGTTGGCAATAATTTGCCTTTTTTTTTCTTCTTCTTTAATGGCACAAAATGACAGTAGCGGCATTTATAAAACAGCCTCAGACTTCCAACAAAAAAAATTATCTTATGCGATTAACTATAAAACAGAAAATCACAAAATCAATGATGATGTGCTGTTTAATAATAATGAGATAATCGTGAAACACAAAGGGGAAAAATTCAAACTTGACAAAAAGAGTACCTACGGTTATAAGAACACGAAAGGAGAGGTTTTTAGATTTGTTGGTGATAAGGAATACCTGTTGCTTAATCCCTCGGAATCAATTTTTATTTATGCCTTTAAACGCCCCATTGTTTCAAATAAAGGTCCAATCGGTTATACTACTGATTACTTTTATAGTGTTGATGCACCGTCAATCCCACAACCTTTAACGAAAAATAACTTAAAGGTTTCATTTCCAAACAATCATAAATTTCATGACCTTTTGGATGAAAATTTTAAAACGAATGAAGACTTAGTTCTGTATGATTCCTTTCATAAAATGTATAAAATTAATCATTTAATGATGGAAATAAAATAGGGTTACAAGTTATTTAATATATTGATTTTCAAGCATTTAGCAAAAACAATTTTAAATCTTAATAATAGAAATTATGGATATGTACAACGGATACAATTTTGGAGGAATGCACTTTATTTGGTGGTTTGTGTGGGTAATGCTTCTTTTCTGGATTTTTGCAAGCCCCTACAATATTCCTGGACAACGAAGTAAGAAAGATTCGCCTCTTGATATTTTAAAGAAACGCTATGCTTCTGGGAGCATTAGTACCGAAGAATACAATGAGAGAAAAACGATACTTGAAGATAATTCAGTAAAGTCATAGGTTTCATTTCAATTGATTTTTATACCTATTACCTATGACGTATAGTTGTAGGCGGTAACAACTCGTATTGAATATTTTAAAAAACTAAAATTATGAAAACATTACATAAAACTGTTTTCGCCATTGCGTTTGTAGCACTTTTGGTATCTTGCGAACAAAAAACAAACACAAATGAGCAAAAAATAAATACAACAAAAGCTCTTTCAAAACCAGAAACGAGAAAAGAAATCATGGATTCGATTGCTAATAATAATGATATGTCGAAGGAAATGATTGATGTAATGATGAATAGTCAAAATGGAGAGAAATGGTTGCAAGAAAATGATAAGCTAAAAACAATGATGCGAGGAAGTCATGGCGGAATGATAGAATAATGGTGGTTTCTTCATTACAAAACCATTTTGTATTATTAGAAAAGTATTACCTTTTAATCTATAAATTTTAAGAATATGAAAAAATTGATGATGTTTTTTTTAGCCTTCACTTTTAGTTTAGGCGTATTTGCACAGAACGAAGGAATGGGGAATAATCACGGAAATTTTAACGGAAATTCCTCTTTCTCAACCACAGAAATGCTTTTAGGAGGTATTTTATTTGTTTTAATTATCTCATTCTTGATGCGGAGTTTTAATAATTCCAGAAACGGAAAATGAGTATCGTATTATAGAGAATAGTAAAACAATTTTATTTTTAACAGGCAACCATTTATAAAACTATGGAAGCCATAAATATTTGAAAACATGAAAAAATTATTGATTTTAATTACAGCCCTTGCGTTAAGTTCAACGGCATTTTCACAAGGACACATGGGCGGGATGAAGGGTAAGAAGATGGGCAAAATGGGTCAAATGATGGATATGAAAAAAGACCATATTATGATGATGGATGGCAAGATGCAAATGATGAAGAAAGGGAAAACAATGAGCATGGATAAAGATATGACATTGAGCAACGGTACTATGGTGATGACCGATGGAACTATGAAAACAAAAAGTGGCGAAACCATGACCATGAAAGAAGGCGATATCGTTTATATGAATGGCAAAATGGGTAAAATGAAAATGTAGGTATTGATGCTGTTCTATGAAGAACTAAGTTTTAAAAGGTTCTTCATAGAACAGCAATCCACAAATATGAAATTAATAATTGCTTTAAACAATTTTAAAAGATGAAAAAAATCACGCTTACACTCTTATCCGTTGCTGTGATGTTTATGCTAACTCAATGCAACAAGACCTCGCCCGATGCACTGATAAGTAATGCAGAAACTCGGGCAAAAACTATCTCAGCATTGGTAAATAATGATGTCTATATGAAGCAATTGATGGATTCAATGAGAACCAAACACTCCGATGCAATTGTATCTGCCATTTTTATCATGGCAAAAAACGATGGGCAAATGCAGGAAAAAATGATGAATAAAATGACAGATATGTGTAAGATGGACGCATCTATGACTAAAATGATGGTTGGGAAAACAATGAATATGTTGGATGATAGTAAACTTGGTTGTTGTGAGACAGGTAAAATGATGATGGGAGATGCAATGGCAATGAACCACGGAGAGCAAGCCGATTGTTGCAAAAAAAGTGGAATGATGCTGGGTAAATCAGGGAAAATGAGTGCTGCGGATAAACTCACTTGCTGCATGGTGGCTTCCAAAAAATCAACCGCAAAAGTTAAATTATGAACATTACAATTGATGCAATTCATATAAATTTTAATAATTAAACAAAACACATCATGTCTATTCAAACAGTAAATCCAGCCAATAATAAAGTCGTCAAATCTTTTGAAGAAATGAGCGACTCGGCAATTGATGCGGCGGTAGTTCAAGCAACGAAGGCTTTTGAGATTTGGAAAAAAACTACCTACGAACATAGGGCTGATTTACTCCGTAAAGTTGCTGCCTTAATGCGGAAACATAAAGAGAAACTTGCTAAAACCATAACCTTAGAAATGGGAAAACTTTTCGCTCAGGCAGAAGGGGAAATCATGCTGAGTGCTAATATATTTGATTATTATGCTGATAATGGTGCCAAATTTCTTGCCGATAAAGTATTAAGCCCTGAACATGGTGAAGCATTTATTCGTCATAGTCCAATTGGGGTTCTATTTGGGGTTGAGCCGTGGAATTTCCCATTTTATCAAGTAGCTCGTTTTGCCGCCCCTAATATCATGATTGGCAATACGATTTTAGTAAAACACGCATCCATTGTTCCGCAGTGTGGCATTGCCATCGAAGAATTATTCAAAGAAGCCAATGCACCAAACGGACTTTATATCAACCTTTTAATATCTGGGAAACGGGCATCTGCCTTAGTTTCAGACGAAAGAATTAAAGGGGTTTCTTTGACGGGCAGTGAAGCGGCAGGAGCGAGTTTAGCTTCCGAAGCGGGAAAATATTTAAAGAAATCGGTTTTAGAATTAGGCGGTAGTGATGCTTTTATCGTCTTGGAAGATGCTGATATTGATAAAGCCGTTGATTGGGCATTGGTCGGTAGAATAAACAATAACGGAGAATGTTGTATTGCTTCAAAACGATTTATTGCCGTTGATGCAATTGCGGATGAATTCTTGAAAAAATTTACCGCTAAAATGGCAAATCTCAAAGTGGGCGATCCAATGAATGCAGATACTGATTTAGGACCTTTGAGTAGTGAAGAAGCCGCCGTTCATTTGGCAGACCAAGTGGATAAAGCGGTAAAGGCAGGAGCAAAAGTATTGTTGGGTGGCAAGCGAAGAGAGGGCGAAGGGGCATTTATGCAACCAACCATTCTGACGGATATAAAGATTGATAATCCCGCTTATTTCGAAGAACTATTCGGTCCAGTTGCCTCATTCTATCGGGTAAAAGACGAAAAGGCGGCTATTTTTTTGGCAAATGATTCACCTTTTGGTTTGGGCGGTTCAGTTTTCACGCAAGATATTGAAAGAGGCAAACGGGTGGCTGACCAAATTGATACAGGCATGGTTTTTATTAATCATCCCACATGGACACAAGCGGATTTACCTTTTGGTGGCACAAAACGCTCTGGATACGGGCGTGAATTGTCAGAATTAGGTATTGATGAATTTGTCAATAAAAAACTCATTCGGGTAAGTGGTTTGACTGACCCTTTTTAGGGAATATCGTTTGCCATAAAAATTATTTATTTTAAACAATTTATTTACTAATATCATGAAAAATATCATTTTTGTAAAGTTGGGTGTACTTCTGTATAAAAAGAGCGGTGCATTTAAAAATTCTATTGCTTATTTAATGATTTTTGCCTTTTTATCATTTTCCGTAATGAATAGTCAAGGTAAGAATAGGGAGACAAAACCCTCGAACTCAAAAGTCGAAACTACCTCATTTTTTGTCTCAGATACTACTGCAAAAATGCAAAAGGACGGTGGTATGGACATGATTCATGATGGAATGGCAATGACAAAGTTGGGCAAAGACATGATGGATAAAGGGGAAGCCATCAAGAACAAAGACAAAATGCAGCGGGGTATGAAGTTGATGGATGAAGGGATGGACATGATGAAAATGGGAAAAGAGATGATGAAAAATGAGAAAAGTGCGATGTCCAGTAAACCGATGCCCGATAAATCAATGGGGGATAATACAACCATTCATCAATCCCGCAGTCGCAACAATAAACCGATACCCGATAAAACAATGCCTGATAAAACAATGGATGATGATATGGAGATGATGGATAAAGGCATGGATATGATGGATAAAGGAAAAGGCATGGCGGATAAAGCTATGAAACCCGCAGACAAGCCAATGATGGATCATGATATGATGGGCATGGGCATGAAAATGATGGATAAAGGCATGGGCATGATGGATATGTGCTGTGGTGGAAAGATGAAAATGGATAAGATGCCAAAGGATAAAATGAAAAAAGGCAACATGAAAAAAGCCAAAGCTCCAATGCCCATGAAAGATGATGAAAAATGATGCGTTTTAAAACTATTTCATAAAAAATAAGAGAAAATGAAGGATGGCAAAGTAACAAACAGGGGGTTAAGAATCTTTCTATCAAAGCATTTTCAAGCTATAATTTTAGTGCTTTTTACGGTTATAAGCATTATCGTTGTTACATCGGTTATGGCTCAAACTACCCCGAGTGAACACGAAAGTCACCATCCAAAATCGCCATCTACGTCTGATACTACAATGGCGGGGATGAACCCAAAAGGCGGCGGTATGCCAAATGATACCAGTAAAAATATGGGTGGTGGAGCAAAGGCAGGGATGGGCGGTGGCGGTATGGGTGATATGATGAAAGGCATGGGCGAAATGATGAAGGATATGGGAAAGTCTCCCAATAAAGACCTTTATCCGTCCATGATGCAGTTTCCCGAATTGCCAACTGAAAAACGTAACGAAATTATAAAATTAGCTAATCAGCGAGTAAATGATGCCAATGCACTTTTACTTTCAGGAATGGAAGACCTTAAAGTTGCCCTTTTAAATCATGATTTTGCCGCTACGCAAGAAGCAAATGCTCAGATTCGTCAAGGTCAGAAAGTATTAGAAAGTGGTTTGGCTACTCAACTTACAATCGCTGAAAATCGAAGTCCTCAAACTACTGCTTTACGGTGGTTTAAACAAAACCTGTACATTGACCAGTTGGTTGAAACCGATAATTCCAAAAGTATTTTTGGGTTATCGTGGTTTCATTATATTTCTATGCTTTCACTCGTGGCATTTGCCATTGCCATGATTTGGATGTATTTCCAAAAAATGAAACGTGCTAATGCCCTTGTGGAGAAATTATCTGGAAGTTCCACCCCAAATACGCCACCTCCTGGGGGGACAGACTCAAAAATTGTCCCACCCGCAATTTCGCCAGCGAATGTGAAGCCGCCCATCACTTCTTCTTCACCAGATTCTAAACCCATAGCAACACCCGTTGTGGCAAAGACAGATTCTGTTGGTATCAATGTTGAAACAACTCCCTCTAAACCCAATTCATGGACAGGGACATTACTCGTTTCAGAAATATTTAAAGAAACCTCAAATGTCAAAACTTTCCGTTTGACAGACGCTGCTGGTGGAAGGCTTCCATTTAATTTTTTGCCTGGGCAATTTCTTACACTTACCGTTATTCCAAACGGAATTCCTGTTAAGCGTTCCTATACCATTGCCTCTTCACCAACCCATCGAAATTACTGTGAACTTACCGTAAAACACGAAACTCACGGCATCGTATCTGCGTATTTAAACACACAAGTTCACGAAGGGGAACTCCTACAAATTACTGGACCTTCTGGTAAATTTACTTTTATTGAGTCTGATGCCGATGGTATCGTACTAATTGCGGGTGGCGTGGGCATAACACCCATGATGAGCGTGATTCGCTATTTATTAGACCACTCTTGGAAAAAAGAGATATACCTTTTCTTTACTTGTAAAAATGACAAAAGCATTATTTTTCAAGAGGAAATTAAATATTTGCAAAATCGTTACCCAAATTTTCACGTTTGGATAACCCTTACAAGGCAAGAACATCCGCCCAAAACTCCGTACCATTCAGGACGTATTACAAAAGTAACACTTGCTAAGCACGTTCCAGAAATTGCCTCTCAACGAATTCATATTTGTGGACCCGTTCCGATGATGGATGCTTTGAAAGAAATGCTCGAAGATTTGGAAGTGCCGAAAGACAATATTAAGATTGAGGCTTTTGCCAGCCCAACGCCCAACGAGAAAATTACTCCTTCTGAAAATAAAGTAGAAGACGTAAACATCCCTCCTACTCAACCCGAAGTAAATGATACTAAGAATGTTTTAAAGACAGAGGTCGGCAGTCAGCCAGTAATTCCGCAAGGTGTTCCGCCCTGAATATCCAGTAGAAAATAATCCAATTGAATCAAGTCCTACGCCAGAAAATGCGGCAAATACCGCTGTTGCCACCTTTGCAAAATCAGGTAAGACCGCCATTTTAACTCCCGATAAATCGGTTTTGGAGGCATCGGAGGACATTGGAGTAAATATTGATTATCAGTGTCGGGTAGGAACGTGCGGAATTTGCATTACTAAATTACTCTCAGGCAACGTAACAATGGCAGTTCAAGATGCTTTAACCGAAGCTGATAAAGGGCAGAACATGATTTTAGCGTGCCAAGCAAAAGCAACGGAAGATATTTCAGTTGATGCCTAAATTTTATGAAAAAAGAACGTGCAATTATTGGAGGTCTGTTAATACTTCAAATTATTTTGTGGTTAGGTTTCCTTGTGCATCGTTCCTTACGATTTTCTGGAAGTTTGACGGGTGGAATATTTGGAATTTTGGGGGCATTATTAATGATTATACCCCCAATTATTTACTCTGCCGTGAAACGAGTTGAATCCGTAAAGAAAATAATAACCGCTCGAATATCACTCGGTACGTTGTTGAATTGGCACGTTTACACAAGCATTGTTGGGGCAATTTTCGCCATTATACACACGGGACACCATTTTGAAAGTACCCTCGGAATTTGGCTAACGGCAATGATGTTGCTCACAGTATTGAGCGGCTTTGTGGGTAGATATTTTCTCAGTTATACTTCAATGGAATTGCGTGAAAAACAAGATCTCCTTAATCGTTTAGCCACTGAATATAATCAATTAGTGGGTGAGATGGCTCGACAACCCAACGCTGAAATCGTTTATGCTTCTACCCATAATTTTGTGCGTAATAGTTTAAATAGTTTAGTGGGTACTGAGGTTTTTCAAGCGGATTCAAAAATACCTTTATCGGTTCGTGCTGTGCAATTGGCAGAATCCATTGCAGACCTTGAATATGCCATAAAAACGCATGAATTATTAAAACGAAGAACCGCACACTGGCTCATTGCTCATATTATTACGTCATGTGCTTTCTATTTTTTACTCATTTTTCACATTTGGTCAGCCCTTTATTTCGGATTAAGATGGTTCAAATAATGTTAAAATATTGGGGAAAAACCCTTATTGCACTTGCTTTTATCTCAATACTTTTTGCAAGTATTGCCAATATTAGATTCTCAGATAATACTCGAAATAACTTACAAAAACAGGTAGCACCAGGCAAATTATCGGCAGCTCACGCACAATTAGCGTCGAATTGTGTTTCTTGTCATACGGCTGGCAATAGTATTGATGAAGCCAAATGTATCAGTTGCCATGCGGCTGATAAAAATTTACTTCAACGACAACCAACTGCCTTTCATGTAAATATTGGAAATTGTGCTTCTTGCCATGTTGAACATCAAGGAGTTGAAGCAAACTTGCGAATTATGAATCATGAGGCATTGGCAAAAATTGGTGTAAACACGATTCCAAACGGAAAAAGTATTTCAAACCAAAAGAAAAATCCTTTATTACCCAATAGCCACCCACTTGTTTCTGTATTGGAAGCTAAACTTGATTGTTGGGGAGTCACTTAAATTTGGGGCAAACTTCCCACGAAAACGACTTAAAACCTTTTAAATCAATTAGTTATAAGCAAAAAAATTATAATTCAAGGTTCATTGCCTTTTTCATATCTACTTTAAGAGCATCTTTGACAACTTCATCCGAAAAATCGTATTCTCCTTGAAAATTGATATGTCTGTAAGCAAATGCTGC
>JBBRMR010000094.1:0-16580 GCA_038230735.1 Cytophagales bacterium
ATCAAAATACCCTTGATGTATTCCTTCCAAGCCGTGCTAAAACAAGCCGTTCGCATTTTTAAATCATATTCGTGAAGGTTGGCTGGATTTTGGTTTTCGTCTAACACAAACCACTCAGGATGAGCCTGATAAACCTTACTGTCGGGCGAAGCACTACCCACACTAACCCACAAGCCAGGTTTCATTCCCAACGATTTAATGTACTCGAAAATGGGTTTTAGTCCGTTTGGAAATTTCTTTTTGTCAATAATCCAATCGCCGTAATTATCAGCCCACCCATCATCAATGATAAATTCTTTCATACCCGCATCGGCGGCGGCTTTTGCCAATTCCATCACCAATTTTTCATTGATATTTTTACCAAAAGGCACCCAAGTATTATAGATAAAAGTGGGTTTTTGGGATAATTCTGAAAGCCGAGTACCCAAATGTTTTCTTACAAAATCAGCCACCGAGGTATTTAAAATTTCGTCAGGGTCTTTACGATTGTTGTAAACCATTGTAAAAACTGGTGCTGTTTCAAACGATTCTCCCGATTGAATGTATTTTTTGAAGGGAAAACGAGCGTCTTTGTGCGTAAAACCACTACAAATGGTTGGTTCTTCCCAAAATACGGAGGTATGTTTTACCACACCAGCGGCTTCATTGCCAATCACAATTCCTTGTTTCCAGTTGCTATTATGAACCGTTAAAAGGGCATCTTGAAAATTACCATCGTAAGCACCAATCGAACGTCTTCTGCCGTAATCGTGGCAAATCCAACTAAAAGTGGTGGCGTAGTAGCTTGTGATATTAAATTTTTCAACATCAACCGACTCTAAGGCAACGATTTTATCAGATAAATTTTTGATAATCAAATATTTACGAATGGCTGGCGAGTTTGGATACAATAAAAATCGCAGTGTTACTTCCACTTGTTTATCTTCACTCACGATGGTTACGGCTGCCCCATTTCCTTCTTTTAAATCATTGATTTTTTTAATTTGTCCTAAACTCCAATTATCGAAACCCGAATAAATTTTTCCATCCACTTCAAACTGAAAATCTGGATTTTTGGGTTGAAAATATTTAAAATCACCCATGACAGGCTTATAAATGGTTGTAGAAAAATTTCCAGTGGTAGTTGGTAATTTTATCACCCGATGGACAATACCATTATCAAGCGTTAATTCTGTATTGTTCCATTTTGCGAAGGTTTCCTGTGCAGAAGTATTATTTAGTAATGATAGATTTATCAATAAAAATCCGATTAATATTTTATTGATAAATAATTGATTAGCAATGAAATACATATCATTAACTTTAAAAAAAGTGTTTATTTTAAGAATCATATTTAAAAGATTTCGGAAATCAATATTTGTATTTTACAAATACAAAATTAAGCTATACCATGAAATCAGAGATAAACAATTTGATTTAAAACATGGATTATTTTATCTTTGAAATCAAGGAATCGAAAACAAATAACCAACTGTTTTATAAATACTCTTTTTTGTACCACTCTGCGTTGCGGATTGCCGCCCAGATAAATCCTCATTACGCTCTGCGTAACTGCGGTTTTATCGCCTTGATTGGCACAAAAAATAGCACTTATAAATTCAGTCCTTTATTTATTTTCTGTTCCTAAGCGTTAAAAATTTCTATAAAATGTCAAATTTAATTCAAAAAAGTAGAGGTTTTGAAGGAGAACTCATCATTGAAGTTCCGATGGTAGCCATTGCTCAAAGTGAAAATACACCCTTAATAAATTCCCTTTTTATTGCCAGAATGGGTTTTTATCCAAAAGCCTTGCACCATTACTATCAGCGACCGACAGGCATTTCACAAGTCATCTTGATATACTGTACCGATGGAAAAGGTTGGATTCAGTTTGAAAACGAAAGGATAATTATTGGAGCGGGGGAAGTTTTTGTAATTCCATCTGGAACGACCCATTCCTACGGAGCGGATGCCGAAAACCCGTGGACTATCTATTGGTTTCACTTGGCTGGTAGTCAATGTGACGAAGCGGCAATGGCAATTATGACTGAGACAAATAAAGGGTTTTGGGTAGGGTTTTCGGACGAAAGAAATGCAATTTTTAAACAAATTACAACCGCATTTTTGAAAGGATATAGTAAAACTAATTTGCTATTTGCCAATCTTTTATTGCCTCATTATCTGGCAACTTTTGTTATTCCTGACTATTTTCAGACAGATACGCTAATACCACAAGTACCAAGTCCGACGGACAAGGCGATTTCATTTATGCAACAAAATCTTACAAAATCAATCACATTAGAGGATATTGCTCAATCGGCACATCTTTCAGTTTCGTTTTTTTCGAGGAAATTCAAGCAACAAACGGGCTATGCACCGATTGAGTATTTTAACCACCTTCGTATTCAAAAAGCGTGTCAACTACTTCATTTCAGTCAATTACGCATCAATGAAGTAGCTTCGCAAATTGGCATTGACGACCCCTTTTACTTTTCAAGATTGTTTAAGCAACAAATGGGAATGTCTCCCGTGGCTTATCGGAAGAATGAGCGGTAGATTAATCGTTGTTGTATTTTATAAGCATACAATCCAGAAATATTATTTGCAGTAATTCAAAAGGCATTTTTCCAAGTTTTCATTTAAATGATTTTCCAACCGTCACACTATTTTCTGTAATATCGGTCTACTGTTTTACAAATTTATGCACCGAAACTACTCGCTCATTTTGATAAACCACCACGATATACAAACCCGTTGAAAGAGTTTCAATATTGATTTCATTGCTTTGATTTTTAAGTGCCTGTTTTTTCATAGAACTACCATTACAACTCAAAATTTCAATTGCTGCATTATTTTGGGGTGTAGGCAGTCGAATCGTCAAGGTTTCTTTCGCAGGATTTGGATAAAGTGTCGCTGTTTCGATAACGGGTAATTCAGCAATACTGGTGAGAATAATCGCAGGAGCAATATAAAATTCATACGCTCCACGGTCGGGTTTTGTGCCTTGGGGGCGAGCAATGCCCAAAATATCTTTCTGACTAAAAAAACCTGCCGTATTATTGCCTTGGTCAATGGCGGGACTGGTACTTTTCAAATTGAAATTACCTAACAAAACATCCGTAGAAAGGTTCACAAATTGTGGGTCAATCACCACATCATTAGCCCCTTGAAAACCGACTTTTCCATTAAAATAAATATTGTGGCTGTATATTTCAGTGGCATTCTTGGGCTTAGAATTACAATCTCCCCCCGTGCGAGCGTACATAATATTGTTGATAATATTGACATCTTGACAAGCGTTTGAAAATATATCAGGATAACCCACCACCGTACCGTTGTTGTAGGTGGTATTATTGAGTATGTCCACGTGGTCAGCTTTGAAAGTATGAATGCCCGAACCGCCATTGTTCACCGCAACATTGTTTTCAACCAAAGTTCTGCCTGTATAAGCATTTGGACTTGGTGTATTTGAGCTTTGTTCATTATAACCCTGCTGATTTACGTCAATAATTATTCCATTGCCATCACTCAATCTTTTCAAATTTACCCAAGGAATGGTGGTTTTATTAGTGTTACAAATATTGTTTCTGATGAAGTTTTTGTAGCCCGTTGTTTTATCCCAATTAAAAGGGGTTAAAATGCTAATGCCGCTTCCCGCATACATCATATACCAAGCATTATTGTAAACCAAATTATTTTCAATAGTTGTGTAATCGGCTTGAATGGAACTGATGCCCCCGCCTGGAAAATCGTGTACTTTACAATTCCGAACCGCCACGTGATGCGGAAGTTTGGATTCAGTATTAGGTCCACCGATTGAAATACCGTTCGTATTATAATTGGCGTAAGTTGACCAATTTGTGCCACCATTTGCCGCTTCAGTGTAGATAGCAAAAGCTTTATCGTAAGTGATATTGCTATTGTTACCAATTAATTCAAAGCCCTCAAAAGCGATGTATGAACCATTGATGCTCACGGCATTCCAAACATTGCCCGAGGCGGTAATTTTGGGTGTATTGCCTTTTAGGGCTTTGTAAGTAATGTAACCGTTGGCTGCTCCAGAGCGAGTTACGTTCAATATTGATCCCGATGTGGAGCTGTAAACGCCTGTCATGACAAAAACAGTATCACCCGCCACGGTTAAATCATGGGCTTTTTGGATAGTTAAAAATGCTGATGCGGTCGTTTTTCCATCACTACTATTATTGCCAGATGCGGAAACGTAGTAATTGGTCGCATAAGATTTAAGCGAAACACAAATAAGGAAAATGAGTAATTTTTTCATAAATAATTAGTTTAAAAATATGTGATAAGTTTTCAGTTGATGTTGGTTAAAATTGACTTTCAATGTGCCATTTACGGGCGTTAATTTTTGTAAATTGGTTTCAATATGGGAAGTTTGCCAAGCACTTTTTATGGGTTATGCTAACTTGATAATTGGATTAACAGTTTTGGAATCCATATTCCAAAAACGAGTAATTAAGCCATTTTCGATGCCCTCTTCTGATGGTTTTACAGACCAAAGCAATACTTCTGGATTATTGATTGATAGTAAAGAAAATGTATTGGAAACACTTCCATTCTCACCTTCAATCCAGCCCGTTGTTAAAGGGTTTTGGTGTTCTAATGAAAATTTCATGGCTTCAATGTTATCAAAAGCCTTTTGGTGAATATTGAGGGCAAATTTATAGTAAAAACCTTTATGTCCGTTTTGTTTGAAAATATCCATATAACCCCCATCTTCCAATTTTTTATCAACTTGCCCACCCGCCAAGGCATGGATTATGGATGAATTTTCCCAAAGTGAATCAACTTTACTTTCTCCCAACTTGAAAAAGCTACAATCTTGATTTGAAAGCGTAATGCCGTAATTATCTTCGTTCAAATCGGCAAAATGATTGAAAGTAAGCCAATCAAGGCGAGCATTTTGGGCAGCATAATGTCCGCCACTTGACTGCCCATTTGGGGGTTTTTTTTTGCCGTGATAATTGCCCCAAGTTCTTCGTGGCGAGTGGTTTGATTTTTTAAATCAAAGCCAAAAGTCCACGTTTTAACATCGGCAAAATTAACGTGAATACTATCCTCAATTTCGATGCGTGGGCTGTTGGCAAAGAGTGTCAAACGGACAGTATGCAAAACGGGGTCTTGTGAAACTGCTTTTAAAGTTACCGAAACCAAACCTGCATTTTCAATGGAAAGTGTACCTTATTGCCAATTTTTAATTCCTAAATCATTCAAATAATTACCTGCCAAAACCACATTTCTGTTATTGGTTTTAAGGTCTAAAAGTTCAGTAATTGCTCCCGATGGACTTAATTTAATTTTATAAAAAGGATTAGAAATTTGGTCTCCCGAAGCCATTAAATTGGTAGCCGCTGATTTTGAAGTTCCCTTTTGAATTTCAAAAACTTTATAACCAACGGAGGGAATATTATTCGCCCAAATTCTTAAATATTTTCTATTTCCCTTTGTAATTAGCTGATTATCAACTTCTTTATCAGTTGAAACATCAATGACTTTTATGGGATAATTTTCTTCAAAAATCATATCGGCTACATCGTTTCGAGTCCAACTCAAAGGATTGAAAACATAAAATCTTGGATTACTTGCTTTTTTGATTTGCTTGCCCAAAGTATCGGAAGAAAGCAAAGTCAAGGTATCCACTTAATTGGTCAAATTGGTTTGTAATTTGTTTTGCCAGGTTGCTCGAATCGCTCTACTGACGGGTCCGTCCGCCGTCCAATTATGTTCTCAACACATTCCCAAGGCTTCGAAAGCCCTTTGTTTTGAGTCAATTAAGGGTGTTGCAAAGTTTTTATTTTTTAAAGAAACAATCGAAGTAAGGGCTTCAGCAGTTCGCAACTGCTCAACTGAACGCCGAACTTTTGCCGTGGTTTCGTTCATGGAAGCACAATAAATATCCCATTCGTTACCATAACTTACGGTTTCGGAAGGTAGATTTAGATAGGTTTTAGCCACATCTTCAAAAAAATCAATTTCATTCGATACCCTCACTTTTCGGGTTTCGGTAGTTTTGTTTTTGGCGGCATCAACGAAAAGATTAGACATGAAAGTAGATAGGTCATCATGACCATAACCAAACGCTCTCGCAATGTTGAAAGGATAAGTTTTGTGTTAGTAAAATCATATAATTTACTAATAACTTGTTCAATTTTAACGGTTTGACCTGCGGGACTATTCTTAAAATAAAGACGACATTCAGCATAACCATCCAATGAACCATTATTATTTTCGCTGTAATCATACCATTTTGTCAAAACGCCTTGACCATCCAAACCTATGTAATGATAAAGATGTTTCTTACGATTATCACGGTATTCATAAGTCATTTGACTGTCGTAACCGAGCAGTATGTTCAGCAGGTGTCATTTGATCTTTTGCCATTTAACAAATATCACAATATTGTGTGTTTAGATAAAATAGTGTAATATATTATAAAAATTATCATATTTTATTTTAAGAAAAAGATTTCCATTTACCAAAAAACTTTTGATTAGCCTTTCTTATATTTTTCTTCTTTTTGTAATTCGGTAAATTAATAGAGTTGAAAATTTCTGATTAATTTTTGATGAATAACATTTTCAATTATTATAGTATGGATGGAGTTTTCACCTTACACATTCTCAGATTTTTTCAAATAACTTTGTTCAATTTCCAAAGCTGCATTTCGCAAGAACCCAACAATTTGTACCTTCTTTTCTTCCGAACATCTATACTCAGGTAAAAAGACACTCAACCCAGCAATGACTTGTTTTTGCAAGAAAATGGGTACTGCAAATCCCACTATATGATTGGTGGTAAAGTGGGTAGTGGCTAATTTCTCTTCTCTGATATGATTAAGGGCAATATCTAAACTTTTTGGAGTTGATGCTTCTTCCCAAAGTTGTTTGTCAGGTAATCCATTTACTTGAATGAATCTTTCACGCTCTTTTACATTCAGATACGCTAAAAGCAATCTTCCACTGGCAGTTTCATAAACATTTCTTTCAGAGCGAATTTGCACCTGAATATCTTGATCAGAGTTTACATTGTGCAAAATATAGCGTTTATTATTTCTGAGAATCCCCAATAAACACGTCTCATTAATCTGTTGAGTCAGTTTTTCCATAGCATCTTTGGAAGCACTCACTAAGTCTTCTTCGTAAGCTACTTCATTGGTCAATCTAAATGATGCGGGACCTAATTTATAGCCCTTTTTCCTACCAATATGTTCAAGGTAGTTTCTATCAACCATTGTATTGATGATGTTTGCCGCAGTAGGCTGACTCAAACCAAGGCTCGCCGAAATTTCGGTGAGGGAGAGGGCTTGCCCATTTGCTTGGGCAACCAATTCTAATATGTCGAATGCTTTGTAAATTACTTGAACCATATACTTTATTATTATGATAGTAAAATTAATAAATAATTTGAGAATTGAAAAATTTTTGAAATTTATTTTTTGCATTCATTAATTAATAAAACGTAGAAAAAGTGTACAAATATTCATTTAAAACTATTAAATAGATGTTTTAAATGAAAAATTATATTTGTTAAATCTGTTTATTATCCAACAAAAAAATAATTTACTGCAAAAAGTTTGGTACAATTAAAAATATAATTTAATATTGTATTATAATAGTATAATTCAACCATGAAATTGTATAATTCTGAAAAAATGAACAAACAACTACTATATTTTTTAAATTTCTGGCTAATAGTGGCTGGAAGTTTTTTTTCATTCACGACCCAAGCCCAGAAAATTAAGGGTAAAGTCTCCGATGAAAATGGTCAGGGCTTGCCAGGGGTAAGTATTGCGGAAAAAGGAACAACAAAGGGAACAACCACTCAGAATGATGGAACTTACACATTCAACGTTGGTTCGTCAAAATCAAAATTGGTTTTTACTTCTGTTGGATATTTAAGCAAAGAAATGGAAGTTAATAATCAGTCGATTATTAATATTTCATTGCAACCCGACCAAAACCAACTTTCTGAGGTAGTGGTTGTTGGCTACGGTACTCAGAAAAAGAAGGACTTAACGGGCTCAATTGCTTCGGCAGATTTAATTGCCTTCAAGGAATCACCTAACGTAAGTATTTTGCAATCTTTGAAGGGTGCATTACCAGGATTGACCATCGGACAAACCAACCGTGCGGGAGATGAAGCAGCCATCAACATTCGAGGAACTTCTACTTTGAGTGGTAATACCTCACCGCTCATTATTGTGGATGGAATTATTTTTAACGGTAGGCTTTCGGATGTTGCTCCGAGTGATGTTCAAAGCGTTGATGTGTTAAAAGACCCGAGTAGCAAGGCGGTTTATGGTTCACAGGCAGCCAACGGAGTAATTTTAATCACAACCAAAACAGGCAGAACATCTACAAAACCTTCTATTACTTATTCAAGCAGTTATGCAGTCTCTTCGCCCACGGTGAATGCCAAATTATTGCGTAGAGATGCTTTTTTAGAGAAAGTTAGAGATATTAGCTATCTGCAAGCCTACACCAAAGAATCTGGTTATACGGCTCAGAATCCAGCTTGGACGTTTGCCCAATCCGAACTTTTTCCGATTTCAAGAGAAGGGCTTGCCGCAGGGAATGACTACGATTGGTATGGCGAATTAACTCAAAATGGTATTATTTCTAATCACAATGTCAGTATTTCGGGTGGTTCTGACAAAACCAATTACTTTATGTCTGGTGGTTATACAAACGAAAAAGGTTTTATTAAAAATGATGATTATAGCCGTTACACTACCAGAATTAACATCGACACCGAAGTTGCCAAATGGTTGACAATTGGAGCAAACACTTCTGGAGCATTTACTGATTTTTCTAAAGATTCTCCGGATATGAATACTATCGTTGGAACGAGTCCTTTGGTTCTACCAAGAGATGCCAATGGCAATTATATCATAAATCCACTCGCTGATTTGAATGTAAATCCATTCCTTGCCGCAGAAAACAATCGTTCTGAACTTCAAACAAGATTGGTGGGTAATTTTTATGCTATTGTGAAAATACCTTCTATACCTGGTTTAAGTTATAGAGCTAATTTTGGAAATAACTTGAAATTTTTCAAAAATTACGCTGCCAGTATTTATGGTGCTGGTCTAACTGGTTCGGCTTCTAAAAATGATGCTACTCAATATGAGCAAACTTTTGATAATATTCTAAATTATAAAAAAGCATTTGGTAAACATAATTTTGATGTTACAGCTCTCTATGGTTACCAAACCGTGAATTTTAATCGTACCATTGCTTCTGGAACGGGTTTTGCCGATTTAAACTTGTCTTATAATAGTTTGCAACAAGCTGAAATTCAGAAAATATCTTCAGAGGCTTGGAGTGAAGCATTGTTATACCAAATGGGTAGTTTGGCATACAATTATGCGGGAAAGTATTTATTCAAAGCAACCGTTCGTCGTGATGGATTTAGTGGATTTTCAAAAGACAACAAAACGGGTATTTTCCCTTCAATTGGATTGGGTTGGATAGTTTCGGAAGAAAGTTTCTTCAAAGTACCACTTATTAACTTCTTGAAAATCAGAGGTAGTTATGGTGAAAACGGAAACAAAGTTGCACGATACAGCTCTTTGGCTCGTGTAAGCTCTGATGATGCTTCTAAATATGTTTTTGGTGATGGTGGCACAACTGCCATTGGTCGTTCCGTAAATACTTTGGCTAACTCAAACCTGAGATGGGAAAGAACCCGAGGCATAAACATCGGTGTTGATTTTGCGATATTAAAAAACAAAATTGATGGGAATATCGAATATTACAATTCAAATACCAATGATTTGCTATGGAAACAGGCTTTACCAGAAACTTCGGGTTTCAAGGATGTATTTACCAATTTAGGGCAACTAAATAATTCTGGATTTGAATTTATGATTCACGGAACACCCATTAAATCCAAAGATTTTAGTTGGGATATAACCTTAAACTTCTCAAGAAATCGCAACAAGGTTGTTACAATATTGGGAGAAGATAAAAATGGCGATGGCGTTGAAGATGATTTAATAGCGAGTAGTTTGTTTATTGGAAAACCAATCGGAACTATTTTTGATTACAAAACGACTGGGATTTACCAATTAGCTGATGAGAAATTAGTGGGTTTTCAAGCAGGTACATATCGTATTGAAGACATAAACAAAGATGGTAAAATCACGGCAGCCGATGACCGTCAGATTTTAGGCAACACCGAACCCGCCTACACTTTCGGAATTCAAAATACATTTTCTTACAAACAGTTTACTTTGCGTGCGTTTATTAACTCTATACAAGGTGGAGAAAACAGTTATCTAAGTTCCAACCTCCCTTATGGATACAATGGTACTCCTGGACAAGCGGCAAACGCCAATTGGTTTGATTTTGTAGATTTTTGGTCGCCACGTAATCCAAACGGTATTCATGCCAATACTTGGACACCTTCACCTGTTGGGGGTAAAGAATATTTCCAACGCAATTTTATCAGATTACAAGATATTTCATTATCCTATAATCTAACCGATAAAGTTGCCAAAAAAATTGGAGCGGCAAATGCAAAACTTTTTGTGAGCGGCAAAAACCTTTTGACCATCACCAAATGGAAAGGATGGGATCCTGAAACAAATACGACACTGTTCCCAGTTGGTGGGCCATCAGATGGTATCAGTACCGCATTGGGTGTAACTTCAATCAACGCCTTTCCCGTAATGAAATCAGTATCTTTTGGTGTTGAAATTTCTTTCTAATTACTTAAAATTTAAACAAAATGAAAATAAATAATATATTCAAAACATTCCTTTTGGTTGGCACATTAACGCTGACGGCTGGTTGCGATGAGGAAAAGTTTTTAGAAGAAATCCCTTTAGACTTTTACAGCCCTGAAAATTCATTTATCAGTGCTGGTAACTTTGATGCAGCCCTTACAGATTTGTATGCAAGAGTACGAGCCATCAGTAGTGTTGATGGTGGAGCAACCATTTATTCTGAAGTATTAGGAACAGATTTGGCTTTTAATGCTCGTTTGGCCACCGACAGAATGGGAAGCTATGCCGTGGGTTTAACACCACAAAGTAATATACCTGCACAACACTGGTTGCGTTGGTATAAAGTCATTGGTAATGCAAACACGATTATAGCAAGAGCCGCAACCTCAAATTTAACCGAAGTGCAGAAAAAACAATTTGCTGCGGAAGCGAAACTTTTTAGAGCTTGGGCTTATCATAAATTAGTAAATCTTTACGGAGCAGTGCCGCTTATTGTTAATGAAATTAATACACCTACCACTAATTTCACAAGAGCATCAAAGGAGGATGTTTTAAAGCAAATCGTTGCCGATGCAAGCGAGGCTGCCGCAAATTTGCCAGCTATTGATGCTGTGAAAGATGGAAGAATCAGCAAACCTGTGGCAAACCACTTGTTGGCCGAGGTTTACATCGAACTAAAAGATTACGACAAAGCCATTGCAGCGGCAACTGAAGTAATTGAAAAATCAAACCTAAAATTGATGATTGAGCGTTTTGGAAGTTTGAGAACCCAAGCAGGAGGTGATGTATTTTATGATTTGTTTAGAGTGGGCAATCAAAACCGAAAAGCAGGAAATACAGAGGCAATTTGGGTAATGCAATACGAAAACGATGTAATCGGTGGTCAGCTAGCCTCTACGGGTGCCGCACAAAACCAATTGGAAAGAGTTGTAGCTCCAGCAGTATCTTCATTAGTTGCACCAGATAATAAGCCATCAATGATAGATAACGTAGCAGCTTCAACGCTTAATAGTGGTGGTAGAGGAGTTTCGTTTGTTCAACCGACTGATTATTGGACGTATGAAATTTGGGGCTTAGATGCAAAAAAAGATAACCGTAAAGTAACATCAACTGATATTAGAACGTCTCCATTCAATATTGTTAGAGATTTCATTTATACCAGTCCCTTGTCTATCCATGTTGGAAAAAGTATCATAGATTTTCCTGCCACAAACGGAATAAAGGCAGGTAATACTTGGCGTTGGTATCCTTTCCCTTCTAAAATTACTACTCCTGGACAACATCCAATTGGTTTGTTGCAGGATGCTGTCAAATTGACACTGAAATCTGGAGCAGGAGGTTTGTTTAGAGATACATATTTGATTCGTTTACCTGAAACCATATTGTTAAGAGCAGAAGCACAATTGTTGAAAGGAAATGCGGCATTGGCTGCTGCTGACATCAATATTGTTCGTAACAGATCAAAAGCGATTCCTGTAACTACAGGCGAAGTTACGCTTGACTATATCTTAGATGAAAGAGCTCGTGAATTGATGTTTGAGGAAGACCGTAGAATAACTTTGGTAAGAATGGGCAAATTAGTAGAAAGAGTTAAAAAGTTTAATGCTCTCAGTGGACCAACCATTCAACCTTTTCACGCTTTATTTCCAATACCTTTTGCAGAAATTCAAGCGAACAAGGATGCAGTCTTGGAGCAAAATCCGGGGTATTGATTATTGGTAAAATTAATCATTGGTTGAAATCTTGTTGAAGGGTCAGTGAGACTTTACTGACCCTTATTTTTTCTAAATCCCTAATTATGAATAAGTTAACACAATACACAATTATTATTTTAGGATTATTATTAACTTTCCCTTTCATATCAATAGCTCAATTTATTGATAAATCTAATGACCGAGTAAAAACGCCCTTAAACATTCCTTATAAAAAAATAGGAACATTAAAACCACGATCAACTCAAGAAATTGAATCATCCAGAATAACTGTAGGCTGCGAAACGTTGGATAGAGATTTTACGGATTTTGAAGGCTACAAAACTTATCTGCCACTTTTAGGCGTAAAAAAAATCAGATTACAGGCGGGTTGGGCAAAAACTGAACAAGTAAAAGGGGTATATGATTGGAAATGGTTGGACAATATCATTGATTTTGCCGTAGCCAACAAGATTGAGCCGTGGTTAGAAACCTCTTACGGCAATCCAATTTATGAAGGTGGCGGAGCAAAAGGTTTGCTAAACAGTATGCCCACTTCGCCCGAAGGTTATGCCGCTTACGACCGCTGGGTTGAAGCCTTGGTAAATCGCTATAAAACTAAAGTATTTGAATGGGAAGTATGGAATGAACCCGACCATCCCATGCAAAAAAATGAACCCGAAACGGTAGCAGAGCTGAATATTCGTACTGCCGAAATTATCAAAAGGATTCAACCAGAAGCGAAAATTGCGGGTTTGGCTTTTGCTTCACATACGAACACAAAGTATTTAGACCGATTTTTAAAGGTTATTTCGGATAAAGGAAAATTAGACTTATTTCATTGGATTTCGTACCACAGTTACGCCTTTCGCCCCGAAGATTCTTATAAAGGAGTGGCGGAATTGCAGAAAGTAATTGATAAATATTCAAAAACTTTATTGTTAAGACAAGGTGAAAATGGAGCTCCTTCGGGATATATTCCTAATTATGCCTTGGATAAATATTATTGGACAGAATACAGCCAAGCCAAATACGACATGAGACGACTGCTGGGCGATTTGGGTAGAGATATTGAAACCTCAATTTTTACCATTATTGATATTGCCTACGCTGGAACTCCACCCGTTTTGAACATGAAAGGCTTGATTCAATCAGATTTTACTAAAGCGGCAATTCGCCCCAAATTTGCGTATTATGCGGTGCAGAATTTGGCTTCTATTTTTGATAACTCGCTCAAATTAATACCTAAATTTTCTTATAAACTGAACGGAACAGATTCCCTTTCAGTTTTCGGCTATCAAAACCTAACCACTAAAAAATCATTAATTACCGTTTGGAAAGATAATAAAACGCCCAATAATAGTTTTGCGACTTTACCAATTGACATTACGCTTGAAAACGTAAATTTCAAAAACCCCGTTTGGGTGGATTTGATGACAGGACAAGTATTTGAAATACCCAAATTAAATTGGACTAAACAAGGTAATCAATATACTTTTAAACAAATTCCTGTGTATGATTCACCGATATTAATTGTTGAAAAGACTATTTTGAACTTCTCATCGAATAAATAGGGACACCAATTTGATGATTTTCAATGATAGAACTGCTCTAAAATAAAAGGAAAAAAATCTTAAAAAAACAGAAAAAGTCAATCTGTAAGCTGTTTCCAAATTTAAAATATTTAAACCAATGAAAAGTATCTTGTTTAAGATAAAGTTTTTTTTATTATTCATGATTGTAGCGATTTCTTCAGCTGCTTATTGCCAAAATATGAGCGTTCAGAAGGATGTAAAGATTACTAACATGAGCACAGGAAGAACTATCCACCGCTTTTTTGATACATCACCCTTGAGTCCGTCTGGAAAATATTTAGCGTTATTCCGATTTCCTTACGAAGACCGTTCACCCAAACCTGGTGATGTCGGAGAGGTGATTTTAGTAGATATGGCATCAAGAAAAGAAAGGGTAGTAGCTCAATCAAAGGGATGGGAAATGCAGTTGGGAGCCCAAGTTCAATGGGGGAAAACGGATAATGAACTTTATTTTAATGATGTAGATACGACCACTTGGAAGGCGTATGCGGTCAAATTAAATCCACATACTGGCGTTTCAAAACGAATGGGCGGAACCATTTTTATGATTTCACCCGATGGGACTAAACTGGCAAGCCATAATTTGACCAATTCCCGATATGCACAGGTTGGCTACGGGGTAATTATTCCCAAAGAACTAACTACCAAAAACATAGGACCCGTAGCTACCGACGGTATAATCATCACGGATACTAAAACTGCGGAAAGCAAAACACTCGTTACCATACAAGATATTTATAAAAAAACATTGCCGAGCATTGCTATTTCCAATCCGCAGGATTTTCATTATTATTGCTTCCAAGTGAAATGGAATCCGCAGGGAACCAAACTATTAACAACCATTCAATGGTCACCCCTTGCGGGCGGACCTCGGTTGCGTGCAGTGATAACCATGAATAGCGATGGCTCGAATCTCCGCACCGCTATCACTCCTGAGCAGTGGGCAAAAGGAGGACATCATGTGAATTGGACAGCTGACGGAGAACATATTTCAATGAATTTGGAAATAGACGATAAACAAGCAGGATTAGAGTTAATTACTGCCAAATACGACGGATCTGATATGAAAATAGTATTTCAACCTGGTTCGGGACACCCTTCTTCACATCCAAAAGGCTTACCTTTTATGATTACGGATGCCTATCCTGGAGAAAGTGTTACGTTGGGCAATGGCACGGCTCCTATTCGATTATTAAATTTAAAAACTCAAAAAGGACATACCATTACTAATATTTTCCTCTCAAATACAGAAGGAGAATTTCGTATTGATGCTCATCCCGCTTGGGATTACTCGGGGCGTTATGTGATTTTTAACGGATATATTAACAATACAAGGAGTGTTTTCATGGCAGATTTAAAAATATTACTAAAAGAATGAAAAAATACTTACTAATGTTTTTTTTATTGATGAATAGATTGGTGGTTGCTCAAACTTCAAATACTTTCCACATCAATAACCACATCGCCACCCAAGCTATTGCAAAACTCGCCTTAGAAAGAGGTTTGAAAGAAGTAGATTTAGCGATTTACGGCGGTACGCTTTTTATGCACGGCATGAGCGAACTGGCGGTTTTTCAAAAAGACCCTAAAACCTTAAAACGAACAATCAAGATTTTTGAGCAGTTCAAAACCAAAGAAATCAAAGGACGGGGAAGTTTTATCAGCTACGAAGCGGGTGGAACGGGCGTGGCTTATCTGAATTATTTAAACAAAACCCCTACCCTTTCTACCCATGTTTTTGAATATGCCGATAAAATGTTCAAAAATCAAAAACGCACTTCCGAAGGGCTAATGACTGCTCCATGGCTCAAAGACAGCCTCGACCAATTTATGATTGATTGTGCTTTTGCCGTAACGCCATATATGCTTTATGCGGGTATGAGCATGAACAAGCCAGAATACGTGGATTTTGCCGTTTTTCAAACTTTGGAGATGTTCAAAATTTTGAAAGATACCAACGGTCTGATTCATCAAGGGAGAGGTTTTGCGGGTTTGGGTAAAATTTCGGAAGACAACTGGAGTCGTGGAAATGGGTGGGGAGCATTTGCATTAGCATTTTTAGTAAGAGATTTACCCGATACACACCCACGAAAAAAAGAAGTAAATGAATTGGCGAAAAGTTTCTTCTCAGCAATTTTAAAATACCAAAACCAAGAAGGACTCTGGAACCAAGAAATGACCGAACATACTTCTTTTGTGGAAACTTCGGGCAGTGGACTAATGCTGTTTGGCTTAGGTATTTGCATTGAAAAAGGCATCATTGATAAGTCATTTTTATCTCAATTTATCAAAGGATTGAGTGGTTATACTTCCTATATCACACCCGAAGGAGACATCAGCAACGTTACGATTGGTTGCCTTTGCCCAGGAAAAGGGACTAAAAAAGATTATATCAAACACGCATGGAAACTCAATGATATCCATGCTTACGGTCCCGTGGTGTTGGCTTTTACCCAAGCGGCAAAAATGGGAATCAAACAAATTACACCCGCCAAAAGTATGGGTTGCTACGTTACCGAATTCAATAAACCCATGAAACCGCAAGCATACGTGCGTTATATG